>CAZLTL010000004.1:78668-124393 GCA_964562525.1 uncultured bacterium
CCCTTTGATCCGGTATGGGTTCGGCAGTTTATGGCGAAGTTGCCCAAGGGTGCTCGGGTTGTGATGCGCGCGCCGCATGAGAGTTCCGTGGATCGCGCAGTTTATTCGCGCGAGTTAGCCGCAGAAATACGGCGCGGTATTTTTAGTTTTGAATTTTCAGAGGCATCTTCCGAAAGTTGGATGCGTGATTATTTAGGGATAGAGTTCGATCCGGCGAGTGTGATTCAGGTTGAAGCACCCAAGAATCCATCCGAAGCGGATGATGAAATGTTGCTTCTATCCGCGCCGATGGCAGCGGGGCATGTTTTGGTGCTGGGGCAGTCTAAAAAACTTAATTTGCCCGGTATGCGTTGGGTTCAAATATCAGCTTGGATTAGTCAACTTTATGACGCGGTGAAGGCAACTCAAACTTCCGCATAATGATTTTAGCGCTTCATCCGTTCTGCTGTCCCTCAACCCCCTTCCCCCGGGGGATGGTGGGCGGATGGAGTCGCCTTATTTTTTGGGGATAGTAAGGATTTTTTTTGAAACGCGAAAAGTTTTCGGATGCGCAATCTTTAAGAACCGGGTTTTATTCTTGCCATGAAGATTCCTTGAGATCTATCTTTTACTCGGATACCGATTCACGTCATCAGGAGAGGTCAACAGGGTCGGATTTTGTTAGTCAGCAGACTTTGCCCCCGCAAAAAAAAATTCGCGCCATCCGTAAAAGCCTTCGAAAAGTGAGCGGTGTGCGCTCTCGGTTGAAGAGGAGAAAAGTCCGAAATTAAATTTTTATTAATTAAAACACTGTTTTTAACCGCATATTGATTTGCTTTTTCTTTCTGCTATATTGATCAGCGTTACCAATCCAATATCACATGCTCGCGACGCGAGAAATTTTGACGCGAGCCAAGGAATGAGGAGCGATGCGCATCAAAAAAGATGCGTGAGTGACGAAAGACGAAGGATCGTGGCAAAAGGGTCGCGTCCCTTTGGGTTGCGGCGGGACCCAGCCATCTGCTGCGTTCGCGCTCCTTGACGTGTTACTGCGAACACGCCTTTGTCGCTTGATCCTTGCATTTGACTGGGTCGCGCACGCAACGCGAATTTGTGATATTGAATTGATAACGCTAAACCTTTTCAGGAGGGGATATGAACTCGTTCAAAATTGTGGCTGTTATTTTTTCTTTGGTTTTGTTGGGAAATCTTTCCGCTTTCGCTTGTTCCGCTCATTCAGGCGGTAACAGCGAGTCATCGCAAAGTCACGACGGAGATAAACCGGCTAACGGTTAATCGCGCGCTTTGAAAGACCATTCTTTCCAATCCGGGCTTCGTAATCCTTTTTCGCCATGGCATTGATGCTGAAGCGGGTTAACCGCCCGCGTGACCTTAAATGGTATCAAGCCGGCGCTCTTCTCTACGGTGATTGGGGTACAAGTAAAGCCTACGTATTAGGTATTGCTTTCGCCCTTTCCGGGCATGCTTCTTGGTTCTTTCTCGGATTGATGTCGATCCTGACCATGGTTGTGGGTATTTGTTACATGGTCATTTGCAAACTTTTCCCCGATGGCGGCGGCGTTTACTCGGCTGTTAAAGGGCGGTCTAAAATTTTAGCGATGGTCGGCGCTTTGCTTTTGGTTGCTGACTATGTTGTGACCGCGTCGCTTTCCGCGCTTGAAGCTTTCAATTATTTTGGCTTTCCTCACCCTGAGTATTGGGCCATCGGATCTATTTTTGTGATCGGAATTTTGAATTGGCTTGGGCCCAGCAAATCGGGAAATGTCGCGGCCGTGATTGGAATTTTGGCGTCGCTTGCGGCAGCTCTTTTATTTTTTGCCACGGTTCCGCATTTACCGCATGTTGAGCTTGTTCGTCCTTCGGGCGGCCTCTCTGAAAATTGGGCTGTTTTTGTCGGCGTAGTTTTGGCGCTATCGGGAGTTGAAGCGATTGCCAACATGACCGGCATTATGGTTCAGCCGGTTGAGAAAACCGCACGTAAAGCGATTTTGCCGGTCATGCTCGAAGTGGCTCTGCTTACTTTTTTACTGGGCATTGCCATGAATGCGATTCCCGGTCTTGAGTCGGGACAGCACGCGGAAGCGATGCTGCGTGATATTGCTGTGCATTATATCGGCCCATGGTATGGCGTTATTATTTCGCTCGTGTTCGGCTTTTTGCTTTTATCCGCGGTTAATACCGCGGTCGGCGGATTAGTAAATATCCAGTTTTCTCTCGGAAAAGACCGCGAACTTCCGGAAGTTTTTACCCGCGTGAATCATTTCGGAATGCCATGGCTACCCTTGGCTGTTGCGGTCGTGGTTCCGACCGTGGTTCTTTTGATGGAAAAAGACGTTGTGGGTTTAGCCGCTCTTTACGCGATCGGTGTGGTCGGCGCAATTACGATGAATTTACTTTCATGCGCGACAAATCACAACTTAACGATGAAAACATGGGAACGTGCTTTGCTTTATGTTGCCGGCGCGGTTCTCTTTTTTATTGAGTTAACGATTTGTGTTCAAAAACCCAAAGCTTTTGTGTTTGTTTGCGTGATTATCGGAACAGGTTTGCTGCTGCGCATTACCGCTAAAAAAGTTTTACCCGTGGCAACTGTTCCTGCGGGGGAGAAGAGCATCAATGTTCTCACCGTAGAAGAAGCCGCCGAGCTGGCTTCGCTTTACCCTGCATCCACGATGATTGCGTTAAAATACATGAACATGCATTTAATTGAAGAGGCTGTGATGCGGGCTGCGTCCAAAGGGGAGAATTCAGTTTATCTCAGTTATGTTGATGACGCGCCGGCGAACTCCATGCTTTTGGAAGAAGTCGAGCCATCGCATGAATCTATCCGTGTTTTTTCCGAAGCTGAAGCCGAGCTTGAGAAACATGGAATTACCGCGGTTCCGATTTGGCAAATCGGCGTGAATCCCGGGCAATTGATCGCCAATGCGGCTAAAACTCTTGGTGTAAAAACGGTTGTGATCGGAACTACCAAAAAGAGCGCGTTAGTGAATATGATTCGCGGGGAAGTATTCCGTGCGCTGGCCCGCAAGCTACCTGCCGAAATTCGGTTAGTTGTAACGGGCTGATCGGAAAACTGCTTCGCAGTTTACAACTACACACCGAGCTTTTTAGCGAGACGCTGCTCGGTGTAAATTCGCACGTTTAACTTACGTTCACGATGTTCCGTAAGTTAAGTGCTCATTTATGATTCGCGGGGAAGTATTTCGTGCGCTGGCCCGCAAGCTGCCTGCTGAAATCGGCCTCGTCGTCATCGGATAGAAAATTGGGGACAAAGCGGAATGCCTTGTCCCCAATGTTTTTCTCAGCCTGATTCTTAGCTCTTCTTGAAGAGAGCTTTGAGCGGGCAAAAACCAAAAATCCCCGTCAGTCCCAGTATCACGCCGAAATAAAGAAGACCGATATGGATCTTCATTTTATATTCAACGAGAACCAAAACTACCCCCAAGACCAGCCGAATCAGACGATGGGTTGTATCCAAATTCGTCTTCATGGCCAAATCCTTTCCCTTGAAACCCTGATACAGCTTGGGTTTCCGCGCCCTCGAGTGAGGACGCGAATGCTTCTAGTTAGAAACTATCGTGTTATAGGACGTATTTCAATGAGTGTGATATAGCATTTGAAGTTATTTAAATTAATTTAATCTTATCTGCCGAATATAGAACTTGTTCCTTGGAGCTTTGCTATCGTTGCTGTATAATTCGCGGCTTCAACCAGTACCAATTTAGCAATACAGAGATAGGATAAGGTTTGTAAATGTCGATTCAAAAAAGAAGACAAGACGTACGCAATTTCGCAATCGTAGCCCACGTTGACCATGGCAAAACGACCTTGGTTGATGCTTTGCTTAAAGCCGGCAATGCCTATGCTTTCAAAGAAGGTGAAGACACCGTGATGGATTTTAATCCGCTTGAACGCGAACGCGGAATTACCATTTTTTCTAAAAATGCATCCCTTGTTTATAAAGGAATTACTTTTAACATCGTGGATACTCCCGGTCACGCCGACTTTGGCTCCGAAGTTGAACGTATTTTGCGTATGGTGGACGGCGTGCTTTTGCTGGTTGACGCGCTTGATGGTCCGATGCCGCAAACTAAATTCGTATTACGCAAATCACTCGAGCTTCATTTGAAGCCGATTTTGGTTGTCAATAAAGTGGATCGCCCGAACGCGCGTCCTAAAGAAGTTGAAAATATGGCGTTCGATCTTTTTTGCGAATTGAACGCGACTCCCGAACAGCTTGATTTTCCGATTGTTTACGCTTCAGGCAAAGAAGGCTGGGCGAAAATGAATTTGGAAGACGAATCGAAAGATATCACGCCATTGCTTGAAACGATTATGCACCGCGTTCTTCCGCCGGTTGCCGATGTCGATGCTCCATTTCAAATGCTTGTGACCATGCTTGCTTATGACCCTTATGTGGGACACGTTGCGATCGGTCGCGTTGCCACGGGTAAAATTAAAGTCGGCGATCCGATTATGCTTGTGAAACGTGCGGACGGAACCGTTGAGCGCGGCAAAGTTACAAAAATTTTAAAGCACAAAGGTCTTCCGAAAGTGGAAGTTCAGGAAGCTTTGGCGGGAGATATTGTTCATATCGCCGGAGCGGGCGATGTGCGCGTTGCCGATACTTTAACATCACCCGATAAACCTGAAGCATTACCGGCGATTCATATCGACGAGCCGACGATCTCGATGTTTTTCTCGCACAACACCAGCCCTTTGGCGGGTAAAGACGGCGGTAAGTTTTTAACTTCGCGCCACATTCGTGAACGTCTCGAACATGAAGCGAAAGTGAATGTCGGTATCAAGGTTGAGCCGGTTCCCAATGAAGACCGTTTCAAAGTTTCCGGCCGCGGTGAATTGCATTTGGCAATTTTGATCGAAATGATGCGTCGTGAAGGTTATGAGCTTGAAGTTTCGCGTCCGCAGGTTATTTTTAAAGATGTCGACGGCGTGAAAATGGAACCGATCGAAGAGCTTGTTATCGAAGTAGATCCTGAATTTCAGGGTACGGTTATCGAGCGTCTCGGCGGCCGCAAAGCTGATTTGAAATCCATGATTAACAGTGCTGTGGGAACCGTGCGCTTAGAGTATTTGATTCCTTCGCGCGCGTTGATTGGTCTTCGCAGTGAATTGCTTCAGTTGACTCGCGGTACCGCGGTGTTGAACCAGATCTTTCACGATTATGAACCTTTCCGCGGTGAAATTGAAAGCCGTCAGGTTGCGGTTTTGATTTCACAGAATAACGCGAAGGCCGTTGCTTACGGTCTTTGGGGCTTGCAGGAGCGCGGTGAAATCTTTGTGCATGTTGGTGAAGACATGTATACCGGTATGATTGTGGGCGTGAACAACAAGGGTAACGACTTGATTGTGAATGCCAACCGCGAAAAGAAATTAACCAATATGCGTTCTTCCGGTGCTGATGAAGCGATTCAGCTCATTCCGCCCCGTGAAATGACACTGGATTTCGCGCTTGAATTTATTGCCGATGACGAGTTGGTTGAAATCACGCCGAAAAACATTCGTCTTCGTAAGCGTTATCTCGACGAAAACGAACGCAAGCGCAACGAGAAAAAGTAACCTCTAAAAAAGGCTCGTCTGCGGCGTTGCAAACAGCACTTCCTTGTGCGGCGTAGGTTTCACTACGCCTCCGCGGTCGTTCGTTTGCGCCTTGCATCCAAACCTTTTTAAGAGGTTACAGCACTTTAGGGTAGAATGCTGCCATGAACACACCTGTCTATACCGAGTTTCCGATTATCTTCGAAGACGCGCATCTGCTGCTGATCAATAAGCCGTCCGGTATTCTTTCTCATCCCAATCCTGTTAACGAAAAGAAACGCCTTGAAGGGCAAGAAGGCCGCGCGTCTTTTCTTGGCCATTACGATTTCGAACAGCGTACTTTTGAAACACCCAAGGGAACCATTTGGCTATTGCATCGTCTTGATCAGGAAGCTTCTGGTGTTTTGCTCGCGGCGAAATCCGCGGCAGTGGCAACCAAACTGCGGCTTATTTTTGAAAAACACGCTTTACAGAAAATTTATCAAGTACTCGTCGGCGGCGGACGCGTTTCGCCTCCGGTCGGAAAGTGGCTTGATCATGTTGAGACGCGCCGTATGAATCGCATGCGCCGCGCGGGCATTAAAAAAAATCAGCCCTCGAACGCGATCATGAGTTATAGCGTTCAGGAATATTATGAAAGTTCCCGTATGACTTTGTTAGCGGTGAAGCTTGTCACCGGCAAATTTCATCAAATTCGCATTCAATGCGCGAGTCACGGACATCCTGTCGCAGGCGATCGTTTGTACGGAGATTTTAAGTGGAATCGAACTTTGCAGAAATTGATGGGGCTACGAAGACTTTTTTTGCATGCCTCAAGCTTGGCATTTGAACATCCGGTGACCGGTGCGCCGCTTAAGATAGAGGCTCCTTTATCAGAGGAGCTTCAGGCTTGTGTAACCAAGCTGCGGACTTTCATTCCTTATACGCAAGAACCCAAAAATACTTTGCGCCGCAAATGGACACCACCGCCGAAAAAGAAGCCGGTTCGGAATTTTAAAAAACGCTGATTTTAAATAACGGTTTCTTCTTCGCTCTCTTCTTCCGCTTCCGTTTCAGGCTCCATACAGCATAGCGTTTTAGCCGGCAGATGAAGCTGCGTCGCGCCGCTCAGCAAAATCAAATCATTCAGCCACTTGAAGTCGATCATAAAGATCTCCTCTTGTTAAATTTCAGCCAGTTCAAAAATTTGATCCATCAATCCCAAGCTGTTTTCTGTCCTTCTCATTTCCATATCGACAAACCACGCGGCTAACCCAATCAGCCAATTTGACCTCATAAGATCCCTCCTTTTTTAAGTGCGGCATTCTCGCCTTATTTATCGGCTCATGTCTTGTCTCTACCGGTAAATTCCGAGTCAATCCTAAGTAAGGTGAAAAAGGTAGGGAAAGTAGAGGATTTCCAATTATTTCACTATCAATAAATAGCAAAACATAGCATTTTAGAATTTTTAATTTGTTTTAATAATTCCATTGGTTATATTTTTTTAAGAAAGAGAAATTCAATTGGGCGCATATATAGTGCGCGCTAACACAAAAAGTGAAGATGCAAGCTTGGTTTAAAAAGTCTGTCTCAATTCTGGTGTTGAGTCTGTTCACGGTGAATACCTGCTTTGCGGATGTTGCCGGAATGGGAATTGAATTTTCCGCCAAGCCTGAAACGCCGCAATTGATTCAAATCGATATTCCGGCAGAGCTTGCAAGTGTAGAAGAGTTTTGGGAAGCACCCGCCCGTCCGAATCCGAAAATGATTTTGCAAATTCAAAACGCACATACGAATTACGAAGCCCAAACCAAGATCCGCGATTTGATGAGCTATCTCAATCAGAACTATGGATTCAAAACAATTTTTGTTGAAGGTGCTTCTGAAGAGTTGAATCCGGAGTATTTAAAATTATTTCCCGATGCTGAGACAAACAGAAGGCTTTGGGATGAGCTGGCTAAGCGTGGTCAGATTACGGGTGCGGATTGGTTTTTATTGAACGACGAGAAAAGCGGTGCGAAGGGAGTAGGTATTGAAAACGCGGAACTTTATAAGAAAAACTACGAAGCTCTCAAAGCGGTATACAGCCGCGAAGCCGAGACGGCAAAATTTGTCGGAGGCCTCGAAAGTGAATTGGATAAGTTGGCGAGCAAAACCCTGCCGCCTGAGACCCGCAAGATTATCGCGGAGTGGAAGAAGTTTGAAAAAGGCCATCGTGAATTTATTCCTTTTGTTGAAAGTCTCTCAAAGCTAGCTAAGCAAACGATCAATCTCGATTTAAAAGCGCTTTACTCTCAAATTGAGTGGCCGCAGATGACGCGCATTTTGGTTTTGCAGGAGATGGAAAAAAAGCTGGAAGCAAAGGACAAGGAACAAAGAACAAAGAGAGAAGCCGCAGAGACTGAAAAAAAACAAATGCTGAGCTGGCTCAAGGCGAATGGCGTTTCATCGGAGCTGATAACGGGATTGGAGCGGTTCAATGAGAAGGATATCAATATGAACCGGATCCGTGCTAGCTCGGGAAAAATGGAAAGCCTCCCGCGTTTTTTTGTGGAGAAACTGGTAGAAGAAGCGGGGCCGAAGGGATTGAAGTTTTCAGATTATCCGAATTTTGCGCTCTATACAGGTTATTTAATTTTGCGCTATGAGATTGAACCGACCGCGTTGTTTGAGGAAATCCGCAAACTGTTCGAGAAACTTTTGGAGCCAAGAACCACAGAACAAGAACCAAGTCGGAAACTGATTGAATTATTCAAAGACGCAGAGTTGATTCGGAAGCTTCTCAATCTCGAGCTTTCGCGCGGGGAATGGGGGACGGTTCTCGCGCGGAAAGCTGAGATTGAGCCCTCACGGATTTTCGAAAGAGTGAAGAATGTAGCGGAAGGAACAAAGAGCCCAGATCAGCGCGCTAAAACATTGACCGAGTATCAAAAGCAGATTCAAACGGCTTTTGAGAATGCTTTCTCTTTCTACGATCTCGCGATCAAGCGCGATGATGTTTTTTACAAGAAGATGGCGAAAGCGCTTGAGACAACCGATCGCGCAATTTTAATGACAGGTGGATTTCACACCGAAGGTCTCCGTGAGATCTTCCGCGAAAAAGAAATCAGCTATGGAACGATTACCCCGCGGCTTACGCAAATCGAAAAATCAAATCTTTATCGTGAAGTGATGCTTGGGAAATCGAATTTTAGTGGACAGCGTCCGAAGGTTGATGATCAAACCGTAGAAATTTGGTCGCTCTTGAATCAAACGGGGCTGACTCCGGATAGTGCACGTTTTTCGGTAGAAAGAATATCTGCCGCGATTTATGAAGCAACCAATGGAAAAAGTTTTGACGGAAAAGCTATCGCGAATCATTTGAACAGTGGTTTGTTTGGAAAAGAGAATTTTAAAGTTGATTATAACGGACGCAATTTTGAGGTTGTTGCTCGCTCCGAAGCACGGATTCCAAACCTTGCAACGGAGGCAGAATTTGACGCTAAGGCAATCAATCCGGAGTTGTTTCAAAAAGGGAATGAGGCGGTTTCTGCCGGAAATTATGATCAAGCGATCGTTTCTTATTATCAATTCCTCAAAAAATTAAAATCGCTTTTAACTTCAGGGATTTCGTTGATTGCGCTTGATGACGCGGAAAAAGCCGCAAGAAAAAATCTGAAGCTAGCGATTCTTGGGAAAATGAATTTGTTTCCGGCCGGCGACGAGAAAGTGCTGTATGTTTTTCATGGCCACAAAACTATTCAGCCTGTTATTGCAAATGGAATTATTGCGCACAAGGAGAAGCTGGGTTATCGCGGAGGGGACGGCTACTACACCACGACTTATCCGCATAGCGCTTTAGGTTACGCAGGCTATACCTTTGATCCCGCAAGTCTGGTTGCATTTCCTCATGTTTACCAGGCACCCGTTGATCCTGCTGTCGTGATTGTTGCGATCCGCGGATATGATGAAACAACGATCCCTAAGATTGATTTTGATGCTTTGAGCCGAGAGGCATCGAGGAGAAGTATTGTTGAAGACAGGGACGGAAAGGAAATTTTAGAGGAGCTCATTACTGAGCAAATTGGAGAAGACGCGCCCGCATATAAGCTCATATATAAAATGTCAGATGGAGGCGAAGGCGACATTCTGGATGGCGGTGGTGATGAAATTGTTATTCGGGACCCGAGCATTCTGAATTCTAGTAATATGACCGTTGTTTCTCCGGAAAAGATACTTTCCCCTGAGGCAATGAATGTTCTGGGCGTTCCTTCCCCTAAAATCACCAATGTGCCGGCCGAATTAAAAGTCGACATGAAAACATTCCCCAAGATGGCCCGCTCCGAATCGCGAACGAAAGTCGCTCTTAAGTGGTATCAAGAAATTACTTCTGAAACCCCGCTCGATAAGGGCGCCAGGTTGTTAGATCCGGAAACGGGAAGGCGCTATGTTGTTTCGACCGCCGGAGATTGGAATACCGCGAAAGCGCGTCCGGTATGGGGACGGACGGAGATTCCTGTTGAGGGACTCTTGCATGATATTCGCTATGACCCCACGATCACCCAACCTAATAAGTATGGAATTCTTTTGGGGATATTTGCTGTGACCGCAATGACTGTGAGTCTTGCCACCCTTCTTTGGGTAAATTATAAATCACCACAGAAAGCACCGGACATTCAGTCCGCTCCTGTCCAGCAGGAAGAAGTTCAACCTGCCGATGAAATGAAAGATGAGAAGCCGGCTAAAAAAATTAAACAAGAAGATGGCGGAAAGAAAAGGCAAATGGATGGACCCGTTCTTATTGCTTCCCGCTCTGAATCGCGGGTGGGTGTGCCGGATTTGGATGTCTTGCCTGTCGTAACGGCTGATGTTGCACGTTTTCATGATCAGTATTTGGATAATGGTCTTGATCCAGCGCAAAAATTTGAGCTTTCAAAAGCGGCGGTCTACCCTGAGTTTTTGACTCGGTTAATGCGTGAGTTTGACGACATCGCCCAAGAGTTGCCTATCGAGACCAGAGTTGAGCCTCGACTGTATTCCGTGGGGCTGGGGAATGGCGTTGTAGAGGCTCGGCTTAAGGAGAAAACATACCGAGTCGGAGGTGTGGAGGCATCAGCGGTACAAGCAGCGAACGCGCGAAATAAAGGTATTAATGTCGCCGAGGGGGATGCGCACCAGATCATGCCAGCAGTTCCGGCCGAGTCGGTTGATATGGTATTTATCGGCGAGGCTATTGGTTATTTGCGCGTTCCAACTATCCTTGACCAAGCGAAGCGGATGCTGTCTCAAGATGGTTTGATTGTCATATCAACTTATCCTGTTGAACCTGAAGAAGCTTACCAAGTTTCGAATACGGGATATCGAAAAATTCCTGTCGAAAGAATTCAGCAAGAGCTGGTTGCCGCGGGGTTTGAGATGGTTGGCGCGCCGCGTGAAATCATGCGTGATGAATTTCCGGGCTCAGAGATTCAAAAGTATTTTAAACGAGCAGTTATTCAAACGATTGTTGTTGCCCGCAAGAAAGCCGTCCGCTCCGAATCACGTAACTTGCCCGATTTTCAGGATTGGATTGAGAAAGGGACGGGTACCTTTGAAATAACCGCCTCGGATGGGGACGTTTTTAATTTTGGATATTCAAAACAAGGGGAAATAGCCCATCTTATTGAGGTTCATGATAATGCGGGAGCAATAGTTGGGTCGGTTTATTTTTCCACCCCTTCTAAGGATAAGCCCACCAAACGTTATGAGTCGCTAATGCTTCGTAGCTACTATGATCATCTTGCTGTTCTGTCTGTAGATAAGGGTCTTTCAGATGCGATTAAAGTGTCGGAAGAATGGCGTGAAAAATACTCAGGGATTGGTTCAGCTTTAATTTCTTTGGCAATGAGATTGTCTCAGAAGATCGGCGTGAAGCAGTTTCAAGCTTGGGCTGTTGATAGTGATGCAAAGGGCTTTTACGAGAATGTAGGTTTTCAAAATTTGGTAGGGCAAACCTATGTATTTAATGTTGCATCCTCATTCAATCCTGACTTTCCACGTCTTGAAGTAAAAGCACGCTCTGAATCGCGTCTCGAAAAATTTGTGCAGACGGCAAAAGTGGCCGCCGTTGGTTCTGTCGGGGTTGTGAGCGGTATTGCGGCAGGCGCGGTGTTTTTCGCGCTCATGCCCGCCTTTTCTTCTTTGCTTTTTCCGATCACTTTGGCCGGCGTTGTGTTTCTCTCCTTGAGCAAAGCTTTGAAGTACAAGCAATTCTTACAGACTGACGGAGCGGCTGAGTCTAAATCCGTTCGCGCGTGGATTGGCAAAGAGATGAAATCGGACTTTGATCGTATCTTGCGTCAATTAAACTTGCTCGTTTTTAGCGAGGATTTGCGGGTTGAGTCTGGTTTTGTTGACATTGCTTTAGCTAATATCCGTAACGGAATTCATTTCTTAATTGAACTGGTTTTTTCCGGTCCCGCAATGCCTGACCTTGAGCCACAAATCAGAACGGTAACAAGAACTTTTCCTCGGGCTGATTCCGCGCCGATGGGTCAAAGATCAGAATCTCGCGATATATCTCGCCGTGATTTTTTGTCTAAAGGGATTAAAGCTCTTGCCGGAGTAGCGATTTTAAATCCGGTTTCAGCGGGAGCTCAATCTGTAACTGATTTGGATCGTCGCAGTCGGCAAGTGGAATTAACCCAGAGGTTAATAAAGTATTTCGAAGGATACACCTCAGAAGATTTAAAAAAAGCAGCTGTTGAACGCGAAAGGAAAAATCCGCTTAATTTTTCCGATGTTTCAGTGAAACTGACAGAGATTCTTAATGCGGTTGTTCCCAGCTTTGGGGACACGGATGTAGATCGCGCACAAAGAGATCAGGCTATTCATGATATTAAAAACATGCTGTTAATCATTTTGTCGATAGAGTCAGGTAACTTGGAGTATTTGATCCAAAGAAAGTGGACGAAGCCCACCAAAGAGAATTTGATTCCCGAGCATCAACCGATTTACGTCGCGGTCGGTCCTTTTCAGATTGAGATTGGGCCTCATAGTAGTTTTACGGGGCAAGATTTGCTGTTAAGTTTTTTGCAGTATGGCAAGGGACAAGGTTTTAGCGGAGAGGCGCGTGGACTGTTGCATGATTATCTTGCGCGAAAGATGGGCTTGCTCGCGGCAAATCAGGAGGGAGGCAATGAAATTAAACAGCTGCTTGAACAGCTTGATTTTCCGCGTGGATTGCCTGAAAAAGCAACTCCGGAGGAAAAGGCTGCGCATGATGCTGCACTGAAAGCAAGTCGTGACAAGTTAGGGCTTATTTTGGGACGTATGATGATTGAAAATGTGGATGACACAGGCCTTTATTTTGGTGTTTTGAATGTTTTGAGAAAACTTCAAGCTCCCAATAAAGAGTCATTCTTAGCGAGGGTGAATGAAATGAAAGCCGACCCTGCTCTTTTTTATGGTGTCAAATATCGCGGTGCTGCGCAGCTTGCTGATGCAAATAAGAAAAAAGTAGAAAAAGCGATGGTTCATCTGAAAGAAAATAGATTATGGACAGAAGCCCCTCTGAAAGAAAAGTCTGCGACACCGGCAGCTGTAGTGCAAAAGCCTCTAGTAACTCCGCAACAGATCGCAATTGATGAAAATAATTTGCCACCTTACTTTATTGATGAAACCAATCCGATTTACTCTCAAAGTGATCTAGTTGCTTTTGAGTCTAATCCACTGAAATGGTATTTGCCAGGGCTTGGTCTTTTGGGTGTTTATGCCATTTTTGCAGCCGTGGCTTGGAATAAATTAACACCACGTTTAGCTCGTGCAATGATTTGGATCAGCGGATTGATTCAAGGATTGTTCTTTGCCGGGCTGTTGGCTTTTATCGGGGATTATTTTTACAACTATATTTTTGACCGCTCCTTAGTGGAGTCAGTGAGTCTTTTTGAAAGTATAGATTCTGTTATTTATCTTAATGCGATTTCAATTTCATTGTTTCTATTCAATTATTTTGGTCTTCGGAAAATCGCATCGCAGGGGCGTCAGGTTGCACGAAGTGCTCCTGAGCGAGAGGCGGCGGGTCCCCGCCGCTCCGAAATGCGGGCGGTTAACGGGGAAATTACAGCAATTGCATATTCAAAACGGGCAAAAAATGAATTTGAAGCTGCTCTTATAAAAGGAGAGCTTATTCCTCAACGAGCCAATACATCCGGTGCAAATGAAGCTGTTATTTATGAAGGCTCAAGAGGTAAGTGGTATGCCAAGCAATACAACAATCCCGATCAGGCTCGCGCCGAGCTTTTGAGCTGGTTGATTTATCGACAGCTTGATATTCCCGTTGCACAGGAAATGTTTGTAAGTGAAATAAACGGCGATGTCTTTCTAGTTTCAAAGATGATGCCCGGCGATGCAGTTTGGAATGGTTATGAAGACTCCGCATTGGCAGCGCGGGAGTTTGTGGCTTCTGCTTTTACCCAAGATCGTGATCGCAGTAAACCGGATAACTATCGAAAATACCAAGGACAGATTTACGCCCTTGATTTCGGAAGCTCGGCGATGTTCCGCTCAAATGGTGAAATTAAAGGGGAAGGGGAAGATCAAGGCGCCTTTTCATTTAGTGCGGAGAACTTTTTGGATATGCTTTCGATTGAGAGTCAGCACCACAGTAAGAGTTTTTTTAGAAACTTGAGCCAGGATCAAATCAATCGGCAAATTGCTTTTGTAGCTGAAAGGCTAACGGAAGATGATTTGAATCAAATGATTAATGCCGCGTTTATTGACGAATCCTCTGTTAAAGAAAAAATTTCAAAAGTTTATGAGGCATCGGCGAATGAGCTGGATGAATTAGCTCAAAGATTTGAGTTTGCAGAAGATACGACAGTGCCGGTGATTCGCCTGGAAGCCGTTAAGCAACCCGTGTTGCAGAGAATGATAGTTGCATTGCGCAATGCGTGGATAAACTTCATTCGGCTGTTCAGTCATCGTAAAGCGAATCATGGTGATTTGCAGCGGTTTTCTGCCGGAACAAAATCAGAGCGGGTTGTTCCGGTGCTGGAGGCGCTTTTAACAAAGCAGGATGCATCAGAGTTAATCTCTCAAAGAATTTTGGAGGTTAATCGTTTCGGCTCGCCTCAATTAACAATTAACCCGCAGCAGTTGGCCAAGTGGAATGACATGCCTTGGTATCACGGCTTTGATGAAGCTAAGCTAGATTCTGAAACAGGCCGCCCAATTTTAGAAGAGATCATTTTTGGAGAGAATCCAGGATTGCGCCCCAGCTTGGTTAATGGAGTCAATCGGCCTACAGTTGCAAGAGATGTTCGAACTGCAAAAAACTATGTTGGGAAAGAAGGTCGCGATGTCATTCTTGCGTTTGACGCGGTCAAAGCGCGTAGCTTTTTGACTGATCCTTTCGCTTCGATTATGAATGCGTCCGCCGTTGTTGAAGATAGCTATATTCCGCCCTCTGCACTTACAGAGGACAGTAAGAAATATGTGATAACACGCTTCCCCGATAAAACTTCCGATGAGCTGGCCGCGGCTTTGGGTGTTACAAAAGAGTGGGTGGCGCAAGTTCGCGAGGATAACTGGCTCGGGAAACTTAATTTTGATAATTATGGCCTTACAACCTCGTTAAGTGTTGCCGCAGCCCGCTCCGAAATGCGTTCCGTTTTAACAAAAAACCTTGTCTCACGTAAAGATCCGAAGCTTGTCGATGAGTTTTCAAAAATCATAAAAATTGTGGATGATCCCAAGTCAGCGCCCGCAGTGATTAATTCAAATCCTGAATCTAGCCTGAGAGGTTTTCTGAATAATTTCAAACAGAATGAATTAACACCTTATGAGCTCGATATTCTTGAGTTTTTTGTTGAGCGTCAGATTCCTGTTGAATATCGACCTGGTTTTTATCAGGGGAATGACGGCGGAGTTGGTTTTTGGACCGCGGATAATGATCGCGGCTATCCTTATGCCTGGTTTGGTGACGGCATTTACCGGCGCGGATGGATTGGTAATAAAGATTTTTCCGATATGCGCAGCGCGGTTCGCATTATGTTGCATGAGATGTCGCATGTGATGGATGGTATAAGGAGCCTTGAAGGCGAGGAAGATGTGTTGGGTTATGCAATTGAGGGAGAACGGCGCACGCCCACGCATCGTTTAGCTTATCAAGAGTACCGCGCCAACATTTGGGCTTACCAGGGAAATATTAATTTGGCTCGGCGCGCAACGGATCGGTCTTACACCGCGGTGAATAATGTAGTAGATATGTTTCCTGATGATTTAAGGGCTATTGTCGACGCTCAGCGGGAGTCTCTTAGAAATAAAATTGTATATCGTACGATTGAGCTTTTAAGCAGGAATGTGAATGAGCAAATTTATAGTACCGACGAGCGTATTCGTGAAAACCTGATTATTGCTATGAATGAGTTTGATGTGAGTGTGTCTCTCTCCGAAATGCGGGCAGAAGCTTTGAGTGAATTTAAATCCGCGGTTGAAAACTTGATTGGTAAGCCGATTTCTGAGCGGGAGACTTTTGAGCTAAACGGTGAAACGCTTAACTTAGCGGACGCGTTTGCCCGTCTTCAGAAAGCTGCTCATGAATGGGGCGAAACTAGCGGCACAGAGAGTTATGACCTTGAGGTACAGGGCGACCCTGGCAAAAGTCTCCGGATTTATTTACTGCGCGATGGTAAACGACTTGTCGATTCAGACGAACTTCCGACATTCAGCCGTGAATATCAAGATCTTGTCATGGCTATTCTTTCGGAAATACAGCGGCAGGTTCAAACAGACAAACCATCCATGCAAGTTTCTGTCACGGTGCTGGAGGCTGAAAATGATACGGAGATTAAAGACTATAACCCCTCCGTTGTTGAAGTTACGCTTGAGCAGCCCGGTCCTAAAAAAGAAACTTTGATCAAGATTAAAACGGTTGCGCCTGTTTTTATCCAAAAATCCCCGCAAGTCGGTCTTTTAACCCATCAGGGGGCGAGATCAGAAAACCAAGACCAGCATAATTATTTTCAAATTGAAACTCCGATCGGAAAAGCTCTCACGGTGATGGTGTTTGACGGTCATGGCGTTCAGGGCGGCGAAGTTGCGGAGCTGCTGAATACTTTTTTTACGGTCAATTTAACGAAGCTTTTGACTGAGCTGCAGTCGGCGGAAGCGCTAAAGCAGGAAATGACCGTCCTTTTTAATTCGGCGCATGAATCTTTAAAAAAAGTGGGGCTGGATGGCGGAAGCACTGCCGCGATTTCAATTGTTTTGAACGGAAACGTTTACTTTTTTACATTGGGAGATTCGCCGATTTATTTGATCAACAAGAACAATCCCGAGAAATTGATTGAAGCCCAAAGTTTTTTGGATCATACCGACAATCCAGATGCGGTAAAAATGGCAGATGCCCGTATGGATATCGATGCGATTGATCGGATTTCAGGGTTAGGGTTGCAGGTTGATCTGAAGACCGGACGCAGCACCGGTCTTTATAATTTTCGTGGTAACAGTGAGGGGACGATCCGTGTTTTATCTGATTTTGGTGATTATCAAATGGAAGGAATGGGTCGTGAACCCAAGGTTGAAACGTATGCCTTGAGCGCGGATGGAGACTATCAGTTGATTGTGGGAAGCGACGGTATTCTTGCGGGCGAAAGTGATCATGAGAGTGCGGATCAAATTGCGGGTGCTGTCAAAAATGCTCAAACTCAAGAAGATGCTTTGAGAGGGATGTTGAAGTTGTTTGCTCAAAGTTCGCCGTCAGATAATTTTACGGCCTACGCGGTTAGTTTGAATCAAGAAGGAGTTTCTCGCTCGGAAGTTCGCAGCGCTATTCCCGAGCTGAACGGCGAAATTGTTTGGATTAGCCCGGATGGAGTTGTTCGATTTAACGATGGGCGACAAGTTGCGTTTAAAAATGTGCCCAGGACTCAAGGTGTGAAGTCGGTTTTTATTTATGAAAAAGATGGTTACGTCGCTGTTTTGAAGGTTTCGAAGGATGAAATTATTGACGAAGCTTTGCGCAATGAGTTTGATACAGCGAGTCGTTTACAGGATGCAGGCATTGAGGGCTTTCAGAGACCTCTCGCAAAACTTAAGTTAAATGACGCAGAAGCTGGCGGTTCAAGATATGCGATTCTTATGGAAGCGCAGCAAGGACAATTGTTGAGTGATATTCAAAAAGAAGCCATGGCAGTGCGGACGCTTCGCTTTCGGGATATTGTTGCGCTTGTTAATTCTGCCTTTGGTGCCGGCGTGGCTTTGCATGATTTAAAAGACTCCAATACGGTCATTTTGCCTACGGGTAAAACCATCTTAATTGATTACGAAGTTTCGAATACCGTAGAAAAAGTGTCTAGTCGATATGATGCAATTGATGGTGGTGTCAGCGATAGTGCAATGGAGGGCTTTTCAAAATATTTGGATCGGCATATTCAATCTGACAAGCGGGCGGATTTGCTCCGGATGTGGCAGCTTTTCGAGCTTTCCAAATTTTTTGAAGATTATGTTGTTGGTCTTGAAGCCCCTCAACAAAGTTCTGTGCTTCAAAGCTACTCGGCTTTAAGAGATCAAATTAGTCAGATGCGCGAGTGGAGCGAGGATGATTTTAAGGGTTGGTTTGAGCGAGGGGCAAAATCCGGTGATTGGTATCAGAGTTTTGTTGAGATGGTCAAAGCATTTTCTGACGAGCAACAGCGTGCCCAAGGTCGCTCAGAAGCGCGTGAAGGCGATCAGCGTAGCGGAGAATTTAAAAACAGAAAAACAGCGGAGTTTGTTTGGAAACGAATGGTTAGGAAGGTTGGGTCGGAAGACGCAAGAGCTCTTTCCGCGCAAGTTCGCCGATACATCGTTGAGCGCTATCGGGAAGCCCAAAATGATACGAACCAGCTTTGGAACCATATTAGTGCAAATTGGACACGAACTGAGG
The DNA here is from genome assembly GCA_964562525.1 of uncultured bacterium. Lineage (GTDB taxonomy): Bacteria > Omnitrophota > Omnitrophia > Omnitrophales > Aquincolibacteriaceae > Multiplicimicrobium. The sequence goes on from CAZLTL010000004.1 coordinate 97,096, forward strand.
ATAGGGCTTATCTCAGTCAATTCGGGGAACGGGTAATTGACGACATTTTAACCGGTTTGCACAGTCGTCAAACTTTTCTGGATCGTGCGGCAGAGTCATATCGGCACATTCGAATTTCAGCGGCACAAGCTGAGCTTATGATTGACCTGATAGCTGAGGGGTATGCCAATAAATTAATTGAATTTAGGCCAAATCGTTCGGAGTCACGGCAAATGCCCGAAGCGATTTGGAAAAGGGACAAGGCTCCTCGCGAAAATATATTTACTGTAGAGCAATGGTCTCAGATTCAACAAAAGACCCAGACGCTCCAAGAGTTAATTGCACAAGCTGCAGGCAATGATGCTTTACTTAAATTACTTAATTACCCGAGTTTTGTGCTCTTCTTTTTAGGGTTGAAACCAGCTTATTTAGCGACAATAAAAAAAGAGGGCCCCGAGCCCAGTATCAAAAATTTAATTGAATGGGCAAGGCTTAATGCTCAGGCGGCGAAGATGCTGGCAAGTGAAAAAATTGATTTTTATGAAAATATGGATATGGCTTATCGGGGACAGGCTGTCGTGAAGGAGCTTAAAGGCGCACTTCGTTGGCTTGAAGCAGAGAAGCTTATTTCAGCGCAAGAGATTGTCGCCATCAGTGAAGAGCCGATTGGGGATGAACCGTCCCCTGAGTTTCACATATTTACCCTGCGAGATTTTTTTGGTTATCCTGATGGCGTGGATGTTAATCTTTTGGATCGCCGCCAAGATGCTTTGACGGGATTGCTTTTGGGAATTCCGCTTGAGTCAGTGCAAGCGTTTGATAATTTTGTATTGCAAACACCTGGTGTGGATGTTGCAGGAATTAATTTTGAGCCAATTGGGACGCAATCTCTCGAGGATATTAGTGTTGCAGCTCAACGCGTTGATGGGAAAATTTCACCCGAAATCAACAAACATATGGCGCGTTATTACGATGCTTTAAATTTGTTTTATGCACGCTCAGAAACGCGTCAAGAAGAAGGGCAAGTTAAGGCTCCGTTGGATCTTCCTTGGAATGATCCGAAAAACCCTGGTTTTGCCAAGGACGTGAAGCGTATTTTTGTGACAGGGGAGTATGACATCGGTAATGGCGCTAAGCTCGGCTATGACGCGGTTCGTTTCGCTTTTTTGATTCCCGCTTTGCTTAAACGCTTTCCCAATGCCACGATTCAGATTCAGGGAGTAAACTTTGCTCAGATGTTTGATCATCACAAAGAGAAAGGCCGTATCGAGCCCGTGTCTGCTCCGAACGGAGAATACCAGTTGGCAATTGCACAGCATTCGCTTCCCGGTAAACCGGCTGGTTTACAGGCAGATTATTTTCTGGATATTGTGAATTTGGCCGTTTATGGGGGAGCTCGATCTGAGCTTGTGGATCAAAGAGGAAACTCTATTTTAGAGAAAGAAATTTCTAAAACAGAAGAGGGACCGATTTTCTGGAATGAAGCAGAATCAATATTAAAGGACTGGGATTTGGTTGATGATGAGTCTGAAGTGCCCTTGAATGTTTATAACCACCCGGAGGTGGGCGGACATCAGGTTGATTGGGCGCGGTTAATCGCCACGGCAAATGAATCAACTTTTTTTGACCGTAAGATTTCGGGAAAACCTATCCCGCCCTTATTTAAACAAATAATGAATTATCAGACCATGAACGAAATTGTTACCGGAAAATCCAATGTTGTTTATGTGAATCTGGATGCGGTTACCCAGGAACAGACTTTTAACAAAGCATTTTGGGTTCAGCTTTTAAGTAAAGTTCTGCATGCCAACCCAAATTCGCACCTGATGTTTTCAGGCGGAGCGAGTCCAAGAGCGCGAAGTTTCGCGCTGAATGTTGCGGAGGAACTAATCGCCTACTCAAGCGGAAATCAGCGCATTTTTGTGCTGCCTATGATTGACTCCGCGCGGCTATCTCAGGTTTGGGATTTTATGGCGATTTCAGATGCGGTTGTTACGCCCAACACGGGTTTCATGCATATGGCTCATGCTGCCGGAAGACCGCTTTTTGTCGTCGATACGTCCAAGGAATTTACCAAGCATTGGAGCAGTCCCGCTGAAAGAACTGAGATGCTTTATCTTTTGGATATCAACAGTATATTCAGCTATCACACCGCTCTTGCGGAACAGTATGTTGCAAATTTATTTCAGAAAGTCATGTCCTCGAAAGAAAAATATCCCAGACAGAGTTTTCAGATTGGATTTGAATTTACGCGCTTTGCTCCGCAATTTTCACGCATGATTGACTCCATGCGGCAAGCCGCTGAACGCTCGGAAATCAGCCCTCGTGAGAGAGCTTGGATTGATCATCACAACCAGCTGCTTGAAAGCAGAGAGGCTGTTAAGGCGGGGTATGAAGAATTTAAAAAATACTTAGAGGCCTATGTGAAAGAATTAAATCAAGGGCAAGAACCATCACAGATTGTTGTTGGCACCTACGACGCGCAAGTTGTTAACAAATTGATCGCTGAAATTGAAAAGAAAGTAATGTCACCGGAAAGCGAAGCCGCCGGAAAGCTTTTTCTCAGTTATATGATTTCGCATTTGCAGCAAGTCGATTCTGAAAGTGGAACCGCCTTTTTGAAACCAATCGCTCTTGATAAAGATACTGCTCGATCCGAGTCCCGCGTCGTTGATCTTTTTGAAGCTGATTCTTATGAGCAAGTTCGATTAGCATCTGTCGATTTGAATCAGCCGTCATCTTTAACTGATATGGTCCAAGCTTTGCAGCAATTTGCTTCTAAAACACCGCTGCGCACTCAGCAAGGCAGTAAGAATTTAGTGATGACGGCATCTGTCGACATAGCTACGGGTCAAGTCGTCTTTGCGTTAACCAACGCGAAACGTTTGGGTCGGGATGATGTGTCTCATGCAAGTTTGTATAATTCGACTTTTGGACAAGCAGCCGACTTGCAGCAAAAATCCGACTATATTAGCGTCAGTTTATCTCTTAATAAAAATGACCGTTTGAGCGCTGTCGATGTCATACCTCGCAAAGATTCTGGGGCTTTTCGAAGCAAAAGTGCGTCGGAGCCAGAGAAACAAGCTTCAGCGGAGGCTTTACGGTCAAAAATGATTGTGATGGCAAAATTTTGGATTGAATGGATGAATCAAGAGCCTCAGTTAGGACCTGATGATCAACGTGTTTCCGCCACGATCAGTTTTGCCGGATTAAAAGACGCCCTGAGTTATTTGGGTTCTTCAGAATGGGATTCTTTGAACGAGCCGGGACAAGGCTTGTTTTTAAACTATGAAAACTTAAAAAAGATTTCTGAGTGGCCGCTTCAGTTCAAACGTTCCGAGCTTCGAGGGGTTATGCTTCCCGAAAATATTCTAGACGCTCTTAAGCGAGGCGAGGCAGCTGATGCGACGGCTCCGGTTATTGCGGCGCTTGTGGCTGGAGGCGTTGCTTTTGCTGCAGGAGAAGCAACTATGCAAAATCTACAATCTGTTGCGAGCTTTTTGTCGCCGGAAAGCTCAGAAAAATGGATGGTTAATTTGCTGGAGCTTCCAGAGTGGTCCGGTAATGAAACCGGCGTTACGATTGAGTTAAGCACGCAGAAGCGATTATCAGAAACCGATATTAAACATGTCGAGTCTGTTTTAATCAAAAATCCTGCTTCTCGATATGTATTCATCTTAATGGATGGCAATAAAGTGGGCGAAAGTTGGATCGCTTTGGCGAAGCAGTATCCGAAGCAGTTTATGATTGAATTGAAGACTAGTGCTAAAATTAAAAATGGCTTGAGCAAAATGATGGACGGCATCGGATTGAAACCAGTGCAGGTTACTGGTCTTCAAGAAGCGCTTCTCGGCTATCAGTCTTCTTTGAAGGGGCTTTTAGGTGTTCGAGACACTCGCTCAATTGTTATTAACCCAGAAGATGATCAAGCGTCTTATCATTTGGTCCGTATCGCGAAAACAATCGTCGCTGGACAAGCTTCGGGTATCGATCAGTTGCCGCAAGATGAGATTCGTATTTTTGAACCTGATTCGAAAGATGGAAATGTTTGGAATATCCGCAAGGGTGCCCTCGCGCAGCTTGCCAAAATTGTGCTCGAAATTCAGGCTCAAGCCAAAGCCGCAATATCCGCGTAACTTTACAGCTATCCAACCTCCATATTGGGTTTGGGACATTGCAAAACCAGTTTGGAAGTAGTTCTCAAGCTCTTTCCTCAGTAAGCCGTCAATATAGTGTCATTTTGAACTATTTCGAATTCATTTTTTGTCTATAGTCTTCGGTCTATAGTCTGTTGTCTGATAAAGAGGTTTTTATGTTTGATGAAAAAGACGCGCTGACAATCATGGTTGAAATCCCAAAGGGATGCCGCAATAAATACGAATACGACAAGGAAATGGGCGTCCTCCGTTTCGACCGTATGCTGTTCTCATCCGTTCATTATCCAAGCGACTATGGCTTTATTATGGATACATTGGCTCTTGACGGCGATGCTCTCGATGCGCTTGTCTTGGTTTGGGAGCCGACTTTTCCGGGTTGCGTTGTCCGTGCGAAACCCGTGGGCGTATTTAAAATGTGGGATGAAAAAGGCGTGGATGAAAAAGTGCTTTGCGTTCCGCTCAAAGATCCGTTTTGGAGCCATATCAATAATCTTTCCGATGTGCCTCAGCATCTCTTGAAAGAAATCGAGCATTTTTTCACCACCTACAAAGACCTTGAATACAAAGAAACTGGTATCGAAGGCTGGGCCGGCTATGACGCGGCGCTGAAAGTCATCGACGAAGCCCAGAAGCGTTACCAAAACAGCCCGAAGTCAAAGAAGAAATAACTTCTCCGCTATTGCGTTAATTACGCATTCTTTTCTCTCCGCTAATTGCAATCAACCCCTCGGGGGGGCTATACTTACCCAATGGGTGTGATTATTCCGCTTTTTTTAATTAAGGAAGTTTATGGCTAAGAAGAAAAGTAAATCCTCTAAAAAATATCTAATCGGAATTGATATCGGCGGAACCAAAATCCTTGCCGGGTTAATCGGCCCCAATTTCAATGTTGTTGCCACCGAAAAGCTGAAAGTGGAAGCGCACCGGGGCCTCAATGTTTTTGTGAAATCCCTTACTTCCGCGGTGAATGAGCTTCTAATTGAGAATGACCTAACCATAAAAAATATTTCGGCGGTGGGAGCGGGTTGTCCGGGGGTGATTGATCCCCAAACCGGCGTGGTCCAAATTTCACCGAATATTTCATTTCTTAAGAAATGCCCCCTGAAATCAATTTTACAAAAAGCATTCCGCGCTCCCGCGTTTGTTGAAAATGATGTGAATGCGGGGATTTATGGCGAACAGCAATTCGGCGCGGCGAAGCGTGCCAAACATGTTTTAGGAATTTTTTTGGGAACCGGAGTCGGCGGCGGATTGATTTTGGACGGCAAACTTTACAGAGGTTTTACGCAGGCCGCGGGTGAAATTGGACATACTTTCATGAATCTGCCTTTTGGCTCAGGGTTTATCAGACCAACGCTTGAAAATATGACCGGCCGCTTAGCCTTATCTTCGGAAGCGGGGCTTTTATTGATGAAACAAAAAGCGCCGCATCTTTATAAGGATGTCGGTACTGATTTGAAGGCGCTTAAAAGCGGAGCCTTTGCGCGGGCGATTCGCGCGGGAGATAAGGAAATTAAAAGCCTGATTCAAGCGAAAGCCCGTGTGCTTGGAATTTCGATGGCGAATGCTGTGAATCTGCTGAGTCCCGAAATGATTGTTTTGGGCGGAGGTTTGGTTGAAGCGTTAGGTTCAATTATTGTGCCCGAAGCAGAAAAAACGATGCGCCAATACGCGATGCCGGATTTGGTAAGGCCAGTGAAAGTTCGTGCGGCACTGCTCGGAGATTACGCTGTGATGCTCGGCGCCGCTAAGCTCGCTTTTGATCAAAAGAAGTAAAAGCTATGGAAGAAAGTTTAAGTAATAAAGTGACCCTCACGCCGAAGGTGGGTGGAGTCATCCCCGCGAAGGCGGGGAACCAGGATAACTAGCATTTCCGGAGAAATGGAAAACAAATGTCTGAGATTCTAAACAAAGAAAGCGTAGCGGTGATAGATATCGGATCGAGTGCGATTCGTATGCTCATCGCGGAAATTGATTCTAAAGGAACGATCCGCCATTTAGAAAATTTACAAAAACCCACCGCCTTTGGGCGTGATGTATTTGCGACCGGACACATCAGCACCAAAACCATGCGTCAAGCAATAGAGATTTTAAAAAATTATCGTTCATTGATGAATGATTATGGTGTCAAAAAATACCAAGCGGTTGCTACTAGCGCGGTGCGTGATGCCGTCAATCGCGATAGTTTTATTGACCAGGCTTTCGTGCGTGCAGGCTTGGATGTGGAAGTTTTAGAAGCGCCCGAGGAAAGCCGTTTGGAATTGATCGCGGTAGAGACGGCGCTTTCCGGCAAAGTGGCTCTTGATCAGAAACGCTGTCTAATCACGGAAGTGGGCTCGGGCAGTACCGAAATGATCGTGTTGAATCAGGGTGCGGTTGAAATTAACCGCAATTTTGCCATTGGGTCGATGCGTTTGCCGGAAGACACGGTGCTTGGCAGCGTTGATGCGCAGGTTCTTGCACGTTTAATCAAACGGGCTGTGCGTCAAATTTGCGCGGGTGAAAATCGCGACTGTCATTTTCAAGACCTTGGAACTTTTATTGGGTTGGGGGGCGATATGCGTAAAGCCGCTCAGCACCTTTCCGCTGATCTTTCACAGCAGACTTTTGCGATTCTCGACAAAAAAGAATTCACTGCTTATTTGAAAAATATTTCAAAAAAATCAGCGGAAGAAATTGCCAAAGAGCATGCGATGGCATTGGATGAAGCGGAGGCATATCAGGCCGCTTTGTTTCTTTGCGGATCTTTTTTAGCTGAAACGGGTGCGGAAGAAATTATTGTGCCGATGATGAGTATTCGCGATGCGATTCTGCAGGAAATGGCGCAAATGTTTTCAGGCTATAAGCGCACCGATTTGTCGAAGCAGGTTTTGAATTCGGCGCGGCACTTGGGTGAAAAGTTCGGTTATGATAAAAATGGTGCTGCGTGCGTGGCGTCGCTCGCAATTAAAATTTTTGACGCGCTGACTAAAGATCATGGGTTGGGTACGCGGGGAAGATTGCTTTTAGAAGTAGCGTCGCTTTTGCATGGAATTGGTGCTTACGTTTCAATCGCGGGGTATCACAAACACTCCAGCTACCTTATCCAGGCTTCTGATTTGTTTGGGCTGCGTAAATCCGATAAAACTATTGTTTCAACCGTTGTGCGCTATCATCGCAAAACTGCACCCAAGGCAGCACATGTGGACTATATGTCGCTTAACCGGAATGATCGTGCCATGGTTTCCAAGCTGGCAGCCATTTTGCGCGTGGCCTGTGCTCTCAACGAGAGTGGTCAGCAGCTGATTAAAAACATCGAAGTGGAATCCGGTGACGATGCTTATACCATCTGGGTTTCATCTGAACTGGGTGATTTAAGTCTTGAGGCGGAAGCTGTACGCCGCCGCGGAGATTTATTTTTGGAAGTGTTCGGAGCTCCGATCGCTCTGAGACAGCGTAAGCCATGACAAAAGACCTGCCGCTCTTTGAGCGTGACCTTTCCTGGATTGAGTTTAACGCGCGTGTTTTTGAAGAAGCCCGTAATCCGCAAGTGCCTTTGCTGGAACGCCTCCGTTTTTTAGGAATCGTCAGCTCCAATTTTGATGAGTTTTTTATGGTGCGAGTTCCGGCACATGAAGAGCAGCCCGCATTTCAAAAACAAGTTTATGAAAAAGCTTTTGCCTTAATGCATGCACAGGAAAAATATTTACGCGAAGAACTTTTGCCTCAGCTTGAAGCGCAGGGGATTCGGCGTGTGGCTTTGCCGAGACTGGATGAGGCTCAACGTGTTTTTTTAACACGTTATTTCAAAGAAGAAATGCTGCCGCTTTTAACGCCGATTGCGTTAACTGAAGCGGGAGAATTACCTTTCTTGACCAATCTGGCACTGTACCGTGTTTTTAAAATGAAGAAAGAAGCTTCAGGGGAAGAGATTTGTGGTTTGGTTGAAATTCCAAAAACCTTGCCGCGCATGATTAACTTGCCGTCCGCCGGAAATTTTGATTTTTTCCTAGCGGAAGATTTGGTTTCTTTATTTGCCCGCGAATTATTTTCCGGCTATGAAGTTCAGGCTGAAGCGATTTTGCGTATCGCGCGGTCGGTGGATATGGAGCTCGACGAAGAAAAAGACCAGGATTTTGCAAAGGTGATGTCGGAAGCCTTGCGGATGCGGCGCAAGAATACGATCGTTCGTATGGAAGCGTCAGGCAATCGCTCGGCGTTTGAAGTGATTCAGAAAAAACTGGGATTGCCCGACAGCCGTGTTTTCTGCGCGCCGGACTGGATTGATTTAAAAGAAATCGGCGCGCTTTCTTTCCGTCCCATTTATCTGGATTTAAAGTATCCCGAATGGGAGCCGGTTTCGATTGTGGATTGGGATGATGACGTTTCCATTTGGGAAACTTTGAAACAGCGTGATTTGCTCGTCCATCATCCATACGAGTCGTTTGATTTGTTTTTGCGCTTTCTGAAAGAGTCTGCTCAAGATCCTGATGTGCTCGCGATTAAACAGACGCTTTATCGAGCGGCGCAGTCGTCCCATGTTGTTGGCTTGCTTGAAAAGGCCGCGTTATCGGGGAAGAAGGTAACCGTTTTAATTGAACTCAAAGCCCGTTTTGATGAAGAGCGCAACATTGACTGGGCGAATCGATTGATTCAAGCCGGTGCGACGGTCCTTTACGGTGTTGCCGGATATAAAACTCACGCGAAAGTTTGTTTGGTTGTACGACGTGAGCCGGAAGGGCTAAAGCGCTATGTTCATCTTGCGACAGGTAACTACAACGAACGCACCGCTCGGCTTTACACCGACTTTGGTTTTTTTACCAGCCATGATGAGATCACTCAAGATGCCACGGCATTTTTTAATGTCGTCACAGGATTTTCGCAGCCGGTTGGGTTTTCAAAAATTGATATGGCGCCTTATACTTTGAGGCAAAAGCTGGAGAAATTGATTGAGCGCGAAATTTTGCGCAGTACCCCGGACCGTCCCGGCTTGATAATTTTAAAAATGAACTCGCTCGCCGATCCGGATTTAATAGGTCGGCTTTACCGTGCGTCGCAGGCCGGCGTTCATATACGCCTGAATATTCGCGGAGTTTGTTGTTTGGTTCCCGGTCTTAAAGGGGTGAGTGAGAATATTGAAGTTGTCAGTTTGGTGGATCGTTTTTTGGAGCATAGCCGTATTTTTTATTTCCAAAACGGCGGACATGACGAAATTTACTTATCCAGTGCGGATTGGATGCCGCGTAATTTGGATCGTCGGCTTGAAATTCTTTTTCCGATTTTGGAAAGAAAATTAAAGAAGCGAATTTTTGAGTTTTTGCAGGATGTTTTTCGTGATAATCAAAAAGCTCGACGCCTGAATTCTAAAGGTGAGTATGTTTTGAAACAGCCTGCTGAGGGTGAAAAACCTTATCGCGCTCAGGAAGCGCTGTGCCATGAAGCGTTGAAACGGCAGAAAAGCATTAAAGCGGCTCTCCCAGAAATCCGCCCACAAAAGCCAAAAACCGCCTAAAAAAGTCATTCGCCCCGTTATCAACGGCGTCGCGCTCCCTCGGTCTCGTCCGATTTATTTTTGAGACGAGACACAGCCATGAGTTTTGAATTTCAAATTGCCGATGGCAATTTTAAGAATGCTGGAATGGCTAGTGCGGCGTAAGGCTTGAAAGTCATCCGGCTTTGGTCTATTGTTCAGGGATGAAGCTTCTTCTGATTCAGCCGCCCATCCAGGATTTTTACGATACCGATATTCGTCTTCAGCCGATTGGGCTGGCCTTTATTAAAGGTGCGATTCGAAAGCACTTACCCGATGTCGAGGTGGTGATCCGTGATTATCATCATGGTTGGGGCCGCAAAACGATTCCTGTTCCCAAAGAATTGGCTTATTTAAAACCGTATTACGCCCATCACGACAAAAGTCCGTTCTCTGTTTTTCATCATTACTATCATTTCGGCGCAGGCTTTGATGAAATTGTCCGCGATGCCTCCGCACTCAAACCTGATCTCATTGGTATTTCATCGCTTTTTTCTCCTTATTATCGCGAAGCTTTGCGCGTGGCCCGTGATTTAAAAGAGGCATTGAATGTCCCGGTTCTAATGGGAGGCTCCCATGTCTCTGCGATGCCCGAGCGCATGCTTTCCGATGCTGCAGTTGATTTCGTGATTGCTGGTGAAGGTGAAAAGCCGATGGTGGAATTTTTAAAATCCTTTCTCGCGCGGAAAGATTTTTGCGCGGTGCCGAATTTGGGTTGGAAACGGAACGGAGAGCTTGTTTTTAACGAACGGCAAGATAACTTTGAAATCGAAGATTTGCCTGAACCTGATTTGTCGGATTTGGATATTCAAAATTACCTTTACGAGAAAAAACCGCTCAGTTTTGTCGTTACTTCCCGCAGTTGCCCGCATCGCTGTTCTTTTTGTTCGGTGCATAAGACGTTTGGCTTCCGTTATCGCCGGCAAAGTGTCAGTAAAGTGCTGGAAGGAATTCAGCATCGATACGCGCAGGGTGTAAGGGTATTTGATTTTGAAGATGACAACCTGACTTTCTATAAAGATGAAATGAAAGAGCTGTGCCGCCGGCTCATTGAGCTTTTCCCAAAAAAAGATGTGCAATTTGTCGCGATGAATGGAATTTCGTATCTCAGTTTGGATTCGGAACTGATGAAATTGATGCGCGAAGCCGGATTTACTCACTTAAATTTAGCGCTGGTGAGTTCCGATATTACCGTTCGGGAAAGCACCAAACGTCCGCATACCATCCCCAAGTATTTGGAAGTGGTCAAGGAAGCTCAAAGTCTTGGCTTTCACATTGTTTCGTATCAAATTTTAGGATTGCCGAACGAGACTCTGAATTCGATGATTCAAACTTTGGTTTTTAACGCTCGGCAGCCGGTTTTGATGGGGGCTTCCATGTTTTATATGACGCCCAATTCACCGATTGCTCAGCCGTTCGGAGAAATGTCGGAGGAAAATATTTTTAAATCGCGTCTTACGGCCATGGCTTGGGAAACGGAATCTTTTAAGCGCGAAGATCTTTTTACTTTATTTATCACCACGCGTATTCTTAATTTTTTGAAGGGGTTGGATGTGCGGAAGAATATGGCGCTTGATGAAGTTTTAGTTCAAGCCAAGGCTGAAAAAGGAAGAAATGGTTTAGGCGGTGAAATTTTAGAAAAACTGCTGGAGGGGGAAGGACTTTTTGCCGCGACGCCGGAAGGCTTCAAACACGTGGAAAAATTTAACACGGAGCTTTTTTTTAAAGTTTGGAATCAGCTCGGAGCGATTCAAACGCAGCGGGGGCAACTGATTCAAGTACCGTTTACGAAAGGGACAAGCACTGTGTTGCCCGTCCCTTTCGTAAACGGTACCTTATAGTTAGCTAATCGCGATGGTTTTTGGTTTAACGACTTCGGTTTCTTTTTTCTTAGGGATTTTGATTTGCAAGACCCCGTTTTCATATTTCGCCGAAATTTGATCCGCGAGGAATTCATCGGGAATTGTGTAAAGCCGTTCAAAGTTTCCGTATTTTCGCTCAATTTTAACGAGGTTGGAAACCTTAAACTCTTCTTCGACTTTGCGTTCGCCTGAAATCAAAATTTCCTGTCCTTTAACTTCGATATTGATCTCACTTTTTTTGACGCCCGGTAAATCCATCAGAAGGTAATAAGACCCGTCTTTCTCCAGAATATCCGTTTTGGGACCGGCTTGACCGTCGGTATAGCCCTTTTTCTGAAAGTCATCGATACCTTGATTTAAAAACTCTCCCATACGGCGGCGCAGTTTTTCAAGCTCGGCCGGCAGGGGGTCTTGTGTTGTTGAGCCGCCTTGAGGCGTCGCCCATGCGGAAGCGTTGCGGTAAGTTGAGTTCGCTTGCGACCAAGCGTCTTTATTTTGGTCTTCCGCTTGCGCTTGCGGCGAAATAAGAATCAGTACGAACAGGATTGGTAATGCATTTGTAAAAAGAGACAATTTCATAAATTCCTCCGTGTCGATTTCGATTATAATAACATTTCTATACCTAAGACGTTAGAAGAGATGTTTTTCTTCATAGGGGAAATAGAATGAAACCAGAACAAATTCGCGAGCTGATTAACTCTGTTTTGCAGGATGCGGAAGAAGAGGAAGTTGGCATCAGCTTGCTTTCTCGGCATTATCAAAATCAGGACGAGCTTTCATTTTTTAGTGATTCGGACCGGTTGGCCGTTTTTCAAATTTTAGAGAAACTTTCTAAGGACAGTCAGCGCCATAAACAAATGTTGGATGAGCTGGTTGATTTTTTAGGAGAAAAACTGAATGAACCATGAATTTCTTAAAACGCTTTGGGAATTGCGTTTCGAAAAAATTAAAAAAAATGAAGCGGATGCCGCCTGGAAGTATCAGGGGCTTTTGAACGATTGCGCGGATGCCTGGGGGCGGGATTGCCGCGCGGCTGTTATTCTTTCGACATTGGTGCGCGAGGAGCGCGCCCATGAAAAATTAGCCGACAAGCTTATCGATATATTGAAACATTACGGAGGATGATATGAGGACAGCCGTTTTTAATACCAAAGGATATGACCGGGAGTCTTTTGACAGCGTGAATGGCGCGTTTGGTCACGATTTAGTTTTCTTTAAGCCTCATTTGTCGAAAGAAACCGTTCCTTTGGCGCACGGCTTTCCGGCCGTTTGTGCATTCGTTAACGATGATTTGAGCGCGGAAGTGCTGCAGGATTTAGCGGATAACGGAACCAAGCTGATTGCTTTGCGTTGTTCCGGATTTAACCAAGTGAATATCGTCAAAGCGCATGAATTAGGAATGACTGTTTTGCGCGTTCCGGCTTATTCTCCGCAGGGCGTGGCTGAACATGCCGTGGCGATGATTATGGCTTTGAATCGTAAGATTCACGTGGCGCATAACCGCGTTCGCGACGGTAACTTTTCGCTGGAAGGGCTGATCGGATTTGAAGTCGCGGGTAAAACCGTCGGCGTCGTCGGCACTGGGCAAATCGGAAGAATTTTTGCGCGAATTATGAAACAGGGGTTTGGCGCGAATGTGATTGCTTATGACGTTTTTCAGCACCCTGAATGCGCTCAGATGGGGATTAAGTACGTTGGTTTGGATGAAATTTATAAGCAAAGCGACATCATTTCTTTGCATTGTCCGCTAATGACCGAAACTTATCATTTGATTCATGATCGCGCGGTGAGTTTGATGAAAAAAGGCGTGATGCTGATCAACACCAGCCGCGGCGGGCTCGTGGATACCAAAGCCGTGATTAAAGGTTTGAAGCAGGAGAAAATCGGAGCGATGGGACTGGATGTTTACGAAGAAGAAGCTGCGCTCTTTTTTGAAGATCACTCGGGTCATATTATTCAGGACGATGTGTTCGCGCGCTTGCTGACTTTTCCGAATGTCATGATTACGTCGCATCAAGCGTTTTTAACCCGAAATGCGCTGGCAAATATCGCGGAAACGACGCTTCAGAATATTACGGATTATGAAAAAGGTTCCGTGAAGCAGCACAACGAAGTCAAGTTGTCGCAGGTTTAGCCCAATATTTTCCGGAAAGTAAGATTGATTCTCGGACCGCAAGGCCGAGAATCTTTTGGGATTCCGTGTTTCCAGAATTTTTGTGTTTCTCCGCGCATGATTAAAAGACTGCCTGATTCGAGTAAGTAGTTTTTTTGAGGTAGGGTTTTAATTGTTTTGTGTTTCATGATGAATTTTCTCGCCGCACCAAAACTGACTGAGGCAATCGTCGGCTTTTTTCCCAGCTCTTTTTCATCATCGCTGTGCAATCCCATGCTGTCGCGGTGATCTCGGTAGAGATTAGCCAGCACCGAATTAAATTTTTCTCCCACGCTGTTTTCAACGCGATTTTTTATTTCTAAGAGTGTTTCTGTCCATGGCAGCGGCACCATGCGTATACCCGAATATGTATAGGCCGCGCCCGGATCGCCGATCCAGGCTGTGAGGCGCGGCTCAAGAACCGGTTTGCCGAAAATCATGATTTTTTTCTGCTCCCAGGGAATTGTTCGTTGCAGGTCTGAAAGATAAAGATCGGACTCTGCGGGCGAAAAAAAATTCGGGATGAGTTGAATGTCCGGATGCAGCATGAAATCAGTCTAGCACGGTTATTTTTTAATTCAATTTAGCGAGGGAGGAAGCTAGAATGACGGCTATGACCAAGCCGAAGATTGTATTTTTGGATGCCGGAACCGTTGATTGGGGTGATCAGGATTTCGCACTTCTTAAGAAAATCGGTTCGTTTAAACAGCATTACTCCACCTCACCTGCGCAAACGATCCGGCGCGCCAATGGTTTTCAGCACATTGTTTTGAATAAGGTTGTGTTTAACCGCGAAACGATACGTGCTTTAAAAGGCGTCAAAGGGCTGCATTTATCCGCGACCGGTTTTAATAACATTGATTTGGAGGCTGCGAAAGAACATGGCATTGCCGTGACCAATGTCCGCGGTTACTCCACTGAGTCTGTTTTGCAGCTGACTTTCACTTTGCTTTTAGCTTTGGCTTCGCGTTTGAAAGAGTACGATAAGGCCGTTCAAACCGGAAAATGGAGCCGTCAAAGTTTTTTTGCTTTAACCCAATTTCCTTTTTTTGAGTTAGCCGGCAAAACACTCGGGATTGTGGGGTATGGAACGATCGGCCGCCGTGTTGCTGAAACCGCGCGGATGTTTGGGATGAATGTGTTAGTCGCAAAAATACCAGGACGAATTTATTCAGCCAAGGAATCCCAGGGGCGAGTTGAACTGGGCGTGGTTTTAAGAAAATCGGATGCGGTTACGATACATGCACCGCTTTCAGATGCGACGAGGGGATTGATCGGGGCCAGGGAACTGGGCTTAATGAAAAAGTCAGCCTTTTTGCTGAATATGGCCCGGGGAGGCATTGTCGACGAGCCTGCTCTGGCGTATGCTTTAAGGAAGCGGGTCATTGCGGGTGCGGCGACGGATGTTTTGACGCAGGAACCGCCCCCCAGGAAGCATGTGTTGTATAATGTGCCGCGATTGATTTTGACTCCGCACATCGCTTGGGCGAGCACGGAAGCACGGACGCGGGTCGTGGAAGAGATTGCATGTAATATTATTTCTTATGAAAAAGGCGGGCGTCGAAACCGCTTAGCTTGATGTAAAAGGAGAAAACCATGTCAGCACAAACCATTGAAACGATAAAAAAAACAATTGAAGGTAATAAAGTCGCTCTTTTTATGAAGGGGACACCGGATATGCCGCGCTGTGGTTTTTCAGCTGCGACGGTTGAAATTTTAAAGGGTTACGGCTATCCCTTTGCCGCGGTGGATATTTTAGCTAATCCGGATATTCGCGCGACGTTACCGGAATATTCAAGCTGGCCGACGTTTCCGCAGGTTTTTATCGCCGGCAAGCTGGTGGGCGGCTGCGATATCGTGCATGAATTGCGCGATTCAGGAGAATTGAAGAAACTTTTGGACGAAGCGCACAAGGGCTGAGCGAATGCTTGCCACCGACTCTTATTTACTCCGCTGCCTGAAGCTGGCATCTGATCTGAAGGCTCAGGATCTTTTCCTGAAATCCGGTCAAATTCCGCGTGTGCGTATTGGCGCGGATGTTTTTCCCATTGAAGCTCCGCCTGCAAGTGAGGAGCAGCTTTACTCTATCTTTAAAAGTGTGACAACGGCTTACCATGAAGGCCAGCTCAAAGTGGAGCGCAGCGTTGATTTTTCTTTTGCTGTGCCCGAGTTTAACTTTCGTTTTCGCGGTAATGCTTTTTATCAGCAATCCCAACTTTCGCTTGTTTTGCGGCTTTTATGGAAGGGTATCCCTTCACTGGATGATTTGCAGCTTCCGCCCATTCTCAAAAAAGTAGCTTTGGAGAAGTCGGGAATTATTCTTGTCGCTGGCGTGGTTTCGAGCGGAAAATCGACGACCATTGCGGCCATGGTGAACACCATTAACGATAATTTGAAGCGGCATATCATTACGGTTGAAGATCCGATCGAGTTTGTCCACCCTGATAAGCTTTCTTTGATTGAACAAAGAGAAATCGGAACGGACACTAAAGATTTTAACGCGGCACTTAAATATGTTGTCCGTCAGTCGCCCGATGTCATTATGATCGGTGAAATGCGCGACGCGGAAACGCTCAAATTTGCTTTGAGCGCGGCGGAAGTCGGCCGTTTGGTAATTTCAACGGTGCATGCGCAATCCGTGACGCAGATTTTTGACCGCATCATGGGGTTTTTTAAGCAGGATGAGCGGGATGCCATGCTCAGGCACTTCGCGATGAATATGTCCTGTTTGATGGTGCAAAAATTGCTTGTGGGGCAAGATGGAAAGTCATTGCTTCCTGCCACTGAAATTATGATCGGCAATTACACGCTCAAGAAGCTGGTCATGGATAAAGAGTTTGAGAAAATCCACCAGGCGCTTGTGAATTCGGGGCAAGAAGGGATGCAGACTTTGGATCAATCGTTATTGGCGATGTTCCAAAAGAATTTGATTACGAAAGAAACGGCCATTCAAAATGCCCGACGCCCTGTTGAGATGGAGAAAATGATGCAGGGCATTGTTTTCACTTCGTCTGCCGGAGGGAAGATTTTAGGCGGCTGATGATTGCCTTTCTGATTCTTGCAAGCGGAAGCGCTTTTTTACTGTGGCTTGTGATGGAGCCGCGGTTTTTCCGCGTGACACACTTTGAAAACCGCTGCGCGAAGCTGACCCAACCTCTCCGGATTTTACATCTTTCCGATATTCACTTTGCCTACCCTGACCGCAAATTAGCTTCGTTTTTTGACGGGCTTGCGGAGCTGAATCCCGATTTGATTGTTTTGACGGGCGATATCATCGATTGCCGAAACGGCGTTTATGAAGCGGAGAAGCAGCTTTCGAAGTTGAAATCAAAGCATGGTATTTTTGCGGTGATGGGCAACCATGATTATTACGATTACCGGCTCTATGATTGTCTCTTTCATAATTTTCAGGGACAACGCCATCCGCTGAAACGGAATGGTACACTCAAGCTCCGCGGAGTATATAAAAAGCTGAAGATTAAAGAGCTGCGCAATGAGTCACATCATTTGGATTTGAACGGGCAGCGCGTCGGAATTCACGGAGTGGATGACCCGGTTACCGGGCATGCCGACTTAACGCGGATTCGCCCCGAAAAGGGTGCCGGCGTGGTGAATATTTTGCTCTCGCACTGTCTGGACGTACTCTTCGGTTTATCGGGCCATGAAATTGATATTTGCTTTTCGGGCCACACGCATGGCGGACAAATTTGTTTGCCGGGCTGGGGCGCTATCATTACGCATTCCCGCGCAGGAAGAAAATACGCCGCGGGAATTAAAAAGTTCATGGATATTCAGTGCTGTGTTTCGCGCGGACTGGGAAGCAGCCGTTTTATGCGCGTTCGCTTTTTTTCGAGACCGGAAGCAGTTCTTTTAACGCTGAAGCCCTAGCTTCAGTTAGCGTTTGGGAATGGTGGGGTGCTGCAAATACTCTTCGCGGTAGATTTTAACCAGAGAGAAGAAAAGCGAAAGAACGACCGG
Source organism: uncultured bacterium (assembly GCA_964562525.1). Taxonomy (GTDB): domain Bacteria; phylum Omnitrophota; class Omnitrophia; order Omnitrophales; family Aquincolibacteriaceae; genus Multiplicimicrobium. The sequence continues at coordinate 114,733 of CAZLTL010000004.1, forward strand.
AGCGATAAAAACCCCCACGAATCCGTACACCGCAAGACCGCCCAAAATTCCGAAGAACAGCAGGAAATAAGGCAGTTTTGTGCGCTCGCCGATTACAGCCGGTTTAATGACATTGTCCAAAAGGCTGATAATCGTAACTCCGCCTACGGCCAAAATAATCGCCTGAATTTTAAATCCGGTTAAAAAAAGCCACGCGGAAAGCGGAACCCAAACCAAGGCCGCGCCGCCCACCGGGATCATCGACAGAATAAAAGTAAGAACCCCGAAGAAAAGATAAGCGCGTATTCCTACCGCGGAGAAAAGGATTCCTGCCACTAAAGCCTGCGCGAATGAGGTGAGGATTTGACCGCGGATAACCGCTTCAAAAGTCCCTGTGATTTGATCGGAGATCGTACGCTTTGTTTTTTCTTCAAAGGGTGCGATTTGATAAAGGAAATTATAGATTTGAGGTCCGTCTTTCAGGAAAACAAAAACCAGAACGCTCATAAAAAAAAGATTGATCGTAATCGTAAAAATATTTTTCGTGAGCGAGCCGACTTCCAGGGCGGTGATATTTCCCAGCTTGCGCGCGCTGCTTAAAATCCAATCCGCGGCCGTGTCTTTGATCGGTGTCCAGTCCACCACTTTGCTGTCGAGGTTTTGATACCAGCTTTGGCTTTGAAGTTCCAAAACCAATTTCTCAACTCCGCCTCTTTGAACAAATTGATATGCGGATTGAGTCAGTTCAATGATCTGAGCGGAAAGGCTGAAGATTAAAAGCACAAACGGAGGAATGACAATCAGAAAAATCAAGACGGTCATCAGTACTGACAAAAGCGCGTTCTGCTTCGGAAACCATTTTAAAAGCAGGCGCTGAACGGGATAAAAGAGAAACGCCAGAATCGCCGCGCCGAGAATGGCATTGGTGAAAACAGAAAAAATAGAAAAAATCTGCCAGGCAACATAAACCAGCACTAAAAGAAAAACCGCGGAAATCAGCTGTTCGCGCTTCATTAGCTTTTTGCCCCGGCAGCCGGCGAGTAATCCCTGTTCTCAATGGTTTTAATTTTCATTTCAGAAAGCGGTCTTTTGAGAAGGTGATTGCGCACATAGTCAATGATGGCTTCTCTCGTTGTGTATTTGCAGGTGAAGCCGGTCATGGCTTTATGGTGCGACATGTCGGCTTGAGTAAAGTTTTGATAGAAAGAAAACGGATTTTCGAAAAACTCAGGTTTCACATCCGTGCCAAGCGCTTCATTGATCGCGGCGATGACCGCATTGAAAGAAGTCGCGACGCCGGTACCTAAGTTTAAAACGGTATTTTCTTTAGACTGATGGGCTTGAATGGTGGCGGCAACAACATCTTTGACGTAAATGTGATCGCGTTTCTGCTCGCCGTCTTTAAAAATGCGGGGACTTTTACCGGCCATAATCTGAACAGTCAGCTGATAAATCATGCTGGCAGCATGGCCTTTGTAATATTCGCCGGGACCGAAAACGTTGAAGTAACGTAAGCCGACTACTTTTTTAACCTTGCCGAAATACTTGCGGGCTAAACCTTCCATAACCCATTTGGAGAAACCATAAATATTATTGGGCTGGCCCGCGTCTTCTTCGCGCACGGGTTTATCGACATTGCCATAAGTCGCGGCGGAAGAGGCCCAAACCACCGAAGCTTTTTTTGCGGCGGCAAGTTCGAGAATATTGCGGAACCCTTCGACATTTTCATTCATCATTTTGCATTCATCCAGCACGGTGGTGTCGGTGATGGAGGCAAGGTGGAAAATATGATCCCAGTTCTGGGTTTTAGCCCAGGTCATCCAAGAAGTATCCGCGACATTGTAAGCCAAACAGTCGCCCCGGAACCCAAGCAGATTCTTGAACTTTCCGACCCGGAAATCATCTAAAACGGTGATTTTGGCATCGGGAAAGCGGTTCTGAAGCTCTAAAGTGAGGTTGGCCCCGACAAATCCGGCTCCGCCGGTGATAAGAATGTCTTTCATAGAGCCCTATCGTATTCAAATTTGTTAAAAGATCAATCTATTTGAGGGCTAAAGGGTTAAATAATAAGGCTTAGGCTGGCTGTCGTGGATGCCGTAAATAGAAGGCATGACCCGAAAAAAACAAACACTTAAAACCTTGGTTTTTTGCCTGCTCCTACTGCCGCTTTGTCTCCCGGCTTATGCGGAAAACCCGGTTCGTGATGTCGGCCTCGTTGCTTCGGGCGCGACCCGAATTGTTTCGGGAGTTTTTGCGCTTCCGATTGAAATTTTAAAAGGGGCAACCACTTCCTTTCCGTTCGGGATTTTGGCCGGTGCTTTAAGGGGGACGGTTAAAACGGTCGGGGGAGTTCTAGGTGGAACGTTTCAAGCTGCGAGTGGTGCGGCGCCTTACGCCAAATACGCTGCCCTCCTCTGATTCTTTTGTCTCTTTAGATTCCTTCGAGCCTTCTAATTCCCACTGTTTGTTCAAGGCATGCTGCAGCGAGTTCACCGAAAGTTTTTCCTGTTTCCGGGTCGGTAATCGAGGGAGCTACTTCCGCCAAGGGAACCATAATAAAAGCTTGCTGCTGCCAGTCCGGTGAAGGAAGCATATCGATATCCATTGTGCGAGGCGCGAATTTATTTTCAGTGAAGCGCGTTCGGCCCAAATCACTTTCAATTTTTTTAAGCAGAACTGAAACTTCTTCGCGTGAGAGCGCCGTTTTGATGATGGCGGCTGCATTCCAGAATTTTTCGGGACCTGTCGGTCCGACGGGGTCGGTTTCATAAAAGTCCGAAAAAAGAATTCCTGAAAAAGCGGCTTTGAGCCTCGTCCGAGCCAGCGGCATATTTTTTTCAGGCTCCACATTGGATCCAAGAATCAAAAGATAAACTTTCATCAGCTATTTCCGTTTAACTTGCTTTGCGGCGCGGGTAATGCGAATTCCCACGGTGCGCGCGCCCCGGATGGCGCCCGGTTTTTCAACCTGAAGCGTGATTTCCTTCAGTTTGAATTCTTTTAAAAGGACTTGGGCCAAATTTTCAATCAGAGCTTCAATCAGGTAAAACTTACTGGAGCTGACGTAATCGATTGTGCGCTTGGCAATTTTTTTGTAATCGGCTGCGTCGCGGATATTATCTGATTTAGCGGACTTAAGAATTGAGGAAGGGAATTCAAGATCAATTGAAACGATTTGCTTCTTTTTTCTTTCCCAATCAAAAATACCGATTAAGCAGGGTATTCGGAGCTCTTTAATAAATATTTTGTCTGTTTTGATAGTCATCGCGCCTAGGCCTTGTCGCTACTTATTGTTTCAGTAGACTCGGCACAGCGCTGAGTCTTGTTTCTAAATTGCCACGCAATTTAGATTTTTATGAAGCGCTAGTGTATCATCTTCGGGCTCAAAGCTCAAAACTCGGCGAAGGTCATTCTTAACTCTTAATTTTGCACTTTTAATTATGGTATCTCCTCTTTGCGAAAAATTCGGACAATGCGGTGGATGTGCTTATCAGGATCTTCCTTATGAGGAAGAACTGCGTGTTAAACTGGCGAAACTGAAAGAGTTATTGCAGTCCCAAACCAATTTAGCAGATGAGCTTTTTCACCCTGTGACAGCTTCGCCCAAGCCATATTTTTACCGCCAACGGCTTGATTTGACTTTGCGCCGCAGTAAAGGCGAATGGAAGCTAGGCTACATTCACCCCATTCAGCATTATTTGATGGAGATTGATCATTGCCCGATTGCGCGCGAAGAAATTAACGCCATCCTGCCCGGTCTCAAAGCGGAAGCATTGGCGAAGCTGCCCGAGGGCTATAAAAACGCCAATCTCGTGGTTCGCACCGATGACACGGGTAAAATTCGTTGGGGCGGGATGGGCCGGCATTCGCTGCGAATGCAACCTGAAGATTATTTTTATACGGTTGTGAAAGGCGTTAAAATTTTTTATTCGCTCGAAACTTTCTTTCAGGCGAACCTTTCCATTCTGGATTTAGTGATGGATAAACTCGCATCGCTCGAAACCTGGGACAACAACACAGTTTTTTTTGATCTTTATTCGGGTGTCGGATTATTCGGTCTGGTTTTCGCGGGCCGTGTCGGACAGGTGATTATGATTGAAGAGAGCCCCGCTTCCGATAAAATCGCGCGCTATAATGTCAGCCATCACAATATGGGAAATGTGCGCGTGCTGGAAGGCAGTGTTGAAAAACATCTGCCTGTTTTGGCGGAATCTTTCGCGAGCCGCAAAATCGCGATGATTGATCCGCCGCGCAAAGGCTTGTCGCCGTCCGTGATTGAATGTTTGCGGCAAACCTCGGAGTTGCCCGTACTTTTTTATTTGTCGTGTTCGCCCGAATCGCTGGCGCGCGATTTGAAGGCATTGACCGAAGGCGCTGTTTGGCGCGTGGAGTCAATTCATCCGCTTGATTTTTTTCCAAAGACAACTCATTTAGAAACGCTTGTTAAGCTTGTGCGCAAATAAGGATTAATGAATACAGAGCCTGTTTCTCAAGCATCGGATCACCCGGAGCGCCCGCGTTCTTCGGCGATTGTCATTCCCGACGCGGTGGATTTCAGAACGCGCGTTGAGCGCGGCGAAAAAATTTGTGCGCCCGATCTTTTCCCCAAAAAACAGCCGCTTGAAATTGAAATTGGCTGCGGGAAAGGTCGTTTTGCGCTTCAGCGCGCACAGGAAAATCCGGGAATCAATATCATTGCGTTTGATAAGCTTTGGAAGTTTTTAAAGCGCCGCAAAGCCAGTGCTGACAAACAAGACCTTCCTAATTTGGTCTATTTTAAAGCCGAAGCAGGGCTCTTTTTGGATAAAGCTGTGCCGGATGAATCGGTTGCCATTTTTCATCTTTATTTTCCCGATCCGTGGCCGAAACGCAAACATCATTATCGCCGCACTTTTGATTTGGCCTTTTTAAAAACGGTTTGGAATAAAACCAAGCCCGGCGGGTTTTTTGAAATTGCGACTGACTTTGAAGAGTATTACCAGGTGATGATGAAGGTGATTGGCGCGCAAAAAGATTGGAAGCTGATGCGCGAAACCGTGAATGAGCGGTTCTTTGCGCCGACATGTTTGACTAATTACGAAATAAAATATCAAGTCGAAGGGCGCAAACTTCATTACATTGAGCTTCAGAAAAGTTGATTGTCAGGGGTAAACCGCTTATTTCGGTCTGCTCAAACAGCTGCGCTTCGCGCAGAACTCGCATCCCAAAACAAGCGGCTTTAACCTTTTGCGCTAGGTGGGGTGGTTGGGCTGGGAAATCGTAAACCCTTGACTCTGCCTTGCAGAGAAGGGTTCCTGCTATTTGGTCTTTCCGCGCTTCCAAAGGAATCGCAAAAAGCCCGGTCTTCCGTCGCTTGTCCTGAGCACTTTGGCAAGCTCAGTGTGAACTCTGTCGAATGTGTCGTTCTTGGTCTGACCTAGCAAGCCGCTATCTAGGGGCAGATTTAGATGAGAGCCCAATAGATAGTTGTTATAGCGTTTGTATAAAGCGCAGAATACACAAAAAAACTTGTGTAAAGTAAAACAAAAAATACTTTACACAAAAAAATTAGGTGATATTCTACTTAACACAATGAAGTATCCAGCTGAGCCACAACGACTGCCGATTGAAAAAATAAACTGGGAAAAGCTTATTTCTCGCATGGGCCAGGCTAATCGTTCTTTGGCCTATTATGACGGTATTCTTCAGGGTATTCCTAATCCCAAGCTTCTTTTATCTCCGCTTACAACGCAAGAAGCGGTTCTCTCTTCCAAAATTGAAGGAACCCAAGCCACTTTGGGTGATGTTTTGAAGTACGAAGCAGGGGAAGAACCCAAGCAAGAAGAAAAGCGACGCGACATCCAGGAGATTATTAACTACAGAAAAGCGCTTAACACAGCAGAGCAAGAGCTCAAGAAAAAACCATTTGGGCTTAACCTGCTCAAACAGCTCCATTTTATTTTGTTAGATAGTGTGCGCGGCCGAAATAAAATGCCCGGCCAGTTTCGAAAAACCCAAAATTGGATCGGAAAACCAGGCGCGCCAATTGAGCAAGCCAGTTTTATCCCGCCCGCACCTATTCACTTACAATCATCTTTAGATAATTGGGAAAAATATTATCATTCAGACACAGCCGATGCTTTGGTTCAGCTTGCATTTATTCACGCGCAATTTGAAATCATCCATCCTTTTAACGACGGCAACGGACGCTTGGGGCGAATTCTGATTCCACTTTTTCTTTATGAGAAAAATATTTTGTCGAAGCCCATGTTTTATCTTTCCGCCTTCTTTGAAAAGCATAACGATGAATACATTCAGCGGCTTCGAGCCCTAAGCGATGATGAGCCTCAATGGAATGAATGGCTCGATTTTTTTCTTTTGGCAGTTGATCAGCAAGCTAAAGAAAATGCCAGCAAAGCCAAAGCCGTGCTCTCGCTTTATGAATCGCTCAAAGAACGCTTTATTGAAATTACGCACTCGCAGTTTGCTGTGCCTTTGCTCGACTCTATTTTTAAACACCCCATTTTTCAGAGCACATCGCTCGAGAAACAGCGCGGTTTACCGAGTAAGCCTATGATTATGCAAATGCTTAGACAGCTCAAAAAAGCCGGCCTACTCAAAACCTTGAACGAGGGGGCGGGGCGGCGTGCGCAGGTTTTAGCGTTGCAAGAGTTAATCAATTTGTGTGAAGGTAGAAAAATCGTTTGATCTAAATAAAGGACTCCATGTTCGAACAAGCGTTTAGAAATATTGATGATGTCCTAAGGAAAGAATCAGGCTGCACAACCGAGCTTGATTACACCGAGCAAACTTCGTGGCTTCTCTTTTTAAAGTATCTCGATGGTTTTGAAGAAGACCGCGCTACCGAAGCGCAAGTCGAAGGCAAAAAATACGCTTACATCATTGATAAGCCTTACCGTTGGGAATCTTGGGCGGCCCCGAAGGGCAAAGATGGCAAGCTTGATCACAATGCCGCATTATCAGGTGATGATCTCTGCGAATTCGTTAATCAAAAGCTATTTCCGTATCTTCATAAGTTTAAACAGCGTGCCACGGGTCCCAACACCATTGAATACAAAATTGGCGAAATTTTTGGCGAAATTAAAAATAAAATCACAAGCGGCTATAACCTGCGCGAGATTATTGATCATATCGATGAATTACGCTTTCGTTCGCAAGCCGAAAAGCATGAGCTTTCCGAACTTTATGAAGGAAAAATCAAACGCATGGGGAATGCCGGCCGAAACGGCGGCGAGTATTACACGCCTCGACCTCTCATTCGTGCCATTGTCAAAGTGGTTGATCCGCAAATTGGCGAAAAAATTTATGATGGCGCTTGCGGGTCAGCTGGCTTCTTGTGTGAAGCTTACGATTATTTAAAGAAGGCGAATCCTAAACGCACTACCGGGCAGGATAGAAAGCTGCAAGAAAACACCTTTTACGGCAAAGAAAAAAAGTCGCTCGCTTATGTCATCGGAATCATGAATATGATTCTTCACGGGATTGAAGCGCCCAATATTCTTCACACCAATACTCTTTCCGAAAATCTTGCAGATATTCAGGAGAAAGATCGCTACGACGTGATTCTCGCTAATCCGCCTTTTGGCGGAAAGGAAAGACCCGAAGTTCAACAAAATTTCCCCATTCGCACCAGTGAAACCGCATCTTTGTTTTTACAGCATTTCATCAAAATCTTAAAAGCGGGCGGTCGTGCTGGCGTGGTCATTAAGAATACTTTTCTTTCGAATACGGATAATGCTTCGGTGAGTTTGCGAAAGCATTTACTCGAAAATTGTAATCTTCACACCGTGCTTGATTGTCCGGGCGGCACATTTCAGGGGGCGGGTGTTAAAACCGTTGTGCTCTTTTTTGAAAAGGGAACTAAAACCAAAAAAATTTGGTTTTACTCGCTTGATCTTGGTCGCAACCTCGGCAAAACCAATCCACTCAATGATATCGACCTTGCTGATTTCGTGAAGCTCCAAAAGACATATGCTGATTCTGCCAAGAGTTGGAGTGTGAATGTTAAAGATATTGATCAGACAACCTTTGATATTTCTGTCAAGAATCCGAACGGTGGCGAGGAAGTAAATCATCGTAGCCCACAGGAAATTATGGATGAAATTATTGCGTTGGATACCGAGAGTGCTTCAGTTCTAAAAAATATCAAAGCATTTCTATGAGCAAGAGTTGGCCGACTCAAAGACTAGGGGATGTCTGCGTTTTTGAGGGGGGGTCTCAACCACCCAAGTCGCAATTCGTTTTCAAAGAAAAGCCTGGTTATGTCCGCTTTCTTCAAATTAGGGATTTTCGGAGCGACAAGAATATTACCTATATTCCGCAGTCTAAAAAAAATAGTCTTTGTGAAGAGAGTGATATTTTGATCGGAAGATACGGGGCTTCGGTTGGAAAGATTCTCACTAACAAAGCAGGGGCATATAACGTAGCCATGATGAAAGCGATCCCAAACCTCAAAGTTCTCAGTCGATCTTGGTTCTATAACTATCTCATCTCAGATGATTTTCAAAGCCGTCTATTGAAAGTTGCTGATCGGTCTGCGCAGGCAGGGTTCAGCAAAGATGATATCTTCAATTTTCCCGTTCCTGTTCCTCCTCTTTTGGAGCAACAGAAAATCGTTGGTTTCTTAGACGAAGCATTTGATGGAATTGCCACCGCCAAAGCCAATGCCGAAAAAAATCTCCAAAACGCCCGCGCTCTTTTCGAAAGCTATCTTCACACCGACCATGCAGGAAAAGCGCGACTTGGGGATTTGGTTAATATCAGAACAGGAAAGTTAGACTCTAATGCGGCTGTCGAGGGTGGGAAGTATCCCTTCTTCACTTGTTCGCGAGATATATTTGCCATTGATACATACTCATTTGATTGCGAAGCAATACTCTTAGCAGGCAATAATGCGGTTGGTGACTTCAATGTTAAACATTACAGCGGGAAGTTTAATGCTTATCAGCGAACATATGTAATTACAGTGAATGAAAAAAAGCGTGTGCTTTACCGTTTTCTTTATTTTCAAATGCTCAAGAGTCTCAAAAAATTCAAAGCTCAGTCTGTTGGGGCAGGGACTAAATTTCTAAAGCTAGGAATGATTAAGGACTTGGAAATTTCATTACCAAGCCTAAACGATCAACAACGCATTGTCTTGACGATGGATTCTGTTCGTGAAAAGTCTGAACGCCTCGAATCTATTTACAAACAAAAGCTTTCAGCTCTCGAAGATTTGAAGAAGTCTCTGTTGCACCAAGCCTTCACAGGCGAGTTAACCAAAGACAAGGTTGCTGCATGAACGAAGCCGAAACACGCGCTGAGCATATTGACCCTGCTCTAAAAGCTGCGGGATGGGGCGTTGTTGAGGGTAGTCGTGTTCGGCGCGAATTTCCAATTATTCCTGGGCGTATTGAGGGACGAGGCAGACGGGGTAAATCACTCACGGCAGATTATGTTTTGGAATATCGCAATACTAAACTCGCAGTTGTTGAGGCTAAAGCGTGGGATGAAGAATTAACCGAAGGCGTTGGGCAGGCGAAAGACTATGCGGGGCGATTAGCCGTTCGATTTACTTATTCCACGAATGGGCGCGGGATTTATGGCATTGATATGGATACAGGCAAGGAAAGTGAGATTGCGACGTATCCCACGCCGGAGCAGTTATGGAATAAAACTTTCTTAAGGGAAGATCCTTGGCGTG
>CAZLTL010000005.1:0-88081 GCA_964562525.1 uncultured bacterium
TCAACAGCTCGGTGCACTACGCGATGTTCTCCGACGCCAGCCCCGCGCCGGTGAAGTATGCGCTGAGCCGCGTCCACGGCTGGATCGAACCGGAGGTGCGCCTGCCGCTGGTCGAGGCTTCGGATGAGGCGAAAAAGGCGGTTGACGAGGCGCTGGTGCTGGCGGGGGTGGTCGAGGCCTAAACCACCTCGTCCTCGTCCAGCAGGCGTTCCGCGCTCCCCTCGGGTTCGCTCGCCAGTATCGCCTCGGTGATCGAATCGATCTGCGCGCCGACCCGTTCGGGGTGGGCAATCGCGGCGACGTGGAACAGCGCGTCCTTGTCGGGCGTGCCGGGCAGCTGTTAACTAAGATGATCGAAGCGATGGGGTTGACCCGTAAAGATGTGTTTATTTGTAATGTACTTAAATGTCGGCCGCCGGAAAATCGTCCTCCCAAGCCCGATGAAAAAGTGAATTGCAAACCGTTTCTGCTTCGGCAGCTTGAATTGATTAAGCCTGAAGTGATTTGCGCGTTAGGGACGCATGCAGCTCAATCTCTTTTGCAGACCGAAGAGACCATTTCCGCGTTGCGCGGAAAAATGCACACTTATGCCGGCGTGAAGCTTATTTGTACTTTTCATCCGGCTTATTTGCTTCGTAATCCTTCCGCTAAGAAAGACGCTTGGGGCGACTTGCAGAAAGTAATGTCCTTGCTCGCTGCTCCGAAGTCATGAATTTGTTTCCCGCTCAATTTGTGGCGGTTGCTCTGCCTCTGCCGCTTGAACATTTTTATACCTATTCCGTTCCCGATGAATTATCAGAAAAACTGATTGTGGGCGGGCGCGTTCGTGTTCCTTTCAAGAATCGTGAAATCGTCGGGTATGTGGTGCGGAAGGATGTTCCTTGCTCTGAGTATAAAACTAAACCGATTATGGAGTTACTGGATGATCAGCCGGTACTGGATTCCAAAATGCTCGCTTTGACGCGCTGGATTGCGGATTATTACGGCTGCAGTTGGGGTGAGGCTATTGAAAATGCTTTGCCGCGATGGGTCAAGTTTGGCAAACCGCCCAAAGAGAAAAAAGAAGATGCGTTTACGGAATCCGCACCATCCGGTGTTTCGAGCCGCCAATTGACTTCAGAGCAAGCCGATGCATTTGCCCGAATTCAGCAAGAATTAAATAAACCGCTTCCTTCGGCCACACTGCTTGTGGGAGTCACCGGCAGCGGAAAAAGCGAGCTGTATATTCGCGCGATTCACGCAGCTTTAAAACAAGGCCGCTCCGCTATTTGCCTTGTCCCTGAAATTGCTTTAACGGAACAACTGCGTTTCTTTTTTGCGAATGAATTCGGCAGTTTGCTTGAAATGCTGCATAGTAAAATGACGGATCGCGAGCGTTTTATCGCGTGGAAACGGATTCGCGAGGGGAAGCGTCGGGTTGTACTCGGGCCGCGTTCCGCTGTTTTTGCGCCTGTGATCGATTTAGGGTTGGTTGTGATAGATGAAGAGCATGAAACATCCTATAAGCAGGAAACGACACCGCGTTATCATGCCCGCGAAGTAGCTGAAAAACGGTGCGAACTTGAGTCCGCACTGCTTTTGATGGGGACGGCAACGCCGTCACTCGAGTCCATGGAACGGGTTCAGTCGAAGAAATGGCAAGGTTTGCGATTAACTCAGCGTGTTGACGGAAAAAAACTTCCGGATGTCCGTTTGGTCGATCTCCGGCAATATCCCAAAGACCCCCGGCAGGGACTCATTTTTTCACCGCCGCTTGTGAAGGAAATTGAAAAAAATCTGAAAGCCGGTGAGGGGACGATGCTGCTTTTGAATCGCCGCGGCTTTTCGACTTTTATTCAAGCGGCTGAGGGTGATCAGGAGATTTTAAAATGCAAACGTTGCGATATTCCGATGACTTTCCATCAAATGGATGATTTGTTGCTTTGTCACTATTGTAATGATCGTATCGCGTTTTCAAAGTTGGAAAAACAAAAGCCGAATCAGTTTTATAAAATGAGCGGATTTGGTACTGAAAAAGTTGAAAGTGAAGCCGGTCGTTTGTTTCCCGGAGCGCGTATCGCGCGGCTTGACGCGGATGTCATGCAAAAACGCGGATCGCATCAGGAAATTCTCGATCAATTTCGTGAGCAGAAAATTGATATTTTGATCGGAACTCAAATGATCGCAAAGGGCTTTGATTTTTCGCATGTGACATTAGTGGGAGTTATTTTGGCGGATATTGGACTTAAACTGCCGGATTTTCGCTCCTCGGAAAGAACTTTTCAGCTTTTAACGCAGGTGGCAGGTCGGGCGGGCCGCGGCGATAAACCCGGGCGGGTTTATGTGCAGACCGTGAATCCGGATCATCCCGCGATTTTATTCGCGCAAAGACAGGATTATGACGCTTTTTATCAATATGCATTGCCGATGCGCCGTGAGCTGGGTTATCCGCCATTTTCACATTTGCTGAATATCATTATTCGCTCACCTGATGAAAATAGGGCTTACGCGCATGCGCGCGCTGTGCGTGACATGGTCAAACAATGTTTACCCGCTTTGGCACAGGGACAGCTGATGGGGCCGGCGCCATTGCCCTTTTATAAATTGCGCGGTCATGTGCGCTGGCATGTGATGCTCAAGCTTCAAAATCCTGAAAAAGCTGCGACTTTGTTTTTGGCGCTAAGCAAACTTAAGAAACCATCCGGTGTCCAGGTGGCTTGGGACATGGACCCGGTTAATATCCTTTAGGTTCATTTCCGAGACGGCTTTTTTTTGATATCATTCACGCATGGCAATACTTCAAGTTCGTAAATATCCGGATCCGGTGCTGACACAAAAGGCAAAGCTTGTCGATGTTTTTGACAAGAAAATGCAGCGGTTCTTTGAGGACATGATCGATACCATGTATACCGATGATGGTGTCGGATTAGCGGCGCCGCAAGTGGGGGTTTCAAAACAAGTATTGATTGCTTCACCCCAAAATCAGCCGGGAACTGAGATTGTGATTTGCAATCCGGTTATCGAGAAGTCGGGCGGAACCCAAATCGGGCCGGAGGGGTGTTTGTCCTTTCCCGGCGTTTTTGCGGATGTTCCACGCGCGCAGTGGATCCAGCTGCGTTATCAAGACCGCAGCGGTAAGACGGTTGTAGTCAAAGTCGAAGATTTTTTTGCGCGGATTGTTCAGCATGAAATGGATCACCTGAATGGTTTTCTTTTGATTGATCGCGTCAATCTTGTGACACGTGAAAAACTGCTTGCTGAATACGCTGCCAACGGCGGCAAAAAAAAGAAAAGAATCTGATGCAGCGTATTGTTTTTTTCGGCTCCTCAGATTTTTCACTGCCCGGTCTTCAGGCTTGCCTTGAGTCTCCCGGTTACGAAGTTGCCGTCGTCGTGACAACGCCCCCGCAGCGGCAAGGCCGGGGATTGGAATTAACACCGACCTTAATTGCTTCTTATTGCGTGAAAAAAAATATTTCATTTCGCGAGTATCCCAAGCTGGATGATGCGGCGTATCAGGAAATTGCGGACTTAAAACCTGATGTTTTTGTAGTTTCATCTTATGGAAAAATGATACCGGAGCGCTTTCTTGCGTTGCCCTCAAGCCGGTTTAACATTCATCCTTCTCTTTTACCGAAATACCGCGGAGCTTCGCCGCTTAACGCTCCGATTCTGGCAGGCGACTCGGTAACGGGGCTTTCCATCGCGGATATCACCAAGGAATTGGACGCGGGGGAAATTTATTTTCAGGAAGAGTGCCCCATCCGCTCCGGCGATGATTCGGAAAAGATGGGGGCTTCGCTTGCAGCAAAATCTTATTCCGTGATGCGAGAATTGCTGGAGCGCGCACGATTGGGTAAGGTGGCGGGACAGGCGCAAGATTCTTCTCAAGCCAGTTATGCCAAGAAGTTGAGCAAAGCCGACGGACATTTGAGTTTGCAGGATTCCGCGCAGAAATGGGACCGTGTTGTACGCGGACTCAAGCCCTGGCCGGGAGCTTTTATTGAAATTCGCAATGAAAGAGTTGGGTTAATCACGGTTCGACCCGTTTCGGGACAATCAGGAGCTAAGCTTGGGCAATTGCTGTCCATTTCACAAGAAGCTATGGTTGTGCAGGTGGGCGATGAGGCGGTTGAGCTTCTTTCCGTTAAACCCGCGGGCAAGAAAGCGATGAGCGGTGGAGATTATGCTCGCGGACGTCGCTGGAACGTCGGAATGAATTTAGCTTGAGACGCAATTACAGCGGCACTTTATGAAAATAGCTCAGCTGACAACACATGTCAATAGTGGTGGTATTCCGGGGTATGTTTATACTTTATCGCGCTGTTTGAAACGTCAAAATCATGAAGCGATCGTGATTTCATCCGGCGGCACGATGGAAGCTCAATTTGCCCAAAGCGATATCCGCTGTTTTTCCTTCCCGATTAAAACTAAATTCGCATTTCATCCAAAATTGCTTTTTACGATTCCCGCTATTATTCGGACTTTGCGAGATAAAAAAATTGATTTAGTGCATGCGCATACGCGGATCGCACAAGTCCTTGCCTCATTGATTTTTAAGCGCGCGGGGATTCCGTTTGTTTCTACTTGCCACGGCTACTATGAGCCAAGGTTTGGGCGCAGAGTTTTTCCGGCTTGGGGTTCCAAGGTGATCGCGATCAGCGAGAGTGTTCGCAAAGACTTGATCGAGCGTCATGCTGTTTCGCCGGAGCGGGTTGAAACAATTTACAACGGTGTTGAAGTGGATCAAATCCAAGCACGTGTAGCCTCGGTGGATAAAACCGCTGCGCGGAAGCAGTTTGGTTTTGAGGCGTCAGACTTTGTCGCTTGCACGGTAACGCGGCTTGTTGAGGAAAAGGGGGTGGCTGATTTTATTAGCGCATTGTTATTGCTCTTGCCTAAGTATGCAAATTTGAAAGCTTTGATTGTGGGCGAGGGGCGAGAAAAAGAGTTGCTGATTCAAAAAGTGAATGCTGCGGGTTTGGAGAAAAGGATTATCTTTGCAGGTCGTTTGGATGATGTTTCTGAAGCTCTTGCGATCAGTGATGTTTTTGTTCATCCCGCGCGTTGGGCTGAAGCTTTTGGGCTGAGTATTGTTGAAGCCATGAGCGCTGGGTTGCCGGTATTAATGACCCGGCATTGGGCGCTTTTTGATTTGATCGAAAGTCAGGGGTGCTGTGCCTTTGTGGATAAAGGAAATATTGGTCAGATTAAAAGTGCGATTGAGGCATGGATCCATGATCCTGCGAGTGTCAAAAAAATGGGGGCAGCCGCGCGAGTCACCGCAAAAAAATATTTTGATAGCGAGGTTATGGCGGAGCAGATTTCGGAGATTTATCAGCAGGTTTTGTCCTCAAATCAAAGTTAATAGGGAATCCGCGAGTTAAATCATTTTTAAAGATCTTTTTAAGCTCTTGACACCCCTTTACAGGGGTCTATAATTTCACCTTCGTTTTTCGAAATTATCTTTTCAAATTAGACGTGGAGGTCTTATGGCAATTCGAGTTGGAATTAATGGTTTTGGACGTATCGGACGCATGGTTTTTCAGGCTATTTGCGACCAGGGTTTGTTGGGTAAAGAAATTGATGTTGTTGCCGTTGTGGATATCTCAACCGACGCCGATTATTTTGCTTATCAAATGAAGTATGACTCTGTTCATGGACATTTTAAGCATACCGTTGCAACCGAAAAAAGCGCTCCCGCTCTTGCCGAAGCCGACATTCTGATTGTCAACGGTCATAAAATTAAATGTGTCATGGCGACCCGCACTCCTGACCAATTACCGTGGAAAGCTCTCGGCGTTGACTATGTGATTGAGTCAACCGGTCTTTTCACCGAGTCTGAAAAAGCTCAAGGGCATATTACTGCCGGAGCTAAAAAAGTAATTATCAGTGCGCCCGCGAAAGGTGATGTTAAAACGCTCGTAATCGGCGTTAATGAAACTGAATACGATTCTGGTAAGCACAATATCGTATCCAACGCTTCATGCACGACGAACTGCCTCGCGCCGCTCGTTCACGTTCTTTTGAAAGAAGGCATCGGCGTTGAAACCGGTTTAATGACCACGATTCACTCTTATACCGCAACTCAGAAAACCGTAGACGGTCCTTCGAAGAAAGACTGGCGCGGCGGTCGTGCTGCATCGATCAATATCATTCCTTCGACGACGGGCGCTGCCAAAGCCGTCGGTGAAGTTTTGCCTGCAACCAAAGGCAAGCTGACCGGAATGTCTTTCCGCATTCCGACGCCGGACGTTTCGGTGGTGGATTTGACTTTCCGTTCGGTTCGCGATACTTCGATTGAAGAAATCGATTCGCTCTTAAAGAAAGCGTCGACAACCTATTTGAAGGATATTCTCGGCTTTACAAATGAAGAACTCGTTTCGACGGACTTCATTCACGACAAGCGTTCTTCGATTTATGATTCGCTTGCCACGCTTCAAAACAATTTGAAAGGCGAAAAGCGCTTTTTCAAGCTTGTTTCTTGGTATGACAATGAATGGGGTTATTCCAACCGTGTTGTTGACCTTGTGCGTTATATCGCTAAGAAGGACGGCGTGTCCTCGGCGCAGCTGGTCGGATCCAAATAATTAACGGCTTAACTTTGAAGGCTGAATGATGCAAAAAAAGACGATCCGCGATATTTCGATTTCCGGTAAACGCGTTTTGATGCGTGTGGACTTTAACGTTCCCATGAAGGACGGGGTTGTTCAAGATGATACGCGTATTCGCGCGGCTTTGCCGTCAATCAAGTATGTTCTGGATCAAGGCGCGAAGAGTTTGGTTTTGATGTCGCATCTGGGCGATCCTAAAAAGGATTCTGCCAAAGCCAAGGAAAAAGCTGAAAAAACCGGCAAGCCTTTTGACGAAAAAGCTTACCTTGACGGTAAGCATCGTATGGCGCCTGTTGCTGCTTATCTTGCCAAACTTTTGGGCAAAGATGTGAAGCTTGCGTCTTCTTGTCTGGGAGCTGAAACATTGGCTGCGGTGAACTCGCTGGCCAATGGCGGGATTTTAATGCTTGAGAACACTCGCTTCCATAAGGAAGAGACATCAAAAGAGGTGTCTGAGCGCGAATCGATGGCGAAAGTTTTGGCACAGTACGGTGACGTCTACGTGAATGATGCATTCGGAACGGCACATCGTGCGCATGCCTCGACAGAAACTGTTGCACATCATTTGCCGGCCGTTGCGGGTTTTTTGATGCAAAAAGAGCTTGAGTATCTTGAAGGTAAAATTGCCAAAGATCCGGCGCACCCCTTCGTTGCTATTGTCGGCGGAGCAAAAATTTCATCAAAGTTAGCTGTACTTGAGAGCTTGCTGGGTAAAGTAGATAAGCTCATCATTGGCGGCGGTATGGCGTACACCTTTTATAAAGCAAAAGGTTTTCCCGTAGGAACTTCGCTGATTGAAGAGGATATGGTTCCGGTTGCGCGTAAAATTTTGAAACGCGCTTATGAAACCCATGTCAATGTGTACTTGCCGATTGATAATCTTGTTACCAAGGAGTTTGCTCCGGACGCGCCGTCACGCATCGCGGTTCGCGGCGCAATCAAGCCTGATGAAATGGGCATGGATATCGGTCCGGGCAGTATTGAAATGTTTCGTGTTGCCATTAACGGAGCCAAGACTGTTTTCTGGAATGGACCGCTTGGGGTTTTTGAGTTCCCGCATTTTGCGAGAGGAACCTTAGCAATTGCGGAAGCGGTATCTGAACTGCCGGATTGTATTACCGTGATTGGCGGCGGAGATTCCGTCTCAGCGGTGAATAAAGCGGGTGTCGCGGATAAAATGTCTCATATTTCAACCGGCGGCGGTGCTTCGCTCGAATTAGTTGAAGGAAAAGTTTTGCCCGGTGTTGCTGCGCTATTAGATTTCGCCTCTGCGGGTTCCCCGCAACCGGCACTCAACAAATAACAGACCATTAGGATTTAGAAAATGAAAAAGCCTTTGATTGCCGGAAACTGGAAAATGTACATGAATTGCGCGGAAGCAACGCAATTAGTCAGAACTATTAAAGCAGGCGTGTATAAATTCCACGATGTTATCACGGTTGTTTGTCCGCCCTTCACGGCACTTTCGACAGTTGCTGACGAATTAAAAGATTCCGAAATTGGGTTAGGCGCACAAAATATGCACTTTGAAACCGAGGGTGCTTATACCGGAGAAATTTCTCCGCCGATGTTGAAAGAAATCGGATGCCGTTATGTTATTTTGGGCCATTCCGAACGCCGCACTTATTTTAAAGAAACCGATGCTTTAGTTCAAAAAAAGCTCAAGACAGCTTTGAAGTACAGCTTACTACCGATTGTTTGCGTGGGTGAGACTTTGCAGGAACGCGAATCCGGTAAGCATTGGGAAGTTGTTGCTAAACAGATGAATGACTCATTGGCGGATATTTCAGTGGATGAAATTTTAAAAGTAGTGATTGCTTATGAGCCGGTATGGGCTATTGGAACGGGAAAAACCGCTTCACCCGAACAAGCCGAAGAAATGCATGCTTTTATCCGCGGTCTCTTGAGTGAGAAATTCGGTGAAGACGTTGCTAATAAACTTTATATTCTTTACGGCGGAAGCGTTAAGCCTGATAACATTGAATCATTAATTGAAAAACCAAACGTGGATGGCGCGTTGGTTGGCGGCGCGTCGCTCAAAGCAGAGTCTTTTTCTCAGCTTGTGGCTGCTTGTGCCGCGTCATCTAAAGTAGGGAGTCCGTCATGATTTTGTTTGTAAGTATTGTTCATGTGATTGTTTGTCTCTTATTGCTTGCGATTATTTTGCTTCAACCCGGAAAAGGAATGGGGCTTTCAAGCGCGGCTTTCGGTGGATCCGATGCTCAGTCTGTATTCGGCACAAAAACAGCGGATGTTTTGACCAAGGCAACGACGGTTGCGGCTGTTTTATTTATTGTGACTTGCATTACCTTGAGCTCAATGGCTGCGAATAAATCCCGGTCCTTGTACTCCAAATTTCAGGATCAGGCTCCGATTACGATGGACCAGATTCAGAAAGCCGTAAAAGAAGCAGAAGAAAAAGCAGCTCAAGAGACCTCTGCCGCGCCAACTGCAGCAGTTTCATCTGCGGCGGCTGAAGTTCAAGCCGTTGTGGATCAGGCAGCACAGACGGGTGAAGCTGCGCCTGTCCCAGCCGTACCAGCGACGGAGTCGGCGCCTGCCGCTTAAAAGCTCAATCAGGACTGACTGTCCTGATTTTTTATGGCTGGATTGACTCAGCGCGCTGATTCCGCAGGGTTTTCAAAGAATTCGATCTCTGGATCAAACGCGTACCTTTCTGATTTGCGTTATGTCCGCGGAATAGGCCCGAAAAGGGCGGAATTGCTTTCGAAACTTCAAATTCGCTCGATCAATGATCTCCTATATCATTTTCCCGCACGTTATGAAGACCGCACTCAGTTTGTAAAAATCAAAGATCTGCAGTCTGGGCAAATGGCTTCGATTGCCGTGGAGATTCTATCTTCGAAGTTGCGACCTATTCCGCGTATGCCTATGGTTGAAATGACTGCGGGCGATGAAACCGGCGCGGTGAATGTGGTCTGGCATCGTCAAACCTATTTGTTAAAGCAGCTGATTCCGGAACGACAGGCCATTCTTTACGGGCGTGCGGAGTTTGATGGCTTAAAGGTTAAGATTTCGAATCCGGAGATTGAATTTATTGATTCTGCAGGCCCTTCAGTTCATTCAGGCCGCATTGTTCCGGTTTATGGCTTAACCGAGGGATTGCATCAAAAAGGGCTACGTGCGCTCATTTATGGAGTTGTTCATTCAGATTCTTTGAACTTGATTCACGACAGCCTTCCTGAGTCTATCCAAAAGAAAGAAGGATTGGTGAGTTTGCGGGAAGCGTTGCGAGGAATTCATTTTCCTGAATCTCAAGAGCAATTAGATAATTCAAGGAAGCGGCTGATTTTTGATGAGTTTTTTTCTTTTCAATTATCACTTCAATCCCAGATTCGTAAAAATCAGATGCGTTCCGATGGCGTTTCAATGTCAGTTTCAGATCAACTTTTGACCGAATACGCGCGATCGCTTCCGTTTGAATTAACCCCCGACCAGCAGCAAGCCATGACTGAGATTCAAAAAGATTGCGCCGGAACGCGTCCGATGAATCGGCTTTTGCAGGGAGATGTCGGATCGGGAAAAACGGCTGTCGCTGCTTTTAGTTTTTTAATGGTTAAGTCTGCCGGACTGCAAAGCGCTTTTTTGGTCCCGACGGAAATCTTAGCGGAACAGCATTATCAAACTCTCAAGAAATTGCTCGCGCCATTTAAGCTCCAAATTGCGATCCTTACCAAGAGCACGGAAAAGAAACGCCGTGAAAGACTGTTTGCTGAATTGCGGCAAGGGAAAATTGATTTAGTTGTCGGGACGCATTCGCTTTTGCAGGATGAAGTTGACTTTAAAAAGCTCGGGCTTGTTGTTGTGGATGAACAGCACAAGTTTGGCGTCGTTCAGCGCAGTAAGCTTCTCGAGCGTAAACCTGTTCCTCACTGTTTGGTAATGACAGCGACTCCCATACCGCGGTCTTTGGCGTTGGCGGTTTACGCGGACGCCGACTTCAGCACCATCCGTCAGCTCCCGCGCGGAAGGCAGCCTATTTCGACTTATTGGATTAGCCGGCAAAAGCAGCCGCAAGTTTGGGAGCATATCAAGGCGAGTTTGAAAGAAGGCCGTCAGGCTTATGTTGTTTTTCCAGTCATCGAAGAGTCTCTTAAGGCTGATTTAAAAGCGGCTGAAACCGAATTTAAAAAATTGAAAGAAAACGTTTTTTCCGGATTTAAAGTGGCGCTGGTGCATGGCAAGACATCGGTTGCTCAGCGCGAGTCGTCCATGCGGCAATTTTATGAGGGCGGTGTCGATGTTTTAGTTTCAACCACGGTTATTGAAGTCGGCGTTGATCAGCCCAATGCCACTTTGATGGTGATTGAAAATGCGGAACGTTTTGGCTTAGCTCAGTTGCATCAATTGCGCGGGCGTATCGGTCGGGGACAGCACGCTTCAGAGTGTTTTTTATTTGGCGAGCCGACAACTGATGAAGGAAAAGTAAGGCTAAGACTTTTGACTAAAACGCAGGATGGCTTTCAAATCGCGGAAGAAGATTTAAATTTACGCGGACCCGGTGATTTGTGGGGAGAGCGTCAGTCCGGTGTGCCTCATTTTAAATTGGCGCACCCGGTTTGGAATTTAGATCTATTGCAGCGCGCCAAGGATATTGCAGTGGATATTGTGCGGGAAGACTCTGAGCAGGGATGGACTAAAAAATATCTCGCTGAAAAGCTCCGGAGTTATTAAACTATCGCATACTCTTTTGTTGTTTGAGAAATGGATTTTAATTATGCGAATTATCAGCGGAAAATTTAAGTCTCGTAAAATTGACTTTCCGAAGAATAAGTTGACTCGGCCCATGACGGACCGAACCAAAGAGACTCTCTTTAATATGATAGGGAGCTTGGTTTTTGAAAAGAATATCTTAGATTTGTTTAGCGGCTCCGGTTCGATTGCCCTCGAAGCATTGAGCCGCGGTGCTCGTCATGCGACGTTTGTCGACCAGGCGGATTGGGCCGTTCGGGTGATTCGTAAGAATATCGAGACCCTCCAGTTAGAGTCTCAATCGACTGTTATTCAGACTGATATTCTGAAAGCAATCGCTAAATTAGAGAAGCAAAATGAGCGTTTTTCGATCATTTTTGTGGATCCGCCATTCTTCTCGGGTTGGGTCAAAAAAGCGTTGATCAGGCTAGATCGTTCTGATATAGTCTTGCCCTTCGCGCAGGTAATTGTGGGCCATCCGGCAAAAGAGCCGCTTCCGGAACCCGATGAGCTTAAAGTTCTTAAGTGCGTGCGAACAAAGAAGATCGGTCAAGCATGTTTGTCATTTTATTTTCGCTTGGATGCCTCGGATGAGCAAACGCAGGGCTATTTATCCGGGCAGCTTTGATCCCGTTACGAACGGGCATCTCGACTTAATTCAAAGGGCTTTAAAGCTTTTTGATGAAGTGATTGTTCTTGTCGCTGCGAACGCAGAAAAAAACTCCCTCTTTACACCAGAGGAAAGAGTTGCGTTTTTAAAGCGCGCGCTCAAGGGCAGTAAAGGCGTTAAGGTTCAGACATTTGAAGGTTTGACGGTGCGTTTTGCCGAGAAGAGCGGCGCGCATGCTTTGGTACGCGGGATTCGCGCGACTTCGGATTTTGATTATGAGTTTCAGATGGCGTTAACGAACCGGCGGTTGGCGCGCAAAGTTGATACTGTTTTTCTGATGCCGTCGGAGTCGCATTTTTATTTGTCGTCACGGTTGATTAAAGAGATAGCTGCTTTACATGGAGATGTTTCAGGCTATGTCCCGAAATTCGTGGAGCAGGAGCTTCGCCGGCGATTTGGATTTTAAGAGTACGGAAGTAGCAAGATATGAAAATTCGCGTCGCCGCTTATAAAGAAGGCGTTCCGGCTGAGCTGAGCTATCAATGCGAAGCTTCCGAGTTGGATGTTAGTTTTGACGATATGCGTTTTATGACGCCGATTGATGTAAGCGGAACCGTTGAGCGTGAGAAAAAATCATTGCGTTTTTACGGTGCTGCAACGGCTCGGATTGTGCGGGTTTGCGGGCGGACGCTCGTGGAAGTCCCTGAAAATTGGGCGGTAGATTTCGATTGGTTTTTTGAGACAGATAACGCAGAATTTGTTGTCCCGGACGGGGAATTGCGTGAATTGATTATCTTGGATCATCCAATGGTATTTCGGGCTCCTGAGGCGGATAAGCCTGTGGAGTACAGTGACCCGGAAGTGAAAAAGAAAAGTCCGTTTGAAGAGTTGAAGAAGCAAATTAAGCCGAAGAAGTAACATTTTTGCGGTTGCGCCCAGCGCAGAACAAGTAATAAAAACAGGAGTAAATACAATGGCAACACCAAAAAGAAGGTCGTCGAACCGCCGTTCGGGACTTCGTCGTTCGCATCATCATGTCGCAGTTCCGGCCTATGACCGTGATCCTAAAACAGGGGAAGTCACGCTTCGTCACCGCGTTTCCGCTACGGGTATGTACCGCGGCAAGCAAGTTGTGACGGTTGAAGTGAAGTCCAAAGAAAAAAAGTCTGAGAAATAATCCATGATTCGTGTCGCTGTTGACGGAATGGGCGGAGATTACGCGCCCGAGGTTGTGGTTGCAGGAGCGGTTCAGGCTGCCAATGACTTTGATCATATTGAAGTTGTGTTGGTGGGCCAAGAAGAAGCTCTGAAGCGCGAGCTTAAAAAGCACAAGCTGACGGGCGGTAAGCTCACAGTGCGCCATGCTTCGGAAGTAGTTACGATGTCCGACACCCCTGTCGCGGCGATTAAAAAGAAAAAAGACTCTTCGATTGCTGTTTGCGTTGATATGCTGCAAAAGCGTGAAGTGGACGCGATTGTTTCCGCCGGTAATACCGGTGCGGCTGTCGCGGCCTCGACACTCCGGCTTGGGATGCTCAAGGGCGTCAAGCGTCCCGGTATTGCAATCAGCACTCCTTCCTTGCAAGGTATGAGTGTGGTAATGGATGTCGGTGCGAATTTAAACCCGTCTCCGACTGAGTTGCTACATTACGCTATCATGGCGAGTGTTTATTCCAAGTCTATTTTCAAGAAAAGACATCCTTCGATCGGTCTTCTGAATATTGGTGAGGAAGAATGCAAGGGGACAGACGTGATTCAGGAAGCGCACAAGCTTTTACGCGATACGTCATTACTGAATTTTATCGGTAATATCGAAGGACGAGACTTTTTTAATGGCAAGGCAGATTGCATCGTTTGCGATGGGTTTGTCGGCAATGTCGTTTTAAAGCTGCTCGAGAGTGTTTTAGAGCCCAGCAAGATTTTAGTTAAACGCAACATGCAAAAAAATCCGCTGAGCTATGTGGGGGCTTATTTTATGAAGCCTGCGATTAAATCCGTCTTGGAAGATATTAATTATGAAGAAGCGGGCGGCGCGCCTCTTTTGGGTGTGGATGGAATTGTGATTATTGGTCACGGAATTTCATCTGCAAAGGCTATACGTAACGCGATCCGCAAGGGCGCTGAGTTTGTATCGACGCAAGTTAATGAGCAGATTGTTGAAGTGATTGCAGGTTTAAAATCAGCGGCTCCGGAAGTATCTAGCCAAGATGGAAAGAGTAATGGCGGCGCCGTATAAGGCTCGCTTCAGCGGGTTGGGATTTTTTGTCCCGCCCAAAGTTCTCACCAATTTTGATCTCGAAAAGATGGTCGAGACAACCGACGAATGGATTCGAACCCGCACGGGTATCAGTGAGCGGCATGTCGCCGAAAAAGGGCAGTCTTCCAGCGACTTAGGGCTTGAAGCCGCCAAGATGGCGTTAGCCGATGCCAAATTAACTCCACAAGACATCGATCTTATTATTGTCGCGACCATTACACCTCATATGCTTTTTCCCTCAACGGCGTGCATTATTCAATCCAAGTTAGGCGCGCGCTGCGGTGCCTTTGATATGGCAGCCGCGTGTTCAGGATTTCCTTACGCAGTTTCGGTTGCGGAATCTTTTATTGCTGCGGGAATACATAAGCATGTCCTCGTTATAGGTTCAGAAGTTTTATCCGGATTCATTGACTGGAAAGACCGTTCAACCTGTGTGCTTTTTGGTGATGGTGCCGGTGCGGCGGTTTTATCACGCTCAGAAGATTATCAGCGCGGCATTATTGCGTCTTATTTGGGTTCAGATGGGAATCAGGCGGATATTCTCAAAATTCCTGCCGGCGGTTCTGCAAATCCTACAACTCCAGAGACTGTCCAGCAAGGGTTGCACTATTTAAAAATGGAAGGTTCCGATGTTTTTAAAGTGGCGGTGCGCACCATGGAAGAAGCCGTACGAGAAGTTGCTCGGCGTGGCGGCATTACCGTCGAACAAATTAATTGTCTCATTCCGCATCAGGCAAACAGCCGGATTTTAAGCGCGGTGGGTGAACGTCTTGGCATGGGGCCGGACAAAGTTTATACCAATGTTGAAGTTTACGGAAATATGTCCAGTGCATCGACTGCGGTGGCTTTGTGTGAAGCTGTGCAGAAGGGACGCATCAAGTCGGGCGATTATGTTGTTTTGGTCGCTTTTGGCGGCGGATTAACTTGGGCTGCAACGCTCATTAAATGGTAGCTCTGCGCTATCGCGCAACCGCGTTTAGATAATGAAGGGTTAATAAATGAATAAGATTGGTTTTTTATTTCCGGGTCAAGGGTCTCAATTTGTGGGAATGGGGCTTTCACTTTTCAATCAATTTGATTCTGCTAAAGCTATTTTTAAAAAGGCGGATGATGTTTTAGGTTATGCGATTTCTAAAATTTGCTTTGATGGCCCCGAGGAAACTCTCACCAATACGTTAAATGCTCAGCCCGCGATTTATGTTTCAAGTTATGCTGCTTTTACGGTATTGAAAGAAAAGTGGCCTTCCATTCAGCCTGCGGTTGTTGCGGGGCATAGTTTGGGCGAGTTTTCAGCGTTAGCCGCGGCGGGATTTTTTTCTTTTGAAGATGGCTTGCGTTTAGTACAAGTACGCGCCCGAGCGATGGAAAAAGCAGCGGCTCAGAATCCTGGCGCTATGGCCGCGATTTTAGGTTTAGACCAAACGGGTTGCATTGAGGTTGCGAAAGAATCCGGCGCTGAGGTTGCTAATTTTAATGCCCCCCTTCAAACTGTTTTGACCGGAACTGCGGAAGCTATCCAAAAATCTCTTGGAATTGCCGAAAATAAAGGCGCGAAGCGGGCGATTCAGCTCAAGGTAAGCGGTGCATTTCACTCGACTTTAATGAAACAAGCGCAAGCTGATTTGGTTGCCGCTATTCAAGGTATAAAAACGAATCCGCTTAAAGCTCAATTTATTCCGAATGTGACAGGCCAATTGACTGCCGATGATAGTTCGATCCGTGATTTGTTAGGAAGGCAGCTGATTAGCTCCGTATGTTGGACTGAAACAATGAAACAATTCTCAAAGCTTGGATTAACGCATTTAATCGAAGTGGGGCCCGGAAAGGTTTTGAAAGGTCTCGCGAAAAGCTGTGAAGTCCCTCTTGCTGTTCAGATTTTTGGAACAAATGAAGATATTGAGCCTCTCGCGGCAGTTTTGCCGGGCTCCGCGCCGTTGGCGCAATCACAAATTAAATGAAGGAGCTTTTGAAATGATGTTGAAAGATAAAGTTGCGATTGTCACGGGTGCAAGCCGCGGAATCGGTCAGGCCATCGCGTTGGAACTTGCTCGTCAAGGCGCCAAGCTGGTTTTATCCGCGTCTTCCGCGCAGAATTTAAAAGACACTGAAGACAAGTTGCGTGAAATGGGATGCTCACATTTTATCGGTGTGGCCGCAGATGTGAAGAATGCCGAACAGGTGCAGTCTGTGGTCAAGAATTGTATTGACACGTATGGTCGCATCGATATACTTGCGAACAACGCGGGCATAACCCGTGATAATTTACTCGCTTTAATGAGTGAGTCCGAGTGGGATGATGTCTTGGACACGAATTTAAAAAGCGCGTTTTTGTTCACGAAAGCTTGCTCCCGTCCGATGATTAAGCAAAAGGGCGGATCGATCATTAACATATCATCCGTGGTGGGGTTAACCGGCAACGCAGGACAGGCTAATTATTCTGCTTCCAAAGCGGGTTTGATTGGGTTTACCAAGTCGGTTGCTAAGGAATTAGCCAAAAAGAATGTGCGCGCCAATGTCGTCGCGCCGGGGTTTATCCGCACAAAAATGACGGATCAATTACCCGAAGAGCTTAAGCTGAAGGTTGCCGCGCAAATAGCGCTTGGCCGTCTCGGCGAACCCGAAGAAATCGCATCTGTGGTTGCTTTTCTGGCTTCGGATATGTCGAAATATATGACTGGTCAGGTGCTTGTTGTGGACGGCGGGCTAGTTATCTAATTTATGTTGGTTCTGGGCTTTGCCCAACCACTGGTATGCTGAGCATCGCTCAACCGCACCAATTGTTAAAATAGGTTCTGGGCTTGGCTCAACCAAAAAAATTTGTTTGTTGAATAGAACTCATAAACGATTTCGCTACAAGGAGGAATCATGGCTGTTGAAGACAAGATCAAGGAAATTATCGTAGAACAACTCGGTGTAAAACCTGAGGAAGTTGTTTCTGAAGCATCCTTTGTGGATGATTTGGGTGCGGATTCTCTTGATACCGTTGAGTTAGTCATGGCGTTTGAAGAAGAATTCGGAACTGAAATTCCGGATGAAGACGCTGAGAAGATCCAGTCTGTTGGCGACGCTGTTAAGTATATTGAAGAAAAGCTGGGCTCGAAGTAATTCGGCCCGGCTCTTTTTTTAGAAAGAGTACTTATGCGTCGTGTCGTTGTCACCGGTATTGGGATGATTACGCCTGTTGCCAATACCGCGGAAGAGACCTGGAAGGGTTTTTTACGCGGTCAAAGCGGCACAGGTCTTTTGACTCATATACCGTCTACGCCGTTTAACTCCAAGGTCGCTGCCGAAATTAAAGGCTTTGATCCTACCGCTTATTTGTCTCCGAAGGATGCCCGAAAGACCGATCGGTTTGTTCAACTTGCCATTGCTTGTTCCAAAATGGCATTGGATGATTCGGGAATCGATGTTTCAAAAGAAGATCCTTATCGTATTGGGACTTTAATCGGAACCGGTATCGGCGGTCTCCATACAATCGAAGCTCAGTATAAAACGATGATTGAAAAAGGGCCTGACCGTCTTTCGCCGTTCACAATTCCGATGCTCATTGTGAATATGGCTCCCGGACAGGTTTCGATTACTTTTGGTTTCAAAGGACCGAACTCATGTGTCGCAACGGCTTGCGCGACAGGGTCGAATGCGATTGGGGACGCTATGCGCCTAATTCAGCGCGGAGATGCGGATATGATGTTCAGCGGTGGAACCGAAGCCTGTATCACAAATCTTGGTTTTGGCGGATTCGATGCTATGAAAGCCCTTTCGACGCATAACGACACACCTGATAAAGCATCCCGTCCTTTTGACAAAACCCGCAGCGGATTTGTGATGGGAGAGGGCTGCGGAATTATGGTTTTAGAAGAGCTTCAACATGCTCTCAAGCGGAATGCTAAAATTTATGCCGAAATTGTCGGTTATGGTATGACTGCGGATGCCTATCACATTACGGGACAAGATCCCACGGGTGAAGGCGCGATGCGCTGTATGCAGCTTGCGATTAAGGACGGCGGATTAAAGCCTGAGGACGTTGATTACGTCAACGCACATGGAACTTCGACGGATATTAACGATCGTTGCGAAACGCTCGCAATTAAACGTGCTTTGAGCGAAGCGCATGCCCGTAAAATTAAAATTAGCTCAACAAAATCTATGACGGGTCATTTGCTGGGTGCTGCCGGTGCCGTTGAAGCGATTGCCGGGGTTCTTGCCATCCGTGATCAGGTAGCACCGCCGACGATTAATTATTCAACTCCCGATCCTGATTGTGATTTGAACTATGTCCCGAATGAAGCGCAGCCGGGAAAGATCGAAGTTGTGATTTCAAATTCGCTGGGTTTTGGCGGACATAACGCTTGTTTGGCGTTTAAACGCTATAAATAAAACCTGGCTTTGCGCGGCCTAAATAATTAAGAAAAACGCGAATTTTTCATTCTTAACGCAGAATATTTTAGTAGAATAGCCGCATGAAACTCGAACCAATTTGTTTAGGCTCTGTGCTTCGCACAACCGCGATTTCCACTAATTCGCCACTTCATTATTCATGAAATTAAAAAAATTAACCCTATTGGGTTTTAAATCCTTTGCGGATAAAACAGAAATTCTTTTTGATGAAGGCGTGACCTGCGTTGTCGGACCGAACGGATGCGGAAAAAGTAATATTTCCGATTCAATCCGCTGGGTGCTCGGCGAACGAAGCGCTAAGATGTTGCGCGGTTCGTCCATGGAAGACGTCATTTTTAACGGTACGGAGTACCGTAAACCCCTCAATTTTGCCGAAGTTTCACTCACGATTGATAACACCGACAAAACTCTTCCGCTCGATTATGCTGAAGTGACTATCACGCGCCGTCTTTACCGCAGCGGCGAAAGTGAATATCTTATCAATAAAACCGCCTGCCGCCTTAAAGATGTTCAAGATTTAATTTTAGACACCGGCATTGGTACGCGCCAATACTCAATGATCGAGCAAGGAAAAATCGACCATTTGCTGCGTGCTGAACCGGAAGAACGCCGCGCTTTAATCGAAGAGGCGGCCGGAATCGCAAAATTTAAAACCAAAAAAGATGAAGCGCTACGCAAACTTCAGCGTACGGAAGATAACTTGTTACGTTTGAATGACATTGTTCTCGAAGTTGAAAAAAACATTAAGTATGCCGAACGTCAGGCGAAAAAAGCCGAAAAATATAAAGTCGAGTTTGACCACCTCCGCAATTTGGAAATTGAGCGCGTGTTTTTGGCTCAAAAGCAAATTCAGCAGAAAAAGAATGAGCTGCTCGCGGAGCAATCTCAAATCTTGAGCTCGATTGCGGATCTTGAGCGTGAGCATCATCGTCTTCGTTCCGAAATCGGCGGACTTGAAACCCAAGTAACTGAAATTCAAAATCAGTTTCAAATCAAAGAATTAGGCCGTTATCAGAAAGTCAGTCAAAGCGAAAAAAACGAACAGCAGGTTCAGTTTATTTCAGATAAAAAAATGGAGCTGGCTCAGCAAAAAGGGGAGTTACTTCAAGAGCAAGATCAGCTGCAAGAAGCTCTGAAGCAAAGCGCGGAAAAGAAAGAACAAGTTTTGCGTGACCAGCAAGAGGTGAGCGTTCATTTACCGGGCTTAGTACAGCAAATAGAAGCTGCGAATGCCCGTCTCGAGTCAATTGATCATAGTCTGATCCAATCGCGCCAAGGGTTGGAACAAGTTCGAACTCAGTTTTTTGATCGCTCTCGTGAAAGTTCGTCGACGCGCAATCAAATTGAGCGCAACCGTGCCTTCTTAGAGCATTTTGCCGAACAGAAGCAGCGTTTTGAATCAGATCAAGCTCGGTTGCGCCAGGCGCTTCAGGCCAACTTGGAAGCAATTCAAAAGGTTGAGTCTGAGTTGCTGCAGTTTCGCGCGCAGGCTGAGCAAGCTCATTCCAATTTAGAAATTTGTCAAGCCGCTGAGACGGATGCTGATCGCGCAGTTAATGATCTTGCGGTTGATTTGGAGAAAAAAAGAATTGCTTTGGGCGAAATGGATGCCAAGCTTGAAATTTTGCGCGGTTTTCAAGTTGAAGGTGAGCAGGAGTTTCTTAAGTTTCAGAATGAAATTCAGCAATTTTCAGGACTTTATGACAAGCTTTCTGATTCTTTGGAGATTACCGCGGGTTATGAGCGTCTTTTCGACGCAGCCTTGAAGTCCTACACCCATTTGCTCTTTTTGAAGCAGTCCAATTCATTGGCTCAAATTTGGACCGATTTAAAATCGAAAGGTAAAACATCCGAATCGATTGCATTTGTTTTGGGACATACAGACATACCCGCGCCGCCGGTTCCGACCGAGCTCACGCAAATTGGGGCGCGTCCGTTGAGTGATTTTGTCCGCATCAACGACTCTCACCGCAACTCGGTTGGGAAGCTTTTTGGATCTTTTTTGGTTGTCGATCATTTGCCACTTGAATCGCTGGCGGATTGGTTTCCTGCGCTGGGTGCTTGGACTGTGATTTCCCGCGATGGAATGATTATCGAGCCGAATGGTTTGGTTTATTCTTTTCAGGCTGAAAGAAAATCGCAGTTTGCCGCGAGCCGCAAACGTGAAATGGAGACGGTTCAGCAAGCTTGGATTGTTTTAGAAGAACAAATTCGCGGTTTGACCGCGCAGTTAGTTGATTTAGAAAGCCGGTATGATTCGGCGCAGGCTGCCGCGCAGGACGCATTGCGGTTAAAAAGTCAGCTTGGTTTTCAGGTTGAGCAGTTGAGTCGTGAGCAAGTGCGTTTAGGGCAAGAGCGTGAGAAAATTCAGCAGCAGGAAAAGGTTTCTTTGTCTGAGTTTGATGATTGGGCTCGCCGCGCGCAGGAAGCGCAAGAAAGCCAATTGACGCTTTCGCATGCTTTGGCCGGTCTTGAGAATGAGGAGCGTGAATTGCAGGGGCAATTGCGTCAACGCGAAGCCGAGCTTGAAGCCTTTCAAAAAGATAAAGAATTGTGTTTGGTGAATCGCCGCGAAGTGATGTCTTCGCATGAAAGTTGGAAGCAAAAGGAAATTCACTTGCGCGATGCGCTGGTCATGATTGAAAGTCATGCAAAGCTTGATCAAGAACGCCTTTTGTTTTTGGATGAAGGGAAGAATCGTTTGGTTGAGCGTGATACTGAGCTTCGCCAGGAAGAGCAGCAGGCTATTCAGCTCCGTTCTGTTTTAGAAAAAGAGCTTCAGGATATCAGTGTTGAGATTGAGTTGATCCGTAAAGATAAGATTGAGCAAGAAAATCGCCTTGCAAATTACCGTCAGGAAATAGAGCGTCGGAACTCTGAGATTAAGTTAAATCAAGACCGTCAGCATGGGCTTGAAATGCGCATCAAAGATTTTGATTTTGAAGAAAAATCTTTTATCGAGCGCTTAGAACAAAAGTATCGTATTGCTTTTGCTGATGTGGTTGCGCCCGCGGAAATGACCCATGAAGACTTGGCTGCTTTAGACGAGAAAATTAATGATTTGCAGAAGCGAGTTGATCAGCTCGGTACCGTGAATCTTTTAGCAATCGAAGAGTACGATGAGTTAAAGCAGCGGTTTGACTTTTTGACCGGCCAGAAAAAAGATTTGGAAGATTCCCGTGAACAATTGCTTGAAGCGATCCGCAAAATTAACCGCACGACCAAACAGCTGTTCGAAGACACCTTTCAGAATGTTCAAAGACAGTTCGGTGAATATTATAAGATTTTGTTCAGCGGCGGCGAAGCCAAGCTGATTCTTTTGGATGAAGCGCATCCGCTGGATTCCGGAGTTGATATTGTGGTCCGTCCGCCGGGCAAAAAGCTGCAGCATATTTCGTTACTTTCGGGCGGTGAAAAAGCATTAACGGCTGTTGCACTTATTTTTGCCTTATTCAGTATTAAGCCGTCGCCTTTCTGTCTTTTGGACGAAGTGGATGCTCCGCTTGACGAGGCGAATGTGGACCGTTTTATCAAAGTGACGCAGTCTTTTATTAAGCTTTCCCAGTTTATTATCATCACGCATAACCGCAAGACAATCGCGATGGGGAATTCGTTGTACGGGGTTACGATGCAGGAAGCGGGAGTTTCAAAAATTGTTTCTGTTCGGGTTGCCAGCGATTTACCTGACTTGACTCCGACGAAAAAGGCGCCCTCCGCGGGAACCGTTCCTGTTTGAACTTACCGAACTTTCTTTCTCTGATTCGAATCGCGCTCGTCCCTGTTTTTTTTGTTTTAATTATTCTTCCTCCGGATTATGCGCAGGCGCGCTGGTGGGCCTTAGCTGTTTATGCTTTCGCGTCGTTAACGGATGCTTTGGATGGTTACTTCGCACGCACCTGGAAGCAAGTGACTGGGTTTGGCGAAAAAATCGACCCTTTAGCTGATAAGCTGCTGATTCTGTCCGGCATGCTTGCGCTGCATGTGACGCATCAGCCTGTTTTTGTTCCGCCGTTATGGATTACCGGGATTGTTTTTTTTCGTGAAATGGTTTTTACCGGCGGGCTGATTACTTTTCTCATTTTAAAGAAAAAAATGCCGGCCCGACCGAATTTGTTAGGGAAAGCAACAACGCTTTTACAGATGACTTTGGTGTTAGGCTGTTTGCTGAGTTTTCAATTTTCGATTTTTATCGCGGTGGCCGTGGGTTTGTTGACCGTGGCTTCCGGTTTTGTTTACACATTACGCGGTGCTCGTTATTTAGCGGGCAAGGAGGCAGTATGATTTTAAGCTTAGTTATTGCTTATTTACTGGGGTCGATCCCATTCGGCCTTTTAATTGGTTGGGCTGTGAAGCGGGTTGATATCCGTGAGCATGGCAGTAAAAATATCGGCGCCACCAATGTTTTTCGGGTTGTGGGTAAGAAGTGGGGCATTCTTGTTCTGCTGTTGGACGCGTTCAAAGGCTGGCTGGCATGTAAAATCCCAAGTCTTGTCGGTGGGGTCTTTTTGACTGTTGAACAGGAGCTTCTTTTGGCCGTGGCTGCGATTCTCGGGCATACTTTTTCGGTTTGGCTCAAGTTTAAAGGAGGGAAAGGGGTTGCCACATCGTTGGGTGTTTTTATGGCGGTTGTTTGGCTGCCGACTTTGATCGCCTTTGGTTTTTGGATCGCTGTCTTTTCTGTATTTCGAATTATCTCGGTTGCTTCCTTGGCGGCAGGAGCTGGTTATCCTTTGTTGGTATTCATTTTTCAGCGGCATCAGCCGGGGTTTGGCTGGCTCATGGGCTTAAGCGTGGTTTTATGTCTTTTTATGTTTTATACCCATCGGGCCAATATCGGGCGTATTTTGAAAGGCGAGGAAAAAAAGTTAATTTAATATATTGCAATTAATATATGATTTATAATAAAATCATTTCTGGTGAGACAGAAATGATTTTCTGTTTATAATACGCCAACGCAATCATAAGG
Source organism: uncultured bacterium (assembly GCA_964562525.1). Classification (GTDB taxonomy): domain Bacteria; phylum Omnitrophota; class Omnitrophia; order Omnitrophales; family Aquincolibacteriaceae; genus Multiplicimicrobium. The sequence goes on from CAZLTL010000005.1 coordinate 23,538, forward strand.
AGTTCCCATGTCAGATAAGAAAAAAGCCGCTAAAGTGACCGCTTCTGAAACAGCTACTGCAGCGAAGGCCGCCAAAGCTGCAACTGAGAAAACAAAAAACCTCGACCTGGCGCTGCTTCAAATTGAAAAGCAGTTCGGTAAAGGTTCCATTATGAAGTTGGGCGCCGGATTTAAAGAAAAAGTCGAACCGATTTCAACCGGTGCTTTGAGTTTAGATATTGCTACGGGAATCGGCGGAGTTCCGCGCGGGCGCATCATTGAGATTTTTGGACCGGAATCGAGCGGGAAAACAACTTTGACGCTCTCGGTTGTCGCTAATTTGCAAAAAAGCGGCGGTGTTGCTGCATTCATCGATGCGGAGCACGCGCTTGATCCAACTTATGCTGAAAAAATCGGCGTAAAGCTGGATGATCTTTTGATTTCCCAACCTGATTCCGGTGAGCAAGCTTTGCAAATCTGTGAAATGCTGGTGAAGTCCAATGCGGTTGATTTAATCGTGATCGATTCGGTTGCCGCGCTTGTTCCGAAAGCCGAAATTGACGGAGAAATGGGCGAATCCAAAATGGGTCTTCAGGCGCGTTTGATGTCGCAGGCGATGCGCAAGCTCACCGGTATCATGAGCCGCTCGAAAACTTGCGTTATTTTCATCAATCAGTTGCGTGAAAAAATCGGTGTCATGTTCGGTAACCCCGAAACAACCACGGGCGGCAAAGCGCTTAAGTTTTACTCGTCCATGCGTTTGGATATCCGCCGCATCGCCAGCTTAAAAAAAGGCGAGAATGTTGTCGGGAACCGTGTGCGCGTGAAAGTGGTTAAAAACAAACTCGCGGCTCCTTTTAAGCAAGCCGAATTTGACTTGATGTTTGACGAGGGGATTTCCCGTTCCGCGAGTGTGATCGATATGGGAATTGATCATCAGATTTTAGATAAGTCCGGCTCGTGGATTCTTTACAAAGAGGAGAAAGTGGGACAGGGTCGTGATAATGCCCGCCAGTACCTGAAAGAAAATCCCCAGCTTTTGGATGAGATTGAAAATTTGATCCGCGAAAAGCTGATGGCGAACCCGGATGCGGTTCCGGTTCAGGTTGGTGAAGCGGATTCTTCCTCCGACGAATAAGACCCGGTCCGTCGGTTATGGATGAGGAGCAGAGAAAGCAGGCCATGATTACGGCTTTGCGCTCGCTCACCATGAATGACAAGAGCGAGCATGATTTGACCGTCAAGCTTCGTGATAAGGGATATTCCGAACCAGTGATTGCTTTCACTTTAGATCGCCTCAAGGCGGAGGGCTTTCTTAGTGATCAGGCTTTCGCACAAAAACTTTCCGACCGAATCCTTTTGGCTAAAAAAGCAGGCACGCACAAACTCGCGTTTGAACTTAAGAAAAAGCGTATCCCTGAATCCATTCGTAAAGAGGTTTTAAGTGTGGTGGACCCCGAGCAGCAGCGTTTGCAGGCACTTGAAATCGCTGAACTCAAAATCCGTTCATTCCGCGATACAGATACCCGTGTTTTGAGGAAAAAACTGTATGACTTTTTAATTAGAAAAGGATATGATTTTCAGCTCGCCCAGAATACAGCCATGTCGGTTGTGGCGAGTTATAAGCAAAGCCAAGACGATGAAAACGAATCAAATCCGTAAAACTTATCTAGACTTTTTTGCCAGCAAAGGCCATAAGGCCGTTGCGAGCGACTCACTTGTTCCGCAAAATGACCCGACACTGCTTTTTACCGGTGCGGGGATGAACCAATTTAAAGACTATTTTTTGGGAGTCAAAAAGGACTTATCCCGCGCGACCAGTTCCCAGAAGTGTCTGCGTACCGCCGATTTGGATGAGGTTGGTCGCACGGCTTATCATCACTCTTTCTTCGAAATGCTCGGAAATTTTTCATTTGGAGATTATTTTAAGAAAGAAGCAATCTCATGGGCTTGGGAGTTTTTGACCGAAGTGGTGAAGTTGCCTAAGAGCCGTTTGCGTGTCACGGTGCATCTAACCGATAATGAAGCGTTTGAAATTTGGGAAAAGCATATTGGAATTCGTAAAGACTGGATTTACCGATGCGGCGATAAATCTAACTTTTGGCCGGCCAATGCGCCTGAGGACGGTCCCAATGGACCTTGCGGACCTTGTTCCGAGATATATTTTGACCAAGACCCGTCGAAGGGGGATGGTGGTGATATTGAAGACCGTCGTTTTGCCGAAATTTGGAATCTTGTTTTCACCCAATTCGACCGCACGGGTAAGCAGCAACTTGTTCCTTTGCAGAATAAGAACATTGATACCGGCATGGGGCTTGAGCGTTTAGCGTGCATGCTTCAGGGGAAAGCCAGCAATTTTGAAATTGATTTGTTTCAGCCGATTCATGCCAAGATTCGTGAATCGCTTTCGATTCAAGATTCTCAGACGCGTCTTCGCAATAGTTTGCACGCGATCGCCGATCATGCGCGAGCTTTGACCTTTACCATCGCGGACGGAGTGATTCCATCCAATGAGGGCCGAGGCTATGTTGTGCGTAAAATTTTGCGTCGCGCTTTGTGGCATGGATATCAGCTCAGCAATAATCAAAAGCTGAAAAAACCTTTTATGTTTGAAGTGATTCCGTCCGTGGTTGAAGCGATGAAAGATGCTTATCCTGAACTTGTGTCTGCGCAGGCAAGTATTCAGGCGACGGTTCAGAATGAAGAAAAACGGTTTCTTGAAACTTTGGATACCGGAATGGCAATTTTGAGCCGCCATCTTGAAAAGCTGAAAAATATTGGCAAGAATCAGCTTTCCGCAGAGGCTTCGTTTGAGCTTTACGACACTTACGGTTTTCCGGATGAATTAACGCGCATTATTTGCGAAGAGTCAAAAGTAGGCGTAGACGCGGAGGGTTTTGAGCGTTTGATGGGCGAGCAGCGTATCCGTTCCAAAGGTTCCACTCAAATCGCTGCATCTATTTTTACTGCTTCCGGTTTGGAGAAAATTCCGTCGGCAACTCCGGCAACGCAATTCACGGGTTATTCGAGTTTGAGCGAGCGCGCAAAAGTTCTTTGGTTTGAAGTTTCAGATAAACAAACCTCGGTTATTTTAGATAAAACCCCTTTTTATGCTGAGAGCGGTGGACAAGTTGGAGACCGGGGTGTTTTGTCCGCTGCCGGATTTGAAATGCGGGTATGCGACACTAAAAAGCTGGACCGCTTTTCCATTCACACGGGTGAGCTGGTTGCGGGTAATCTCAAAGACGGATTGATTGTTGACGCGAAAGTGGACGTGGCTCACCGCGAAGCTGTGATGCGCAATCATACCGCAACGCATTTGCTGCACGCGGCTTTAAGGAAGTTGCTGGGTGATCACGTGCGTCAGCTGGGGTCTTTGGTTGCCGCCGACAAGCTGCGTTTCGATTATGCGCATGGGCAACCCTTGTCCGCAGAAGAAATTTTGAAATTAGAGCAACTCGTTAACGCGGAAGTTTTGAAAAATCAGACCGTGTCAAAAGCCGAGGAAGACATTGAAACCGCCAAGAAGGGCGGCGCAATGGCGTTTTTTGGAGAAAAATACGGCGACCGCGTGCGCGTTGTGACGGTTCCGGGATTCAGCAAAGAGTTGTGCGGCGGCATTCACTGCGCGGCTACCGGCGATATTGGGTCTTTTGTGATCGCCTCAGACAGTTCGGTTGCAAGCGGTGTGCGGCGCATCGAGGCTTTAACCGGGCAGGCGGCATTAGAGTATTACCGCGAGTTGCGAGCCAAATTAGACCGCTTGGCGGGGGTGCTGAAGGTTCCGGCGAAAGATATGGAATCGCGTATTGTTAAATTGCAGGACACAATCCGTACTTATGAAAAAAAGAAGACTGCTTCCGCCGGCGGAGCTGACTTAAAGAGTGTGATTGCGGGCGCGCAAAAATGCGGCGCTGTGTCGCTGATCGTACATGATTTTGGCGCGATGTCCGCGGATGAAATTCACGCTCTTTCTGATTCTTTGAAAAATCAATCCGAAAACACAGTTTTTTTTATTGTCGCAGCGGAAGAAGAAAAGCTACAAACGGTTTTGGCATCCAGTTCAAAATGGTCAGCGCCTGCTGTTGATTTGCGGATTGTTTTTAAGTCGATTCAACCACTTTTGAATCTTCGCGGCGGCGGCCGTCCTGATTTTATTCGCGCGGGAGGCGTTGCGGTGCCGGACTTGAACGTTAAGTTAGATCAAATTCGACGGCTTCTTTCTGATTTTTCAGCCCAAAAGGTTTCCTAATGCAAGTATTGAACTGGGATAAGCAAACGCAAAAGAAAATCCGCCGTGATTTTGCTTCGTTTTACGATCCTGCTATTTCTAAAAAAGTAGCTCGAATTTTAAATGAAGTTCGTTTGCGCGGTGATAATGCCATTCGACGTTATACCCGTGAGTTTGACGGGATTGATTTGCCTTTAAAGCGCATTCAGGTCAATCAGGGTGATATTAACCGCGCTTTTGAAAACATTGAAGTGAAGTTTGTGCCGCTGCTCAAACAGATCATGGAGAATGTTCAGGATTATTATAAAAAAGAATTGCGTGAGTCGTACGAGATTGAAGGGAAGTACGGCGTGAAGCTTGGTAAAAAATATTCTCCCATGGAGCGTATCGGTGTTTATGTTCCGGCTGGAACCGCGCCGCTTGTTTCTACAGTTTATATGACCGTGATTCCCGCTAAGGTCGCGGGTGTTAAAGAGATCGTCATGGTAACGCCTCCCAATAAAGAGACCGGCGAAATTAATCCTAATATTCTTGCGGTTGCGAATTTGCTCGGTGTTACGGAGATTTACCGCTGTGGCGGGGTGCAGGCGATTGGCGCGTTAGCTTATGGAACGCGCACAATCAAAAAAGTCGATAAAATTGTCGGCCCCGGCAACATGTATGTCACCGAAGCCAAGCGTCAAGTTTATGGGTTTGTGGATATTGATATGGTCGCGGGGCCCAGTGAGGTTGCGATTTTGGCGGATGCTCAGGCCGATCCGGATTTTGTGACATGTGATTTGCTTGCGCAATCGGAGCATCACGGCGGCACGTCCTATTTGGTGACACCATCTAAAAAGTTGGTCGAGAGTATTCGCAAGCGAATTGATACGGGCGTGATTATTCAGGTTAAGAATATTGCCGAGGGCTGCGAAGTCATTAATGAGCTTGCGCCCGAGCATTTGGAAATCATGACCGAGAATCCGCGGAAAGTCATGGAAGATATTAAACATGCGGGAGCGATTTTTATTGGGCCCAATTCACCGGCGGTTATCGGCGATTACATTGCCGGTCCCAGCCACGTTTTACCGACAGGCGGCAGCGCGCGTTATTATTCACCGCTCAGTGCTTCAACGTTTATCAAAAGCACGCAAATTATCGAATACACGAAGGAAGCGATTAAACATTCTAAAGAGCATGTGCAGAAGCTGACCGAAATGGAAGGTTTGTATTTGCATCGTATTTCATTTGAAGCGAGATTGGTTGAAAAGAAAGCGGAAAAAGATGCCGAAAAAAGTTAAAAACGGAGCGGTCATGAAAAAAAGCACTCGTATCGCAAAAGTGCATCGTAAAACACGTGAGACTGATATTCAGCTTGAGCTGAATGTAGACGGAAGCGGTTTGTCCAAAGTTAAAACGGGTTTGCCTTTTTTAGATCACATGCTCGAGCTTTTTTCAAAACACGGTCTTTTTGATTTATTTGTTAAGGCAAAAGGCGATTTAGAGGTTGATATTCACCATACCAATGAAGATACCGGGATTGTTTTAGGCGCGGCTTTGACCAAAGCTCTTGGCGACAAAAAGGGAATTCGCCGTTACGGTTTTTGGAGTTTGCCGATGGATGAAACGCTGATTCGTGTGAGTTTGGATATTTCCGGCAGACCTTCGCTTTTTGTGCATCAGGCGGACGGGGTTTCTTTTTCGCGACTGGAAAATTATTCTTTTCATGATGCCATGGAGTTTATGCGCGCGTTTTGCCATCATGCCGGAATCAATATGCACATTGAAGTGGTTAAGGGAAAAGACTCCCATCACATTATTGAGGGCGTTTTCAAGTGTTTGACCAAAGCACTTGATGCTGCTACTCAAGTGGACCCGCGTGTTCAGGGCGTGCCTTCGACTAAAGGATTGATCTAGGCAGCATGGCTCAAAAAACTAAGTCCAAGCCAATCGTGATAATCGATTATGGCATGGGCAACCTCAGCAGTGTTTGTAAAGCCATTCAGTATCTCAAGACGGATGCGGTGATTACGCATTCGCCGCGCGTGATCAGCAAGGCTGACAAAATTATTCTTCCCGGCGTGGGTGCATTCGGTGACGCTATGCACGAGATCCGCGCACGAAAACTGGTCAACCCCATCCTTGCGCATATCCAGAAAAAGAAAAAGTTTTTGGGCATTTGTCTCGGGCTTCAGCTTCTTTTTGAAACCAGTGAGGAAAGCCGCGGAACTAAAGGGTTAGGTGTTTTGAAAGGGAAGGTTCGCAAGTTTAAAACGAAAAAAGCGAAAGTTCCGCATATGGGATGGAATCAGCTTCAGTCTGTTGCGGATCATCCTGTTTTGAATCAATTAACCCAATCTGATTATTTTTATTTTGTTCATTCCTATTATGCGGTTCCGGAGCCGGAGTGTCGACTGGCGGATAGCGCGCATGGCGGCGAAGTTTTTACGGCGATTGCGGGGAAGGATAATGTGATTGCGATGCAATTTCACCCTGAAAAAAGCCAGGCCTCCGGATTAAAACTCTTGAAAAACTTTATTCGGTGGGCATGATGAATCTTTATCCTGCGATTGATCTTTATGAGAACCGCGTGGTTCGCCTGCAAAAAGGCGATTTTAAACGCATGACGGTTTATCATGATCGTCCTTCCGAAACGGCGCGGATTTGGGAAGACCAAGGTGCTGATTGGTTACATTTGGTAAATTTGAACGGGGCGCGTGATGGGAAACTAGAGAATTTAGAAGCACTTGCCAAAATTCGCGCGGCGGTTAATTGTCGAATTCAGTTCGGAGGCGGTATTCGTTCTGCGCAGGATGTCCAAACTTTATTGGACTTAGGTGTTGAGCGGGTGATTGTCGGAAGCCGCGCGCTTGAGGCTCGTTTTTTACAAGCTGTTTTTGAACGTTTTCCTTATCGTGTTGCGGTGGGGTTTGATGTTATGGACGGCGTGGTGAAAACGCATGGTTGGCTTGCGGGAAGTGGTGTGAGTCTTGATGCCGCGCTTCAAAGCCTTTATGGTTTTGCGCCGGCAGCCGTGATCGTCACCGATATTCACAAAGACGGCATGCTTCAAGGGCCGAACTTTGATATGATCCAACGATGTTTGGAATTAGCTCGTTTTCCTATTGTTTTGTCGGGCGGAATCAGCGGGTTAGAGGATATCGAGAAGTGTGCCGCGCTTAGGCATCCTTTTTTTGACGGCGCGATTATCGGAAAAGCACTCTATGAAAAAAAAATTTCCCTGACAGCTGCTTTTAAAAAAATTTCCTGAAAGGATGTGACAAATGGATGCTTATTGGGAACAGCTTAAGGCCGTTTTGTTTCATGATTTTAAGCAAGCTTGGATTTTTGTCGCTATTTTGTTCGTAACCGCGACCACTCTTTTAAGATGGCTTTTGACGAGCCGGATTAAAAAATCATCGAAGCGTATCAGTTCTAAAAATCTAAAACCCATCCAGAATCAGTATTTATATAAATCAATTTCCGGCTGGTTCTTTTATTTGCTTTCTCTGGGGCTTTTTGTTTTGTATTGGTATGCCCGTTTTTTTCAAATTTACGGTCTTCAAGATATGGCTTTTTTCTTCGCGGTGGGAAGCGGCGTGCTTTTTTTGCTGTCCATTATTACCCATCTCACTTTTTTTGCTTCCGCATGCCTTGACCAAATTAAACTTCTCGAAGACAAGCAACTTACACCTTGAATATGCTGACGCGTCGCATCATTCCATGCTTAGATATCAATCAGGGGCGTGTTGTTAAAGGGGTTCAGTTTGTTGATTTGCGGGATGCAGGGGATCCGGTGGCGTGCGCGATTGCTTATGATAAACAAAAAGCGGATGAACTTGTTTTTTTGGATATCACCGCGACGCATGAAAAACGCAAAACAATTTTAGATTTAGCTTCACGAGTCGCTTCAAAGATTTTCATTCCATTTACCGTAGGTGGAGGTATTTCGACAACGGAGCAAATTCGCGACCTTTTGCTGACCGGATGCGATAAGGTGTCGATCAATTCCAGCGCTTTAAATCGACCAAAATTGATACAAGAGGCCAGTCGACGTTTTGGAAGTCAATGTGTGGTGGTCGCGATTGACGCCAAGCGTGACGGCAAAAGTTGGCGGGCTTATACGCATGGCGGGCGAAAACCAACTGCATGGGACGCCGTTGAGTGGGCAAAGTATGCCGCAAAAATGGGCGCGGGTGAGATTTTGCTCACGAGTATGGATTCCGATGGAATGCAAAAAGGCTACGATTTGGGATTGACCCGCGCTATTTCGAAAGCGGTATCCATCCCGGTGATTGCCTCGGGCGGTGTTGGAAATTTAAAGCATCTTCTTGATGGGTTTACGAAGGGATGCGCGGATGCCGTTTTAGCGGCTTCAATCTTTCATTTTGGCGATTACACAATTCCGCAGGCAAAAGCCTACCTCAAGCGCCGCGGGATTCCTGTTCGGCTGTAATGGTTTTGCTCTGCGCCAAAGCAGCAGCTGTGAAAACCTAGTTTTCTTTAGGCGCGTATCAACTATTCCTAACATTGACACCCGAGGAGAAATGGGTCAAAATGGCACATGATTAATCCATCGTTTGCTGAATACAAAAAATCATTCCGTCTCGGGAAAATGATCGCGGTTTATGAAACCTTTCCGGCTGATCTCGAGACCCCGGTTTCCGCTTTTTTGAAAATTGCTCAATATGAGAAGCATGCCTTTTTACTGGAATCGGCCGTCGAAGAACAGAAGATTGGGCGATATAGTATTTTGGGAATTAAACCGGAAGAGATTTTAGAGGCGCGCGCAGGGAAAGTCACATTGACGCGCGCAGGTCGTAAGACTAGGCTTTCAGAGCACCACATTCTTCAGTACATTGAGGAGCAAATCCGAAAAAACCCCGCCGCGAATGAAGCTCTTTTTCCGGGATTTCCGGGCGGGTACATTGGCTATTTTTCTTATGAAAATGTCCGTGATTTTGAAAAAGTGAAAATTCAGAATAATCATCCGCGGCTTTTTCCGGATGCTGTTTTTTTTCGCGCGCATGAATTTTTGGTTTTTGATCATTACCGTAAAACGCTTTCGATCGTTGTTCAGAATTCAGCTCAAAAACATACATCCGCAGATCAAGCGTATCGTGATGCCTGTAAGCGGATTAAGTTTTATGAGCAGAAGCTAAAGACGCCGTTACGGTTGCCCAAGAAATCCACTTCGGTTATGGCGCCCCTCAAGGCTAATTTTTCCCAGAAAGAATTTGAAACGATTGTGAAGAAGGCAAAAGAATATATCCGCGCGGGAGATATTATTCAGGTCGTGCTTTCTCAGCGTTTTGAGTCGGAGTATCACGGGGATGATTTTCAAATTTACCGCTCACTGCGTTCAATTAATCCTTCGCCTTATATGTTTTACTTCAGGTCGGATCAAACTCGCCTTGTCGGTTCTTCGCCGGAAGTCTTGGTGAAAAAGACGGGTCGGCTTGCTGAGCTGCGTCCGATTGCGGGAACGCGCCCCCGCGGAAAGACTGAAGCGGAAGATTTAAAGTTTGAAAAACAGCTGTGTACATCGAAAAAAGAATTAGCTGAACATGTAATGTTGGTGGATTTGGGGCGGAATGACTTGGGGCGTGTTTCTGATTTTCAAAGTGTGCGGGTTAAAGACTATGCGCATGTTGAAAGATATTCCCATGTCATGCATTTGGTTTCAAATGTGAGCTCGACATTAAAAAAGGGGAAAACGGCGGCAGATCTTTTAAGAGCCGTCTTTCCGGCGGGAACCGTGAGCGGTGCTCCTAAAATTCGAGCTATGCAAATTATCGATGAGCTTGAACATGATGGCCGCGGTCCTTACGCGGGCTGTCTTGGGTATTTTGGTTTTAACGGGGATATGGATATGTGCATTACGATTCGCACTTTAATGTGCGAAGGCAAGCACTTATGTCTTCAGGCCGGCGCGGGCATCGTCAAAGATTCCAATCCTAAAAAAGAATATGAAGAGACCGTTAATAAAGCGCGCGCCGTGGTGAAGGCGATTGAACAAAGGGATTGTTTCTCATGATGATCATGATTGATAATTATGACTCATTCACGTACAACCTCGTGCAGTATTTCGGCGAGTTGGGTATCAGTCCGAAAGTTTTTCGCAATGACGAAGTGACATTGCGTCAAATTCAAAAATTGAAACCGTCACAAATTGTTGTTTCGCCGGGACCTTGCACGCCGAAAGAGGCGGGAATTTCAAATGAAGTTATCCGTGCTTTTGCGGGAAAAGTGCCTATTTTTGGTGTCTGCTTGGGGCACCAGTGTTTGGGTGATGTTTTTGGCGGAAAAATTGTCCGCGCTAAAAGAATTATGCACGGCAAAGTTTCCGATGTTTATCATGACCGTGATCCGCTGTTTGACGGCATGGATAATCCGTTTCAAGCCACGCGCTATCATTCTCTGGTCATTGAGCCCAAGTCTTTTCCTGCTGATTTAAAAAAAATCGGCTGGACGAAAGACGGAGAGATTATGGCCGTTCGCCATCGCAAATTTCCGATTTGGGGAGTTCAATTTCATCCTGAATCCATTTTGACCACACAGGGCATGCGTTTGCTTTCTAATTTTTTAAAAATGGCAAAAGGCAAGACACTAAAAAAATGATTCACCGGAATTTGCATGCCTCAGAAAATGAACTGTCGGACCTGCTTTTGTCCGGAAACTTCGCCGGCGATGATTCCGCTGTTTTTTGGAAGCGATTGGTAAGCGGTCGCTATCCGGATTCTTCTGCGCGCGCTTTTTTTGTGTTGCTCTCAGCTTTTGGCGAAAGTCCTGATGCTTTGATTGCAGCTTGGAAAGCGATCCGCCAAGCTGAGCAAACGGCGGTTTCGTTTGATGGGCCGTGTTTAGATACTTGCGGAACCGGCGGAGATGCGAGTCATTCGATTAATTTATCAACTTTGTCGTCGGTGGTCATGGCTGCAGCGGGGGTTTGTGTGTTAAAGCATGGTAATCGGGCGATTACATCGCGTTGCGGAAGTTCTGATTTATTAGATGCCTTTGGTTTTAATTTGAACCAGAAAATTGAATCGGTTTTAGATTCCGCGCGGAAAGTGAATATGGGGTATTTTCACGCGCCTGCGGTTCATCCCGTATATGCACGCTATCAGGCTTTACGTCGCGGAATGCGAGTGCGGACTCTCTTTAACTTGTTGGGGCCGGTGCTTAACCCGGTGGCGGTGCGCTATCAGCTGCTCGGAACGGCTGAGTCGCGTTTGCTTCATCTGTATCAAACTCTTTTGCCGAGTTTGGGTCGGGAAAGAGCGCTCATCTTTATGGGAGCTGATGGAATGGATGAGATAACCAGCTTGGGGCTAACCCGGGGGGTTTTATTGCGAGGGAATAAAGCTCAAAATTGGCTTTTGAATCCGGTCACACTTGGTTTTCGCAAAGGTAAGAAAAGTGAATTGCAAATCCAGTCTGTCGCGCATGCCAAAAAAAGGGCGATTGATATTTTAAAATTGAAAAAATCGGGGGCAGCGCGGGATAGTGTGATATTGAGCGCTGCCGCGGGGATTTCTGTCTTCGACGGAAATGCGAATTTGGCCGATGCTGTGAGTCGGGCAAAAAATGCGATTGATTCAGGCAAGTCGTGGATTGTTTTAAACGAAATGGTACGGGTTTCAAAATTATGATATTGGATGATATTTTAACCAAAAAAAGAAAAGATCTCGAAGAATTGAAAATGCGTCTGCCTTTGGCTCGCCTGCAGAAAATCGCTGAGTCGCGGACCACATTTATCCGCCGCAACTTCAAACACGCTCTGCAGAATACGAAGAAAATCAATATTATTGCTGAGTTAAAAAAAGCATCGCCGTCGGAAGGTTTGTTGCGGGAAGATTTTCAACCCATGCGTTTAGCTGAAATTTATGAGATCAGCGGGGCTAGCGCAATTTCCATTTTAACGGAGCCGCATTACTTTATGGGGCGGTCAAGTTATCTGAAGACCGTCCGTCAAGTCACTTCGATTCCGCTTCTGAGGAAAGATTTTATTTTTGAACGATATCAGATTTATGAAACCGCTATTTTAGAAGCGGATGCTTTTTTGCTGATTTCGTCTTTGCTGGCGGAAGAAGAGCTGCGTGATTTCATTGTTTTGGGTAAGAGTCTGGGGATGGATGCGCTGGTAGAAGTGCATTCAGACGAGGATTTACACAAGGCGCTTGCTGCAGGCGCGGAAATTATCGGAATCAACAACCGGAATTTACGCACTTTGGAAGTCAATACCCGTAATGCGGAGCGACTTATTCCGCATATTCCCGCGGGCAAAGTGATTGTGGTGGAAAGCGGGCTTAAGACGCATGATGAAATTTTAAGCTACAAGAGTATCGGAACCCATGCCTTTTTGATTGGGCGTACTTTTATGAAATCACCCGATATTGCGCAAACGTTTCATCAGCTTTTAGGTAAGCATAATGCAACCTTAATCGAGGGTTCTCATGGCTAAGGTTAAAATTTGCGGAAATACAAACGCGGTTGATATTCAGAAGGCGATCATGCTTGGCGCGGATTATTTGGGGCTTATTTTTGTGCCCGGAAGTAAGCGGTTTGTCGACCCGAATCAAGCCAAAGAACTTGTGGCAAGCGCGCCTGGGTTTCAAAATTTTGTCGGAGTTTTTTTTAATCAATCGAAAGAAGACGTGGAAGCGGTAGCCGAAACAGCAGGGCTGCGCTGGCTTCAGTTTCACGGCGATGAAACTTCTCGCTACTGCAATTATTTTATGCAAAAAGGTTTTTCTGTTATTAAAACTTTTCGGATTCAGGATTCTCGGTCGCTTTTACGAATGGATGAATACGATGTTACGGCTTATTTGTTTGATACGTTCTCAAAAACCTCTAAGGGCGGAACCGGCCAGACATTTGATTGGTCTTTGATTCAGGATAAACCTTATGTTCATGAAAAGCTTTTTTTGGCGGGCGGACTACATTTGGGTAATCTTAAAGAAGCGCTCCAGGCCGTTCGGCCGTTCGCGGTGGATGTTGCCAGTGGGGTGGAAGCTTCTCCCGGCTTAAAGGATCACACAAAACTTCAGCAGTTCATTCAAACCGCACATGGGATGAACAGTCATGTCCCGACTTGAAGAGCGGCGCGCTTTTTTAAAGCGCCTGTCCAAAAATTTGGAGCAAATTGACAAGAAAACGCTTCTGACCCATTTATTGGACGAAGCGGAAGGGTATGAAGCCTTTGTCGGTTTGCTGCAGCGTCTCGATGAAGGAATCTTGCTTGTTTCAGAACAGGGTGAGGTTGAGCTGATGAATGATTCGGCCCGTAAAATGCTGGGTCTCAAGATGACCCCAACCCAACCTTTTTGGGATGACATCGAAGACGCTGATTTAAAATCTTTTTTTGAGAAACAACTTCAAGCGATTCGTTCCGAAGTTGTGCAAATTGTTCGGGCTTTAACGCCTCAAGAACGCAACTTTAAAATCCACATTCATCCCACGGTTTTAACAAAGCCCGCGCGGCATTTAATCAGCGTAACGGACCTGACCCATTCCTTGTTGCCTGAGGTGGAGCGTATGGCGCGACGCCGGTTTGAAGCTTTAATTCGGCTTACGGGCGGTTTAGCGCATGAAATCGGTAATCCGCTCAACGCGATGTCGCTTCATACCGAAATTTTAAAAAAACAGATTGAGAAAGTGAGTGATCCCAAAAAAGATTATTTGCTGGATACGGTTCAAATTATTAAAGATGAAATAGGCCGACTCGATCGGATTGTGCGAAATTTTTTAAAAACAACCCGCCGAACCCCGCTGCGGTTTCAAATGCTGAATTTAAGCACAATCATTCAGGATGTTTTGCGCGTGATGAAGCCTTCTTTGGAAGAGCATGATGTGCGTTTGGAAATTTCAATTCCGGAGCGGGTTGATTTTTTTCTGGATGAGGAGCGCATGCGCTCGCTGTTTATGAACTTGATTCAGAACGCGATGGAAGCCATGTCGCAAGGCGGAAATTTGACCATCCAAGCTGTTGTTAAAGGGCAGACGGCGAAAATTGTTGTTGAAGATACCGGTAAGGGAATTGCTGAGCAGGATTTACCGCATATTTTTGAAGCCTATTTCACGACTAAAGAGCATGGTTCAGGTTTAGGACTAATGTTTGTTTATGACGCGGTTCACGATCATGGCGGAAAAGTGGATGTGCGCAGCCGCCCCGGCAAGGGCACACGTTTTGAAATTACATTGCCTTTGCGCCGATCCAATTTACAAATCCAGCACGCTTCCAATCAAGTGACAGGAGATGAGTGATGGCTAACTTTCAATCCATTTTAATTGTGGATGACGACGAAAACTCGCTGAAAGGCTTGGCGCGTTACCTTGAAAATTTGGAATATGATGTGCTTACAGCGAGCAATGCCGCGCAAGCGATTGAACTTTTTAGGCTTGAGAAGCCCGATTTAGTTTTATCCGACGTTAAAATGCCCGGGATGAGCGGCTCTGATCTGTTGGATAAACTGATTGAGATTCACCCCGCCGCCAAAGTGATTCTCATGACGGCTTACGGCAGCGTGGAAGACGCGGTGAAGGCGATTAAGAAAGGTGCTTTTTATTATCTCCAAAAGCCAATTAATTTAGATGAGCTTGAGATTTTGATCAAGAAAGCCTTCTCCAGCAAGTTGCTTGAGGAAGAAAACCGTGAATTGAAGAGGGAATTGTTTGCCCAAAAGTTTGATGATGGCGAACTTGTCGCGGAATCTTCGAAGATGAAAGAGCTCTTAAAGATCGTTGATAAAATCGCACAATCTCAGTCGACGATTTTAATTGAAGGCGAAAGCGGTACCGGAAAAGAGTTGATTGCCCATCGTATTCATAGGCTTAGTCAGCGCGCGCAGGCAGCCTTTATTCCCGTGCATTGCGCGGCTTTAACGGACACTCTTTTAACGAGTGAGTTGTTTGGCCATGAAAAAGGCGCTTTTACCGGAGCTTTAGAACGTAAACAGGGACGGTTTGAACGCGCGCATCAGGGAACTTTGTTTTTGGATGAAATGGGGGAAATTTCAAAAGATACGCAGGTGAAGCTTTTGCGCGTGTTGCAAGAAGGCGAGTTTGAGCGCGTGGGCGGCGCTAAAACGATTAAAGTGGATGTACGTGTGGTTGCCGCGACGAATCGTCATCTGCTTGAAGAGGTCAAGGCCGGGCGTTTTCGCGAAGATTTATACTACCGTATCAATGTGATTTACATAAAAGTTCCGCCTTTACGCGAACGCAAAGAAGATATTCCGCCGCTGGTGCATAATTTTATCCGGCAGTTTTCGAAGGCAAACGGAAAAAAGCTGACCGGAATTGATAAAAAAGCCATGGAACTTTTAGTTGCTTACGATTGGCCCGGAAATATCCGTGAGCTTAAAAATATTATTGAGCGCATGATCGTGTTGAGTTCAGAGCCGATTTTGCAGGCGGATCTTGTTCCTGATGATATCCGCTCTTTTTATCCCAAAGCGGCCGTCAGCGAAGCAGGCGCACATGCTTCTTTAAGTGAGGTTGAAAAAGATCTTATTTTGCGGACGTTGAAAGCGCATCATGGTAATAAATCTTCCGCCGCGCAAGCTTTGGGCATTTCCCGCCGAACCCTTTATCGGAAGATAGAAGAATATCGAATTCCAGAAAATTCTTAGCCATTAAGCCACAGCAGTTGAGTCATAGTGGCACACTTGCTTTTTTTCTCACGCGAATCCTCTGAATTTATATTGTTGTAACTTTATTGATTTCAATAGGTTAAACAATGTTTCGCCGCCACTTGGTTATGGCACAGGAATTGATACTCCAAGTTATCGCAATAGTTCTCAAATTAAGGAGCATAAGATTATGGCAAAAGTATTAGGTATCGATTTAGGAACAACCAATTCATGTATGGCAATTATCGAAGCGGGCGAAACAAAGGTCATTGCCAATAAAGAAGGCAATCGCACAACGCCTTCGATTGTTGCTTTCACTAAAACAGGAGAAAGAATTGTCGGTCAAGCGGCGAAGCGCCAGGCCGTAACGAATCCTGAGAATACTGTTTTCAGTGCGAAGCGTTTCATTGGACGCCGTTTTGAAGAAACTGAAGCGGATCGCAAGATGGTTGCTTTTAAAGTCAATAAAGGCAAGCATGGCGAAGCTGTGATTCAAGTTCCTCAGGAAAATCGTGAATTTACACCGCCTGAAATTTCAGCCATGGTACTTCAAAAGCTGAAAAGCGACGCAGAAGCCTTTTTGGGTGAAAAAATCACACAAGCTGTGATTACGGTTCCGGCTTATTTCAACGATTCACAGCGCCAGGCAACGAAAGACGCCGGTCAAATTGCCGGTCTTGAAGTTTTGCGCATTATCAACGAGCCGACAGCTGCGGCGCTGGCTTATGGTTTAGATAAGAAGAAAGATGAAAAGATTGCCGTGTATGATTTGGGAGGCGGAACGTTTGACGTTTCCATTCTTGAAATCGGCGATGGCGTTTTTGAAGTCAAGGCAACCAACGGCGATACTCATTTGGGCGGCGACGACTTTGACCAAATTGTTATCGCATGGCTCACAGAAGAGTTCAAAAAATCCGAAGGCATTGATTTGAGCAAAGATAAGATGGCGATTCAACGCCTCAAAGAAGCCGCAGAAAAAGCGAAGTGCGAACTTTCAACTTCACAATCAACGGAAATCAATTTGCCGTTTATTACCGCGGATGCATCGGGTCCTAAGCATTTACTTTTGACTTTAACTCGCGCCAAGCTTGAGCAATTGTGTCAGAACTTGATTGAGCGTACCGCTCAGCCCTGCATTCAGGCTTTGAAGGATGCGGGTTTAAATGCTTCTGATATCAATGAAGTGATTCTTGTCGGCGGTATGACCCGTATGCCGGCCGTGGTTCAGAAAGTAAAATCGATTTTTGGCAAAGAGCCGCATCAAGGTGTCAATCCGGATGAAGTGGTTGCGGTTGGCGCAGCGATCCAGGGTGGGGTTCTTCAAGGTGATGTGAAAGACGTTCTTCTGCTTGACGTGACTCCGCTTTCGCTTGGAATTGAAACTCTCGGCGGAATTATGACGAAGCTGATTGAGCGCAATACCACTATCCCGACCAAGAAATCAGAAATTTTCTCCACAGCCGCTGATAATCAAACCGCAGTCACGGTGAAGGTTTTGCAGGGGGAGCGTGAGATGGCGAATGATAACCGGAGTTTGGGAGTTTTTAACCTTGAAGGTATTCCGCCGGCCGCGCGCGGAGTTCCACAGGTGGAAGTCACTTTCGACATTGATGCGAATGGTATTGTGCATGTTTCCGCAAAAGACTTGGGGACAGGTAAAGAACAGAAAATTCGCATTGAATCTTCATCCGGTCTTTCTAAGGAAGAAATCGAAAAGCTGGTTAAAGAAGCTCAGGCGCATGCGTCGGAAGACAAACAGAAGCATGAGGTTATTACCGCCCGGAATCAGCTTGATAGTTTGATTTATGCGACTGAAAAGAGCTTGAAAGAGAATGAAGCGAAGGCAACGGCGGAAGAAAAACAAAAGATTGAAGACGCGATTAAAGAAGCTCGGGAAGCGTTGAAAACGGATGACAAATCCAAGCTTGACGCTGCGACCCAAGCCGTCTCAGCCGCCTCGCAGTCCTTTGCTCAGAAAATCTACGCGGAAGCATCGCAGAAAGCTCAGCCCCAGCAGCCCGGTGCGGAAGCTAAAAAAGACGATGCCGTGGATGCGGAATATGAGGTTGTTGACGATGAGGACAAAAAGAAAAAGTAATTTCGTCAATTTCGTTCCTGAATTTAAAAAAGCCGCCCGGGTTTACCGGGCGGCTTTTTTTGTTTTGGGCCAGTCTTCCGTTGGAAACGCGGCCTAAAGCTTCTATAATACCCGCGTTATAAAACTTCACCGTGATGAATTAATTAAGTCAACGAATCGTCTCGTTACTGATAATAAGGAGGACGCATGGGTTTCTCGGATGTTTCCATTCAAGAGGTTAACGCTAAAGTTCGCGACGCCAGTTCCGTTTTACGCGATTTGAGCCGTGAAGTCGGGCGAGCGATTGTCGGTCAGGAGTATATGGTTTCGAGGTTGCTGATGGCGATGCTTGCCGATGGACACGTCTTGATTGAAGGTGTTCCGGGCTTGGCCAAAACCATGACCGTGAAGACGCTTTCGGAAGCGATTAAAGCCAGCTTTGCGCGTATTCAGTTTACGCCGGATCTTTTACCGGCGGACATTATCGGAACGATGATTTTTAATCCCAAAGACGGAACCTTTTCCACTAAACGCGGACCCGTTTTTGCGAACGTTGTTTTAGCCGACGAAATTAACCGTTCTCCTTCAAAAGTGCAAAGCGCTTTGCTGGAAGCCATGCAGGAAAAGCAGGTTACCGTTGGCGGCGAGACATTCCCGCTTCCCAAGCCGTTTCTTGTTTTGGCAACGCAAAACCCGCTTGAGCAAGAGGGAACTTATCCGCTGCCTGAAGCTCAGGTTGACCGTTTCATGATGAAGTTGATGGTTAATTATCCTTCCAAGAAAGAAGAGAAAGAAATTTTGGAACGCATGACTACGGGACGCAAAATTCAAATTTCGCCCGTAATTGATGTCGATAAGATTTTAGCTTTGCGTAAACTTTTGCATGAAATTTATATCGATGAAAAGGTTAAAGACTATATCGTTGATTTAGTTTTTGCGACGCGCTTTCCTGAGGAATACAACCTCAAAGAATTGAAACCTTTAATTTCTTGCGGTGGTTCACCGCGTGCCAGCATCATGCTGACTTTGGTTTCAAAAGCCAACGCCTTCATGAATGGACGCGGTTACGTGACTCCGGATGACGTTAAGGAAATCGGAATGGATGTTTTGCGGCATCGCGTTTTGATTACCTATGAAGCCGAAGCTGAGAATTTAAAATCTGAAGACATTATCCGTAAAATTTTCGATCAAGTCGAAGTGCCGTAACATTTTATCGCTGAGCTCACTCAACCGGCGTTAATGCTTCAAAAGGCTTTTGACGAATGAATACTGCTGAGATACTAAAGAAAGTTCGAAAGATTGAAATTCGCACCACCAAATTGGTCAATGACCTTTTTGGTGGAGAGTATCAGTCGGTATTTAAAGGTCAAGGGATTGAGTTCGCCGATGTCCGCGAATATGTTCCCGGAGATGATATTCGCAGCATTGATTGGAATGTTACCGCGCGATCCGACCGCGCTTTTATCAAAAAATATATCGAAGAGCGCGAGTTGACGGTTATTTTTGCGGTAGATATGTCCGCATCTCAATACTTCGGCTCCCATTACAGACTTAAATCGGAAATCGCCGCGGAAGTCACAGCGCTTTTGTCTTTTTCGGCGGTTAAAAATCACGATAAAACCGGATTGGTTATTTTCACCGATGAAGTTGAGAAATTTGTGCCGGTTAAAAAAGGCAAGACCCATGTTCTGCGCGTGGTACGCGAAATTCTTGGCTATAAAGCCAAGAAGTCCGGAACCCGTATTCAATCCGCTGCGGAATTCCTCAGCCGTATATTAACCCGTACTGCGGTTATTTTTATTATTTCCGATTTTATTGATCATGACTATGAACGCGGATTAAAAATCCTTAGTCAGAGACATGACGTGATCGCGATTCAAATCAAAGATCCCATTGAGAGCCGTTTGCCTTCCGCGGGGATTGTCGAGCTATACGATAATGAAAGCGGGCGGTCGATTTTGCTGGATAGCTCATCAAAAAAAGTTCGACATGCTTTTGAGCAGGCAGAAGCAAAGCGCTTAGATAAGCTTGACTCTCTTTTTAAAAAATTGGGGATTGATAAGATCTCCATATCCTCCGAAGAGTCTTACGTTGAGCCTTTAATTCGTTTTTTCAAAAAAAGAGAAGGTAAGAAATGATTCGCTATTTTTCTTTTCTTTTCGTTTTTTTATGTGCGTTTTTTATGGTCGGGGAGCGATTAATCATAGCCGGACCATCCGCTGCTCAAGAAGAGTCTGCGCTTATTACGGCTTATGCGGAAGCCGAAAAGGCTGCGCTTACGATAGGTGAACCGGTTGTTGTTAAGGTCGTGGTGACGCTTGAAAGCAATCTTGAATTGATTAATGGAATTCCTGATCCCGAAGCCCATGGGCTTAACCTTAAAGAGCATAAAACCTGGCAAGACCGTGATGGCAAGAAAATAGTTTTTGGGCGAAGCTGGACGATAACAGGCTTTCAATTGGGGCGTTTTATGGTTGAGCCCATTGAGGTGGCTTATCGGGAAAAGGGGGGAGAGGTTAAAACGGCAAAAACAAATCCTGTCTATATCACGATAGAGAGTATTGCTGCAGGGGAAAAGAAAACCGATATCCGGGATGTTAAAGGCGTGGTAACGCTTCAATCGAAAATCATGAAATATTTGCTTCCGGTCGGAATTCCTTTAAGTTTGCTATTGCTGCTGGCGCTTTATCTGATTTATTTTCGTAAGAAAGAACTTTTGCGCGCCCAAACCAGGGTCGTTTTATCGCCCGCAGAAGAAGCTTTGACTCATTTAAGAGCACTTTTTGATTCGACGCTGATACGCGACGGCAAGATTAAAAATTATTACTTTACCTTTTCTGAAATTTTGAAGATTTATCTCGAAAAACAATTTGGTATTCAGGCGATCGAGGGCACGACTTCTGAAATTGCAGCCATGCTCAAGCGGGTGCCGGCCACGGATGAATCAAAAAAGAAATTGATTGAGGTTTTGGAAGCTGCTGATTTTGCAAAATTCGCAAAATGGGTTCCGCCTCCGGCGGATATCGTCGCGCTAAACAAGAAGGCTGAGTCTGTAGTTACCGAGCTTTTGATCAGACCGGACGCGGCGGAGGGGAATGGGCATGCAGTTTCGTGACCCTCTTTTCTTTTTATTGCTGCTTCTCTTGCCGATTTTATTTTATTTTTCCAGATCCAGACAAAAAGTGTGGATGCCGTTTTCCAGTATTTCTGAGCGGGGCTTGCATGGAACGGTGTCACTCAAAATTTTGCTTTACCGGCTTTTGCCTTTTTTGCGTTTGACCGTACTTGCTTTGGTGATATTTGCGCTTGCGCGGCCGGTTCAAGCTCTGTCAGAAAAAGACTTCGAAACCCAGGGAATTGACATTGTGATGTCGCTAGATATTTCAGGCTCCATGCTGGCTGAGGATTTCAAGCCGCAGAACCGCTTGTTTGTTGCCAAGGAAGAAGCCAAAAACTTCATTAATGCCCGCCAGAATGACCGCATTGGATTGGTTATTTTTGCCAAAAAAGCCTACTCGCAATGCCCCTTAACGTTGGATTACAAGATTTTGAATCAGCTGGTGGATGATGTGCAAATTGGGATGATCGAAGACGGCACTGCGATTGGAATGGGGCTGGCCACTGCGGTAAACCGGCTTAAAACAAGCACTGCCAAGAGCAAGGTCATCATTTTGCTGACCGATGGTGATAATAATGCCGGCAATATTGACCCTGTCACTGCCGCGGAGCTGGCGAAGACATTCGGAATTAAAGTGTATACGATTGGCGTTGGGAAAGGCGGGCTTGTTGATTTTCCTGTCGTGGATCCTTTGTTTGGGAAACGATATGTCCAGGTTGAAATGGATGTGGACGAGTTTGTGCTGAAGCGAATCGCGGACATCACCGGAGGAAAGTTTTTCCGCGCTCGTGATGCGGCAGGACTTAAAGAAGTTTACTCAAAAATCGATCAGCTTGAACGTACAGAGATCAAAGTGCATCTCTATCAAAGCTATCAAGAGCTTTTTAAATATATTCTGATTCCCGCTGTCTTGCTTTTGTTCATTGAATTGGCTTTATCTAGAACTGTTTTACTTAAAATCCCATGACAACACACGATCAACACCAAAATAATAAATGGCGGTTGGGCATAGCCCAGAGCCGCAAATAATACTGTGCAATTTTATTCACCTTATTTTCTTAATCTGCTTTGGCTGGTTCCAATCTTGATTGTGTGTTTTTTTGCGTCTGCGTTTTTAAATGCAAATCGACTCAAGTCATTTTTGAAGACGCGTGAAATTCAAGACAAGCTTTTGCCGCATTACAATCGGCTTGAATGGCCGATTCGTGGCGCTTTTTTACTGGCCGCCTTTTTGTTGATCGTGCTCGCTTTGTCGCAGCCGCAATGGGGCGAAGAAAAGAAAAAAGTCGAACGCAAAGGCGTTGACCTTATTTTTCTTTTGGATGTTTCGCTGAGTATGCTTGCGGAGGATGTGAAACCAAGCCGGGTTCTTAAAGCTAAATTTGAGATTGAGGCTTTTGTGAAAGCATTGAAGGGGCATCGGATTGGTATGCTCACATTTGCCGGATCAAGTTTCATGCAGACACCTTTAACTTTAGATTACTCGGCGTTTCTCATCTTTTTAAGCGGTGTCGATGTGGGGCACGTCCCTGATCCGGGTACGTCCTTGGGCGCGGCTATTGAAAAAGCCATTGCAGCCTTTACCGATGAAAAGGGTAAGCAAAAAGCTTTGGTTGTATTCTCTGACGGTGAGGATCATGCCGCCCAAATTGATTCTGCGGTTGCCCTCGCAAAGCAGCAAAACGTCCGTATTTATACAATAGGAACCGCGACGGGGGAGGGGGCTCCTATCCCTCTTAAAAACGAAAGAGGGGTTCAAACCGCGGTCAAAAAAGACCGGGTGGGGAATATCGTGATTACTAAGCTGGATAAAGCAGTTTTATCCAAAATTGCCACCGAGACAGGCGGGCTTTATTTTCCGGCGACCCCGAGTGAAAAAGAAGTCGATTTGATTTTGAAACACTTATCCAGCCTGGGTGAAAAAAAGCTGGAAGACCGGGTTGTGACGGAAAAAGAAGATCATTATCAGATCTTTTTGTTTATCGCTTTGATATTGCTCATGCTTGAAATGGTTGTGAAGCGTGGACGCGCGATACGGCTGAATATTCTGCCTTTCTTTTTTTTAGTTTTTATTTTGAACTCCGGATTTTTGCCCACGGCTCAAAATAAAGTTGAAGAAGGTAATAAAGATTTTGAAGGTAAACGGTATCAATCCGCTATTGATAAATACCGCGAAGTTCAGGTGAAAAATCCGGATGACCCGTCAGTTTCGTATAACTTAGCCACGTCGTTGTACAAGGTTGATCAATATCAAGAGTCCGCCGCACATTTAAAGAAATCCATGGAAAAGTCACAGGCTGAAAACAATGCTCTTCGCGCCAAGATTGCCTATAACTACGGCAATTCGCTTTTTCGCTTGGGAGATTATGACGGTGCGGTTGAAGCTTACAAGAAGGCACTTGAACTTAATCCTCAAGATCAAGACTCAAAATACAACTTAGAGTATATTCAGGATCAAAAAAGCAAATTTGAAAAAGAAAATCAGGACCGCAAAAAAGATAATCAAGATAAGAAGAACGATCAAAACAAGCAGCAAAACAATAAAAATCAACAGCAGAACCAACAGCAAAATCAGCAAAACCAAGGTGGCGGGGGCAGCTCGAAGGATAATCAGAATCAACAAGGGCAAAATAATCAGCAAAATCAAAGCGGTTCGGGCCAGCAAGATCAAAAACAGAATCAGGGCGGACAGGGCGAGAACAAGCAAAACACCGGGCAAAATCAAGGGCAAGATCAAAAAGATCAGGGGCAAGGCCAAAATCAGAAAGATCAGCAAAGTCAGGGCGATCAGTCCGATCAAAACAAAGAGCAAAATCAGAGCTCAGGCGGCCAAGGCGAAAAGAAAGACGATGAGCAGAATCAAGGTGGTCAAGGTCAAGATCAAAAAGACCAAGGCGGTGGGCAGCAGGGTCAAGATCAAAATCAAGGCGGTCAAGGGCAACAGGATCAGAAAGAACAGCAAGGACAAGGTCAGCAAGACAAGCAGCAGGGCCAAGGTGGGCAAAGTCAGCAAGAAAAAGAACAGAATCAACAGGGCGGAAAGGGCCAAGAAAAAAACGATCAAGGGCAAAAGCCTGAGTCTAAGCCAGGCGAGCAGCCGGGCGGCGGACAGAAGCCTCAGGATCAGCCCTCCGGCGGCGGGGCTTCCGGTGGACAAGCTGGGGGTGGCGCTGGTGAGGAGCAACAGCAACAGGCTGGTGGTGCCGGCGGCAAGCCTCTTCAGGGGCAAATGAGTAAAGAGAATGCGGAATATCTGCTTGCTTCGCTAGAGGAA
Source organism: uncultured bacterium (assembly GCA_964562525.1). Taxonomy (GTDB): domain Bacteria; phylum Omnitrophota; class Omnitrophia; order Omnitrophales; family Aquincolibacteriaceae; genus Multiplicimicrobium. The sequence goes on from CAZLTL010000005.1 coordinate 47,829, forward strand.
GGCGAAAAGAAGTTTCAAGTGATGCGGAAGCCGGCTGAAAATCAGTCTGAAGACCCTTATGTGGAAAAAGATTGGTAATCGTTATTTTTTCAGCGTCGAAAATGAACCAAAAAAATAATTTTAAATAAAGGAGCGATTTTTATGGGAAAACTCATGCAGTCATTCAATGAAGAAATCAAAAATGCTATGCGTGCCAAAGATGAAGTCAAGTTGGGTGTTTTGCGTATGGTTAAAACCGCGATGAACAATGCTGCGATCGCCAAATCTAAGGATCAGCTGGATGATGCTGAAGAATTAGATGTGGTTCAAAAGCAAGCCAAGCAACGCCGTGAAAGTATCGATAGCTTCGAAAAAGGCGGACGTGCTGAGCTTGCCGCCAAGGAAAAGGCCGAGTTGGCTGTTTTGGAGGCCTATTTGCCGAAGCAAATGTCAGATGATGAAATTAAAGCGGTGTGTCAGTCCGTTATCGCTAAGGTTGGCGCAAAGAGTGCTGCGGATACGGGGGCGATCATGAAAGAACTGATGCCATTGGTCAAAGGCAAAGCTGATGGTGGCCGTGTTCAAACCATCCTTAAAAGCCTGTTTTGATATGTTGTTTTTATTGGCGCTTTCTACTTGTGGCTCTATGGCAATTTGTTAACATAAGATACATTATAGGACTCAATTAAAGCATAGGGAGGGTTCTTATCTTTACACAAAACCAAAATATTCAGGTCCTGGCTTTGATCCCGTCAAGACATCTAATCAGCTCTTCCTTACCCCAATAAGGATTTCAACGATGTCACCACAAACATCTCATCCAGAGCCGAGGAATCATGTTGTTGTGGGCATTGTTATTTGTATTCTAATATTTTCAGCTGGGCTATTGCCCATCGACTCGGTTCGACCTCTGCAGTTATTGGGTTGGCCCGTCTGGATTTTTTTGGTAACGCGTTTAAGCCTGAAATCGGGTTTAACAGCATCCCTTTTGATTAATCTCACGCTTAGTTTATTCGGCTCGTTTTGGATTGAATATTTCGGCTCTGGGTTTCTTATCAAGGCTGTGTTGTTATCGTTTTGGGTTTTACCGACATTAACTTTGATTTTTCACGGTATTCGAAAAATAACAATGCTTGGAAACGCTTTCGCTTTGGTTTTAGCTTCTGTTTTTCCCGTGGCATTCATTTCGCAATCACCCCTTTACCAGGGATTTTTTAATTTTCCGCTTGTTGCTGAGCAAATTCTTTTCTTGTTTCATGGTTCGTTAGGCCTTTTTATTTTAGGAGTCGCTTGGATTGGTTTATGTGCCGGAGCCTTGGAATTGCTCAAGACTAAATCTAAAACAGCTCTGATTATTACTGCCGTTAACAGTTTAGTTTTGATACTCGCTTTTGGTTTTGGCGCATTTCGGACAATGGAAGAAACGTCAAATACTTCAATTGATCCAAACACAGTAAAAAAAGTGGCATTAGTTCAACACAACGTCCCGTTCTTTTCTGATTCACGCGACTTGCAAGCTGTTTTGGAATCTTATGCTATTAAATCAATAGAGAGCGTAAAACGCGATCTGATTGTTTTTCCTCTGTATGACTTACCTGAAAACTTGCAGCGCGACCTTATTGATCCGGATAGCGGATTCTTTCGTGATCTTGCCTTGAAAACAAATTCGGGTATTTTAGTTGCTACTAAGCTGTCAGGATTGGTTGCTTTTGGTAAATTTTCGAATAATTTTGTCATTGCCGCAGCGCTTCGTTCCGGCGCAGGTTCGCTGGATGGTGTGCATCGCTCTTCTGCGCGTTCGCCGTTTCATGATCCCAGACAAGTTTTAGAGAAATATGATGTGATTAAGTCGAACGAATTTGGAACTTTTGGTGCTTTGATTTCGTATGAATTAGAAACACCGGATCGCGCCCAAACTGCGAAAAGGCTCGGCGCTAAGTTTCTGGTGGGTTTATCAAACCCCGGCGACGCACCCTATTCCCCTTTACCTGCTTATCAGCTTAAAGAAATCCAGAGGCGTGCCATTGAAACCAATCTGCCAATTTTATCGGTAACCCCGAACGGATATTCGGCGCACATCGATTCGCGGGGACGGGTTGTTAAGAAATCGCAGCTGGGACAATCCGAAATCTTATTAGCAGACTTGGTCGTAATTTAATTTTCTGTGGAATAATGACGGCGAGCTGGTCGCAGCCCTTAACCTCAAGCAACAAACCTAACCTTTACGCTGAGGCTTCAACCTTCTTGCGGGATGCAAGCTCAATGAGCAGTGATTTGAGAGCTTCGTTGTTCCAGTATTTGTTCATGTCGCGAATGCCGTTGCTCAATCGGGTATCCACACCAGGCGCGAATTGCAGATCAAATTGTTTTGCTCCGAACTCAATCGCTAACTTACCTGTCGAAATCGCTTTTGCTATGAGCTCCTGATCCAGTGTATTTTCACCGTCATAAGCAAACGTCATCAATTCATGATCTGCAGGATTATTTGCAGCCAAGGTCTGATTCAACTCTGCCAACTTAGCGAGCATACGGTCATTGGTTGCCAGCTCTCTTGGCATCAAGATTGTGCTGCTGCTGATACCGATTCGAAGAATCTTCTTCGCGAGCACCTGAGCGTCGATTGCTTCGATGTTCGCAGCTGAAATGACGTCCACGTCGTTGATCTTCAAATTTCCGGTAGGATCAAGCAACATCACATTGGTTGTGCTGCGACCAATTTTAGATTTAAACGGACTTTGAACTCCGGCAACACCCTTCATGATTTGCTCAACAGCAAGTCGTGCTTTAGCATCAAGCGAAGCGTTTTTCAACGCTTCAAGGTATTCATTCATCAGCAGTACTTCTGCGGTGAATGAAGCGGCCATCGCAGATCGCTGCATACCCTTGACTGTTTCAAGATAAGCTTCAATTTCGCGAAGCATATCGATGTTAGAACCATAAAGCCCTGCGAAAGGAAGCAATTCGGAGTTAGCAGCAATAAGTTCGTCTGCTGTTTTCCCTTCCTGCGCGGCGTGAACCGCTTCGTGACTAACAATCGCAATTGCCATCCGCTCAACCATAACCGCGTAAGCTTGATCATCGAGCCCAACAAACTTATCAGGATTGAGAACAATCTTGCCTGCTATATCTTCGTTGGGCTCTTTTATGTCTGCATAAAGACCGAGCGCATTGTTAGCAAAATAATCTCTCACCTGCTCTGGCGTTGCAAGCTCAATCGGCGGCAATGTCATATTTTTTAAGGAATCTGATTCTGGCGCTAACTGAGAAATCTTTTTATCTGCAAGATTTACTATATCCGATAGAACTGAGTCTCTTAATTCAGATCGATTAGCGCTCACGGGTTGTTTTTCTGAATCCACAGCATCTAACCCCATATTTACAGGCATTGTTGTTTCTGTAACAAACGCAGAACCCTTATCAGTACCCCAATTTTGAATTAAATCATGCACTCCAAATACCCAGCTGCGCATATACATTGCCGCAGCCTTTTGGATATTGTCGGATTTTGTTACCTTAAACAGTTCAGCAGCTTCGCTTTCGGTTAAAATCTTTTCTCCGCGCTGCTTGATCTCAGGCTGATTATTTTCCGCGAGTTTTGCATTCACTATAGACTCAGCTAGTTCTTTGTCACCGCGGCTAGCGGCATCAAGCCACTGAAAAAACCAGCGTGACATGTCAATCTGACCAAAATAATCAGATTGTTCTCCAAAAATAGCGCGATAAAGCTTGAATGCTTCTTGATAGTCGCCTTTTTCAAGCATGGCATCAGCTTGAGTGAAATTACTTCTATACTTCAAAATTGGGCTGTCACCTGCACTCACAATCTTACGGTAACTTGCCATTTTCTTAAGATAGAGCTCGTCCATCATCGCGCCCGCTGCGGTAAGGCCTTCGTAAGCTTGATTTGCTTCACCTTCAGGCAGTGCGCGCAAATAAACTGTGGCAAAGTACTCAGCAAGAAAATCGCGTGCGATTTGCCCCTGGCTATCGGAACCTTGTTTGTGAATCCAAAGCATCATTTGAGCTTTCATACGCGTTTCATCCGCTGTCTTGGGATCAGCAACGATTGAAGTTAATTTTTTCTGAAGCGCGGATTCATCTTTAAGTAAAGTCTGAACTCCAAGCTGCTCTGCCAAATACTTCTCAGAAGCCCATTGGTCGAGCAAATATTCCATGGTTTCATGCAGCATAAAGGCACGAATCACACCATCGATTTGAGACTCTGAAGCCCCCATGGAGCGCATCAAATTCAGCTTCTTCAAGAGTTCTGCGCTGAAAAACATAATTTTTCCAGAAACATGAGCTGCTGCATCAGGATCAGAATCAACCGCTTTTTGAATATCGCGCAATACAAGCGCTGCATTAGTGATAAAGGTCTTTGCCATAGGCTGTTCTTCGGCAGAAAAATTATTCCACTGCATTGACTCGAGTGATGCGGTTACTCTTTCTGCGGTTTTTTCGATCCAGGTTAGATCGACACCTAATCCATAAACGCGACGGAATTCTGAAAGAACATTCGTATGCACCATTTCTTCGGATTGATTAGCTAGGTCAAGCAGAGCTACCGTTCCTTCCAGATTTTGACGGAGGTCTTGTTCTAAAGCATTCTGTGAGCGCGCACTTAAAACTGCATTTGCAAAGTCATTACGGAAGGTTCCTTCTGCAAACATTGTAGTAATCAATCCGCCAGCATCTAATCCATGAACCTCAGCTAACATCTGAATACTTTCAGGCGTTAACCATTCGTATCGAGCAGCAATGGCCGCAAAAGCATCTTGAGTAATATTTGCGCGCAGCTCCATGTCTGCAGCAAATACCTGCTTAAGTTCTGCGATCGAAATATTAGTATTAAGCAAGGCTGATAAAGCTGAGTAATGCTGCGTGTTGATTTCGGAGTCCACCATTCGAAGAGCGTCTTCAACGGTTAAGCCCGCCTGTTTGGCATTCGCCAATACCCATGCCAGACTTTGTGAAGAACCTAGACCCTGCGTCTCAAAGCTAGCTATGGCTTTGAGATAAACATATTGCTTAAACATCGAGGTTTCAACACCTCCCAAAGCTTGTGCCACAAGTGAATCAAAGATTGCACCGTCATTTATTTTTTCACCGGCCTGGCTAAGTAAAATTAACATCAATTGGGCTGATTTTCCGATGACTTCGGCATACGACGCAGGAGCAAGCTGTTGGATGCGCTTAAGTGTTTGTGCAAAAGCTAGTGCCTCAGTAGAGCGTTCCCCATCACCCTGCTTAGTCATTTGCTTGATTAAGATCTCATACTGTGAAGATGCAGCTCGATTACGCAAAACTTCCGAAGCTGCGCGCAATGGAGCTCCCCAGGTTTTCTGAGTTGCCCAGCGCGAAAGAAAGTTTTCGGTGCGGCCTAGAGTCTTACTGAGCGACTCAGCAGCAAGCGAGGTCATCTCATCATCACTTACGCTAAAGACCGCTTTTGTTAAACGCGCGTCAAATTCTTGAACCAATTGAATGTAGGTCTCAATTGATCTGATGCTTATCTCGCGCGGCAGCGCTTTTACAAGATTTGCATGATGACGGATAATGAGAGATGCCGCTTTCGCGTCTATCAATAAATTCAGCTTACTTAATTCAGCGGCAGCATCCTCACCACTCATGTTTAAAATATTCGGAACTATTGCAGCAAGAGAATGATCGCTTTTAAGACCTATCAGCGGAAGAAGCGTATTATTCCACCATCCCCGAATATTGTCTGTCATTCCGGGCATCCAGCGGCTTTGCGTAAGGGCGAGCACTGCACCGAACATTCCAGCAGCAATCAAGAAAGCCGGTGTCCAAACAGCTCCGACCACAAGTCCAACAGAAGAAATGACTAATGCACGCTTGAGGTCGTTTGAATCATTGCCTTGCGTACCATACGCAAATGCTTTTAAGCGGTAAGCCCAGACAGCCGGGGTCAAATTCGTCTTCAAAAATCCTCGTTCGGTGCTGAGCGCTTGATACATTTTATCCTCTGAAATTTTAAGGCTTTCTGAGCGACGGATCATCCCTGATTCGAGATTTGAACGACGTGTACCTTGGGTAAACACGTTCTGATAAACAGCAGCCTGCGCGCCCGTATTTGCAAAACCCATCGTGCGAATAGCACGCCAAGCCGCAAATTCAAAATTACGACTAACCAAAGTGCTCGCCAACATTTCACCAAGCAACGCATTCTGAGAATTACCCAACTCTACTTGATAATCAGCTAATGCATGACCGATGAATTCAAGCCGTTTAGCAAGATCCATCGAATTTCGGCTTTCAAAAATATTCAGAGTGTTGAGATATTGAACCGCAGAGACCATGGCGTCATTTTGGCTTGATCCGCGATCAAAAGTGTCTCCGTTTAACGATGCAATAAGCGCGACGGCCTCAATCACAGCACCTGCCGAAGACGGTGTGGTCACATTTGCGCCAAAAACTCCGCGAAGAAACTGAATCGAACGGTAGGCTCGGCCATTGACGGTACCCACTCCGATGTCACCTGTTTGCTTCCAATAATCAATTACCCGGTCAGCAAGTTCTGCCGAAACACCGCTTTCGTACTTGAGCTCGTTAATCGCGCGTTCAGGATTGTTCACGCGTTGCGCAACGTGCTTTTCGTATTTTTGTGCTTGTTCATTGCCCGCTATTCGGCTTTCGCGTGACTTAAGAATATAATCACTAAAGAGCATGACGGTTTTTACGAAGTCACGCGGGCTACCCTCTTGCTGGCGTGCAATGGAATAGCGGCCATCAGCATTGTCGGCTTCAATCCGGGCAATATCAAATTCTGATGAAACCCGCTCACCCGTCATAGCACGTTCAATCGACATTAAATCGTGGAAATTGAAAACATGCTGTATCAATTCACGAGATAGCCCTGTTTGAAGCAGTTTCTCCATCAAGGAGCCTCGCTCAACGCGGCTGGTTTCTGTCTTATTTCCAAAAACTTGCTGAATAGTCATTTCAACCTGTCGGCGCACAAATTCACGGCCATCAACACCATCGCGTGAAAGCTCAGTCCACTCATTGCCGATTTTACCTTCTTCAAGCTCCGAGATGACTTCGCGGATTTTTTTGAGCATTGGTTCATCTGCATTAAATGTAACAAGTAACTTTCGCATACCCTTCATGACCATAAAATCTTGCAGATACGTGCGTACAACTGCTTTTGCGCCCTCGGATTGATGCAAAGCTTCATTGAACTCCGCATTCAGGGTCAATACGGTTTCACGGCCAAATTCGCGTACGAGCTCTGCATTGAGGATTTCAGAAAAACGGGCGGGATCAATGCGCCCAGGCTCTTTCAGGCTGGCGGCTAATTCGAGAATTTTGCCGTACATCTGAAGTCGTGATTCGTAAAGAGCAATGCGGTTTTGCGACAAATTAACTTGCTCGTTAGAAGCATTCTTCATAACTTCAGATTCGATTGCCCGCACGGCTTCGAGTTCATTTGCAGAACGGGTTTGCATGCGGTGCAAGAAACTGACAAAAGAGTCGTATGAGACTTCTCCGATAGCGGTTTTCAAGTTTCCTGCTAATGCTTCGGCATCTGCAAAAAGTCTGATTTGACCCTGATTGGAGCGGTCGCGACCGATGACTTGCGCTAAGAAATGTGAGGCATAGTTCTGAACATCAAATGCAAAAACATGGGTCGCGGAAAGTGAGCGTGCTTCGTCAGGTAATACCTTCTTGAGGATATCAATCAGAGCTGTCTCACCTTCTTGTCCTTTGTATTCAGGGTTTTTCTGATTTTCTTTCATTTGCTCAACCGCAGAATTGATTTCCCGATTTTCGCTCACGCTCATTTCACGAGGACGGGCTGCATTCAACCCGGTTCCGCCCACTTCGGTTGCAACGAGGATGCGGAACCCTGAAACCATCTCACGTGCAAAACCAGGGATATTAGCTTCATTGGTATTTTGATCGACATTCAATATTTCATATTTGGCATCAAGTAATCCCTCTGCTTTCATTTTTGCAACTGACTCATCAATCCATTTGCGCATTTCAGGGTTACGCAGCACCATCACAAAGTTATCGTTGAAGACAACATTCGAGTTGCCTTTTTTCTCCGAAGCCTTAGCAACCGCATCGCGCATACTGGCTTCAAAAGAATCTTGGAACGCTACTTTTGAGACATTACCGTCCAATAATACTGTGCTAAGACGATCGACGGATTTCGATGCGTAATAAGAAAGATCCGGAGCACTGCGGCCAAGCTCAAGTAACGCGTTTCCGGTGAATAGACGAATGTATTCAGGCATCGTCGCCGTAAGCGCCACAGCTCCGCGGATAAAATTTGACTGCACCGGCGTACCCATCTTAGTGCGTAACCGACCCAGTGAACCAGAATCAAACCAGCTTTCAAGCTTTGTCCAGTCTTGAATTTTGACTGAGCTGCTTTCAACGGACACGCCTTCTGTTTTTTGCGCGCCAAGTTCAGGTGTCACATCTGCTTTTTCAAAACCGTACTCACTAACTGTTTTGCCAAGTTTGCCGCCCAGGTCAGAGAAATACTTGTAAAGAGAAGCGATTTGCAATGCCACATCACTTGATTGCTGGTCTTTGTGAATGCGGATATTATCCGCGGGTTTTAATACCAGCCGCGCAAGCCCTTGTGCATTTTCTCCCACCATCACACCCATGCGGGTTTCCTTACCATAAAGTGCGAGAAAAATAGAAGAGAACTCACGAGCGAGCTGGATGCCGTATGGCGCTCCGATTTTCGTTAATTCGGCCTGAAGACCCGCAGTAAAAATAACTTGTCCGCCCAATTCATCGACATAAAAAGCTTTGCGGCCCGCACCCTCAGCGCCAAAATACTCAGAACCCAATGTGTCAAATTCACTACGCTTGATTTCTTCATAGCCCTTTTTCTTAAGCGTATCAATGAATTCAAAGTATTTTTCAATTGTTTCGCGCCCCACAAACTTAGGACGATTACCATCGGCAATGATGGCTTTCACACGGCTGAACGCAGCAAATTGGGCTTCATCGAGCACAACTCGGTCGAATTTATCGTTGAGATAATGAATTAAATCTTTGCCTGCCGGACTGTCAATGTTGTTAAAAAGATGCGTCTTAGAAAGAATATCTGTGACCAAAACACCATTTTCTTTGCGGGCAAGTTCAGCCTGCAATCCGGCAAAATCACGATTACCATCCGCAATATATTTATCCGCAAGAACCAATTCCATGCCGAGTGCTTTAGCAACTTGCGAGTTCGTTAAACCCGAACCAAACTCAATTTCGGTCGGCATTTTATTAGAAGACATTCGGTTTTCTAGAACAAGCGCGACGCGCCCTTTGCGCTCGTTAAAGTTACGGTTTGACATATAAAATGCCGAACCCAAAAGCTGCCCGCGGGTTTTACCGATGCCGGTTCCGGCCGAAACGTCAAAACCAAGGTCGATTCCTACTGCAATCATAAAATGCGCAGCACCGCGGCCCATCATATCCGCGAACGGACGATCTGTTATATCGGTTAAACCTTTATCGCTCAACATTGCAGTTTCTCGATTAACACGCCCGTCTTTAGTCATCGTGGTTTCAAAAATAACTGTTTCAAAAATATAATTCTCGACTCGGCTTGCAAATTTCCCTGCAATTTCTTCGCGACCATTTGAGTTTTTATCAAATGTTTTGCGGATTCCATCGACAAGCTGTCTTGTAAGACCTGATTCCATCACATTTCTTATTTGCTGACGTACAGCTTGAATCGCTTCCTGATTTCCTGAACGTGCTGCATCAAACAGACTGGTGTTCAAGTTCTGCGCTGAAAGCTCTTGGTGTAAACGATCGCGTGCCGCAAGCACAAGATCAGCCGTTGATGCACGAGCAAGCAATGCCGTAATCTCAGACTCGCTTGTGGCTTTAATTAGCGCATCAAGCACTTCCGTTTTTCCGTCAACACGAGTTGCTTCAATCAAGGCACCGCGTAGTAACTGTTGAATTCGGCTGCCGGCCGTTTCTTTGATGCTCAACGCCTCACCGAGACTTGTACCCGTGGCAAACTGCACCAAATCAGCCACTTGCTCAAGCCCTGATCGATTGACTACAAGCTCTACTCGGCCTTTTAAATTTGATCCTTCAATCTCTAATTTGCGAATCTGATCGTGAACTGTTTGAATTTGTTCTGCGGAGCCTTTTTTCTGATAAAGTCCCTCAAGCTCTTGTCTCAATCCGTCAAGCTTCGTGTTTAGCGCTTTGTATTTCGGTTCGATCACGCGAACCTCGGCAATAGCTTCAACCCAAGCTTTCATCGCGGCTTTTGTTTCAAATCGTTCAATCATTTCGTGGTTTGACATTTTGAGCATCTCACGAATGGCTTCCGTGCGGATTTCAACATCGGTTTTGGATGCGGACGCATCGATGTTTTTGAGTTCTTCGAGAGTTACAGTCTTCCATTCTGCGGCCAGGTATTCAAAAAGTGCCATTCCCGCATTTTGCGGTCCGGTGAGCTGGCGCAGCATTGCCAAAGTCTCGTAGCTGATATGAATCGTTTTGCCGTTAGCATCAAGAATGACGATACCTTCAAATGATTTATCCGCATTCTTGGAGGCGACACGGAAAACTTGAGCAGCCTTGGAGGGCGCTCGTGACTGAATCTCAGCAATGGCTTCTGCCGCTTTTTCCGCACGGATTGTCGGTGCGGCTTCATTCAAAGTAACAGTCAAAACAGCGCGTGCGGCATCTTGTGCGCTGATTAACTCCGCTGGAGGTGCTAAATTTGTGAGCTGCGCCACAAATGCTTCGGCTAATGCCGGTAGTAAGTCGCTTAAACGTGTATTCAAAACCAAATTATCCTTAAACGCCGCGTCACTTAATCCAGTTTCTTTTAAAAACTCTTTTAATGTCTTACCGTTAACCGCGTCAAACCCTTCATGTGCGAGCTTTACGGCTTCATTGAGAACGTTGGCAACTGTTTCAGTTAACGCTGCAGAATTTTCGGTATCGATAAAAAGGTCTGATACAAGTGTTCGTAAATATCCGCGATTGGACTGAGCGGTAAAAGCTTGAAAAAATCCTGATACCTCTTTAGCTGCAGTTGATCCAGAGAGCATTCCTTCGATAAAAAGATGCGGCTCAGATAAGATAACGCCACTGCTTAATCTTCCGCTCACATCCATATCTTTCAAAAGTTCGCGTGCTGCATACTTGTCCGTGACTTTAACGCCTTGAACATCCGCTTCTGCGATTCTGCTAAATGAAACATTTTCAGTTTTCGCATCAGTTACGCGTGCTTCGGGCTCAGCGAATGAAATTGCGATACCAAATTCAGCGAGTGTTCTACGCGAGGAAGCATGGTTCGCAATAACGTAGAAGTTAACCGTCGTCAAATCAATCGGCTTAGAGTCTTTAGGGAGATTAACTTGCTCAAGACTGATGTCTTTTCTTTCAAACAAAATTTGATCTACCAAATCCATGCGCCGCTGTTGGTAAGCCTCTGCCAAAACGCGTCCGCCATCTGTTTGCGCTTTAACTTCCGTGATCCGCTCTATGGCGGTTTTGAAATCTGAATTAAAGCGCCCTTGAGCCGCAGTGGACATTAATGGATGCCGTGCTTGGGGCACTAAGAAAATCGCATACTCACCGACTCCCTGCATAAATTTACCGTAATTACCTTGAAAGTCGTTCGCTGCGGCAAACGCAGCAAAGCTGACGGGCATCATGAAATAATGTGCCAGCATCATCGGAATTGACTCAAGCGTAGCCGGCCCGCTTACGCCGCCAATCGGAGTATAAGTTCCGGTCAAAAGAGCGGTAACACCATTAATCGATGAAAGCACCGCATTAAACATCAACATATTGTCAGCAAATGCGAGGAATTTACCGGCACCGCCGGGTTGAAGCATATGATTTTTATAAAAATTATTATTGAAAGTATTAGCCAAACCACGGATTAATCCTTGAGTTTCAGATAATGTGCCCAGCGCTCCCCGAGAGTACGTAATTCCGGCAACATGCATAACTTGTCCCAAAATTACATCGTGAGCAAGACGCTCTGTACCCCATGCTTCGAGGCTTAGAAACTCGTGGTCGAACCAAGCCCAAGCGAGGCGGACATTGCCCCAGTTTTCCCATCCATAAGTTTTGCCGTCAGGACCAATATTGGCTCCAAAATCAGCGAAAAGATGTTTAATGCCAAGCAAAGACTCCGCAACAGGAAAGGCATGGAAAAATATCACGCTACTGTATGCTTGATCCCATAGCGCGCTCACAAGCGCTTTATTACCGTGAATCGATTGCTCCAAAGCTCCAGAAATGGGCATATAGCCTGATTTAACCGCTAAATCACGGCTGACCAACGGTAAAAACTGAGACTTTCCATCACGCAATATAAATTTGCCGTTCACAATAGATGCACGCGATACGGATGCGGATAATCCCACAAGAAAACGGAATGCAAATCCAGCGCTAAAAAAGTAGAGCCCCCAGCTTTGAACCTGCTTATTGCCTGTAATTATGCCGACAGTTAAAGTACCTGCGCCAATCCATGAAGCAACGACGCCTGTACCATAGGCAAAACGTGTTGCGGCATTTAATCCAGAAATGCCGCGCAAACTTCCTAAGAAAAGCGGCCCCATCAACATGAATCCGCCGGTGACGGCAAGGGCTGTGCCCACCACTTTTAGAAAGGCAATATCGTAGTGGTGTCCCACTTGCTGCAAGGCGGCACCGAGACCGATTACAGAGGCACTGACTGTATTCCAGCTTTTTAAGGCAGCTAAGGCGGCTGTTCCGAGCCCCTGAGTGGTGCTCCAACCTTTGGCAAGATCACGCAAGGTGCTGACACTCTTTATTGCATTGGATCCGAACGTTTGCCACCCAGCCTTTGTGAACGCGGCTGCCCCAACACGAGCGCTACTTACTGCGAATGATTTGATAAAAACACCCAAGCGTGCCCCCACAGGTAAATACGACAGGGTGCTACCTACATCCAGAGTTGCATTGAGCCATGTTCCTTGTATGCCGTTGGATTGTAAAATGGCATTGCCAACTGTGCTCGCGAGACCGATACCTCCGAGCGTGTCTACCGTAGTCCAAAAAGTTGATGTGCCGCCAACACCGCCCAAAGCACCAAGCCCATATGCAAGACCAATAGCGCCGCCAACCATAGCAACTCCGCCAAATACTTTCAGATAATTGCCGACAGAATTATCTCCGGCATAGCTGCCTGCCATGTACATACCTGCTCCCACACCTAGCCAAATGGTACCGCCGACAGCAAAAGCACTCGCAGTTGATACAGAACCCACCGCCACTGTTGTTGATCCGGCTAATACCAATGCACCAGTGCCGTAAGTCACAACAACCATACCCACCACAGCCAAGGCTGCTGCACCACCGCGCAGCCATTTTTCACCCGTGCTCATATCGCTCCAAACAGACTGCGCGGAAAGCCAAAAACTATTGTCGTAAGATTCACGCATACGGAGTACGCGGCCTGAAGCATCGATATCTTCAACATGGGAATGCTGCGAGCCCTCTGCGTAATTGAGATACTTGATAGAGGTCGCCTGATTGTCAGAGTTAAAGGTGCGAGCAAGCTCAAAGCGGTCGTCGTCGGTGTCTTCATATTTAAATGAAGCCAGTTGCCCCGCCGCATTGAATGTCAGACTACCTTTGAATCCAATCAAATTGACGGATTCGCCAGCATTTCCCGGTTGAGGAACAAATATCTGTGGATCGTTATCAATGATTCCACCGTCAATAAACTGGTACTCAGCAGCTTGCTTGAAATTATTGTTTTTATAGACCGCAATCAGTTTATTGTCGCCGCCGTTGTTCTCAGAAAGTGAGAATGTGATGTGATGCGTATTATCATCAACGCGAGTGAACTCATATCCGACACCAGAACCTTCGAGAGTAATCGGGTTATTTTTCCCCATCAATATCCATTCATGGCCAAATTCAGTCACAATCACTGAGCTGCCAGAAATAAACTGATTACTATTGGTCATATTCACCCACGCAACGTTACCATTTACGTCGCGCAAGTAGGATCGTTCGTTTTTTTCTTTATAGGTTTGGCCGGTAGGCATCATAGCGCCGCCAACACTGCCATAGCTCACCTGGTATCCCGTTGCTTGCCATTCACCCGTTTTAATTTGCACAAAAGTGCTGCCGTTTACCAGCGCATATGTATATTTCGTTCTGTTTTCACCCACTGAAACGGATTGTCGAATGACTTTTCCCTGCTCGTTAAAAACATACGTGGAACTATCACTGAAACTGAATTGAAACAGATTTTTATCAGACGCGCTGTAACCTTCTAAGCTCATCCCAGACAGATTCTTTGAAATGATATTATTCAAGTCGCTAAGATCTGCCGCAAATGAACCCGAGAAATTAATCAAAGGAAGTGCTCGAGCGTCTACAATATGTCCGCTTTCACCCTTGACGTCCCATGCCGCGAATGAAACATCTCCGCTTTGAATATCTTTAAACCGAAGAATTGTTCCGCTTACATTGGTGATTTCATGCGTATCGGTTTTGCTGTATATCAAAGACTGAGCGATTCCCGCTGCACGCGCCGCTTGCGCAGATTCAGAACCGGCTGGCAATTTCTCAAAATCAAAATCTATGGCGCCGCGGAATGCGCCGATTAAACTGTTTTTGCTGTCGACAAATACTCTTAAAGCTAAGTCAGTGCCAATTTCGTCACCCGAAATAACTTTTGAGGATGTTGCGTGAGTCGAAATCAATTCAGCAACCGCGTTATTCACTGATATTTCCGAGGAAGAAGTGTTCCTTGGATCATTGGCAGAATAAACAGTAACCGAAGTTTGAATATTGGCTTTATCTTGTTTAAGCTCGCTCTCATTGGCCCAGCGCATATCCGAGCCGAATTGGCGGTCAAAGCCGTCAACGAGTTCTCCGTCGTTGTTATAGACACCAAGAAAGTCACGACCAATATTTTCACCCGGAAGAATCTTGAACCCTGCGCGAGTTTCAGCATATAAGAGTCCTTTAATATTGTCCGCGCTGCTGAAAACTGCAATAGTTGCACCCTGCGCCAAAGGATCAGTGCCTGCAAAGAGATCCGTATCCACAAATACGCGGAATGAGCTGTTATTTTTATCTGAGCCCACCAACAGCAGGTTTGCCTCAGCTAAACCATAGCGGCCTTCATACTGTTGGCCCGATTGTGATATAAATTTTGAGCCTTCTTTACGCTCAAGGTTTTGTTGCTGCCGCTGCAATTCAGCTGGAGTTGCCGCTTGCAGCATATTGCCGGAGCGATCGAGCGCTCCAAAAAGTGATTTACCATCTTCGCTGAGAATCTGATACCAGTGTCCAGAACGATCCATATTGAGCAAAGCACGGTTACCATCGATCTCGATTGCCATTTGCTGTAATGATGCAAATTCACTCAAATTGCCGAAACGTGTCGCCAAAATCTCACTCGCTTCATTGAGGTAGATTGCGATTCCTGCATTATCTCCGCGGTCACTAATAATTTCATATGCCGGAGAAATAGATTTCCAAGTTTTTCCGCTGCCATCACTCAAGCTCTTGTATTCACCGCTCTGTGGCAAGTTGTATCCGGAAGTTCCGTAGGCTTTCCGCAAAACCTCAGTTTGAGTTTTGCGGTCAAACAGGCCTATAGTTCCGCTTGTGTCGCGTATCAAATAACTTTCTTCACCTAAATGAGGTTGATATGTTTTTCCGGCAATTTGAAAAAATACTGTCTGGATTTGATCGTTGATCGTACCTAAGCCAGCGGGTTGCAGTACTTCTAATGTCACGCCTTGAAGCATACCAATACGATCACCGGATTCGTTTAAATAGTATGCAACACTAACTTCGCGACCATTTTGGTCGAATGCAATACCCTTGACGAATTTGTTGTAGGCAAACTGCTTGGTAGGATCATTCGATTGAAGTGGATTTAACTTACCGCCAGCTTCCATCTTAGCGGGGCCATTCATGAACTGATAACCTACAAAAGCGCCATTGGCATCCGTGATCTTGAAGCTGTTGTTGCCCATGCCGGAGTAGCTTTGGTTATTTGCATAGGCAAAAAGTGTCATGGCTTCAAAACTGCCTACGCCAGTTACCATTCTATCAATCGCTTGATCTAAGCTCAGTGTTTTGTCGCCATTCCACTGGCTGACCAAAGTGATTCTATTCTCATGCGCAAAGAAACTAAAATGTTCTCCTTTGTTATTTGTCGCGCCAAAGACGCGCTCAACGTTAAGACCGCCGATTGATGTGTTCTTTGCAAATTCACCAGCAACTTTGTCAGTATCAACAGTCTTACCAGAATCAAAATGACCATTATGCCCAAGCACGCCTACTAATTCACCCGTGCGAAGATCATTAACCTGAAACGCTTGCGCGATATTCATTAATCCGCTCATTTCGTATTTAAAATTACCAACTTGATAACTCATGTACGTTAAGCCTTCAAATGAAGTCAGAGTTATATTTTGAGAGGCAGGACCATTCACTAGCAAATTAGCAAATTCAGGCAATCCCATGACTGCATTGATTTCATTCAGTGTTGATTGATTTCCGCGCAAAGTAATTGATTGACCGCGTTCATTCACCAAAAGCTGATACATTTGTCCGTTGTTGGCGTCAGCGGTTAAAACTTGTTTCGCTGTGAATGTTGCGCTCTTCAAACCATCGCGCGTATTAAGCGACCAGGTATATGGCGAATCAAGTGTGCGCGCATCGTAGAATTTGCCGCTGACACCGATTATTCCGTCAAGACTATGAGTGTAAGGGTTAAACACAGAGTAAACGCCATAATCCCCGTTTTGGAAAGCTTCAGGCAGGTGGCGATATTCGAGACCATCCTGCGTGTAAAATAATGCAAGTGTCTTATCCTTGCCGACCCCTGTCATCATCAAACTCGCAATATCCCCATTCTCAAATCCGATTTCAAACGAGGCTTTTTTCTGCGCGCTAAAAAGGGTTACAGACGAATCAATATTTAAATTGAGCAACCCTGATTTAGTATGAACTTGAGGTTGATCTTTGGTCCAAGTTCTCAAAGACAAGTATTCGCCCTGGTTAATGAACCCGATCACGGCTTGGGTTTTAAGATCGCGAGCGAGATAATTGCCTTCAATCCACGAAGGCCCTAATGCCGAATAGGCAGAAGCATCAAACAGCGAGTATTGGATATCCGCAATCGTATAAAAGTGCCCCATGATTCCCTGTTCCGCATTTACTTTGCCGATATAACTTGAGGCATTGAATGTGGCAGAATCATTCTTGTCTGTTGAATAGCTCACCGCAGCTACAGAATCATAGCCACTTTGAACTTTCTTGTTCTCGTTGAAATAAAGCGAATAAGCTCGTTTACCATCGACTGATTTCACCGTTGTGCTGTGAGTATAAGTCAGCGTGCCGCTTCCGGTGGATGTGCGCAGGTTTTCGACGCTACCGGGAATCGCGTTCAATTCAACAAATTGGGTTCCGCTCAAGTGTCCTTGTAAAATTCCTTTTTGATAAACGTCAAATACACCTGTGCCAAATCCGGCAATACTATTGGCTTGGAAAACAAAATCATTTGTGCCTTTAAAGAAAAGAATTGCGGAAGGTGTTTTGATATCACCAAAAGGTTTTGTAATATCACCGATCGTGACCCCGACCGTAGTCAACTTGCTATCAAGAAAAGCGCGAACTGTGGTATCAGTGCCCGTAATTGATTTTGAGTTGCCAATCAAAACTTCAGTCGCTGCCGCAAGCTTAACTTCAGTACCGCGAATTGTGAGAGACTGTGAAGCTAAAGCCGCAGCATCAGCTTTGGTGCCCCATGTCATTGGGCTTAACTTATAGTTATCTACAAAACTACCGCCAAGCAAATTACCACCGCTATCGATAACGCGGTACCAAGCTTGGCTCGCATCACGTTCGATTATTTTGTCACCCGCTTTGAAGAACAAAATCGAAGATGTATTCGCGACTGAACCCTTGGATGCGCCTATCACAACTCCGTCACGAACATAAAGTCTAAGAGTATCCGCGGTACTCGTACCCTTCGTTACATAAACTGAATCAGGACGATCTAGTTTGATCGTTTGCGGCGCTGATAAAGTTCCACCGAGAGATGGTTTGCTGTTATATGTAAAACTGTCAAAACTCATGCCATGCCAGATGATGTTGGAAGTGTAATCAAACGGATTGCTGAAAGAATAATCAAGCCCAAAGAAACTTGTTGTCTGACTCAAGGTTAAACCGCTGAAGAAGCTTTCTGTTGCGAAGCTCTTTGGCGTTAAGACAAAGCTGAAGTGGTCTGCAAGCAAGCTCACTGCGGACGCGTTAGACCAAGTTGAGTCGTAAGTGAAAGACAAAGCGTCATTTAATGTTCCGCGATAATCCGACCATGCGAGCGAGCTTGCGAGGCCCGCTAACTTTGGTGCAGCAAACAATGTTTCAGGTGAAACGGATGATTTAAAATCATAACCAAGTGAATCAGAAGCTGAAAGCGTCGCCGGCAAAATATCGGAAGCATACATTGAGTCTTGCAATCCAAAAAGACCAGATTCCATCTGAGATGACCAGCGCTCAATATTCGCTTGCGCACGAGCCAATTCAGCATCGACATCGAGTATCGTTGGTTCAAGCTCAATTTTTTCAACCTTAGCGAGATCTGCAACTTCTTCAATTTTCTTACCGATGATCGCGCTCGATTCTTTCGCAGCTTTCGCTTTAGCTTCAGCTGCTGCCTGTTGCTGCGGCCAAACGGGAGCGCCGTTAACAATCGAGGCATGCACGGTTCCGGATTTACCGCTGGCAAACATACCGAGAAGTGCGCCGCTAAATGAGGTCAGTGAATAAATCATGTTACCGTCATTAAACTGACTATTCACATAGCCGTATTGCGTCGTGGCAAATTTAACAACGCCGTCATCAACATGATGGACGAGCTTTTCCGAATTATCGAAATGAACGGCAGATCCTTGGCCAACAAATACGCGGCTTGTTCCGACGTATTGCATATCTTCATAACCTTTAAACTTTGCAGGAAGCGAAGGAACCGGATTCTTGGATGGATCCCCCTCAACTAGCTGGAATACATTCGCATCTGTGACTTTCATCGCGCCAAGTAAATTACCAAGCTTGTCGCGAGTAACCAGAATGCCCTTAGTCTCCATCGACAACAGAATGTTGTTGTTCCATGATGTGCCATTGAAAGCACCATAAGCATAAGCCACGGCCCCGAATTGCATACCAGCCTGAACGAGGAAGTCTGATACATTTTCAGCGACGCCTACTGCAAAAGTCTGACGCACAGAATTGTAAGTTTCGACCGTTCCGTCTTTCATTGTGACGGCGTATTCACCGTTGCCAATTTGCTTCGAGCTAAAATTTGCAACTTGCACGGCACCGCCGGTGGAATAGCGCATTTTGCCGTCACTGCCCATCATCGCAAGCATTCCATTCTGATAAGAAACGCCGCCGAGCAATAAATTGCCGTTGTAGAGAGCTTGACCATACTTAACGACACCCAAAGCCATACCGGCTTGCAATAATCGGCCTCCCAGCTCGGTGCCGTCGTAACCGATTACCACAGCTTTCATGACGCGGTCGCCGCCGAACGCAGCAATTGCGGCGTCACCGCGACCTTCAACGCGTGTTGAAAAATTGGCGTAATGGACACCTTCCCCGACCGAAAACTTAATCGCGCGGCCTTCTTGGATTGAGACAAGCGCAGGACGATCCCCTTTAGCTTCTTGATAGTACGCCGCAATCGTGTTGGTCGGATTGCTTGCGCTTCCCCAATAGAGCTGTTTGTCATACCAACCTTGCATTCGCAAGAAGCCCGCCGCACCGATTAATTGTCCGCGTAATTCCGTATCAAGTAAAAGTTTGCCGTTGACCGCGACCTGCATTTCGCGAATTCCGGAAGCCGAAACCTGCTGACCGTTCACATCCATTGTGAAATCCGAGATACTCTTTAGGTTTTGCCCTTCGGCTAAAACTTTAAAACCCTCCGGAGAAGCAGTCTCAATCGTTTTGCCATCACGCGAAAAATGAATTTTTCCGCCTTTATCCATTGCGATAATGCTAGGTTTTAATACTTCATTTGTGCCACCGTCACGAATTTCGGGAGAGACATAAACACGGCCGATCATTTTGTCGGCGTTAAAAAGAGCGCGATCGAATGCAATCCACCCCGCCTGCATTGCGACATTCTGAAGAGATTGTTCAAGTGCCGGCATGGTCTCCATACCAACAATATAGTTTTCAAGAATGCGATCGCCGCCTAGTTTATTGACGGCTTCTTCTTTGCCGGTTATATCCACCGTACGCTGTGCAAAATTTGCTTTGGTGAAGGTACCGTTATTATCATAGTGCATGCCGCCAAGTCCTTCTTTAGCATCGCGGTAATTGATAAAGACGCCAAAAGAAGTACCATCTGCTTGTGCAGCTATGAATGTTTTACCGATAACTTGCCCTGGAGCAGATTCAATAACACCCGAGAAGCTATAAATTCCAGCACCACCAAAAAGTGCGCTATCAAAACGAGCTATATCAGCCAACCCTTTATTGATGTCAGCACCATCGGCAAATGCACCGCTCGCATACAGCTGATCTTGATACTCAACAGCAGCAGCGATCATTCCATCAATATTAGAGACATCATGTTTTGCAAAAGCGTTGGTCGCTTCGTTAAGACGCTTGATCGCATTGGCTTCATTGTCAGCATGGGTTTTCCATGGGATGGTTTTACCGTTCTTGGTCAATAGCTGAGCATCAAAAACATCAACACCAATATTCCCGAGAACGCTACCCAACTTGGCTTTCGCTTCACCGGACGCATTGAATAAGCCAAACCCTAAATGAGTCATGATGACACCATCCGTCAAAAGCAGTTGACCTGAGCGGAAAGGCTCACCAATCGATGCGGCGAATGCGGCAACGCCGTTACCGATTAATTTCCCCTGATCGTCCAACCGAACAGAATAGTCAGACAAGTCATAATTCAGGGCTTGAGATTTAACGCGTTCAATTTCATTCAGTGCGACTCCCATGAGCCGTTCGCCGGTTTTGTTATCACTATGCTTGAGCTTGAAAGAACCCATATATTCCATTTTGCTGCCATTGAGTCCGGCGAGCATGGCGCCTTTGACGGTCAGATTAAAGTAAAGCGAGCCGCCTTCCATCGAAGTGTAAAGACCAAACTCACCCATCAAAGTGTTCTTCTCAAAAAGTTTTACTCCGAACGAGGCGCGTCCGACTTCTTCGGCGACAGAGGCAATACCTGTTTCTTTGGTCAGCAAATCACCGAGCGCGTTGAACATATCATTCATAAACGCCTTGGTTTGCGCCGCATTACCAAAATCGGTGTTCTTAGCGCGATCACCGGCAGCTTTCAAATGATTGAAAACCTTATCTAGATCTTTACCGTCTCCGGCGATACTAAACTTACCCGCTAAAGCGGCGAAAGTATTGTTCTTACCGTTAACGCGAATATCTTTGTAAAGAACATCAATTCCTGTTTTCGACTTGGTAAGAGTAATGTCACCATAAAGGTCGCCGTTTTTCGCGTAAAGTTTCATTGAGAACTCAGACATCGTATATTTATTGAAATTGGCCACCATTTGCTGCGCGATGCGCTGCATGTCGCCCAAGTCGGTTACATTCAAGTTGTTGGACTTAATGAAATCTTCAAGCTCAAAAATTCCTGTGAGCATGGCTTTTGCATCTTTGCCTTTACCGCCGAAAAGACCATAATTGCCGAAACCGTCTTTGAGTTTTGCATTTTGAATTTCAGCAAAATCTTTCCCAACGATGATATCCAAGAATTTTTCTCCGCCTTTGCGGAACAATGTCACGGTTACCTGCTGAGTGAAAAGAGCCCCATTTTGAAGCGCTTCTTGTAAGCTTCCAACAAAACCGGATTGCCCATTGCGATCAAATAAGTCAAACTGAGCCGCTAATTTCCCGATGAATTCCATGTCGTGCAAAGCTTGAGCAGTCGACGCAGTTTGAAGATTAAAATCAGCAAAACTGTCATTAAGACCATGACCGCGGAATTCCGCCTGGACACCATCGAGTGTCCAGGTGATTTTGACATTCGTTACAATCGTGCCATTCAAGTTTAGCTTTTCGAAGCGAGCGTAAACGCCGCCTTGATAAAGATTCGGAAATTCATTGAGAAGATCTTGAACATTCCGCCCAAAAGTCTGCAAATCATTAAGATTGGTTAAATCGAGACCTGCAGCGGCATCTGTCAGACGCGCCATTCCTTCAAGAGCCATTGCCATATCAGTCGTAGTTGAACCCAATCGGACGCCGACTTGAATTTCAAATTCATAAGAAACATTGAATGCTGTGATGGCAAAATCAACATTGCGGAATGTATAAGACTTGCCGTTCAGCATGTAGCCTTTAATTTCTTTGACATGGATCATAATGACTTTGGAGTCAAAGAGCCCCTGACGTAAATCTTGCTGAATGCGGTCGGAGAAAGCACGCAAATGGCTGGGGTTGGAAGCATTGAGCGGCCCCATCGAGCGGCTTAAATCGAGAGCAATTGATTCAAGCTGATTCTTGTCTTTTGCCGTCATTTGCCAAAATACCTGTCCGCTAATCTTATCGATCAACGCCGAAGTGAATTCAAGACCGGCGAAATTATTGAGACCTTCCTTCACTGCAGTGATATTACCATCATAAAGAGCGTCAAGCATTTGGCGGCCGAGAAGCTGGTCTTGCGCATTACCCAATGAGAGAGCATAAGCTTGATTCTTGAGCATTGCGTATTCAGCAAGAGGCATTTCTTTATAAGCGCGATCATGAGCGCCGCTGAAATACGCCATATTTCTGCCATTTTGATCAACCCCAAAACTGACTGTATAGCCTTGAAGTAATTCGAATGATTTTTTAGCAGCGATGTCTCTTTCTGTAATGTCATACTGCGATCCATCTTTCAAGTAAACATGGATAACCCCCTCCTTCCCGAGATCCATTTTTATTGCACTGGGGGGGCGCTGAAGAAAGTTGAGCGCTTGTTCGATGAAACTCGTTAAAACATTCGACAAAAACTGCGCTAACGCAGGGTCTTTGTCAGCAAAAGCCAACGAAAGCTGATAAGAGAACATTCCCGATCGCAAGCCGGCGCCGGCGCCGCTTAAGAAATCAGACGCAAAATTTCTAAAGGAATAAGGAGTATCCAATACAGCAGAGGCATATATTCCGCTTGCAACCGATGTGAATGCAGAAATGATGGCTTGATGTTCGGGACTTCCTTGTTCAATGCCTAATTTCCCTAAAAACTTAACAACAGGGCTTGAGTTCAGAAGTTCGGGAATTAGCACCTGAGTAATAATACGGTGCATAATAATTTCGGAGAAACTCATGCTTGCTTCAACACCCTTAAAAGCACCTGTACCATGCAGAATTTCAGCGGTCTTGGGCGCCATCGGTTCTTTTGTTCCCCCCTTAACGGCATTGCCTAATTTTCCTCCAACCCATGCACCCAGAGCGGATAAACCTGCAGAGATGTAGGAGTAGAGAATGAGTTTACCGAAAGAAACTTTATTGCCGCTTGCCAAATTAATAACACTGGATACAACGGCATTGATTGTTCCCATAACCGCGACAGTCGCAACAAAATCAAGCAGCCCCGAGATCGTTCCATCAAGCGCACCGCTAATAAACTTACCCAGTCCCGATGTTGCTCCGCTAACAAGCGTATCAAATCCGGCCATAATTCCAGCCGTGACAATGGCCCCAGCAAAACTAAGCAACGCTGATTTAAAATCGCCGGTCATAGCGTATGTTCCAACTGCGCTAACAAGCCCGCCGACGACGGCACCCGCAACTGCATTAGTTGCCATGAAAGCTAATCCAACTGCATTGAAAAATCCTTGTATCGCACCGTTAAGAGCGGCAAAAAACGGTGTTGCTGCTCCAGCTGTTAAAACTGTGAGGACAATGGCCACAATTGCGATAATAATCTGTAAAAAACCTCCCCAACCTTTGCTCTGCGACTGGGCATAAGTATGAGAGGCACCCACTTGAAAACCTTTGTCAGTGATACCCACTTGTGAAAGTGAGAGACCATTACGTTTTGCATAATCACGTGCAAAATCTTCGCTCACCATAATCATGGAAGATGATGAGCTCTTGGCGCCTGATTTCCCTTTCTGCTCCACCGTCACATCGATACCACCCAAAGAGCCATTGTGGAAAACAAAACGAATGGATTTGTACTGTCCAGCATTCGAAGCAGTCTGGTGAATAACACCAAGCTGACCGCTATTGTAAATTGCGCCGCTTTCAAATTTTTTCCAAGCTTTTGAAGCCGCCTGTTGAAGATAAGGATTACCGCTCTTCGAGAATTGCTCAATCATGGCTTCAATTTTCTCGACTAGCTTTTGCATCTTCTCAGCCAGAGCGGCTACTTTTTGGATATGCGCGCGGGATTGGTTGTAGGCTTTCATCGCCTCATCCAAACGTTGTTTCATTTTTTCAGCCTGGCGCACTAATTTATTGAGCTTACTGATTTGTGCCCTAGCGGCGGCAAGCTGCTGCGCAGCGATGGTTTCTTGACGAATTTGTTCACGCACTTGGCTGACAAGATTTTTCCAATCAACGCCGCCTTGGATTAAATTGTTGCTGGCGGAGGTTTTATTACCGAACCGATCAAAATAAGTCCAAGACTCCGTATTCCAAGTTCCGCTTTTCGTTTCACGGGAATAATTGGATTCAATAGTGCGGTTATTGTAATAATTTATTTTCGTTTCACGCATTTCACCCGAACCGCGGCGAGTTTCTGTCATCGCTGTCGGATCATCAAATGTGTTGTAGCGGTAATTACTTGAATCCCAGCCTTGCCATTCTGTTTTGCCCGTACTGGTTTCGGTATA
The DNA here is from genome assembly GCA_964562525.1 of uncultured bacterium. Classification (GTDB taxonomy): domain Bacteria; phylum Omnitrophota; class Omnitrophia; order Omnitrophales; family Aquincolibacteriaceae; genus Multiplicimicrobium. Next base: position 72,644 of record CAZLTL010000005.1, read on the forward strand.
AAGGGTTTTATAGCTGGAATACACACGGCCAAAATTGTCATAACGGAAGTTTTGCTCCCAAGAGTTTCCGGATAAGTTTTTAGAATCGGACCACTTACTTTTACTCCACGAATAATATTTGCGTCCTAATAAATCACTGTAGGTGTAGCTCACATACTCGTCTTTATCGTCCAGTGTCTTATAATTCCAGCGGGTTTGAAGAAGGTATGAAGGCGTGTATTCAAAATAAGTCACAGCTTCTAAACCGTAACCGCTATTAGCGTAGGTGTATTTTGTGATCGACCCGGTGGCGATCTGTTTACCTAGAATATCCGTTTTAATATCTGTATTCGTCGATGATTGCCCGGTGGATTTATATGAATATTCCAAGACCTGGCTGCGTATTTCCTGATTACGGATGCCGGTGTAAATCGTGACAGTAGTCTTGCCGCTGATATAGTCTTTTTGTTCGGATGATTTTAATACTCCGTTATTGTCATAGTTGAAAATCGTTGTTTGGATTTCAGCGCCGTTAAGACCATAATGCAAGGTCTTCGCTTTGCGGCCATTTTCATAAATGGTGCGAGTTACCAGGTTGTTCGCCCGTGAATATTCATTCGTCGCCGCTAACCCTCCGAAAGCGTCATATTGATAATAAGTGGTATAGCGATTCGGGTAAGATTCCGTGCGAGCTTGGCGGCTTTGCCCTGACGAATATTCATAATAGGCTTTTGAAGTCAGCTGCCAATGCGACTTCCAATCGACAACACCGCTTTCATCCGCGTATGACAAGCTGTAAGTTGCGGTGAAATCAATTTGATTCTCAAAAATTCCGGTACGATAACTATATTGCTCTTGCGAAGTTACTTTACCGAATTGATCATAGCGATCAATTGTCCTCGTTTTTCCGGTTGCAGGATCATAGTAAGTAATCGACAAGAGTCGTGCAGTGGCGCTTCGTGATCCTTCGGTTGAGCCATAACCGTACTGACTTGAAGTCACCATTTTTCCGGCAGCGTTAAAGACATAAATCGTATCAAAGTAATTGCCGTTTTTCATGACTTGATCAACCAAAGTTGTCTTACCATCAAAATCGAAACGGCGCACCGTCACATTACCTATGTCTTTGACGGACGGAGTTTGAACGTCAGAAATTTTAACCTGCGCTAAAAGCCGCGGATCTAGATTCGATATTTTATTGGCTTGAATGAGTTCAGCGCCCGCATTCGAAATCGCAATACTTAAAATGCCACCGGCGACACGATCACTTTGAGGGGTAGTGTCAGCCGCACGTGTAATCTGATATGCCAATACCGGAGGATAGGTGGTGTTTTGGTAATAAACCGAATCTGTTCGAGTGCGACGGACATTTTGGGATGAAGCATAAGAAACAGACAATCCCGCTAAAGCCGCACGAGATCCTGCCGCAGGCAAGCCCATGAAGGCTGCATAAGTCATCACCTTCGTGCTCCACTCTTCTTTATTTGTGGTGGTGTTAAGCGTCTTGACGCGCGCTCGCACCTCTTGGGTTGCGTTTGAAGGCAGTGCGTAGCTTGATTGCAATCGAACTTTCAGTTTTTCCGGTTGCGAACCTGAGCGCAATTGTTCGGCAATCGATTCTGAGAAAGAAAGCTCGACTTGCTGTTTTTGTTTGAGTGAATTAGCAGTGACCGTTTTCATGGTCATCCAGTTATTGGTCGCAGGATTCCATACCTGGATTTGAACTGAATACGAGCCGATGTTAGCAGTGTCAACCGGCTTACGCACAAAGACACCGTTTTCTTTAAACTCAACCCACTCAACTTTGGCAGCGTCGTAAGTGGTCCAGCTTGCAAAGTCAAAATCAAATCCAACTGTCTCGCCACCACGTATGCCGGTCGCCACATCAATCAACATCTCACTTGCAGCAGCTTGAGTGTTGAACGTTTGCTTAGTTTGAATTTGACCTTCGTAGCTGACAACATAATCCGTTAAACCATCCGGTCGATAATATGTTTGGCTTGTCATCACCTGCTTAGGCAGGTTGCGGCTGATTGATACGGAATTAATCTGCAACGTATTATCCGCAACGACAGTCTCACCCTCTTTAGTTTGTGTATCGTTTTTCCATACCAACGAGGCATTGAGATATCCCGCAGCATTCGTGACTGCGGTTGGTAAGCGGTCAATCATGGATTGCGTTAAGCGAATGGTTGCGGTCTGAGATCGTTGAACCGCGGGAATATGAACCGTTCCAAGATTCATCCATTCAGCACGTGCGTTATCAAAGATCTTCAACTCTAATTCAAATGTGCTGTTCTCAACCGCGGGCAATGAGCCGCCCTGCTGAACATTCACTTCCACAACGTAGTCATTCATTCCGGCAGCGAAAGGCGAAGCAATGACAAACATCGCTTCGCCATTGGTGGATGCTGTGACAGTATTTGTGTTGGTTTGACGAACCCATGTTCCGTCAGTTGGAATCAGTCCGACCGCCGCGTTGCCATTCACAGTGCGGCGATCCGTATCATATTGAAGGCTGAATTGGTCGATATGATCGAGTCCGCCCGTTTGAGGGTCATAGACATGGTGGCTGCGGCTATATTCAAAAACACGTATTCCGTTCACCAGCGTAGACGCCGCTAACAGTTGGTCGCGGCGGTTGAGGCTCGCGTTATTATTTTCCGCAAATGCTGCGTCCGGAACCGGTGCGAAATCACGAACTTGCATGACTTGCGCCCCAACAACGCGCGCGTTTGCGTAACTAATCCCTTCTGCGCCCAAAACTGAGCTTTGGGTATATTCAGCAGCTGAGCTATAAATAGTTGAACGAATAAGCAAATCAGCCGCATCCGTCGCCAATTCGGAACGCGCGTAAATATTGAGATTGCCGCTTGCGAATGAACCCGTTGCGACTACAAAATCTGCTTGCGCGCCCTGAATATCAAAATCATCGATTCGTGCTAACTGAAAGTCTCCGCTGAATTGGCTGGCATCGCGATAAATATAGTTCGAATAGGTGTCAGCAACACCGTCTTTATAGTTGACGATATTCTTAATGGCGCGTCCATCCGCATGATAGGACACAATTGAAGCGAGTTCATATTGACCCGATTTCAAATTGTAGTTTTCAACTTGGGTCAGGATTCCGCGGCTATTGTATTTACTGTAGGATTTTTGAGATAAAAACGACTGAAATGATTGTCCTGTGACCTTCGGTTTACTGTTTGAAAGCTGAAACTCTTCAACCGCAAGAACGCCACCGCGACTTTCGGCGATCATGCTCAGTTTTGACCATTCACCGGCAATAGATAAAACTTGTTTCGTAACCGGTAATCCGGAAATATGTTCTGTGATTTCAGCTGTATAAGCATCTCCGCCCGAGCGAGCAAACCGTACTACATAATCTTTTCCGGAATCGAGTGAAACTTGATACGGCTGCTGATTCGAGTCTGAAACGGTTTTCCAAGAAGCACCATCAAACAACTGAAGCTGAAGCACCGTTTTAGCATCAGGCTCTTCATTTACGGCGACCCAACGCAAGGTTCGGTATTCACTCGAACCGAACAACGCCTGATTTTCAAATCCAAAATAGGATCCATTATGAACTGATTGAGCGTTCACCACAGCTTCAAACTTAAAGAAATCTTCCACAGCAATGTTGTCCGTACGGAATCCGGACATACGTGAAGCCAAAATTTGATCTAGGGAAATACTTGCTACAGAAACCGGTACCGCAACTCGCTCAACTTTAATTCCTGTGACTTCACGCGAAGTGCCATTAAACTCAAGCTGCTCGAGAGCGGCCTGACTCCCAACTACTTGAGCGCCTTTGTTCGTAGTCAGCGTAATCTTATGTCCCTGAAAAACATTGAACAGTGCACTGAAGAAGTAAAAATCTTTTGATGCATCCCAACTACCGGCCTGTTCAACGGTATCCGTATTTTTATTTAAGAAGCCTTGAATGGCAGAGTAATCCATTCCAATCAAAGAGTACCGTGTTTGATTCAGCGGATTTTCTGATGTTGGAATATTTTGAAGATTCCCCGCGGCAGCAAGCGTAATCCGATTATTTAAGCTGAGTGCGGAACCATACCTTGACCAGCCCATTTGATCCGCGGTTGAGCTGACGGTTTCAACAGCGGCAACAGATTGTAAGTTTGCAACCGGGCGGCGCAATCTCGCTGAAATGTCTTCAATTTGAATTTTTTGATAATCGTCTTTACTGCTTCCGGTCGCGGCAATTTTAATATAACGCACGGTAGTTGCTGCAAATTGAACTGTTTGTGTCCCTGAAAACTCTCTTCTGGTGGTATTGACACCCGTCACCGTGGTCCAATTTTCACCATCGGTTGAAATCTGTATCTGAAAGTCTTTAACCGTGCGCAAATCATTTTTCAAGAAAGTAATATCAACTTCATCGATCAGGCGATTTTCCACTAAATCCACGATACCAATATCAACTAATGTTCCCTTAGCTCCTGTATCAAACTCCCAATACGTGGCAGTCGTTTTCTGAGTCGATGCCATTCCGCCGTCGAGAATGTAACTCATATTTAAACCGGCGGTTGAACCCGTCGTTCCGGCGGTTACGACCGGATAAGCAACAGCCCCCATGGTGCGCTGGGCGAAATCAGGCGCTTCGTTGTAACCGGCAATCAACTGCTCAATCAAGATGTTCGACTGAAAATTGTTACCAATTTTCGAACGGCTTGTCGAATAGCGCACCGCCGTAACATTCTGAACATCCTCAATGCTTAATACCTGTAACCCTGAGTAATTGCTGTCCGATTGACTTCCATCGAACACAGGCGTCCATGTATTGGAACCCGCAACTTGAACTTCAATTTTAAAATTCTTAAAGACGCGCTCATCACCGTCATATAAATGGATACCAACTTCATTAATAGTCTTGGGAGTAGCAAAATTAACCGTCGCGATTTCGATCAAATCTTTATCATTCGTCAGGCCGGTGGCCGGAACTGCGCGCGTAAAGATATCACCAACAGCGGTAGAAACAGCAGCAGCAGATGCAACTAAGCTGCTTGACCCGCTATCGATCAAAGCTCCGGGATTATCCGTAACGAAACCATTCTTGACGGCATTCGTTGCGCCCACCGGCGCGGTTGGAACCGTAACAGTAGCACTTTGACCCGCTTGAGCATAATTGACTGAGCTATTTCGGTTCAGTCGAACCTCATTAATCACAGCGTAATCATACAAAGTATCGTTGAGTCGGAAACCTGAGCTAAAAAGCTTCACATAACGCACATCTTGCTCGGCAAAATTGACTTTTTGCAAACCACTATAACCGTTATCAAGCGAAGTTCCGGTGGAGACAGTTTGCCAGTTGATTCCATCAGCGGAAATATCGACGCGGAAGTTATAGTAAACGCGGTTATCCATACCCCAGAAATCAACTTCAACTTGATTCGATTTTTGCAAATGCCCGAAATCGATAACACCAATTTCTGCCAAGCGTTCATTGCCGACTGCGTCTGAAAGCGAAGCACCTTTGGTTGTTTTAGCTACCCAATAACTCGCATCCTTGGCATCAAAAGGAATATCGCCATCTATTGCAAATTGACTCGATCCGCGCCAACTAGGATGATCTGAAGCAGATATAAACCGTGCGCCTGAAGATACATTTGCTCCATGCGTACGTCTTGTGGCAGTTATTTCGCTCAGGTGAATATAATTATTGGTTGTGCTCCCAGAAGCCGAAACACGAATGTAACGCACCGGTCTTTCAGAAAATGAAACCGCTTCCATTTCAGAAAAAACTCGTCCGGAGCCGGTACCATCGAATACTGTAGTCCAAGCAATTTGATTGGGATCCGTGACAAGCACTTGTTGGCCATTGATGGTTTGATAAACTGCATCGGCTACTTCGATTTTTAAATTATTAAATTTACGACCATCTGCATCATAAAAATCAATTCCTACTTCATTGATAATTTGAGTATCACCTAAAACCATCACGCCCACAGGCATTAAATTGCCGTTCGCACAAGAAGTGCCGCAATTGAACGTGGTATAAGTATTTCCTGCTTGATCTTGAGTGTTGCCATCATTCAAAACGATGGTGTTTGTATTTCCTGGCGCAGGAATAAAGGTGGAGCCAAACATACGATTCGCATAGTTAATTGAGCCTGTGCGGTTTAGCGAGACTTCATCAACACGGGCATAACCGTCACTGCCAGAGGCAAAAACTTTAACATATCTAACATCACGCTCGGTAAATGTAGCTTCCTGAGTCCCCTTGTAGTTACTATTGCTTCCTGTACCGTCATAAACGGTTTCCCACTTAATGCCATCACTTGAAACATCGAGCCGATAATTGCGGGCAAAATAACCGGCGCCACCTCCAAAGGTCGTTAAAATCTGATCTGTGCGTTGGGCAAACCCAAAATCAAGTACGCCCATTTCAATCATGTTTTCATTGTTGGGCGAAGGAACAATCCAGTCGGTCTGCGTAGCCAAAGTTACAGGGTACGTTGCACCTCGAAATGTTTGTTGATAAGTAGTAATAGTCTGAGGATTGCCCACTTTTCCATCAATCGCATTAATAGCTGTATAAACCCCATTCAAACCGCCGTGAACATCGGCACTTTGCCGTAAAACGCTAGGCTCATAATTTTCGGAAGCCCGTCGCTTTTTAACCGCGGTAATTTCATCAATCGCAACATAGCCGCCGCCCGCGCCTTCAGCCGAAATTCTGAAATACCTTGCGGAAATATTGTCAAAGTTAAATATCTGAGTACCCACGAAATCAACTGTGTTCCCTGCCGCAAAGCTGTCAAAAGCAGATGTCCAAACCCAATTTGCGGGGTCCGTCGCGCTGCCATTCGGATTAATCAGTGCACCGGTTGAATATTCAATTTTCCAATTATCGACGGTTTGGAGATTATTGATGTGAAGGGTCAGCTCATTAATTTGACGATCCCGACCAAAATCAACAATACCCACCTCACCCCATTGATGAAGCGCATCCGTTTTGGTTGGAACCGTTACTGCCCATTCAACATTGGTGCGGTTATTAAAAGTGTCAAATCCTCCATCAATCGCATTGGCACCGACCATTTCCACATTTTGCAGTGCTCCCGATCGAAGAATTTTCGTGCCCATGGTAGCCGCAGCAAAATTAACTGTTTCATTGGATTTTAGGCTAACTTCCTCAATAACTGTAAGTGCATTTGAAGTGGACCCCGATGAATAAATGCGAACGAATCGAACATCCGTTGCCTCGCCTGTAACTGGATCACTAATGGCAATTTTTTGCAAACCGTTATAATCATTTTTGGGGTCACCCATTCCGTCAAAGGCTGTTTTCCAATTCACCCCATCCGTTGAAATATCAACACGATAGTTATAAAAACGACGACCGTCGCCATCATAAAAATGAACATGGACTTCGTCGGCTTGTTGAACTTTGCCGAAATCAATGGTGCCCGTATAGGTTAAAGTTTCATTTGAGGTCGATTGAACAATTAAATATTTGCCGTCGCCGCCGTCGGCTAATTGCCCATCCACTAGATAGTTGATGCTATCGGTATAAGGCCAATATCCGAAATAGGTTGCGGCATCGACGACCTTGGGCTTATCAAGCGGTAATTCGGGAACGCGTTTACGGACCTGAACCTCATCAAGCTGAACCTGTGCGTTTTTATTGTTACCGGAAGCGCTGATGCGAATAAGCTGTGCGTTGACGGCAGCAAAATTAAAAGTTTCAAGTCCGCGATAAACGCGGTTTTCGGGATTTGTGACGCTATTGTAAACATCCTGCCATTGATTGGTGTCCGCATTAAACACTTCAATGCGAACATTGTTGTGGAACATATCCTGATCACTGTCGTGGAAACCAATGCTAACTTCATTAATGTTGCGAACCGCGCCTAAATTAATTGTGCCTATTTCAACTAAGGTTTTGCGATCGGCAAGAGCATTTTTGTAAGCGAAAGAATCCCAAGTCGCGCCGGTCTGGTTGGAAAAGCCGTTATCAAGGAGGACTTGACCATTGGTCAACCCTGCTGAACTTTGAAAACTAGGCGGACTCGTTTTGTTTGCATCATCGACATAAGTGCGTGCGGCATAATTGGGTGACTTCGTGTTTGTCATATTCACTTCTTCGATCAAAAGCCAAGCATCACTGGTGCTTTGAGAAGCAAATACTTTAACAAATCGAGCATCGCGTTCGGCAAAGTTGATAGTCTGAAGTCCGGTGTAATTTTCGGTCTTGCCTGTTCCGTCAAAAACGGTGTCCCAAACCAACCCATCCGCAGAAACATCGACGCGGTAGTTGTAATAGAGGCGGCCATCACCATCATAAAAATGAACTTGAACCTGATTCATTTTGGCAACTGATCCATTATCAAGAACCAAAGCTTCGGCAATGCGTTCAACATCGCCATTGACCGGAGCGCCATACATGTATGTGTAATTAGCATCTGATCCCTTAGCGGCTTGACCGTCAATCGCGTACTTGGTGTATTGCTGATAACTGTCGCGCGCACGATCCACCATCACTTCACGAACTCCGTAGGCAGGAAGAGGAATATTTTTACGAACCACAATTTCTTCAATCGTAAAATTGTTGTAAGTATAGGAATAATTTCCCGTCGCACCGGAAATACGAACATAGCGTGCGTCCTCTTCGGCAAAAGTAAAACTTTCATTGCCAAAGAAAGAACGAATTCCCTTATCGTTAATGCGGCTGTCGTAAACTGTTTTCCAACTATTGGGATCACTTGCGTTATTCGAAACTTCGATTTGAATTTGGCTATACCAGTTGTATGCGTCATCATACAAATGAAGTGCCACTTCATTGAATTTTTGCGAGGTGCAACTTCCGGTTCCGCACAAATCGATAACGCCAAGCTGAGTCATGACTTCCGCAGTTTGGTTCGGAAGCGTCCAGTAATCGCGATTTTGACGCACACCGATTCCCAGACCACCATCAATCGCAGCTTGCATATTGGGATTGATCTCAAAATCGTGATAGCTGGAAGCAAAATTCTTACCTAAAACCAAACTTGAAGCATCACAGCCGGAGGCTTTGCCGCAGAGAGAGTTAATTTGTAGATTATTGTCAAAACCGCTGCCGTATTTATCATTCAGCCAAGTCAGCCTGATATTTTGCTTACCCTGCAGAGAAGACAAAAGATTGAGCTTGCCATTCATGATCGTATTTTGATTGGCGCCAAAAGGGATCTCAATCGTCATCGTGCCCAAATTTTCCCACACACCCAGCGCCGATTCACGTTCCACTTTAACCTGATAATCAAAGCCTACTCCGCCCTTCGGAACACCACCATAACTCGCATTGGGATAATTTTGAACCTGCAGAGCGAACTGATTGCTTCCGGTACCGAAATCGACTTGGTTATAAACAAGTTTACTGCCGCCATCACCCGCAGTATCGGTAAAATTCGCGACAGAATTACCAACAACTTTCCAACCATGCCAATAATTGCTTACAGGGACGGAAGGTTTCATTTGCACAACTTGTGCAATGCGTGCCCCCATTGCCTGCGAAGCTAAATTGGGATTAGTAACATAATCCCGATCAAGCGATTCTATATAGGTCCAACCATTACCGACATAACCGGACGAAAATACACGCACAAAACGCACATTCTGCTCGGCAAAATTGATCGTTTGCATTCCTTGATAGCTGTTTTCCTGACCTGTCCCGTCAAATACAGTGTTCCAGGTGATGCCGTCAGCGGATACATCGAGGCGATAGTTGTCATGCTGATAGCGGTCAAGAAATTCAAAATTCAATTGATTGGTTTTTTCAACGGTTTCAAAGTCAATGACGGCTTGCTCATAAAGCGTACTATAGGCATCCGATGCTTGGTGCAACCTCGGCACATCTATCATCAGCTCTTCATCGGTGATCGTGTAGCGCCCCATGGCATCGCCTTGCGTGTAGCGGGCAAATGGCCAAGAACCGGGCTTATATTTTTGAATCGCGATTTCAGAAATATTGACCCAGTTGTGCGTATTATCCCCCGCTGCGGAAATACGTACAGATTTGGCATCAATATCCGCAAAGTTAATCACACGCGTATTGCGAAAATAAACATCCGTCCGAGTATCTTCATAAACCGTGATCCATGTATTATCCGGCTTTTGAACTTCAATTTTAACGCGTCCGGCACGGCGTTGATCTCCGTCATAGTTATAAATGACTACCTGGTTAATATTTCGCGTCTGTCCCAGATTGATGGTGGCAACTTCTTTTAAACCTTGATAGGGCGCCGACTGCCAAATTGCGGATGCTTGGGATGCGGCAGTATCCGTTCCGCCATCAATCAATGAAGCTAAAGAGGATGAACCGTAAGTGGCCGCCGGACTTGAGGTCGTGCGAGTCACTGTTGCACCGCGGCTAAACAGAGCAAAGTTTTCTGTCTCATTTAAGTAGGCGTCTATTTCTTCAATATGCGCATGATTGTTGGCTGTGCCAGCCGAAGCAGAAATGCGAATAAACTGAACTTCGCGACGATCGAATTGAACTTGCTGCAAGCCTTGAAAATTCGTGTTGGATGACGAGCCGTCAAATACTGTCTGCCAATCAATATTGGCCGCGTTTTGCGGATCAAGTCCTTCCGTTATAAGCGTGCCTACTTCGAGTTTATAGTTGTAATAAGCGCGACCATCTCCGTCCCAAAAATGCGTATCAATCGAATTGATCAAACGCTCTTGACCGAAATCGATGACTCCCATAGTGGTTAATGCTTCTGATTGAGTTGCAACGGTCCAGGCGTATGCTCCGTAATCATTTCCGTAAATTGAGCGACCGCCGTCAATCAAAGCATCGCCATAATTGACGATGTTTTGATTAGAACCATTTTTAGCGCTGTAAAATTTAGCGCCCATTGATGTCGAGGCAAAATCCTGAATGCCTGATTTTTTAACACGCACCTCCTTAATACGTGCATAGCCGTCATTCATGCCAGAGGAAAAGACGCGCACATAACGTGCATCTTGTGCCGCAAAATCGATAGTCTGAGGACCATGAAAGTTTGAATTAAGTTTTGATCCGTCAAAAACCGTGGTCCAGTTTCGATTATCCGATGAAACATCAATACGGTAATTATAAGTCACCCAAGAATCATACCCATTGCCCCAGGTATAAAAATCTACCAAGACCTGGTTAATGTTTTGGACTTTGCCATAGTCAATTACGCCCATTTCAACCATATCTTCAGTAGCGCCGATATGAACGGAGTGCCAACCATAACCGCCGTTATCTGTGTATATGCCGTCGACTGCGTTCTGTCCTGCCCAATTGCCGTCATAGCGTCCGAAGTCACGCAAGACCTTGGGTTTTTGCGACAGATTCTCATTACTAAATTCTTTATTGTTAAAATCAGATTTATATCCGACATAAACTTCTTCAATGTGCGCATACTGATTTGTGGTGGATCCCGTAGCAGAAAAACGCACAAAACGCACATCGCGATCTTCAAAACCGATCCGCTGTTCGCTCCAATAATTAACTTTGGAGTTCGTTCCATCAAACACGGTTGTCCAAGTCTGGTTGTCTGTGGAAACTTCAATTTTATAATTATAAAAACGGCGCTTATCACCGTCCCAAAAATGCAAGCCCACCTCGTTAATGCGGCGCAACTTACCTAAATCGAGGGTTCCGAGCTCTACCAATTCCTCAGTCGAAGTTGCCGTCACGGTCCAATAAGCTTTTGCACTTCCGGCGCCGACATCTGTTCCGCCGTCAATTGCCGAAGCCGATTTCGTGCTGCCCGTGCCTTCACTGATCCAACGCGCACCCGCATTGAGTTTGGCATAATCCACATCACGTTCAAGACTCACTTTAATGTCTTCAATCCTCGCTTCAGCGGTTGAGTTGGATCCGGAAGCAAAAATGCGGACATAGCGAACTTTGCGTTCATCAAATTGAATGCGCTGATCGCCTTGAAAGATCACATCGGGCTCAGTCATGTCTGCCACGGTATCCCAATTCACACGATCCGTTGAAACTTGTATTTTGTAATTAAAGAAGTGACGCGTCGCGCTGCCGTCACTATCCCAAAAGTTAAGATCCACAGTATTCACATCACGAGTTTGACTGAGATCAATGATTCCCATTTCATACAAGTCTTGACTATTCACTTTGGCTTGCACAGACCAGTAAGTCGCGCTGTTATTGTCCAAAGCAGCCGCAGCACGAAACTTATCATCCGCGGTGGATCGATCAACTAAAACGCGTGCTCCTGAGCTTTCAGTCGCATAATTAACACTGTAAGAACGTTCACGCGTAACTTGAATGTCAGACACGCGCGCCACAGCTTCCTCATTTGTTCCGGTAGTGGAAATACGGAAGAAACGAACTTTCTGATCATCAAAGCTAAAATTATGATACTGCCCCGCTTCAAAAATCTCTTCTGAAAGCGTTGTATCCGCCAAAACTTTCCATTCACCATTTTCGGTTAGACCCTCAATTTTAATCGCGTGATAATAAGAACCTTCCGGTCCCTCGAGACGCAAACTCAGGTTATTCACCATGCGAGCAATTCCTAAGTCCAAAGTTCCTAATTCGGTCATAGCAGTTTTAGAAGCTGTTTCAACTGTCCACATCGTTGATAAAATATCAACGGGCTGACCGTTTTGGCTTGCGGGATCAATCGCATTCAATCCAGAATTGCGTGTTGCGATACTTTGATTATTCGCGGAACGATCTTGAGTGATCGTCGCACCAAGCGTCGAAACAGCAAAGTTATAGCTATAATCCTGTATCAAAGCAGACTGATTCTGCAAAATCGCCGGGGTTGTAGTCGTATTGCGTAGTGCCGCCGGAATAATTTGAATATTGTCAATCGGATGATTATCCGGACCGTCAGTCGCGCCTGAGCTAAAAATGCGGACAAAGCGGAACTCCGGTTGATCGGGCATTGCTATTTTAACTGAACCGCTCAGCGCTCCAAGATACTTGGTCGTCCAATTGATGCCATCTACCGAAACCTCAATACGCGCATTCGAAATAACACGTCCAGATTCGATGCTCAAATCGATCTGTTCAACCGGCATGACATAACCATAATCAATAACGCCTAATTCAATCAAATTAGCGCTGCCGGATCGCGGAATCGACTGCCAGTCAATCATTGGAGTGGCCATGCGAGTGTTGCCGCTCATAACATAGGCTCCGGCTGAATCGTAAAAACGAGCACGTTGACTTTCGAGCGGGTCCGCGCCGTTCGCACGGTTTAATACGGAAATTTCATCTAACGCGATGGTTGTGCTCTGAAGATTACGTGAAACATCCACGCGGACAAATCTTGCATTCTGCGATGCAAAATTAATGACACGATCATTCCGATAAAAAGCATTTTCGTCTGCATAAACTTGCGTCCAATTAACGGCATCATTCGAGACAAAGATACGCGCAGGACCGTTTGATTGAGGAGAAAAATCAGAGTAAGACAACTTGACTTGGTTAATCGTACGTTGTTGCCCCAAATCCATGACCCCCGCGGTAACAAATTCACCGAAGGCCGGAGCGGTTAATACGAGATTACTTTCTGAATAGCCATCGAGTTGCCCGCCGTAGGCGTTGTGAGTATAGGTTTGCCAATAGGATGCATCAATCCATGTATCCGGATAGCAAGGCGGTTTATAACATCCTTGATCCGGCAGCCAATAGCCAGTCGAGATATATTGTTGGGTTTGATAAGTGTACCAGTACTGTGCGGTTCCGCCACCATCAACAAGATATCGACCTGCTCCTGCTTGAATATTTCCGGTTGCTGTAAAACTAGCGCCACGATTAATGAGCGCATAGTTTTGAGTCTCTGAATAATAGGCATCCACTTCGGCGATATGCCAATAAGCAGAAAGGTTACAGCCGGAACTCCAAATGCGAATATACTGAGCATCTTGAGCGTCGAATTGCACGCTTTGCAAACCTTGAAAATGCGAACCGCTTCCCGTACCATCAAAAACAGTGTTCCAATTGGTGCCGTCAAGCGAAAGTTGAACTTTGTAGTTATAGTGATATCGGTTATCAATTTCCAGGAATTGTAAATCAACCGTATTAATGCGGCGCACTTGTCCCAAATTAATATCACCAGCATGCACCAAAGTTTCATTCTGAGGAGCGGCACCGGCGGCATATCCGATAGCGCCGTTCAACGCGATACCGCCATCCAGAACCACATCGGCTCTTTGTCCTCCTGCGTTTGTAAAAGTAGCGCCCATTGAAAGAGACGCAAAATCCGTTCCGCTAACTTTACGCATGCTGATTTCTGAAAAACGCGCGATACCGTCATTCATTCCAGAAGAATAAAGCCGAACATAGCGTACATTTTGAGTTTCAAAATCAAGCACTTGCTGACCTTGATAATCAGAATTTTTTCCAGTACCGTCAAAAACAGTTTGCCAATTTACGTTATCATCTGAAATATCAACTCGATAATTGTAAAGAACATAGTTTTTAAAACTTGGGTCGTCGCGGTCATTTAATAAATTAATCAAAATTTGATTCACTTCGCGGGACTCGCCATAATCAATGGTCCCCATATCAATCATTTCTTCTGTGGCAGGTGCTGATTTCGCCCAAAGCAACATATCCGCATCAAGCGCGCCATCAACCGCAAATTGTCCGCGATAGACCGTATTACCTGATGTGAACGGAGAAAGATCATTCAGAACCCGAGCTTGCGGATAAGTCGCGCTGGATGGAACGGTATATTGCGCATAAACCTCTTCGACGCGGGCATAAGCATCCATACTGCTTCCAGATGAGTAATAACGTACATATCTAGCTTGAGTCGCATCAAAGGTCACCATCTGCTTACCACGATAATCAATATTGCTGCCTGTGCCATCGAATACAGTTTCCCAAGTGTTGCCGTCTGCGGAAATATCAATGCGATAGTTATCATGCAGTGTATTTTGCTCGCCCCAGAAAAACAATCCCGCTTGGTTGATGAGACGCTGTTGACCAAGGTCAAGTGTCCCCATTAAAGTCAATCCCTCACCTTGCGTTAGAGGGGCATACCAAAACATTGCTCCATGCACAAGTCCGCGAGCTTCTCCGCCGTCAAGCGCCGCGGAAAGATTGGTGCCCGAAGTCCCGCTCGCAACCCACTGTGCTCCCATGGCTGACGCGGCATAATTCAAGGTTTGCTCGCGCGATATGGAAAGACCTTCAATCGCAACTTCGCTCGAAAGATTTGAACCGCTCGATGAAATACGTACATAACGCGCATCAATATCGTTAAACTGAACTTGCTGTTCACCTTTAAACCAAGGCCAATCGCCGCCAACCTCTTTTGCGGAGCGATCCACTACGGTTTGCCAATTTTCTCCGTCCACCGAAACTTCAATTTTATAATTGTAATAAATAAGATTAGTACCATCTTTGTAATCTAAAAGAACCGTATTAATCTTTCGTGTCTGACCTAAATCCAACGTACCTAACACAAACAACGTTGTATTACCCTGCTGTGCTTGAAC
>CAZLTL010000005.1:88181-90660 GCA_964562525.1 uncultured bacterium
GCAATATCAGAAAGCCATTGACGCTCAATTGCGGATGCCGACACTGTATTCAAATTATCAGGCAAGGTATTCATACCTGAAACTTGAATCGCAGAAACAAAACTTTCAATGGCGCGCAATCCTGTTGCTGGAACTTGCTTATCGACGGTTGTGTATTTTACCGAACCAACCATATCCTTGGTTTCAGTGAAAGGTTTATTGCTTAAATAAATATTACGAACCACATCACGCACCGCAGTTCCTTCAGCGTTATAGCTCACAACATAGTCAACTGTTTCACCCACTCCGCGGAAATAGGTTTGCTGAAGCAAAGTGCCCATCGAGGTATAGTCAGAAGAATGCTGAGCAAGGTTGACCGCATCGACGCCATTCAAAGAACGAACCTCAGTCATCATCATATTTTCTGTCATACCTGATGCGTCAGCAGCCGAAAGTTTCACCCCCATCGCCGTCTGGTAATAAGTGCGAGTGACTTGATCAGCGCGTTTCACGCCATCCACCACAGAAAAAGTGATTGTAAAATCAACTAATTCGCTGCCTCTCCCGCCCGCAAAAAAAGTCTGAGAAGCAAGTTGCGACACGCGCTCAACGCGAGTTGCCGGCGGTGCAAATTGCTGTTCAATTGTTGTTTCGACGGATGGCGCGCGATAATCATAACTGGAGCGCATTGCTAAAGATCCATCGGCAAAATAATGGCTTTCCGTGCGAGACTGACGGACGTAGTTCCGAACATCTTCAGCTCGATATGCAATAGCTTGACCGTTGGCATCCAAGAAATTTTGTCCATCATAGGTCACGGACTGCACTTCTGCCGACCCGCGCCCTGAAACTTTACGGCTAAGAGAATCTGAAACAAATGCAATCTTCGATCTCGAAGCATCCGTGTAATAGATTGTACGATTTGCCGCACCGTTAAACTGGTATAGATCAAGTGCTTGCTGGCGAGAAAGCTCAATCGTTTTGTACGAAGAAGTCACGCGATATTGATCCTGGGTCCCTGTAACAAGCTCACGTAGCGAAGGTACAATTCCGGCATCATTCCAAGACACAGTCAGGTTTTCACCTGTTGCCGAACGAGCATAATCAGCTTTCACAACATAAGTCTTACCATCCTGAGCTTTCCATGCAAAATAGTCGGCCTCATCATCCGAAACTTTGGTGATCAGAGTTTGGGCATTAATATCACGAATCGCTTGAGTTAACTCCGGCGTCACGGCAGTAGGAATAATCCAACTTGTAATCCCGGCCATCACTGAGGGTATTTCACTGCCGGATAGTACTTTTTGATCGCGTAAAGCATAAACATAAACATCAGTACTACCGTCAGACTGCTCTTCTTGCCGGACATGGGATTTCAGCTCGTTAAAATTGACATTAGTAAAAGTTTGAATCTCACGTACCTTAGAATCCGGCTGAGCTTGTCGTGTAACCGAAACGCTGTTTAACTCATTCAGTTCCTGAAAGCGCCATTCCATCTTTCCGCCAATCGTAACGGACGAAACAGAGAAGATTTTTGATCCATCCAAACTGCGCCATGATAATGCGGAATCAGCCCCATTCTGGATGAGACGCATTGTTCCAGCTTTAATATTCAGCTGTGCGGCAACAAAAGAATCCGCCATCGTGTCATAAGTATCGCCATTCGCATTCGATGCAGCGCGCATCGAAGTTTCAGCAGATGACACAAGATCGGTATATTGTGTGCTCGTGAGCGGAATCGCGTTTTGACCTGACAAAAGCGTTAACTCTTCCGCGCTTCGATAAACCGCGACACCCGGCTGAACAAAGTAATTAGCTGAAACCACTAAGGTTCCATCATCATTCACATCCAACTGTAGTGTGCGCGACACGGGTTGAGTATGCGGATCATTAAAAGGTCCGCTCATATCCGTAATCTCAATTGCGGGCTTTTTCGGGGTAAGCCCGCTTGGTACGCCGTTCAACAAACCCGACGCCTGAGTTTCTGCCTGTGTCATTTTTCGCTGAATGCGAAAATCGAGAGTTTCCGCAGCGTCATCAAAACGACCGCTTTTAAAACCGGAAACGATATAAGTCAAAACACCGGGCTCACCGTAGTT
This sequence comes from uncultured bacterium, assembly GCA_964562525.1. Classification (GTDB taxonomy): domain Bacteria; phylum Omnitrophota; class Omnitrophia; order Omnitrophales; family Aquincolibacteriaceae; genus Multiplicimicrobium. The sequence goes on from CAZLTL010000005.1 coordinate 90,260, forward strand.
ACCTTTTTTCTCAAGCTGCATGGAGTATTGAGATTGAGTGCCTGCTTGGAAAGCATCCGTCAATTTTGATTCAGAACGCACCCAAGCCCCAAGAAGTCCGTAGAAATTTGCATCCGCTTCAGTTTGCGAGGTCACGTTGTATTCCGTCTGACGCGCGTATTCGAGCGGCAATTTTTCCGCTGTAGGAAGCTTATTGGCATCTAATTTGAATTCTGAGAAATTATTATTCGCATCCAATTGGTAACCCGAAATGGAGTACGAACGGGTCAAGCCATCATTACCCGTTACTTGCAGTGAGCGTGAGTAGCGCTTTGCCGTTGCGGGATCGAATCCATCCGCCACATCGTCATAAACGCGAACCCAATCGCCACTGATACCGCCAAAAGTCTGATTGTCTTCCG
>CAZLTL010000005.1:90760-93342 GCA_964562525.1 uncultured bacterium
AAAAGTTTGTTATAACCCTGAACCACAAAACTTCTTCCGGTGGGTTTGCCCTGGGCATCTTTTTCATTCAAACTACGTGAAAAATTAGAAGAATTTGTGAAGGTGAAATCGGGGCCCAGTTTTGACGCCGAGCGCATCCAATTACCTGTTTTACCTTCCAGAGTGAGATTTTTCTCAGTTAGCTGGAATGAACGCTGGAGATTGCCTGATTTAAATTCATCTGACTCAAAACCTGAAACAACAAAAGTGACATCATAGCGTTCGCCGGTACCGCTATCCGAAAGGCTTCCATCCGCATTTAAATACTGTTTTGCATTCAGCTGCATCGAGTATTCCGTTTTATCCACTCCGCCGACTATCTTCTTTTGAAAGCCTTCGGCAAGCCCGCTAGTAACAAAATTCCAGTCACCAGTTTTGCTGTCTTGCGTATGGCTTCGTTCGGTTTTTTGTATCGAACGATTCAGATCACCCGTAGAAAAACTAGCATCATCGAAACCGGAAAGAATGAATGTGCGGCCTGTTCGAACGCCGGAGTTTGCAAGCTTTTCTTCCATTTGCAGAGTAAAACGAGTGGCTTCTTGCCCCGCTTTTTCTTCCGCGAAACGGAATCCGGATCCAAGACCGCTAAACACTTGCAGCCATTCACCCTGAATGGTTTCAACTGTGGCATTTTTATTTAAAATTTGAGCCGCAAATTGAACATCCTCATCCGTACGCGCAGCTGAAACTAAATCAAGCCCTAAGCCTGAAACGGTCAGTGTGACATCCCGCTTAACTGTCACTGCATTCGACGCGGGAGTAACGGCGTTTCCTTTTTCTGAGCGGAGAATATCAATCGGAGTTTTGGTGCCGTCGTCTTTGACGGTGGCCACAGTAAAGTCTTTAATGAGACCTTTGTCAGAAACTGTCCCTGTGAGCTCCATCTCATCGCTGAGCTGTAAGCGAACTGAGGACTCACCGGCCAAAAAGTTGAACTGACCGCCTAAATCAGACCAAATTTTAGTCCAATCGCCCTGAATCGAGACATCACCAGATTGATAAAGCATATTCGTGACTGTCGTCTGGACACTTTGTTCAAGATTACCCGTTGCAAAGTCAGCGTTATATCCCTGAACGATATAAGTCACATCCGTTTTCTTATCTTCAGAACCTGTAGCGGCAATGAAACCGTTATCCGTCAAATAACGCGCAACCGTCATTTGGCGTGAACGGGTAGTCGAGGAATTTTCAGTAAAACCAACTCCCAAATTACCGTATACACGGGTCCAATCGCCGGTCTGTCCGCCTACCTCTTTATCTTTTTCAATAAATTGTTTGGAACGCGAGAGCTCACCGCCAGCAAAACGAGCATCTTCGTATCCGGAAATATTGTAATTCACTTCACGTGAAGCGCCGTCAATCACTTCGGTCAAAGACATTTGACGCGAAAAATTGGTGTCTTTACCGAATTGAAAGTTTGCTGACAGCCCCGACCAAACGCGCAGCCAGTCCCCCGACTTTCCTTCAAATGAATTATTTTTTTCCGCAATCGTGATCGATCGATTTAATTCTTCTCCGGCTTTCTTAGGGCCCGTAAAGGAAGCGTTATAACCTCCGATAGAATAAGTCACGTCACGAGCTTCTCCAGTGCCTTCATCCGATACAAGTCCTGTTTCTGCATTCAGATACTGTTGTTTCGTTAGCTGATAAGCAAAACGGCTCTTGTCGGTAATCGCAAAGTTATCACCCAAATCAGATGAGACACGAGTCCAGTTATTGCCTGTAACGCCTTCAAGCGTCATCGATCCCATATCAATCTGAATGCTGCGGCTGGATTTATCATTGAACGAGAAATCGGCATTCAGGCCGGATACAATGTAGTTCACATCATAAAGTTTTCCGTCTCCTGTCGGTAAAAAATCACCGGTTCCTGATTGATAGCGCTTAGCCTGCATTTGCATGCTGTACTTAGTGTTACTATCAGCCTTAAATCCGATCAAAAGCTGCGACTTCACTTTTTGCCAATCACCGGTTTGCCCCTGGAAGGTGGCATTACGCATGAGATTCGTTTCAGAGTAATCGATTTTGCCGCTTGCAACATTTTGTGTCACGCTGCGTGAAACAACCCCGTCACGGGTTTGCATTTGATAAGTACGACGGGTCGGCTGAGATCCTGCGGCTGTAGGAATTTTTCCATCAAATGTTTCAAAGTAGTTCAGATCAAGATCTTTCCAAGCCACGTTATCCGCGTCATCTAAACCAAAATGTTCAGCCATGGTCTTATTGTTAAAGTTCGCATCTGCAATGGTCCGTGAGGCTGCCGAGCTGATCGTCCATGTGTATCCGCCGCCATCTTTGAGCTGCATTTGGTGAGATTTTCTTCCTTGATCGGAAGACCATGAGTAGCTCACAGAATCACCGCTGACATTCTTAGCGAATGAGCTCGCCTCGAACTCAGGAGCTTTGAGCGCATTTTCGATTTCAGATTTTTGAGCGGTACTCAGCTTAGTTCCGGTATCTGCTAACATACCGCGAAGCGTCATTTGTGTTTGCGAAGTGAATGATAAAGTTGTTGTCTGTCCGTCGGATTGACGCACGCTGTA
>CAZLTL010000005.1:93442-105517 GCA_964562525.1 uncultured bacterium
TTTGCGAAGTGAATGATAAAGTTGTTGTCTGTCCGTCGGATTGACGCACGCTGTAAGTTGTGAGTCCGTTGGCCGAGTTCCATTGATATGAAACAGATTGATCACCGGTCAGGGTTTTTGAAAATTGAGTTATATTAAGCTGAGCCTGTGCTTCCGGGGTGCAGGCTTCGAGACATAGCGCTAAGCGCATTTGATCCTTTTGAGACAGCTCTACGCCTGAGCCATCAGGGTCTTGGCTATTCACGGAATCGACTTGTTTGAGTACATCCGCAAGGCTAATAGTTTGACTAACTGCAAAAACTGCTCGCAAACCCTCCGGATGCAATGTGTCGATATTCAGAGAGTAATTTGTCAGGCCGTCAACCGATTGCATCGTATAGGAAACCGTCGAACCTGAAACGGTTTTCGTCCAATCCCCGCTTAATTCTGCCGGCAAGGCAAGCGCTTGTTCTAGACGTGCTAATTCACTGGGGTGACGAACTAAACTCTTCATCGATGACACGGCGGTAGCAAGAACACGCGATTGAGACGTAAATGAAACCTTGGGCTGCTTAGCAGTATCGGCGTCCGTTGGAACTTGGTAATTAAAGGCAATACTAAATGTGTCAGGAGAACCCGGCTTGGACCAATTCCAAGTTGTGCGATCCTGCGACGTCTGCATGGTTACTAACAATTGAGTTAATTCGGGCTGTGCTGTCAATAGATCAGTCAATTGCTTGCGCTGTTCAGGATCCGCAATGCGATCCCATGCTTGGTTATCAGTTAAGGCAGACTGCATATCGGCAAAATTCTTTTGCTCAGATTTTTGATAAGTTGCTAGAGTTTTAAAACCGCCTTTATCGTCAGCAGGAACTTTAGTATTAAGCGAAACACTATGAGAAACATCCTCATTAGCGAGGTCAGTCCAGCTGAATGATTTCTGACGGCCATCATTATTGACGAAAAATAGAGTAGAAGAATTTGCCGAACCTAAGGCCGTATCGAACGCGGCATAAGCATCAGCATCCATCATGGAATCAGTCACAGCAGAATCTAATTCCGCTTTGAGGATTTGAGTACGCTTGTTGAATGAAAGCACAGGCAAAGTTTGATTAGACTGACTATAAGTAAGATTGTCGCGACGCAAGCTCCAGGATTCAACCCCAGAAAAGCTTTGAATGCTAAGCGTCGACGACGCGTCATCTTGCGTTACAAAATAGGAGTTCCGTGCCGCCTTCGGATCGGCTTTTAAAGCAGTTAATTCCGCTTGAGCTAATTGTGCAGATTCTTGCGAAATTCTAGCTCCGGAGGCAAGCTCAGCATCGGCCCATGTGAAGGCCTGAGCGGAAGAAAGCTGTTTGCGTGATTCAAAGGTAAATACACCATCAGTAGCATCACGATCCATATTGAAAGCATACGATTGATTAGGCAAGAGCATCGCGCTTGAGATTCCGTAACTGATCGAATCACCTGACGTGATGCGGGTAATCACCACGTCATCCACGTTCATGTAATTTGTAAGCGCCGTTTTGAATGCTGCGGTCATGCCATTTACTTTTCCCGATGCAATGAGATCAAGAACTTGATTCTTCGAAAACCGGGACGAAGCATTAAATGATGTATCCGCTGTTTTAACGGAGCCGACCATCGTCGTGGTATTAGTCCAGGCATAAGCAGTTTTACGATCCGCACTCGTCCAAGTCCAAGACTCACTTCCGCCGCTGAGCGAGCGATTAACCCATGAGCCCGCTTTTAACAGAGAAAGAGCAGCGCTAAAATCAGCTTTCTCAGCGGAAGATAATCGCGTCTGACTTAAAGCATTGACGGCCGCCGAGACAAAACGAGTGTTTTTCGAGAAGGAACTTTCTATACGCTGACTTGCGTCATCAAATGCTTTTAGACTTCGACCAAAACTATAACTATCAACTCCGTTTAAGTCTTCCCAGTTAAAATTCGTACTCATTCCATTACGAGTTTCAGTGACAACGCCATTCACAATTCGGGCAGCTGCGGTTCGATAAGCCTGAAGCTGATCCGCATCCAGCTCATTCTCAAATCCACTCATCGAAGATGCCAAAACAGTGCGGGTTTGGCTAAAACCATAAGACGAGATTGCGGTTCCATCAGCCAGGTTTTCCTTTGTTTCGGTCCAACCGTATTGGGTTGAACGGTCACTGCTCTGCCATGAAAGCGAAGTGCCCGATTTTGTTTCAACGTACGAGATCAACGTATCCGCCGAAACACCATTCAACGAGACCGAAAAGGATTGTTCAAGTATGTCCTGACTGCTGCCGGGCAACAAGGCTCCGAAAGTAGCAGCCCATGTCTTCGAAACGGAATACTCACGGCTAAAATCTGCTTGATGCAACGTATTCACAGTTTGCCCGTCAGCAGACAAGGCACGAATAGGGTTCAGGGAAAGACGATAAGACAAGCGTTTATCGCTTGTCTGCCAGCTATAAAATACGCGGTCACCGGAAGTGGTGCGTTCAAACTCAGTAGAGTCAGGCGCATTACTTAAAGCGTTTTCAGCTGCTTGACGGTCTTCCAAATCCCAATCGACGATATCAGCTAAAATAGCGGCTTTCGCCATAAACTCACTTGCTGAAAATTGAAATGTCTTCAAAGTGACCGCAGATCCCGAAATAACGCGATTGGACAAAAGTAATGAGTAGCGTATGGAGGAATCGCTTGATTCGGAACTATAAGCTGTGTCCCGTCCGGTGCGACTGATTGACCACCGCATCGATGCCCCTTCGGGAGAATCGAGCAAAGTTTTAATCGCTTCTAACTGTGACGCATCATCGATGTAAGCTTTACCGCTGGAAGCTCGTGCTCGGACATAATCCTCAAACGACTGACCTTCCAAAGGAAGATTCAAGTCGCTCAAAAGCTTGCCACGCGAAATTTCATGTGAAGCATTTAACCTCCAAGACCAAACTTTTGAGAAATCTGCGTCTGCTGGACCCGTTTTAACTTCTGAACTTGTCCAACTGAGAGAAAACTGTTCCCGGCGGTCTGAGCTGCGCCATGAAACATTCATGGAGCCGTCCGTGCTGCGTGTAATCGAAAAACTATCTAAATCTGCGTTTTGCATCCCCGTTGTAAAAAGAGCTGCAGCGTCTGCATCCAATGTACTACCGGACTGAGAATATAATTCGTTGAGACGCGCCGTTGTGATATTGCGAACTTGATCATAACGTGCTTGTGAAACTTCAACGCCCGCTACCATTTTTCTCGTAAGAATTAAAGAATGCTGTGTGTCTTTCCATTCAAAGCTGTAAGACTCACCGTTTCCGGTTTGCGATAAATTGACTTCAAGCGGAGCATCACCGACCTCAAGCAATAAAGCCTGTAAAGCAGCTTTATCAGCGGCTTTAATTGATGGATTTTGAAGTGCCGTTGACAGATCTTGCTTTGTGACTTGTTTACGAATAGAAAAATTATAAGAATCCCGAGAACCCCAGGAACCATCCGCGTTCTCAAACTGAACACGGTCTTTGTTCATGGAATAGGAGCGTCCATCCTTGCCATCAAAAGATAAAAATTGCTGACGGCTGTTAAAACTCAGAGAGAAGACCGTGGCTTCCGTTATTTGACTTTGAGAGTTCTGCCAGAGCGTTAAATCTTTAGACTCTAAATGAGAAGCAAAATCATCAATAAAGTTTTGAGTCACATTGCGCTGCTCGCTAAAACTCCAACGAGAGCGAGTCTCTGTTTGACCGCCGGCTATTTCTCGAACCTCGCGATTGCTGGAAAGAAGATAGCTGCCTTTTTCATTCGCATTTTGCCAACGTATCGAAAAATTGCCGTCCGAAGTTTCAGTAACCGTGAAGGGGGCGTTGGGTTTTGCTTTGGTCCAAGCTGATGCAAGCAATACAGCATCGGCAGGATCAAGTGCGATCGCATCGGAAGCTTGATACATTTGCTTTGCTAATGCTTGAGTCGCTTGAAAGCTTTCATCATAATTCCATTCATTAGAAATAAGATTATGCGATACACGATAGGTTCGTTCCGCATTGTCGAAAGAATAGGTCTCCGTGTTTCCAGAGCGAGAGACGCTAAACTCCGTTGCATAGTAGGTCTTGCCATTTTCTGTGCGACGCACGGCACTTAGACCCGCCTGAAGATCAGCTAATTCCTGCGCGTTGAGTTTATTTGAGGTCGCGGAAATAAAATCGGCCGCTGAGATCGACTTACGCGAAGAGAAAGAATAACTGAGCGATTCAACCCAAACATCTTGCCCATCAACTGTACCGTCAAAATTTTGGGTCGTGGCCACCTGCAATGTATAAGCTGTACCATCCAACCCCTCAAAAGACACGCTTTCGCTGTCACCGCTAATATTACGTGAATAAATCGTTTGAGAATCAACGTTGCTTCCAATGCCATTCCATAAGTCTTTGTCATTGCCGATCAATTTCGCAGCAATTTTTTGAGCGTAGCCGGAAAAAACGTACTCCTGTGTATTGAAATTCCAACGATACGAATCAATAAGAACATTATTCACATCGCGCATTTGAAGAAGCCCCAAACTTAGCACGAAAGTCTTCTTCTCATCCGCGCTCGTCCATCTCAAACTCTTTCCTTCGCTTCCGCGGTCGGTCAACGTGTAAACACTGCCGAGCTCAAGATCACCGATCGCATTCGTAAAACGAGTCGCGTCCGGCTCTTCTAAGCGCGTATTCCCATCTGCATAAAGCTCTTCTAACCGCGCTCTCGTCACATTCCGGTCATTCTCAAAGCTGGCGTTTCCGCTCTTGAGGTTTTCACTCACGCGATGCGTTACTCCGTTCTTCGTAAAGCTGTAACTCGCACTCTCAAGTCCACGCACTTCTGTGTAGACCACTTTTTCCGTGCTCGCTTCATTCATTGCGGCTTGCAGGCGTGTTTTCTCATCCTGTGTTAAGCGCTCACTGCTCAACCAAGTCTGCACCACTTCCACGCTCACCTGACGACGCTCACTCCAGCTTACATTGATTTGCGGAATATCTTTCCCGTTTGCGTCTTTCGCGTAATTCCCGTTCTCATCTTTTACAAAGACTTCTTCCACGCTGATCGAATAGCTTTGCCCGCGATAATCAAAACTGATTGTTTTCCCATTTCCAATCTGCGACTCATAAAAATCAACCTTGCCGGTCAAGCTTCCCAACACCTCCGCTAAACGTGCCTTTTCAGCCGCAGACAATCGCGGATTATTTAAATACTGCTCAACCTCCGATTTCACAAGTTCACGGCGAGCGCTGAAAGTCACAATCTCTTCGTCGCCCATTACCCCGCCGGCGCCTTCTACTTTTCGCTTCTCTTTACCCAACGTGAATGTCCAGTTCTCACCCGTCTTTGAGTCAAAACTGATCGTATCCGAGCTGCCGCTTACCGTACGCGTAAACTGCGTCTTATCATTCACGTGTTCCGCCACCACCGCGTCAAACTGATCGCGATACTCGGGTTTCACGAGTCCCAACGCCCACTCTTCCGCAAGCTGCTTGGTTACACGTGCCGAAACACTCATGCCCCACTTATAGGTATCTACGCCGATATTGTCCGTACCGTAAACGGTGTCTCTGCCCAAGCTCAGCGTATAACTATTCTTGCGATCCGCTCCATCCCATCGCAAACTCAACCCGTCTTCACCACGGTCCACCATCGTAAACACGGTCTTGCTATCCACATCCAAGATCGCCGCTGAGTAGCGGGCCAGATCTTCACTCTCCAACGCTTCAACCGCTTTCCCTTGATAGTTCGCGGTTCCATAAAGCTCAAGTAAACGTGCCTTAGTTACATTCCGGCTTTCTTCATAATCCACCTTGCCGCTGTTTAAGTTCTTGCTGATCCGGTAATTGACGCCGTCTTTTTCAAAGCTGATCGTACGGCTGTCTCCGCTCTTCACTTCAACATAATCCACTTTGCCTGTCGTTGCGTTCAATGCCGCAATCAACTTCAGCGCATCTTCTTTTTCAAGACCTGATCCAAGCGCCTTTAACGCGTTCTTCACTTGCGTCTTCGCCGAGGCTTTCACCGTTTCATCCGCCATAATGTCGCCGTCAAGCTCGCTCAAAAGATCACGCAATTCCGCGATCTCCGTTAAATCTATATTTGCGAGCGGCTGACTCAAAAGCGTCAGAACTTCATTCGCCTTATCTAAATCTTCTCCGCTTAAATCAGGCAGCGCGGCAGTTAACTCCGTTTGAATCAATTGCATTTGCGCAGCTGTCAAAGTCAATCCGGCAACCTCGATCAATTCCGAACGGGTTGATTCACGGCGGATGCTCAAGCTCACCACCTCTTCTTCAAACCAATCCGGTTCTGTGTCCGCGTCATCTCCATCCACAGTTTGCTTCCACGCTTTGCCTTTTGAAAGCGTATAGGTCGTGCCATCCAATCCTTCAAAACCTACACTTTCATCATCACCCGAAAGCGTACGTGTATAAATCGTTTGCGCGTCCGTATTCTGTTTTGCGATCGGCCAATTTTCCGCGTCCTGCCCGCTCAACTTTTCAGCCAACTTCTCGGCATAGGCCGCAACCACATTCTCCTGAATGCTAAAATTCCATTTATACGTTTCTTTCAACACATTGCCCGTATCAAAGACTTTCTCAACTCCCAGTCCCAACACGTAATTTTTCTTCTCATCCGCGCTCGTCCACCTCAAACTCTTTCCTTCGTTTCCGCGGTCGGTCAACGTGTAAACACTGCCGAGCTCAAGATCACCGATCGCATTCGTAAAACGAGTCGCGTCCGGCTCTTCTAAGCGCGTATTCCCATCTGCATAAAGCTCTTCTAACCGCGCTCTCGTCACATTCCGGTCATTCTCAAAGCTGGCGTTTCCGCTCTTGAGGTTTTCACTCACGCGATGCGTTACTCCGTTCTTCGTAAAGCTGTAACTCGCACTCTCAAGTCCACGCACTTCTGTGTAGACCACTTTTTCCGTGCTCGCTTCATTCATTGCGGCTTGCAGGCGTGTTTTCTCATCCTGTGTTAAGCGCTCACTGCTCAACCAAGTCTGCACCACTTCCACGCTCACCTGACGACGCTCACTCCAGCTTACATTGATTTGCGGAATATCTTTCCCGTTTGCGTCTTTCGCGTAATTCCCGTTCTCATCTTTTACAAAGACTTCTTCCACGCTGATCGAATAGCTTTGCCCGCGATAATCAAAACTGATTGTTTTCCCATTTCCAATCTGCGACTCATAAAAATCAACCTTGCCGGTCAAGCTTCCCAACACCTCCGCTAAACGTGCCTTTTCAGCCGCAGACAATCGCGGATTATTTAAATACTGCTCAACCTCCGATTTCACAAGTTCACGGCGAGCGCTGAAAGTCACAATCTCTTCGTCGCCCATTACCCCGCCGGCGCCTTCTACTTTTCGCTTCTCTTTACCCAACGTGAATGTCCAGTTCTCACCCGTCTTTGAGTCAAAACTGATCGTATCCGAGCTGCCGCTTACCGTACGCGTAAACTGCGTCTTATCATTCACGTGTTCCGCCACCACCGCGTCAAACTGATCGCGATACTCGGGTTTCACGAGTCCCAACGCCCACTCTTCCGCAAGCTGCTTGGTTACACGTGCCGAAACACTCATGCCCCACTTATAGGTATCTACGCCGATATTGTCCGTACCGTAAACGGTGTCTCTGCCCAAGCTCAGCGTATAACTATTCTTGCGATCCGCTCCATCCCATCGCAAACTCAACCCGTCTTCACCACGGTCCACCATCGTAAACACGGTCTTGCTATCCACATCCAAGATCGCCGCTGAGTAGCGGGCCAGATCTTCACTCTCCAACGCTTCAACCGCTTTCCCTTGATAGTTCGCGGTTCCATAAAGCTCAAGTAAACGTGCCTTAGTTACATTCCGGCTTTCTTCATAATCCACCTTGCCGCTGTTTAAGTTCTTGCTGATCCGGTAATTGACGCCGTCTTTTTCAAAGCTGATCGTACGGCTGTCTCCGCTCTTCACTTCAACATAATCCACTTTGCCTGTCGTTGCGTTCAATGCCGCAATCAACTTCAGCGCATCTTCTTTTTCAAGACCTGATCCAAGCGCCTTTAACGCGTTCTTCACTTGCGTCTTCGCCGAGGCTTTCACCGTTTCATCCGCCATAATGTCGCCGTCAAGCTCGCTCAAAAGATCACGCAATTCCGCGATCTCCGTTAAATCTATATTTGCGAGCGGCTGACTCAAAAGCGTCAGAACTTCATTCGCCTTATCTAAATCTTCTCCGCTTAAATCAGGCAGCGCGGCAGTTAACTCCGTTTGAATCAATTGCATTTGCGCAGCTGTCAAAGTCAATCCGGCAACCTCGATCAATTCCGAACGGGTTGATTCACGGCGGATGCTCAAGCTCACCACCTCTTCTTCAAACCAATCCGGTTCTGTGTCCGCGTCATCTCCATCCACAGTTTGCTTCCACGCTTTGCCTTTTGAAAGCGTATAGGTCGTGCCATCCAATCCTTCAAAACCTACACTTTCATCATCACCCGAAAGCGTACGTGTATAAATCGTTTGCGCGTCCGTATTCTGTTTTGCGATCGGCCAATTTTCCGCGTCCTGCCCGCTCAACTTTTCAGCCAACTTCTCGGCATAGGCCGCAACCACATTCTCCTGAATGCTAAAATTCCATTTATACGTTTCTTTCAACACATTGCCCGTATCAAAGACTTTCTCAACTCCCAGTCCCAACACGTAATTTTTCTTCTCATCCGCGCTCGTCCATCTCAAACTCTTTCCTTCGTTTCCACGGTCGGTGAGGGTATAAACACCATCATCCTTAATATCATCAATTGAACTTTCAAAACGACCGAGATCGGGCTGCTCAAGCACAACACCTGAATCAGCGTACAGAGCCTCCATCACCTTCTTGGAAACTTGATAGTCAAGCTCAAAAGAGCTTTTGCCGCTGGTTTCATTAACAGATAAACGCCCTGTAAATGTTCTCTCGGGATCAAAAAAACTAACTGACGTCACTTTTCCGCTGCGAACAGTATTCACGGCTTGGTTCAAATCGCGTCGCGACCACGCTTCGTTAAATCGGGTCTTCTCCTCGCCCTCCAATTTAGCTGCCGCGGCTAATGCCCAAGACTCAGAGACGCGATTCTGAACTGTAAAACGCATTTGCCCTCGTTGACTGGATATTTGATCAAGCCCTAAAACCCAAACCTTACTGAAATTCACGGTATAGTTAAAAAGAGCGTCAGTACTTTCAAAGCTAAGGTTCTTTGCATCTCCCAGCGACACAAAATTAAGTAACTTTGACTCGGGAAGATCCAACACTGCATCCCGAAGCTCGTCCCATTCACTTTGTGAAAGACTGGCTTTATTGGCAGGCTCAGAAATCATGTCCAAAGCATACGCTCGAGTAACATTGTCTTGGCGTGAAAAATTCCAGTCGCCTTTTTTGCGATAATAAAGATTTCCGACTTTTTTAAAAGTTGTCTGCTCAAGCAGCTGCCCTTGAGCATTAAGTTGAGTATCAGGAATTTCAGATAGATCGATTTGAACCCAAGAAGAATCATCAAAAAGCGAATGCCGACCCAATGTATCCGATTCCCAACTTAGTTCAGTCCGAGTTCCGACAAGCGTTAAGGTAAATACATCATCATCGGAAGCTTGGGACTTTAAGACTTGAAAATCAGCAAGGCGATCGGGCTGAGACGCCAACCTTTGCTCAGCCAAGCTAAAGAAGTAAGCACGAGATGCGAGGGTTGATTTTGTGAATAATGACTCAATTGTTTTTCGGAAAACTTTGTCTCCGACAGTCCTATAGTCAACGGACAAAACCCCAGCAGGAACCTCGCTTGAGGCAATTTCTTCCCAACGGCTACGGAGGCTCACGGTGTATCCGCTTAACTCATCAACTCCACGCCACTGAATACTGGAGGATTCTCCCGAGAAGGTTCTTGAAAAAACAGAAAGACTATTGGTGTCACGCAGAGCAGCAGCCGCGACGATTTTTTCTTCAGCAGTAATTTCAGCATTCTCAACTAAATTGAAAGCCTGCGTCTGGGAGATTTGTTCAGAACGAGCATAAGTCCAAACTTCGCGGCTGGAAACATCGGGTTGACCATTTTGATCGCGGTCTGAATCAAGAACTTTCATTGTGCGGCTTGCAAGCGAATACGATGCGCGGCCGTCTGCACTCTGCCAAGAAAATTGTTTTCCGTCTTTAGACTGAATCTGACTGATAAAGTATATATCTCCGAGGTCACTAGCCAATGCCTGCGCATCCAGGCTATCGAGTTCGGATGCCAGTGCTGCAGCCACCGAACTTGAAACTCTTGTTTGAGTCACAAACCCCCACTTCATCTGCTCTTGTCGATTCCCATGTTCATCAATAAAAATTTGTTTGCGACCTGAAACGCTGTAAGTTTTCAGAGTCTTTTGGGTCTCGCCGCTTTCCTGACTTAATACTTGCCAGCTAAGCGTATCTTGACCGTTTTGTGATGTTTTTGAATAAACCGTAAGCGCGCTACGAGAATTCCAAGCAACGTCAAAAGCAACTAAGTCCTCTCCGGAAAGTTGCGCTCTAAAAAGCAATGCGTCTGCCTGTGCGATGCGTGTCCGTTGGCTGAATGTTGCAGTCGCAACCCACTGACCTTCATCGCCTAGCGGCACTTCGCTCAGCTGAATAATATTGGATACATTCGGATTTTGAGATGAGGTCCATTCGTAAGAAACATTCTTTCCGCTTTCGACACGAAAGAAGACAGCACGCGGATCTTTAACCGCTTCCAGAGCTTGATTTCGTTGAACTTCATTGCGAATCAAAGGAATGGCGCGAACGACTTCGCCGGCTTCAACGCGTGTTTTTCGAATGAGATCACCTGAAAGCTCATCAATCAAAACTATGCGAACCTCGACTGCATCATTCCATGAAAGTTGATAACCGGTCTGAACAGCCTGATTCTGTTCATTCAACACCTCCACCGCAATAAGAACAGATGTCGAACCTTGCGGTATGGTTTCCCCGTCAAGAAGGAACTCGACTATGGTCTTATTATTAGAAATTCGAGCGTCCGTCGTATCAAGCGGGAGCGAAGCCCCTAAATCGGAAGCCTGTTGCTCGACTTCAGATCCTAAAATACGAGTACTTTTTCTAAAGTCGACTTCATACCGAGATTTTCCGGAACCCGTCCCGCCGTGATCCGTAATGGAAAGAATATAGGAGATATTCGAATCGTTGCCGGAGTTCCATTGAAAGGACAGCTCTCCGCGAGCACCACGAATTCGCGTAAGCGTTGCAAGAGGATCTAATATGGCTGCTTGGGCTTCAGCTTTTTTATCGCTATCGAGAAAATCGAGCCATGAATTCAGCTGACTGAAATCAACACGATCCGAGCGGCTATAACTCCAAAACGAATCAACAATCGGATTCAATTCCGTTCCAAGCTGAACTGAAAACACATGATTTACCAACGGCTGAGCCATTGATGAGACTTGCAGTGAAAAGGCATCTCCACTGTCGGCTAATACATATTGAGCGAATGGATTTGCGATCAAAGCATCCCACTCAGTGCGATCAATAGGATAGTCAAATGATTTTCCAACCAGATCAGAGAACTGACTTAAAAAAGCATCTTGATTAGAGTTACCCGCCATCAACAACTGCAGCTGATCAAGCGTCAAGCGATGTGTGACAGCTAAATCCCAAGTATGTCCGACGAGTTGACGATCAACTGACAATGAATAGCTGCTGCGATTATCATTCATAGCGGCAATTTGCCACGACTCACGGTCGCCCGACAAAACCTGCGAAATCATCACAAAGGGGTTGGTTTGCGCAAAATCTTGGAAAGCTTCAAAGTCGGCAGCATCCATTGACGAAATATAACCGTTTTCCTGTTTCTCTAAACGGTCCAGAAGAGCCGTCAATTCAATCAAGGTCTTACGAATCACCTTACTGATAGACAAAATTGGCGAAACCAGATCCTTCGAGATCTGCCAGCTGACTAAGTCATTGTTCGCGAAGCTTACTTGCCAGCTATCTCCGCTTGAGCTCGTCACCATCGAAATCGTCGCATACGGATCATCGAGCGCAGTCAACAGATTCGCTTTATCGCCAACCACATTTCCAGCATTGATCTGACTCTTCA
>CAZLTL010000006.1:0-104349 GCA_964562525.1 uncultured bacterium
ACGACGATGTGCGCAAAGTTTTCCAAACCCGCAGTTTGATCATGCGTGAAATCCGTAAGTTTTTGGACGCGCAGGATTTTATGGAAGTGGAAACACCGATGATGCAGCCTCTCGCTGGTGGCGCGCGTGCCAGACCTTTCAAGACTTTTCACAATACGCTTGAAATGGAACTTTACATGCGCATCGCCCCGGAACTTTATTTGAAACGCCTGCTTGTCGGCGGTTTTGAAAAAGTGTATGAGATTAACCGCAACTTCCGTAACGAGGGGATTTCGGTGCGCCATAATCCCGAGTTCACGATGATGGAGCTTTATCAGGCCTACGCGGATTATCATGACATGATGGATATTACTGAGTCGTTGGTGCACCATCTCGTAATGAAAATCCATGGGAAAGACGAAATTCCTTTCGGTGATAAAACTTTGAATTTTGCGCGCCCATGGAAACGCATTTCTTTTTACGGTGCAATTCAGGAAGCTACCGGTATTGATTTGAAGAATTCAAATCTATCAGTGCATGAGAACGCCAAGAAAATGGGCTTAAAACTCGATCCAAAAATGGAAGAAGTGGATGTGCTTGACGAAATCTTTTCCGAAACTGTTGAGAAACATCTGATCAATCCGACTTTCATTATTGATTATCCGACAGCGATGTCGCCTTTGGCTAAAGGCCAGACGGAAGATCCGACGCTCGTTTATCGCTTCGAGTTATTTATCTCCAAGATGGAAATCGCGAACGCTTTTTCGGAATTGAATGATCCGTTTGTTCAGCGCGAACGTCTTGAGCAGCAGGCCACCGAAATCGGCGAAAACAAAGAAATCGACGAAGACTTTTTAACTGCACTTGAATACGCGATGCCTCCTGCGGGTGGATTGGGAATCGGCATTGACCGCTTGGTGATGTTGCTGACGAATCAGGAGTCGATTCGCGAAGTGATTTTGTTTCCGCTCCTGCGCGCCGAGAAGAAAGCCGCTGAGATCGCGCCGGCAACTGAAGAGCAAACAGAAATATGATCTATAGCCCGGAGGTCGGAGGCCAGGGGGTCGAGGGTTTTTCAGTTTTAGAGTCATTTTCTCTAGTCTCCGGTCTCCGGTCTCCGGTCTAGTTATGAGTTATTCCTTCTTCATCGCTTCCCGCCACCTGACGCGCCGCCGCAAAAAAGGCTTCATCTCGCTCATTTCTTTGATTTCCATCGGCGGCGTCGGAATTGGCGTGATGGCTTTAATTGTGGTGCTTGCGGTGATGGGCGGCTTTGACCGCGAACTTAAGCGCAAAATTGTGAATGTTCAGCCTCATTTGCGCGTTGAGAAAGTCGGCGGCGTAGATGATGTGAACTGGGAAATTCAAAAAATACGTTCCTACGTTGAACAAGACCTTCTTTACGCTTCCGCCTTTATTGAGGGGCAGGCTATTTTAAAATCCGGCACGAATGCAACCGGCGTCGTGATTAAAGGCGTCGATACGGAACGTGAAAGTCTCGATATTTTCAAAGATCATTTGACGGCAGGTGAGTTGAGCTTTGCTCCTGTGACGCAGCAAGAAACCAAACGCAAAATGCTGATATTCAAGCAAACGATCAGCAGCGAATACGGCGGAATTTTGCTGGGTAAATATCTGGCCCGTACTTTGGATGTGAAGGTCGGCGATGTGGTGCAATTTATTTCGCCCGCTTCGGCGCAAATTACCTCGGTCATGAATCTTAAAGTGGAAACTTATCCATTTGTGGTGCGCGGCATTTTTAATGTTGGGATGAATGAGTTTGATTCCCAAATGGCTTTAATCGACTTGAAACAAGCGCAGCGCGTGTATCAGTTAGGAAGCAAAGTGACGGGGCTTAGCCTCCGGTTTAAGGATGTGGACGCGGCGGATAGATTGAAGTGGAGCCTGCTTGGAAATTATTCCGCGGACTATTATTTTCGCTCTTGGATTGACATGAATTACAGTTTTTTTCGCGCTTTAAGAGTTGAAAAAAGCGTGATGACGATATTGCTCGCGCTGATCATTTTGGTGGCGGCATTTAATATCGTTTCAACTCTAACAATGGTTGTGATGGAAAAAACAAAAGATATTGGGATTTTGCGTGCAATCGGCGCGACGCGTTTCGGCATTGCCCGGATTTTTATTATCGAAGGGTTTGCGATTGGTTTTTTTGGGATTTTGATCGGCGCTATAACGGGCGTTTGGCTGGCTTTAAACTTGAATCCGGTGGCCGACTTTATCAAGCAAACCACGGGACTTGAGGTCTTTCCGCGGGATATTTATTTCTTTGAAAAAATCCCCTCGGAAATTCATGCCGTTGATGTAGCGTGGATTGTGGGTTTTGCCATGCTGGCCTGTATTTTGGCGGGGCTTTATCCCGCATTTCGTGCCGCTCATTTAAAACCGGTTGAGGCTTTGCGTTATGAATAAAGTTCAATCAACCCGCTTGCTTTACGAAGTTCAAAACATCAGCAAAGAATATGACACTCCCGGCGGGGCGCTTCCTATTTTGAAGTCGGTTAATTTAGAAGTGAACGCGGGGGAGCTCGTTTTTATTATCGGGCGCAGCGGCTGCGGTAAATCCACGTTGCTGCATCTCATGGGCGGACTTGATGAGCCGACGCGCGGTCGATTGTTTTTTGACGGCGACGATTTTTTAAAGCTGAGCGAAAGACGCCGCACAAAAATCCGTAATCAGAAAATCGGTTTTGTGTTTCAGGCCTATCATTTATTGCCCGAGCTGACTGTGCTTGAGAATGTTTTGCTGCCTACGTTGATTGCGGGAAACAAAGATAAAAACTGGGCGATGGAAGTATTGAAGAAAGTCGAGCTTTATAGCCGGCGCTATCATTTTCCGACGGAACTTTCTGGCGGAGAGCAGCAGCGTGCCGCTTTGGCGCGGGCCTTGGTGAACCGCCCTGATTTGGTGCTTTGCGATGAGCCGACGGGGAATTTGGACACGCAAACAGCCGAAAAAATGTATCAGCTTATTCTTGATTTGAATGAAAAAGAAGGTCAGGCGTTTGTCATTGTGACCCATGACGAAAGGCTTGCCTTTAAACATAAAAAAGTTTATCGTTTGGACGAAGGTGTGCTGACTTTAGCGCAATCTTAATCCCTGTTTTATTATTATTTTTAAGGAGAGATTATGAGTATTCAGATTTATATCGACGGTAAATTCTTCGCAAAAGAAAACGCGAAAATCTCAGTTTTTGATCATGGCTTACTTTATGGCGATGGTGTCTTTGAGGGCATCCGCGCTTATGATTCTTGTATCTTTAAGCTTGGCGAGCATTTGGACCGTCTTTGGGAATCTGCGCACACTTTGATGATTCAGATTCCGATGACCAAGAAGCAAATGGAAAAAGCGATTATTGATACGTTAAAGCGCAACGGTTTCGCTGATTCGTATATCCGTGTCATCGTTACACGCGGCGTCGGTGATTTGGGACTCGATCCGTCACTTTGCAAATTGCCGACGATTATTATTATTACCGATAAAATTAAGCTTTATCCCGAATCGCTTTACCGCGATGGATTAAACATTATTACGGTTCCGACTGTCCGCAATCTTCCGGAAGCGGTGAATCCTTCGATTAAGAGCTTGAATTATTTGAACAATATTTTGGCTAAGATTGAAGCTAAAAACTCCGGCTGCGTTGAGGCGCTGATGCTGAATCATCAGGGCTATGTTGCCGAGTGCACGGGCGACAATGTGTTCATGATCAAATATCATCAGGGCAATCCGAAAAAACCGCTTTTGCTGACTCCGCCCACTTATTTGGGCGCGCTTAAAGGCATAACGCGGCAGGGGATCATTGAGCTTGCGGGTCAAAACAAAATTTGTTTTGAAGAGCGGGTTTTAACGCGTCACGACTTGTTCAACGCGGATGAAGTTTTTCTGACCGGTACGGCTGCGGAAGTGATTCCGGTTGTTAAAATTGACGGACGTGTCATTGGAACCGGCAAGCCCGGTGTTGTGACCCATCAGCTTTTAAAAGGATTCCGCAAAATCGTCCGCCAAGATGGCGTTAAATACTCCGTCGGTTCTAAATCGTAGTTTGGAAAGATTCTAACGGGATGGAAATTAGTAAGCTGCTTACGCAAGATCCTGCCTGGCAGTCCGCGCTGGGACCGCATGAAGACGTGGTCGTCAGTTCGCGTGTCCGTTTGGCGCGGAACGTGGATGGCTATTATTTTCCCTCGCGTTTAAAGGGTGCGGACCGCAAGCGTCTGATTAAAAGTTTCGAAACTTCGGTAAGCAAGCCGGGGCGTTTTCCTCACAGTTCGTTTTTTAACGCGTCCGCTCTTAACCCCGTTGAACTTCAGCTTTTGCTTGAGCGTCATTTGATCAGCCGTGAATTTTCCTCTGATAAAGGGGAACGAGCGGTTTTTATTTCCTCGGATGAATCGCAAAGTCTGATGTTTATGGAAGAGGATCATTTGCGGATTCAGGTTTTTGAGTCGGGTCTTAATCTGAGGTCGGCTTGGAAAAAAGCCAGTGCCACGGATGATTTGATGCAGAAAGACTTCCGCTTTTCTTTTAATCCAAAGATTGGATTTTTAACCGCTTGTCCGACCAACGTGGGAACGGGGCTCCGAGCTTCGTGCATGCTGCATTTACCCTGCCTAGTCATGACCAAGCAAATTCAAAAAGTTTTACAGGCTCTCACTAAATTAAACTTGGCTGTGCGAGGGATGTTCGGAGAAGGTTCCCAAGCTTTGGGTAATTTTTTCCAATTTTCAAATCAAATGACTTTGGGGCAGCCCGAAGAAGAGGTGATTGATAATCTCTTAAGCGTGATTGAGCAAGTTGTCAGCCATGAGCACGACGCCGCGGAACAGCTTCAGCGCGCCAAGCCATTTGACGCGGAAGATCAGGTTTGGCGGGCGGTGGGGCTTTTAAAGTCGGCCCGGGTCATGAGTTCGACGGAGGCAATTAGCTTGCTTTCGATGGTCCGTCTGGGTGTAAACCTGAAGTATTTCGGTAAAAACCTGTCCCATCCTCGGCTCAATCAGCTGTTTCTTTTGATTCAGCCCGGTCATTTGCAAAAAATCCGCGGTTCTGAACTATCCAGCCCTGAGAGAGATTCTTTCAGGGCCGAATTAATCCGCAAACAGCTCCTTAAACTTTCGATTTAGAGCCTATCCCTGTATCAACTTGGCTGGCGAAAGGAAGGATTTTGAGCCGAGCCAATCCGGATGAGGAGTTCATACTCAAAGCAGTGTGGACGACGAATACGGTGAAGGTGCAGGCCAAAAGCCAATCTTGCAGCGCCAAGCTGATATAGGGATAGGCTCTTAAAGCATTTCTTATCATCTATAGGCGATCCCCTATAGTCTTGCTATAATAGCGCCGTTATTATCTTACTACTGTTCTGAGTCCTTAGATTTTTGAGAGGAGTTATATATGTTTGATCGTTTTACAGAGCGTGCACGCAAAGTCATTATTCTTGCCAAAGAGGAAGCCAAAAGATTCAATCACGACTACATTGGGACGGAGCATATTCTGCTCGGACTCATTAAAGAAGGCGAAAGTGTTGCAGCCGCGGTTTTACAAAATCTCGGGCTTTCATTAGAAACGATCCGGCTCGAAGTTGAAAAGCTCGTTCAATACGGCCCTAGCACCATGGTTTCGGGCGATATTCCGTTCACCCCTAAGGCTAAGAAAGTCATTGAACTTGCCATGGACGAAGCTCGCCGCCTGGGACATAACTATATTGGGACCGAGCATTTACTCTTGGGTTTAATCAAAGAAGGCGAAGGTGTTGCGAGCCATGTTCTTTTGAACGTAGGTTTGGATCTCAATAAAGTTCGCGCAGAAGTGATTAAGCTTTTGGGGTCCGCTTCTCCGCAGGGTGAAGGGGCGGAACCGAATCCTGCTGTGGGCGGTGGAAATGGCGGCGGAGGCGGTGGAAGTGGCGGCGGCGGAAGCGGAAAGTCCGCAAAAACCAAAACTCCGGCTTTGGATGCGTTCGGCCGTGATTTGTCCATTTTAGCCCGTGAAGGTAAATTGGATCCTGTCGTTGGACGTGAAGATGAAATTGAACGCGTGATTCAAATTTTAGCGCGCCGCACAAAAAATAATCCGGTTTTACTCGGAGAAGCCGGTGTCGGTAAGACTGCCATTGTTGAAGGTTTGGCTCAGCGCATTTACTCCGGTGATGTGCCTGAAATTCTGCAAGATAAACGCATTGTGGTTTTGGATTTGGCTTTGATGGTCGCAGGAACCAAATATCGCGGTCAATTTGAAGAGCGCATCAAGGCGGTGATGGATGAAATCCGCCGCAGCGAAAATGTGATGATTTTTATCGACGAAATTCACACATTGGTTGGTGCCGGCGGCGCGGAAGGCGCGATTGACGCGTCCAATATTTTAAAGCCCGCTTTGGCGCGCGGCGAAATTCAGTGTATCGGTGCCACGACACTTGATGAGTACCGCAAGTATATTGAAAAAGATGCGGCTCTTGCGCGTCGCTTCCAAACTGTCATGGTGGATCCGCCGTCCGTGGATAACGCCATTTTGATTTTAAAGGGATTGCGCGATAAATATGAAGCGCATCATCGTTTGAAAATTACTGATCACGCGATTGAAGCCGCTGTTCGTTTTTCAGACCGCTATATCACCGGCCGTTTTCTTCCGGATAAGGCGATTGACGTAATTGACGAAGCCTCCTCACGTGCGCGTCTTTCCGTTACGACACTTCCTAAGGATTTGAAGAAGCTTGAAGCTGAAATTGAAGCTTTGAAAAATGAAAAAGAAGGGGCGATTAAAGGTCAGGATTTTGAAAAAGCCGCCCGTCTTCGCGACGAAGAGCGCAAAGCGAAAGAACGGCTTTCTGCCATCAAAAAAAGCTGGAAAGAGTCCAAATCTGAGATTGAAATCAGTGTATCCGAAGAAGACATTGCTTATGTTGTTTCCAAGTGGACCGGTGTTCCTCTCGCTAAACTTGAGGAAAAAGAAACATCGCGCCTGCTCAAGATGGAAGACGAATTACATCGCGGTGTGATCGGGCAGCATGAAGCGATTCACGCGATTTCCGATGCCGTGCGTCGTTCCCGTTCTGGACTCCGTAATCCGAAGCGCCCCATCGGAACATTTATTTTCTTAGGTCCCACCGGTGTCGGTAAGACACTTTTGGCGCGGACGCTCGCGGAGTTTATGTTCGGTGACCCGGACGCAACGATTGTCGTTGATTGTTCCGAATATGGCGAGAAGTTCAATGTGTCGCGTCTCGTAGGCGCGCCTCCGGGATATGTCGGTTATGAAGAGGGCGGACAGCTGACTGAGAAAGTTCGCCGTCGGCCATACTCTGTTGTTCTTTTTGATGAAATTGAAAAAGCGCATCCGGATATTTTCAGTATTTTACTGCAGATGATGGATGAAGGGCGCTTGACGGATTCATTCGGAAGAAAAGTGGATTTTCGCAACACGATTGTGATCATGACTTCGAATGTCGGCGTCGGTATGCTTAAAAAGCAAGACTCCATGGGGTTCATTCAATCCAAGGACGATGTGGATTATGAAAGCATGAAAAAGAAACTTTTGGATGAAACCAAAAAGGTATTTCGTCCTGAGTTTTTGAACCGTGTGGATGATATTATTGTTTTTCATCCTTTACGCCGGCAAGATCTGGAACAAATCATTTACATCGAATTGAAAGAAGTCCGGGATCGCCTCAAAGACAAAAAAATGGAACTCTCAGTTTCCGATGAGGTTCTTAAGTTTTTGATCGATGAAGGTTATGACCCTGTTTTTGGCGCGCGTCCTTTAAAGCGGACTATTCAAAAACACATTGAAAATGTGCTCGCGGAAGAAATATTGTCGGGTAAATTCAAAGACGGCGACAAACTTCAGGCGGAACTCCATGGCGGGCGCATTAACTTCGAAAAAAAAGTATAACGAGTGCGTAAACTCCGGCGCAATGACGAAACATCTTTCGCTTGCGCCGGAGTTTACAAGTTCTCCGCGGTTATTTTAAAGCCATGATCAAACGCTTCCAGCTTAAACAGCTTATTGTCCTCAAGCTTGCGGTCGCGAAAGCGGGCGCAATGGTCATCTCTTTCTTTACGCAAATCGGCGGTATCAATATTCTTTTGAACCGCGCCCTTGGGCATATTTTTCGCGGTGAAATCAGATGGAGTTCCACTTTCGATCAAATGTTTAAAATCGGCGTGACTTCGTTGCCGCTTGTTTTTCTTACCTCACTTTTTACCGGCATGGTTTTAGCTTTGCAGTCTGCTTATCAGCTGCGTCTTTTTGCTGCGCAGCAATTTACCGCGGATTTGGTCGCGCTCTCGATTGCGCGCGAGTTGGGACCCGTTTTAACAGCCATGGTGGTTGCCGGCCGCGTG
Source organism: uncultured bacterium (assembly GCA_964562525.1). Taxonomy (GTDB): domain Bacteria; phylum Omnitrophota; class Omnitrophia; order Omnitrophales; family Aquincolibacteriaceae; genus Multiplicimicrobium. The sequence continues at coordinate 8,335 of CAZLTL010000006.1, forward strand.
GGCGCATCGATTGCCGCTGAGCTCGGTACGATGAAAGTAACCGAGCAAATCGACGCGCTGAAATCCCTTGCGATGGATCCGATTGAGTACCTTGCTGTTCCGCGTTTTTTAGCCGCGATTGTTATGCTTTTCGTGCTGACCATTTATGCGGATGTGATCGGAATGCTTGGCGGTTATTTGGTTTCAGTTTTTAAATTGGGAATCAGCTCGCATGATTACATCAAGCGCTCGATCGATTCTTTGATGGTTAAAGACGTGATGACCGGATTAATTAAAGCTTTTTGCTTTGGAGGCATTATTTCGATTGTCGGTTGCTATTACGGTTTTAATACCAAAGACGGCGCAGAGGGTGTTGGGCGCGCGACGACTTATGCTGTGGTGGTCGCGTTGATCGCGATTATCGCTTCGGACGTGCTTTTTACCGCTATTTTTTACTTCTTCTAATTATGAAAATTGAATTGCGCGATATTTATAAGGCGTTTGGGACCAAGCAAGTTTTGAGCGGAGTCAATCTTGTGATCCGCGAAGGGGAAACGCTTGTGATTATTGGCAGCTCCGGCGGCGGAAAAAGTGTCTTGCTAAAACTGATTACCGGTCTGATTGAGCCGGACAGCGGTGAAATTCTTTATGACGGAAAAAGGCTGAAAGATATGACCGCTGATGAAGCTGAGCAGCATCAAATGAAGTTTGGGATGCTTTTCCAAAGTGCCGCTTTGTTTGACTCTCTCAGTGTTCTGGAAAATGTTGGGTTTGTTTTACAGGAGCATCGCGGTATGAAGGTGGCTGAAATTCGTCCGATTGTGCGTGAAAAACTCCGCATGGTGGGTTTGGAGGGAATTGAGCATCAAATGCCCGCCAGCTTGTCCGGCGGAATGAAGAAAAGGGTGGGGCTGGCGCGGGCCATATGTTATGATCCGCAAGTTATTGTGTACGATGAGCCGACAACCGGCTTGGACCCGATCAACTCCGATGTGATTAATGATTTAATCATTTCCATGCAGGAAAAGTTGAAGGTCACTTCAATTGCGGTTACGCATGACATGGTGAGCGCATATAAAGTGGCCGATCGGATTGCCATGCTTTACCGGGGTAAGATTATCGGAGACGGAACGCCGGATGAAATTCAAAAGACACAAAACCCTGTGATTCGTCAATTTGTAACCGGTTCGGCCCATGGACCTATCACGGATGAACCTAAAAAGCCGATAAGCCAGCAATAAAATGAAAAATAACACGCGTGAGTTTTGGGTTGGTTTGTTTGCCGGCCTTGGTTTTCTTATCCTTACCTTCATTATCTTTTTCGTTGGCGGAATTTCCATTTTTAAGCAGGGCTATTTTGTAACCCTTAAATTTGATTATGTGAGTATTTTGGATAAAGGTGCGCCGGTTCGCATGGCAGGTGTGCGTGTCGGTGAAGTCAAAGATGTCGCGTTGAAGTTTGATGAAACTCAGAAAAAGAATCGTGTTTTCGCAAAAGTTTTTTTAAATGACGGGACTGAAGTTCGCGAAAACTACACGTTCTCTGTTCAGGGAACCTTCGTTTTGAGTGAGCCGCATATTGAGATTACCCCCATCCCCGGCGATCTTCCTTTTGTGAAGTCAGGCGCGCAGCTTGAAGGTATTGGGCCTGTTCCTGTCGATGAACTTCTCAGCCGCTCGATGCGTATTGCCGGACAAATGGAGGCTATTTTGGCCAGCGTTCAGAAGATGACGGATGACAAAGAGTTAACAGATGCATTGAAAGTCATGGTCATCAATTTTGCCGAGCTTTCCGTTCAAATGAAGTCGTTCATGGAAGGCAATCAAGGCGACATGGAAGCTTCTCTGAAGAATATCAGACAGTTTACGGAGTCGATGGACAAAGCCGGCGATAATTTTGAGGATTTGATGGCGCATGTCCGGCAGGGCGAGGGGAATGTAGGTAAATTTGTTTATTCCGAAGAGATTTATAAAGATATGCGTGAATTGGTCGCGGATATTAAAAAGCATCCGTGGAAGTTACTCAAAAAAGACAAAAAGTTTTTTTTCTTTTAAAACTCGCTAAAAAGGGCCGTCTGCGTTGTTGCAAGCAGCACTTCCTCGTGCGGCGTATTGAACCATACGCCTCCTCGATCGCTTGCTTGCGCCTAGCAGCCAATCCCTTTTAAGCAAGTTTTCCGCTGCGGCGGTTTTGATGTTCTTTTGAATCTTGGCGTTTCGTTTTAATAAATATTTTAATACTTAATATTTTTTCCGTTAGTTTATTTATTTTTAATCATGCATATTAAGAGGAGTCATACTTTATGATTAATGTGATTCGCGTGACGGTGGTCATCTTAGGCGCCGTTTTTGGTTATCTATCTGATCTCAAATGGCTTGTTGATCACCTTGGCATTCCTGATGCGCAATGGATGGGAGCGGTGATCGGGCTTTGCTGCGGAACTGTTATTGTTCTGCTCGACCTTTTCTTTAAGCAGTATTCCGTTCGCAATGTACTTTCCGTCATCATCGGTTTGGCGCTCGGACTTTTGACCCATCATCTCTTTATTCAAGCGTTGACCAATATGCAGGTGGATCTCGAGCTGGCCCGACAACTGGGACTTGTGTCGTCCGTTGTTCTGCCTTATTTGGGGATTATTACCATCTTACGCGGACAGGAAGAGTTCACTTTGATGCTGCCGTTTATCAAGCTTGATGCCAAAGGCTCCGGTGAAGATTTAGTGCTTTTGGATACCAGCGTGGTAATTGACGGACGTATTGCCGACATGGTGAAAACCAACTTTCTGGCATGCCGCTTGGTAGTCCCGACATTCGTTTTAAAAGAACTTCAGCTTATTTCCGACTCTTCAGATTCTTTGAAGCGCGCGCGCGGCCGACGTGGTTTGGATATTTTGAACCGCATGAAAGCCAACACCAATGTTGAAATCACGATCAATGAAATGGATTTCTCCGAAATTCCTACTGTTGATTCTAAATTGGTCAAAATGGGTAAAGTCTTGAATGCCCGTATTTTTACGAACGATTACAATCTCAACAAAGTTGCGGAATTGCAGGGTGTCAAAGTTTTGAACATTAATGATTTAGCCAACGCGCTGAAACCGGTGGTCATGCCGGGCGAGCTCATGCAGGTTCGGCTTTTGAAAGAAGGGAAGGAACCTGATCAAGCCGTGGCGTATTTGGATGACGGAACCATGGTGGTTGTGGATAACGGACGTCGTCATCTTGGGCAGACCATGAATGTGGCGATTACCAGCGTATTGCAAACTCAGGCGGGGCGCATGATTTTTGCGAAAGCGGACGAAAACGCTTCATATGAAGCGCGCGAGCGAGCCAATGAAGAGCGCAATTATGAGCGCCAACAGCAGCGCGATCCCAGCCGTCAGCAGGACAACCGCCGCGGAAATAATAACAACCGTTCCTCGAACGGCAATGAGGGCTATCCTAAGCGGTAGTTCGTATTTCGATGCGCGTTAGCCTGATTATTACCGCCGCGGGTTCAAGCTCGCGGTTTACAAAAACGCTTCCCACGAAAGCTGCTTCCTCAAAGGCAACGTCGAAACTTCTTTTTGAGCTCGGCGGAATTCCTGTTTTAGAAAGAACGATCAAAGCTTTTCAGAGTGTTTCCGGCATTTCTGAAATCTGGGTGACCGTTTCACCCGGAGCCGAAAAAGAATCAGAGATCTGGGGTGAGAAGCGAGGATTCAAAAAAATTAAATGGATTGCGGGCGGAGCGACGCGCGCTGAATCGGTTTTAAACGCGCTCAAAAAAACTTCTCCGAGAAACGCATGGGTGATGGTGCATGACGGTGCGCGGCCCTTGATTAAAAAAGAGACCATCAAACGGCTTCTGAAAAAAGCATCTGCTTATGATGGACTTTTATTGGCGAAGTCGGTCGTGCCGACTTTAAAGAAAGTGTCCGTAGTGGGTTCGCGGGTTGAGGGGACGGTGGACCGTGCTTCTTTGGCTGAAGCGGAAACGCCGCAGGTTGTGCGGCGGCAAGTGCTTTTGAATGCTTATCGACGGGTTCCTAATGCGCTTTCATTTACGGATGAATCGGGGTTGGTTGAAGCCGCCGGCGGCAAGATGGGCGTTCTTTTACATACGGATTGGAACCCAAAATTGACGCATTACGCGGATTATGAATTAGCAAAAGCGACGATGAATTCGGCAGGGGAAATTCGGATTGGAAACGGGTATGATATTCACCGTTTGGTGCAAGGGCGAAAGCTGTGGATCGGCGGCGTCCGAATTCCTTTCGAAAAGGGTTCATTGGGCCACTCCGACGGGGACGCTTTGCTGCATAGCATTACCGATGCCGTTTTGGGCGCGTTAGGTTTGGGCGATATCGGTGATTGGTTTTCTGACCGTGATCCCAAGTATAGAGGGATTCAAAGTTCGAAGCTACTGAAGGAAGTTTTAAAAAAAGCCGCGAGTTTGGGGTGGAAACCGTTTCAGTTGGATGCCAATGTGATTTTGGAAAAACCAAAGTTAGGCCCGATAAAAATGAAATTGCGCCAGTCGCTTGTGAAATTGCTGGATCTTCCGCTTGATCGGATTTCTGTTAAGGCCCGGACCTATGAAGGTTTGCCGCCGATCGGAACAGGCGAAGCTTGGGCGTGTCAAAGTATTGTCATTATGAAAAAAATATCGAATTGCTGAAAATAGAAGAGAAGGATTAGAAATTATGATTCGAGTTCGTTTTGCTCCGTCACCGACAGGACGTTTGCATTTGGGGAATATCCGTACCGCGCTTTTTAATTATTTATTCGCCCGTGCCAGCGGCGGAAAATTTATTTTACGTTTGGAAGATACGGACCGCGAACGGTTTTTACCCGAATACCGCGAGGGGATTATTCAGGACATGCGCTGGATGGGGCTCAATTGGGATGAAGGGCCTGAGAATAACGGCCCGTACGGTCCCTATGAGCAGTCCCACCGTTTGGATCTTTATCAGGGATTCGCCAAGAAGCTGATCGAAGAAGGGAAAGCCTATTATTGTTATGTGACTCAGGAAGAAACGGATGAAGCCAAGCGTATCGCGAAGCTAAACCGTCTGCCGCCCCGTTTTGATAATCGCGGCCGAAATTTCACGGCCGAAGAAATTGAACGCCGCAAGGCTTTGGGAATTAAACCGACTCTGCGTTTTAAAGTGGAAAGTCCGCAAGTCAAAATGCATGACTTAATTCGCGGCGATGTTGAATTTAATTTAGACGATATGGTCGGCGATTTCGTGATTTTGCGCGCAGATGGAACACCGACATTCCATTTGGCTGTTTGTGTGGATGATGCCTTGATGAAAGTAACGCATGTGATCCGCGGTGAAGATCATTTGTCCAATACACCCAAACACATTCTTTTAATTAAAGCGATGGGATTTGAACCGCCGCAATATGGCCACTTATCTCTGATTCACGGTCCGGGCGGCGAACCGCTTTCGAAAAGACTTTCGACGGTTTCCGTCGGAGAGTTTCGCCGGCAGGGATATTTACCAGAAGCATTAGTGAACTATATTGCTTTTTTGGGATGGTCACCGGGCGATAACCGTGAAATTTTCAGCTGGGAAGAACTGCAGAAAGTTTTCTCGCTGGAGCGCGTGAATAAGTCATCTTCAATTTATGATCCGGACAAGCTGAACTGGGTCAACGGTCAGCATTTGCGTTTATTGACGGATGAGGTTTTTACGCAAAAAGCTTTGGATTATTTGCAGATTCAGAACTTATTGCCGGTGGGGGCGGATGTTGTGCGCCGCGTTCTGCCCGCTTTTAAAGATGCCATTGCGAAATTTGATGAGTTGCCCGGACATTTGTCGTTTCTCAAGACACCTTTGAGTTATGAAAATGCGGTATGGCTTCAAACCCCCGCGGCCAAAACATTGCTTGCGGAAGCCTTGAATATTTTACCCTCGCTCAATTGGAATGATCCGCTTGTTTATGACGCGTTTATCGCAGCGCTCAAGCCTAAAGTGACGGTCAAGGGCAAAGAGTTATTTATGCCGGTACGCATGGCGCTAACAGGCAAAGAACATGGTCCCGAGCTAAAGAAGCTGTTTCCGCTTTTAGGACAAGACTTTGCCGCGGAACGTTTTAAGACCGCTCAAAATCAGTAAGATGAAAAAACACGGACTTTTTATTTCATTTGAGGGCGGAGAAGGAAGCGGCAAATCCACTCAGATTCAAGAAGTCGCGAAGTATTTCAAAAGGAAGAAGCGGCAGGTTGAAATTTATCGTGAGCCCGGTTCAACGGAAGCAGGGGAAGCGATTCGCGCTGTGCTTCTTAATCCCACGCTAAAGAAGATGGCATGGCAGACGGAATTACTTTTGTTTCTTGCTGCGAGGGCGCAGTTGGTTCAGGAGAAGATTATTCCCGCGCTTAAAAAAAACAAAGTGGTTCTTCTGGATCGCTATGAAGATTCCACTTTGGCTTATCAGGGATATGGCCGTGGCCTTGACATGAAAGTCATTGCTTCGTTTTTTGGTTTTGTCCGTGAAGCCTGTGTTCCTGACATCACTCTTTTTATGGATGTGCCCGTAGAATTAGGCTTAAAGCGCGCGGCGAAACGCGGCCAATCGGACCGAATGGAAAGAGCCAAGCGTCTTTTTCACGAAAAAGTGCGCCGCGGATTTCAAAGCCTGGCAAAAAAGAATCCTAAGCGAATGCATACAATCAATAGCAGCCGCTCGGTCGACGAAGTGCGTGCCGATATTTATGCCTTGCTGGACCGTTTGATTAAATAAGTGATGAAAAATATTTACGCGAACAAAACTCAGAAATTAGCGGCCGATATTTTGAAAAAGCATGTGGAAACGGGACGTGTTTCACAGGCTTATTTTTTTTCCGGTGAAGAGCTGACGTTTGATCCGGAGACGGGGTTTAGCCGCAAAGAAGAGCTGGTTTATGATTTTGCCGCGAGGCTTGTCGGCGGATTAGCGGATGAGAAAAACCGCCTCAAACGGATTGTTGAAGATCAATATCCCGATGTGATTCGCTTAGGCGCTGACCCTGAAGCGACTTCGATTAAAATTGAGCATATGCGCCGGTTGTTAGAGTGGGTTTCACTGAAGCCGTTTGAAGGTGAACGCCGCGTTGGTATTTTGTGCCGCGCCGATAAGTTAACCGATGAAGCCGCGAATGCTTTTCTGAAAACTTTGGAAGAAGCCCCCGGCTCGGCGGTATTTTGTCTTTTAGCTCCTTCCCGCGAGCTGGTTTTGGAAACCATTCGATCCCGCTGTTTTGAAGTGCGTTTTCCTGAAACACCGGCTTGGAATCCTGCGGCGGTTTCAGCTTTACCGCCGTTTAAAGAAATGCTCGATAATTATTCGGATATGCCTAAAGCGGAATTGAAGCCGGCCTTAGATCTTGTGCTCGAGAATGTGCGCCAAAAGATGCATAAAGTGATTCATGCTTCAGCACCTTCCGCGGGCAAGGCGCCGGCTTACTTAAAAGCATTTCAAACGGTATGCGAGGCTAAGTCTGCGCTTGAAGCCAACGCCAATGCCAAACTTTCCGTAACACGCATGATTATGAAATTGCGGCACGCTTTTTCCGGCGAGAGAGGTATTTTATGAAAAACTATTACATCACCACTCCTCTTTATTACGTCAACGCGAAGCCGCATATCGGGCATGCTTATACCAATGTTTTATGCGATACCTTTGCGCGTTATCTTCGTCTGAGAAACGGAACGGAGCATGTCTTCTTTCTTACCGGTACGGATGAGCACGGTACCAAAATCCAGAAGGCCGCTGCCGCGCAAAACAAAACTCCGCGGGTTTACGTGGACGAAACCGTGGAGCTTTTTAAACATCTTTGGACTCCGCAGCTTTTGGATATTACTTTTGACCGTTTTATCCGCACGACGGACGAAGACCACAAGCGGATTGTTCAGAAAATTTTGCGTGATCTTGAAGCGAAGGGAGATATTTACAAGGAAAGTTATAAAGGCTGGTATTCGGTACAGGACGAAAGTTTTTATACTGAAACCCAGCTGCGTGAGGGCTTGCCTGAAGAAATTCAGAACACTTTGCAGGAAATAGAAGAAGAGAATTATTTTTTCAGAATGTCCAAGTATCAAGACAAGTTGATTCAATATATCGAAGCTCATCCCGATTGGATTCAGCCGGAAATGCGCCGTAATGAAGTGCTGGGGTTTTTAAAGAATCAAACGCTCGAGGATCTTTGTATTACACGCCCACGCAAACGTCTGGAATGGGGAATTGATTATCCGGGTTCTGCGGATCATGTTGTTTATGTCTGGTTTGACGCGTTGATCAATTACATCAGCGCGATCGGTTACGGTGAAGATGACGCTAAATTTAAAAAATGGTGGCCCGGGTCGGTGCATGTGCTCGGTAAAGATATTCTGCGTCAGCATGCTGTTTTTTGGCCCATTATGCTGATGGCAATCGGCGTGGAGATGCCTGAGAAAATTTTGGCGCATGGCTGGTGGCGCATGGGCGGAGCCAAAATGTCGAAATCTCTCGGCAATGTGGTTGATCCGCTCGATATGATTACAAAATATGGCGCCGATGCTTTCCGTTTTTTTCTTTTGCGTGAGGCGACGATGGGCGCGGACGGTTCATTCTCGGAAGAACTGCTACGTGACCGTTATGGCAGTGACCTTGCGAATGGGCTGGGCAATTTATGGCACCGTTTTGCTTCTATGCTTGAAAAGTATTACGGCGGTCATGTTCCTGATCAAGAGCCGGACTGGAACACCCCTGTGTTAGCCGCTTCCGTCAAATTGGAAAAATCTGTTTCAGAGTTGATGAATGCCTATAATCCCAAAGATGCTTTGATTCAGATTTTTGATGTGATTACGCTGGCAAACCAGTTTGTCGAAGAGCGCAAACCCTGGGCGCTCGCAAAAGATCCGTCTCAAGCGGATAAGCTTGCCGATACCATGGTTGTTCTGGCGGAGTCGCTGGCACGTGCGGGATTTTTGCTGCTTCCTTTTTTGACCAATATTGCGCCTAAGATTTTGAGCCGCCTGCATGTTTCGCCTTCTTTTCAAAGTGCGGCGCTTTCCAAACGGCTTGTGTCATCCGTGAATAAAATCGAACGCGGAGATCCGCTTTTTCCCCGACTCGAGGATGAGAAACCTCAGGCTTAGTTTGACGGCTTTTTTTGCGTTCGTCAGGCGTGAGAGGGTTTATTTTTTAGCTCTGCTTTTTTGTCTCTCTTTGACGCTGCTTTCATCTGGCGGAAATTATCCTGAGAACATCCCGGTGAATGAACCTTCCGCTGAGCTTCAATTGCTTGAGGAACGCACTCAAAACTGGAATGAGAAGGTTCAAGACCCTGAAGTATTGCTGCGCCAGTTCAGCGAGCATCCTTTTCTTACCGCTGCGTGGTTCGGCAGCATGACTGTTTTTTTTATTTTGTTTTTAGGCGGAATTTTAACCGGAATTCTTTGTCTTTTTTCTTCCCGTGTTCGAAATTATTTTCAAGCCTCGCCGCAAAGTCTCGCCCTGATTCCATTGACGGGGACTCATTTTTTTCGCGTGTCGATTTTAGGCTATGTCTCCTGGGTTTTAACCATGCTGCTGACCGGCTTGATGACGGAGATGGGGCCAGTGAATGAGAATGGGCTTGGAATTGCTCAAAATCTTTTACTGGACGGATTGGTTTGTTTTTCCATTTATGCCGTATTGCGTGATTCCGGAATTACTTGGAGCCGGTTTATGGGCAAGCCCGATTCTTATTGGCGTGAAATTGGGCGGGGAATCGCGGAGTACGCGGCTTTTTTCCCCTGGTTTCTAATGAGCTTGGTCGCGTTGCTCGGTATTACGGCCTTATTTCATTATGAACCGCCGCCTCATCCGCTGATTGAAGTGTTCTTAGAAGAAGAAAACCGTTCGCCCTGGGTTTTTTACGGAGCGATTTTGCTGGCCTCGGTTGCCGCGCCTATTTTAGAAGAGATTTTTTTTCGCGGGTTTTGCTACCGATTTTTAAGAGGTTATTGCGGCGCGGGTTATGCCATTTTTTTCAGTGCCGCGTTTTTTGCGGCTTTACATGGTTCTTGGTTTACGTTTATTCCTATTTTTGTTTTAGGCGCGGGATTGGCGCGGCTTTACGAAAAAAGGGGGAATTTTATCGCTTGCTGGACATTTCACGTGCTCCACAATATTCTGTTCACGGTTTATTTTTTTAGTGCCAAAGCAATGCTCGAGGCTTTTCATGGATGAATTTGAACTAATCCGTTGGATCAGAAAAAAAGCGGGCCGGGTTCCGCCGGGTTGGATTGGAATCGGTGACGATGCGGCAGTGATTCCGGGTTTGGCCGCAAAAAACTGGGTCATTTCGACCGACACGATTGTGGAGGGCGTGGACTTTGACCATAAGGTAACGCCCGCGCAAGCCGGTCGTAAGGCTCTGGCAATTAATTTAAGCGATATGGCCGCGATGGGCGCTTACCCCAAAGCCTTTCTGATGACGCTGGGCATTCCGAAGCTGTGGAGAAAAGACCAAAAAATAAAAGCATTTCTTGAAGGTGTTTTTAAACTCGCAAAAGAGTACCGTTTAGTTTGTGTCGGCGGAGATATGACTTCGTCCGCGCAGTTTTTTTGCAGCATTACAGTTTGGGGGGAACCGGCAGGCAAACAAGCTATCCTTCGCAGTGGCGCCAAACCCGGTGATTTGATTTTGGTCACGGGCGATTTGGGCGGATCCATTTTGAAAAAACATTTTGCTTTCACTCCGCGTGTTCGCGAAGGGGTGTTTTTGGCAAGAACCGGTGCCATTAGCGCTTTAATGGATGTTTCAGACGGTTTGGCACAGGATTTAAGCCACTTAACGCGCGCATCGGGGGTTCGGGCTGGTTTAAATCTGGAATGCATTCCTGTGTCATCTGCGGCGAAAAATGTGAGCGCGGCATTATCCGATGGAGAAGATTTTGAATTGCTGATGACCGTGCCGCATTTGAAGTTCCGATCTTTGGCTGAAAAATGGAAAAAAGCTTTTCCGATAGTGCCGCTGACGCTGATCGGAGTAATCGGCCGCGGAAAATCAGGAATTGATTTTTTTATGAACGGTCAAAAGCAAACGCATTTTTCAGTTTCAACCGGTTTCCGGCATTTTTAATATGAATCAAACCATATCGACTTCATCCGCAAAAGAAACTTGGACTGCCGGGGTTCATTTTGCGAAACAGATTCGTTCGGGGGATTTGATTTGCCTGCACGGTGATTTGGGAGCGGGCAAAACAACTTGGGTCAAAGGGCTCGCCGAAGGATTGGGGCTGGCTAAAAATGAAGCGGTGACCAGTCCCACATTTTCTTTGATGCATCGCTACTCATCCCGTATTCCGCTTTATCATTTCGATTGTTATCGGCTGAATTCACCGGCAGAGCTCGCGGATATTGGGTTTGAGGAATTTGTACAAGATTCAACCGCGATTGTCTGTGTTGAATGGCCGGAAAAAGCCGGTGAGTTATTGCCCAAAAGAGGGTGGGATATATCTTTTCTGCATCAAGGCGGCGACGCGAGGCTGATTCAGGTTAAAAAGAGATAAAAAAATTTAGCTTTAAATATGCATATAAATCATATAAAATATGCAAATGAAAATTAAGGAATGGAATCATGCCGATCGGCCGCGGGAAAAACTGATAAGGATGGGAGCCGGTGTTCTATCCGAAGCGGAGCTGCTTGCCGTTTTGATGGGGTCGGGAACAGCGGGTATTAATTGTGTGGATTGGTCGCGGTCCATTTTAGCTCAAACCGGCGGATTGATTGCTTTGCTTAACTCAAGCCCGGATGAGCTGATTCATTTAGATGGGGTTGGTCCGGCGCGTGTTTCGCAGATTTGCGCGGTCAGAGAAATTGTTACCCGGTTTGTCCGTGCGCAAGTCCCTTCGCGTTTAACCGTGCGTGACCCTGAAGCACTCGCGGAATATTTGCGTGCCGCCTTAGGGAGCCAAAAGCGGGAAGTTTTTCGCGCGGTGTATCTGAACAAGAAGCTGGAAATTATTGAAGAGCGTGACTTGTTTATTGGGACTATCGATGAAACACCGGTTTATCCGCGGGAAATTATCGCGCGTGCGCTTGCCTGCCACGCGACGGCGGTGATTCTCGCGCATAATCATCCTTCCGGACGGCTACAGCCCAGCCCCGAAGATTTACGCGTGACGGAGAAGGTGATTTCCGCTTGCAGCCTTGTGGGTGTAAAAGTGCTGGATCATGTGATTGTCGGCGCGAACGGCTATTTCAGTTTCAGTAATGAAGGTTTGCTTGCCGAGTTCAAAACAGAAGACGCCGGGACAAAATCTCCATAAAGCGGTCGATGTCGGAAAGATCTTCGAGTTGGAAATGAGGTTTGACGATTTTAAAATCTTTCCCGCGGTTGGTTCCGGTATGAACGCCGATGCTGCGAAAACGAACCAAATGAGCCGCTGCTACATCGTGTTTTGTGTCGCCGATGACGAAAGTTTTTCTTTTTGAAAATTTCTTCTTAAAGTGTTTTTGTGATGCCACGTGGGCATCGTTTAAAATTCCTTTACGGTGAGTGTGGTTTTCTCCGAATCCTCCGCAGCGGAAATAAGAATGCAGACGGACTCTTTTGAGCTTCATCCAGGAAACCGCTTCGATGTTGCCCGTGGCTACGGCGAGATGAATGTGCGGCAAATTGGAAAGATACTCCAATAATTTGAACGCTCCGGGCATGGTCTTAAAGTAGATTGAGTGCTCGGATTCCTCGGCGAAATGCTTGGTATAGCGCTTGGTAAACTCTTTCCACTCCGCCGCTGTTAGATCGCGTTTTAGGTGCTGTTGCGCAATTTCATTGCCGATTAAAAGGTCGGTTTTGCCGTCCGGAATCATATTGCCCCACGCGCCGCGAATGCCGAACATCTTTTCAAAGGTGCGGTCGAGCGCATTTTTGCCGCAGCTGCCCGATGTAAGCAGGGTGCCGTCAATGTCGAACAGTAACAGGGTATCTTTCATGCTGGGAATATAACCGATGTTGATGAGAGCGTGAAGAGGGAATCGCGAATGAGGCTATAGGGAGCGACAAATTTTATGAAGGTTGAATGGGTTCGCCGGTTGCGCAAAGCGCAGAGACGAAACAAGACAGAGAAAAGGCCTGATGTTTCCATCAGGCCTTCAAAATAACTTCGAAAAGTTATTTGCGCTTTTTAACCGCTTTTTTCTTAGCCGGTTTCTTAGCTGCTTTTTTCTTCTTAGCTGCCATGATATTTGCTCCTTTCAACGAATTAACTTTCGTTATTCGTTTATCGTCCATTTTGGAGAATCTTTAACAACGATTTGTAGTTTATCTGATGAAGGTGATGGAATGCAAATTAAAAATGCGATTTATTAAAAAAAAAGTTATCATGCGTTTGTCCATTTTTTAATTTCATTTTTGATAAATCAAATCAAAAAATGAAAAAACAAAATCAAAAAAAGTTTTTATGAATCATCGTCATGTCGCTTGGCTCACCGCGGTTGTTTATTTTATTCAGGGCGCGCTTGGAATTTCAGCGGTGGCATTGCCGATTTATTTCAGAAATCTCGGATGGTCTATCGAGCAAATTACAACCATCGCGTCGCTTGCGTCGCTGCCTTGGATATTTAAAATTGTGTACGGATATTTTTCGGATAGTTTTCCGCTGTTCGGCGTCCGCCGTAAAAGTTATTTGCTGGTGTATCTTTTTTGTTCTGTTGCGGGCTGGGTGGCTTTGGCGTGTTGGGGAAAACAGCCGTCCGCGGTTTTGGTTTCGCTTTGGATCGCGAATCTGGGTTTTGCCGGCACCGATGTGATTACGGACAGACTTGTAGTGGAGAAATCCGATCGTGAATGGAGCCGGCTCTACCAAAGTCTCGCTTGGGGGTGCCGCAGTCTGGGGGCCGTGGCGACCGGAATGCTGGGCGGTTGGCTAATGTCTCAAGTTGAGCGGAAAATGATTTTTTTAATCACGGCTTGCCTGCCTTTATTAGCCTTACCGCCGCTTTTATTGGTTCGTGAGCAGCCGTTTCAAGCGGGCGCGCGTTCTTTGGGCGGTGTGAGCACGGCTAAAGAAGTTCTTCGTTTTTGCGTGAGAAAAGAAACGCTCGGATGGCTTGTTTTTCTGGGCTTGGCAACAAGCTCGGCTTTATTCGGCACGCCTTTCTTCTTTCATATGAAAGAGAAACTCTTTTTCGCGAATGATTTTTTGGGGTTTTTAATCAGCTTAGGATGGGCGGGAGCGGCATTGGGCAGTTTAGCATTCGGGTTTTGGATGACAAAAATTCCGGTGAAGCACATGCTTTATGTCGTTGCCGCAGTCTGGGGGCCGTGGCGACCGGAATGCTGGGCGGTTGGCTAATTTCTCAAGTTGAGCCGAAAATGATTTTTTTAATCACGGCTTGCCTGCCTTTATTAGCCTTACCGCCGCTTTTATTGGTTCGTGAGCAGCCGTTTCAAGCGGGCGCGCGTTCTTTGGGCGGTGTGAGCACGGCTAAAGAAGTTCTTCGTTTTTGCGTGAGAAAAGAAACGCTCGGATGGCTTGTTTTTCTGGGCTTGGCAACAAGCTCGGCTTTATTCGGCACGCCTTTCTTCTTTCATATGAAAGAGAAACTCTTTTTCGCGAATGATTTTTTGGGGTTTTTAATCAGCTTAGGATGGGCGGGAGCGGCATTGGGCAGTTTAGCATTCGGGTTTTGGATGACAAAAATTCCGGTGAAGCACATGCTTTATGTCGTTGTCGCGGTCAATGTCATTAACATTCTCAGCACTTGCGCGGTGCGCGGACCCGATTCCGCCGTTTGGCTGATTTTTTTCGGCGGTATCGCAACAGGGATCGTTTTGATTCCGATGATGTCGGTTGCGGCGGAAATGACACGCGGAACCGGAGCGGAAGGGTCTATCTTTGCGCTGATGATGGGTTTTTTTAATCTTTCGCAAATTGCCTGGGGTTTTTTAGGCGGTAAGCTTTTTGCGATGGCGGGTGTCAATAATCTCATTCTTATTTCCGCGCTTATTCAGGGCTTGGCTTTTTTTCTCATCGCACCTTTTATCAGAAATCAAAAATCTCTTTCGGAATCTGCCCTTAGCTAATGCAGGGTTTTCCCGTTTCTTATGTTGTGTTAATATTTGAGCCATGCCGCTGATCTATCTTATTTTGTTTGTGCTCGCCATTTTTTTAGCGGGCTATTTTCTCAATGTGCGCTTTCTCAAGCGCTACTTTGATCTCGATCCTAAGAAAGAAACTCCCGCCAACCAAGTTAATGATGGTGTGGATTTCGTTCCCACTTCAAAGTTTTTTCTACTCGGGCAGCATTTTTCCGCGATTGCCGCCGCGGGACCGATTGTGGGGCCGATTTTAGCCGGAGTTTGGTTTGGCTGGTTGCCGGTGCTGTGCTGGATTGTCGGGGGAGCCATTTTTTTCGGCGCTTTTCATGATTTTTCCACTTTGATCGGCTCCGTTCGCCACAAAGCCGTTTCGATTGTTGAAATGGTGCGTGACCTTTTCGGTCCGCGCGGACATCTGCTTTTTACCGCGTTTGTTTGGCTTTCGTTGATGTATGTGATTACTGCGTTTACGGATTTAACCTCCGCTTCATTTTCTGAGCCCTCACTGGGTGGTGGTGTGGCGACTTCTTCCGTGCTTTATCTTTTTATCGGAGTTGCCATGGGCATTGCTCTGAAAAAATTTAAGATGAATCTCGGTTTAGCGACTCCGCTTTTTATCGCCTTGGTTTGCGTCGCGATTTGGTATGGTCAAAAAATTCCGCTGACCGTTTCCGCGATTGGGCCCTTTTCGGCTCAGCAGATTTGGAATTTTATTTTGATCGGATATTGCGCGGTTGCGTCACTTTTGCCGGTTTGGGCGCTTTTACAGCCGCGCGGTTATCTCGGCGGATTTTTTCTTTACGCGACTTTGATTGCGGGATTGGTCGGGCTTTTTATTGGCGGCGAACCCATTCAGTACCCGGCTTTTATCGGTTGGCATAGTGCTCAAGGCTTTCCGTTGTTTCCGATTCTTTTTGTTACCGTTGCTTGCGGGGCTTGCTCGGGGTTCCATGGGTTGGTGAGCTCCGGCACAACTTCCAAACAAATTAAAAATGAAACCGATTGTGGATGTGTAGGTTATGGCGCGATGATTTTGGAAGGGGTTGTTGCGATTTTAGCTTTGGCAACCGTGATGATTCTTGCCAAGGGAGATGTTTTGGCCGGCGCGTCACCGGACCGGATTTACGCCGCAGGGTTAAGCCGTTTCATCGGTCATTTGGGACTGCCGCGAGAATTTGTGCAGTCTTTCGTGCTGCTCGCGTTTACGACTTTTATTTATGACACGCTGGATGTCGCGACTCGTTTGGCGCGCTATTTATTGCAGGAAGTTTTACGTTGGAAAGAAAATCAAGGCCGTTTGGTTGCCACGGGCCTTTCGCTTTTGATCCCTTTGGCCTGCGTGTCGATGCGGGTGACCGATCAAGCCGGCAATGTGATTCCGGCATGGAAAGTTTTTTGGACGGTATTTGGAACTTCCAATCAGCTTTTAGCGGCGTTTTCTTTGTTCGCGATCGCATTGTGGATGAAACGCATTGGTAAGAACTGGCTATTGGCTTTGATTCCGATGACCTTTTTATTGACTATGACGGTTTGGTCTTTTGGGCGCATGATTTTAAGCTCATGGCAGCGAGGCGGTTTAGATTTGCCCGCATCGATTGCCTTAATCCTGCTCGGCTTGGCTTTCTTCTTGATTTTAGAATCCGTTCGCTTTTCATTGCGAAACGGTTTATTGGGCTCCCGAAAGCCTATTATTTCAGCTTAATTCTGATTCCTGATTCCTGCGTCCTAGTTTATAATTCCGCATGACTTCAAACCCTCAGCCACCGATCGGAGAGGCTCTTCAAAAAAATTCAGATGCTAGGCGCGATCAAGCGCCCGCGGAGGCGTACTTAACTGGTACGCCGCACAAGGAAGCGCAGAGCGCAACGCAGCAGATGAATCTTTTTCAAGAGCCGGCAAAATTAACCCCGATGATGGAGCAATACCGCTCCATTAAAAAAACACTTCCTCCCGCCACGATTTTGTTCTTCCGGCTGGGTGATTTCTATGAAATGTTCTTTGAAGACGCCAATCAAGCCTCCGAAATTTTAAATATAACTTTAACGGGTCGCGAAGCCGGTGCCGCCGGACGAATTCCGATGTGCGGTTTTCCGCATCATGCTTTTTCCGGTTATGTCCGCTTGCTGTTGGACAAAAACCTTAAAGTGGCTGTTTGTGAACAAATCGGGGATCCATCCAAGACAAAGGGGTTGATGGAGCGCAAGGTGACGCGTTTGATCACGCCCGCGACTTATCTCGACGATGAAAATGCCTCGCGTTCGGCCGAATATTTGGCCGCTGTTTTCCGAAAAAACGGAGAGGCCGCTTTGGCTTATCTCGAATTGGGGACGGGCGAGTTTTGGGTTCGCCGTGTTGCAGAAGATCGGCTTTTGGATGAACTGGCGTTGATTCATCCGCGCGAAGTAATTTTGCCCAAAAGTTTGGATGAAACATCGGTGGCTACTTTTGCGCGCGAATGGCTGCATGCAGCGGTGAGCGTTTATGAGGATTGGGTTTTTGACGCTGCCGAAGCCGCGGATCGTTTAAAACAGGGTTTTCAGCTGAAATCAGTACAATCACTGAGTTTTCATGATGACAGTTTGGCGGTCGGAGCTTGCGGAGCGGTCCTTTATTATTTGCACGATCATTTTCATCATGCGTTGGGGCATGTACGCGCGCCTAAAATCTTATTAACTGCCGCATGCATGATGCTCGATCGCCAAGCGCAAAAGAGTTTAGAACTTGTTGCGAATGAGCAGGGTCGTAAAGGACTTGGGACTCTATTCCGCGTCTTGGATGAAACTCTGACCTCGATGGGCATGCGCCAAATGGAGCAGTGGCTTTTGCGGCCATTGGTGCGCGTAAAAGAAATTGAAGCGCGGCAGGATGCCGTAAAAGAATTATGCTCGAAAAAGGTTTCGGCTGAAGCAATCGGAACTTTGCTTTCCGGGATTCGCGACATGGAAAGAACTTTGAGCCGTTTGAATTCAGGCGTTGCAAACGCGCGGGATTTGGTTAATCTCAAAAACTTCATGGGGCGTATTCCGGATTTGAGAACAGAATTGAGCCGTTTTGCTTGTCCGTTTGTTTTGGAGCTCAATCAAAAAATTCAGCCATTTCCGGCTTTGTGTCAATTGATTGAGCAGGCGATTGTTGCCGAGCCGCCGCTCACGGTACGTGAAGGCGGAATCATTCGAGAGAAATATTCGGCCGAACTCGATGAATACCGCTATCTTTCGCAGAACGGAAAACAGTGGATTCTTGATTTTCAGCAGCGTGAAATCGAACGCACGGGGATTAAATCCCTGAAGGTGAAGTATTCACAAGTATTCGGCTACGCGATTGAAATCAGCAAATCGTATTTGAATCAAGTTCCCGAGAATTATATTCGCCGTCAAACGCTTGCCAACGCGGAACGCTTTGTTTTACCTGAGTTGACGGAATGGGATCAGAAAATTTCCGGCGCGCAGGACAAAATGAAGACTTTGGAATATGAGATTTTCAATCAAATTCGCGTCCGGGTTTTGGAACAGCTTTTGCCTTTGCAGGAAATGGCTCGATCCGTCGGCGTGGTCGACGCGCTTTTGGCTTTGGCGCGTGTGGCATTACGAAAAAACTGGGTTTGCCCGCAAATCAGCGATTCGGATGTAATTGAAATTGAAGGTGGACGTCATCCCGTGGTTGAAAGCATGCTGCCGATGGGTAAATTTGTTGAAAACGATCTCAAACTTAACCAAGAAAATCAGCAGCTGATTGTTTTGACCGGTCCGAATATGGCCGGTAAATCGACCTATATTCGCCAAGCCGCGTTGATTGTGCTGTTAGCGCAAATTGGCAGTTTTGTACCGGCTAAATCTTGCAAGGTGGGCGTGGTGGATCGTATTTTTACGCGCATCGGCGCTTCGGATGATTTGGCGCGCGGTGAAAGTACCTTTATGGTGGAAATGCTTGAGACTTCCCGCATTTTGAATGAAGCCACGAATCGCAGTTTATTGATTCTGGATGAAGTCGGCCGGGGAACTTCTACTTTTGACGGCCTCAGCATCGCTTGGGCGATATGCGAATCCTTGGCTCAAGGCGCTTCGAAGCCCCGCACACTTTTTGCCACGCATTATCATGAATTGACGCAGCTTGAGGCGCACTTTCCCGCGGTTAAAAACTTTACGATGAAAGTGAAAGATACTGCGGACGGAATTTTATTTTTAAGGAAAGTGGTTCAGGGTGCAAGCGATCGCAGTTACGGAATTCATGTTGCTGAACTGGCAGGATTACCGCCGGCTGTGACGGCGCGGGCGAAAGAAATTTTGGCTGTGCTTGAAAGTGAAAATCAAAAA
Source organism: uncultured bacterium (assembly GCA_964562525.1). Taxonomy (GTDB): domain Bacteria; phylum Omnitrophota; class Omnitrophia; order Omnitrophales; family Aquincolibacteriaceae; genus Multiplicimicrobium. The sequence goes on from CAZLTL010000006.1 coordinate 27,671, forward strand.
GCGACGCAGATTTTAGAAGGCGACCAGTCTCGTTTTGTCTCTGAGCCTGTAGCTCAACCGACGAAACAGCATCCCGTCATCGATGAGCTAAAGCAACTTGATGTGAACCGCCTTACGCCGATTCAGGCTTTACAAAAATTAGAAGAGCTGAAAAACCAAGCCCAAAAGCAAAAATGACCACGAATAAAATTCACATTTTGTCGGAGCGAGTGGCTAATAAAATTGCGGCGGGGGAAGTCGTTGAGCGGCCGGCGTCGATTGTGAAAGAGTTGGTTGAAAACTCAATTGATTCAGGCGCCACTTCGATTGAAATTACGGTGCATCATGGCGGTAAAAGTCTTATCCGTATCGCGGATAACGGCTGCGGGATGTCGCCGCAAGACGCGGAGTTGGCTTTTAAACGCCATGCCACCAGCAAAATTAAATCTGATGAAGATTTAGCCAAAATCGAATCATTCGGTTTTCGCGGCGAAGCCATGCCGAGTATCGCGGCGGTCTCACGCATGACTTTGGTGACAAAACCCGCAGACGCGGAAACCGGCACTGAAATTTGGATGGTGGGCGGCGCTTTAGCAAAGGCCCGTGAAGCTTCCGCTTCCAACGGGACAACCATTGAAGTGCGTGATTTGTTTTTTAATACGCCCGCACGCCGGAAATTCCTGAAACAAGACGCGACTGAATTTGGGCATATTTACGAGTTTGTCGCTTCCGCAGCTTTGGCGAAGCCTTCGATTCGCTTCCTTTTTCAAAATCAGGAGAAAGTCATTTTTGATTTGCCGGCGAACCAAAATCTTCGTGAGCGCGTTAAAACAGTTTTGGGCGCAGATTGGGATGAAATGCTGATTCCCGTGGAAGCTCAAATTCCGCATGTGCGCGTTTCCGGATTTGTTACCAAGCCTGAATTCGCGCGCGGTAACCGGCTGACGCAGTATTTATTCATCAATGGGCGCTGGGTAAAGTCTTTTGCGATTAGTTATGCCATTGAAGCGGGCTATCATGGGTTTTTGATGCATGGACGCTATCCCGCCGCGGTGATGTTTGTGGATGTGCATCCCGAGTATGTGGATGTGAATGTTCACCCCACGAAGCAGCAAGTACGGCTTTCTGGAGAAACCTCAATTAAGTCGATGGTGCAAAACGCGGTGGCCGGAGCTTTGCGGCAAGCGCCTGACTTAAGGCCCGCGTTAACTGACAAGGCAGAGGGCGCTGTCGTGCTGAAAACGGAGTGGGCTCCTACTTCGCCAAGCGGAGCGAAATCTTTTTCGCCGTCATTTTCCGCTCGCGAAGAAAGCGCGAGTTGGGAAACTTTATTGAAAGAGCAGGCGCTTCCTTCCGCAGAAATTTCCAAAGAGCCGGAGCAAGCCGCTTGGCCCGTTTATTCAGAAACAACCAAGCTCAAGGTCACAAAAGTTTTGGGGCAAGTGCATGGCACTTTCATTTTGGCTGAAACGGAAGAAGGCTATGTGATTATTGATCAGCATGCGGCTCATGAAAAAGTTCAATACGAAGAGTTGCGTAAAAACCTGGAAAGTGCCAATCCGGTGTCGCAGCGCTTACTCATTGAAGAAATGATTGATTTAAGTCCGCGCCATTTTGCGATTTATGAAGAAACAGCTGACTTTTTAAAAAAAATCGGTTTTGACATTGAGCTTTTCGGCGAACGGACGCTGGTCATTCGATCTTACCCGCATGCTTTCGCAAAAGAAAATCCGAAAAGGGTTTTGCTTGCTTACTTTGATGAAAAAGAAACAGGCCAAGCCGGAGTGCGTTTAGAAAACTATCGAGCTGACCTGGCCGCGATGCTGGCTTGCAAAACGCAATCAGTTAAAGCCCATGACGCTTTGACTTTGGATGAAATGAAAGTTTTGCTCGATCGTCTGGCGGCTTGTGATGAACCCTTCCATTGTCCGCATGGGCGGCCTTCGATGTTGAAGTATTCGTTTGCCGAGCTTGAGCGCCAATTCAAACGCAAACTCTAGTGCGACCAATGACTGACGACCACCGACTACTGCCAAGGACTTAAAAACTAAACGCTATGGATCATCGAAATATTCTCAGATTTATTTTTTTGTCGCTAGTCGTTAGTCATTTGTCGTTAGTCTCGCTTGCGTCTGCGGAACAAGCGGTTGTTAAGCGTGTCATTGACGGTGATACGGTTGTTTTGGCGGATGATACCCGAGTGCGGTTAATCGGAATTGATGCGCCGGAAATTGAAAATCGCGACTATGCGCATCGCGGTGAACCTTATGGTGAAGAATCCAAGCAGCTTTTGAAAAAATGGGTGGAAGGCAAAGTTGTAGATCTGCGGGATGGCCCCGAAAAGGAAGACCGCTATCATCGCCGATTAGCTTATCTTTATTTAGAAGATCAATCTTTTGTTAATTTGCGGCTGGTTGAAGAGGGCGCGGCTGAAGCTTACCGAAAATTTCCGCATCCTTTTCAAAATGATTTTTTTGCGGCTGAAAAAAGGGCGCGTGATCAAAAGCTAGGGCTTTGGAGTATTGAAAAGAAGTCAAGAAATTGGTGGGAACGATTGTGGGGAATGAAGGCGGCATGAAAAAACGGGCAAATGCGGAACCTTTTGTTTGGGACGCAGTGATTCTCGGTGGCGGAATTGCCGGATTGGGCGTAGCGCGCGCGCTCGTTTTAAAAAAGAAAAAAGTTTTAGTTTTAGAAAAACCCGTCAAAGGTATGTCCAGTTCCCATGCCTCCGGAATTTTGGATCCTTTTGTTGATCTTGATTTTCGTCCCGAAATTCTTCAGCTAACCATTCCCGCGCTTCAGGCGTATGGACGTTGGATCAAACAAATTGAAAACGCGACCGGACAGTCCACCGGATATGAGAAGAGGCCATTGCTCTATACTGCTTTTACAAAAAAAGATGAAACTCTTTTAAAGCGTTTTTTAAAAATCCGGGGTGTCCGCGCAAGAATGGATGTCCGCTGGCTTGATCGTGAATCTGTTCTCTTGTGTGAACCGGGTATTGATCCTCAAGTGCGCGGGGGGCTTTATTTGCCGGATGTGGCCCGTGTTCTCCCTGCGAAATTGATGAGGACTCTCAAAGCGTGGCTAAAACAGCAAGGTGTTGTTTTTAAAACATGCCCGTCTCAACCGCGTTTAATTGTCCGGGAAAATCGCGCTGTAGGAATTAGACTCGGAAGCCGTTCTTTTAGGACAGAGCGAGTGGTGGGTTGTTTGGGTGCATGGGCGCGAACGGAAGACAAACGGACGGGGTTTTATCAGCCCGTTCAAGCTGTCCGCGGGCAGCTCCTCATCTATAAAAGGGAAAAGCCATTACAAGTTCTTTTACATACGGCAGATGGCGGATATTTAATTCCGTGGGCTCAAGGTCGGGTTTTAGCCGGATCGACTGTTGAAAAGAATGAGTATTCCGCTAAGTTAAGCGGTTCCGGCATTCAAAAGATTCATCGCTATGCATCACGCCTTTTGCCTGAATTAGCAATGGCAAAGCCTGAAAAAGGATGGGCAGGAATTCGTCCGCGTAGTTTGTCGGGAAGTCCTCGAATTGGAAAAACAGCTCTCTCGGGGTATTATGTAGCTAATGGTTATTATCGATGCGGTATTTTGGTTGCGGTGTATGTCGGGGAGCTTTTGGCACAGCTGATGCTGTCAAAACGGGTTCCTCAAAAGTTAAGGCCTTTTGCAGTAAATTAAAGGAGTTGGCATGAAAGTTTTGATTGTTGAAGACGAATTGAAAATGTCGAGTTTTCTTGAACGTGGATTGAAAGAGGAAGGCTATGAAGTTACGGTCGCGGCCGATGGCGCGCGAGGCTGGCAGCTTGCCTCCGAATCGCATTATGACCTTTTTATTCTGGATTGGATGGTTCCGCAAATTTCCGGCGTGGAGCTTTGCCGTAAAATCCGTGAGTTGGGGGTCAAAGTTCCTATCATTGTTCTTACCGCGAAAGATTCAACCGAAGACAAGGTTTCCGGATTGGATGCCGGTGCGGATGATTATGTGACCAAGCCTTTCAGCTTTGAAGAGTTGCTTGCGCGTATCCGCGCTTTGATGCGTCGTCCCGCCAAAGTTCAGGAAGATACTCACTTGGAATCCGGTAAACTGAAGCTGGATCTTTTACGTCGGCATGTTTATATCGGTTCCGAGAAAGTCACGCTTTCTCAGAAAGAATTCAAGCTGCTTGAGTTTTTGCTGCGGAATAAAGAAAATCCGGTTTCACGAACCCAAATTGCGGAGCAGGTTTGGGATCTGCAGTTTGATCCGATGAGCAACACCATCGATGTGTATGTTAACTTTTTGCGAAAGAAAGTGGATCCTGCCAAGTCGGGATGCCGGATTGAGACGGTACGCGGGATCGGCTACCGCCTGATTGATGCGTGAGCGGTATGCTAGCTGTTTTATTTTTCTCTGGGCTTGTAGCCCAACCGGCAATTGAATTAAGCCATTTATAAATTGATTGGGGCTAAAGCGGTATGATCCGTCTTCAATCAGTTAAAGTTAGGCTGACGCTTTGGTATGCGCTTGTCTTAAGCGTTTTTCTCGCCATTTTTTCATTCATGATGTACGCGGAGCTGGCCCGCGCGCTTTATCATGATGCCGAGAAAAATTTAGCTTGGTCGGTTCAAAAAGCGGAAGAAGCCCTTCAAGCGAAACTGACGGCTCAGCCGAAACTGCTTTCATCTCTTGCAAGGACCTCCCAAGAAGCACTTAAACCTTTTTCGCCGGAAACAGATCAAGCTCTTCGAAATATCATTTTAGAATGGGAAAAGCAGTCTCTTTTTTTGGCGCGCAGTCAGCACATGTTGCGGATTGTGAATTTTGCGCACGAGGATATTGTTTCGAATCTCAAAGAATGGGAAAAGGAAATTATCTTTCCCAACTTTGAGCGCGATTCTTTCTTTATGGAATCCGGCGCTTCTTATCAGACCATTCATTTCAAGAACAAACCTTTCCGTTTGTATTACAAAATGCTGCGAGTTGCGGGGAATCCCGTTGCCGTCGTACAGTCCGCCTACGCGCTTTACGAAACTGAAAAAACACTCAAACAGCTTGCGGGGATGATCGCGATTGGTATTCCCTTGGCGGTGCTTTGCGCTTGCTTTGCGGGTTGGTTTTTGGCGCGCCGATTTTTTAAACCTGTTGATAGCATGACGAAAGAAGCGAAGCAAATTACCGCCGCGCATCTGGATAGCCGTTTGCCGCGAACCTACATGGGGGATGAAATTGACCGTCTGGCCGAAACGCTGAATGAGATGATCGACCGTCTTGAGCATTCGACGCGCGCCATGCGTGAATTCAGCTCGGACGTTTCGCATGAGCTTAAAACGCCGCTGGCGATTATTCGCGGCGAACTTGATTTGGCGGCGCGCAAGACTCGATCGCGCGAAGAAATTGATAAAATGCTCTTGGTGATCAGTGAAGAAACCGACGAAATGATCCGATTGGTCAACGACCTGATGATTTTGGTGCGCAGTGATGCCCGTCAGCTCCGCTTAGATAAGCAGAATCTTCATCTTTTAGAAGTTTTGGAGCCGCTCGTGGAGCGTTTTCAGGAAAGAGCCCGGCAAAAAGGGATTAAGCTTATTTGGAGTCCTTTGGGGGATGGGGTAATTGAGGCGGATGAAGGCCATTTTAAGCGGGTGATGAATAATTTAATCGATAATGCTTTAAAGTTTACCGATACCGGCGGAGAAGTGATCGTGGCTTTAGGGCTGCAGGATGATATGGCGATCATTGAAGTCAAAGACTCCGGTATTGGAATCAGCCCTGAAAATCAGCCAAAAATTTTTATGCGGTTTTTCCGTGACGAATTGGCAAGGTCACGTGAGGGGTCCGGATTGGGGCTCAGTATTGTGAAGGCGATTTGCGATGCTCATTTATGGCAAATTGGTTTAGAGAGTGTTCCCGGGCAAGGGACGCTCATTCGTCTTTTTATACCCGTGACCCAAACGGCCACTTCATTGAGCTAGAATCCCTTTACTTTTTCGCTGGGAAGCCGATACTTGCCTTATGGAAAACATACAGTCTCAGCTTATTAAGCCCTTCGTCGAGAAGATGGAAAAAGAGTGGCAAGCTCTTTACGACAAAATTAGCCAGGAAAAGTCGCAAGAGTCTGATAAGCTCCGCCCCGAAGTCGAAGACCATCTCGCCAAACTAAAAAAACTCCGCAGTAACGAAGAAATCTCCATGAAGTTATCCTCGACGGGAGAGGAAGCTATTCATGAATTTGTTCGGCAGTCTAAAATGGAATTTAGGGTGGCTGAGCGCCGCTGGCAACGACATATAGTGTCCCGTGAGCGAGTTAAAACCCGCGCTTCAAATCAATCCGCTAAGTTTTTGAGCCGCGAAACACCAACAAAAAAATAAAAATCAAGCGGTTTTTTTTGTCGCCGCCTGGCTCGTCCTCTTTTTGCTTGCCAACGGAATACTTCATTGTAAGATAACGCCCAAGGTCGGCTGCTTTTTCTGTTATTTTCTATTTTTTTACATCTTTTTTACCGAGAGCCGTCCTCCCTTTATTACTTTTTTTGAGGGAAGGATTATCATTCATGACGGTTTTAAACCGCGATCAAATTAGCGCTCGTTTGCTGAAGCGTGCTGAAGATTTTGGACGGGGATACCGCCAAAATTTGGCGTTGCTCGGACGGGTAGGGCTTGGCAAGACGAAGTTGATTGCCAAATTCACGGAAGCCGTCCGCGCGCGTGACTTTCCAATTCTCACAGTGCTCATTGATCTTGCGCCGGTTTCATCCAGCCAAATCACTTTTTATTGGATACGCTGCCTTTTATCTTCAGCGCTGCACTTACCGGACTCTTCTCTTGATGTTCTCTTGGAGACTGCGGATGCCCAAGTTCCCAAAACGGCCAAAGCCGCGCGGCATATTTTAAAATTGTATAAGCAGGGCAATGCCGCTTTGGCCGTGCGCGAGTTGTTTGCTTTGAGCGGGCAATTAGCCGAAGAAACGGCTCGGAAAGTGGTTTTAATTCTGGATGAGTTTCTCGGTCTTGAGAAATTTGGGGTTCATGATGTTTATTCCATTTTCGGCAACCGGATGATGATGGAAAAAGAAGTTCTCTTTGTCGTGACCAGCTCGGAGTCCAAAAAATCCCGCGCTATTTTTTCAGAAAAACTCTCTTTGCTTTTCAGCAACTTTGAAACCATGGATTTACAGTCCTTCGGTTTTAAAGAAATGAATGTCCACATTGACGGACGAGCCTGCGCTTCTTACCTTTCTTTGCCGGCAAGGCGATTCTTGTTCCGTTTAACGGACGGGGAACCGCGTTATTTGGACGCGATGCTTCGCGCTTTAGATGATTTGGTTTGCACTGATCCGAAGCGTCAGCTGGGAATTGCCACTTTGTTTGAAACGGTTATGCGGGAAGTGCTTGAGTCGGATGGCCGTATTTCACTTTTGTTTCAAAAAAAAGTGGAGTCGCTTCCGCGGGGGCTTCGTGAGAGCGAGCATGTTTTGTCCGAAGCGGTGGCTTTGCTCAGCACGGGTCGTGTGAAGCCCGGTGCTTTAGCCGCTGCGCTGGGACTTAAAATTCCGGAAGCAAAGAAAATGATTACCCGCATGGAAGACGCAGGATGGCTGGTTTCAGGCGGAGCTTCTTATTCATTACGCGATCCGCTTTTCAGATTTTGGGCGCATGAAGTCTTGCTTCCAAACTGCCAGGGACAGCTTCTTGACGATAAAGCACGCCGCGGCCGCTGGATGCGTCTCTTAGGTTCTATTTATGAAATGGGATGTGAATCGGATTCCGCTAAAATTGTGACCCAGGTAGAGTCTTTGCTGAAGCAATTTCGCGCCGGAACAACGCAATTAGAAGGGCGCAAGGTTTACGGAGCCCATTTTCAGGAAATTGCCTGGTCGGTTGTGCAGGAGGGCTGCTGGAGTTTGCGGGCGATTTCGTCTAAAGAGAACCACTTTTATCTGGCTTCCTGCAGAGAGCTGACGGAAGCGGATATTGAGGAATTTAAAGCCTCCTCGGGCCGCCAAAAGAAGCGTGTTCGCCGGATTTTGGTCGTTGCGGGCGGGATTGAACAAAATGCCCGTCTTTTGGCCCAACAGTATAAAATGGATATCTGGGATTTGAGGTTCTTTAACCTCCTGCTTGATTTTTACGGCCTCTCTAAAATTATTGTGGAGAAACGTAATTCGTTGTGGGACAGCGACGGAGCGTGGGCAGGATCCGAAAGTTTGTTTAGTTCGGTTACACAATAATGGGATGGTCTTCGTAAGATGAGTCAGAAACTGGCCGCTGCGAAAAAAAATCAAAGTGTTATTGAGAAGTATTTACTGACCCACACCGACTGGAATGAAGGGTTCCGCGAGTTCAGCCGCTTGATGAAACGGCCTGATTTTTGGATTTATATTGCCCCTTCTACTTCCGAATCCAAATTAATTCCTCTCGACCGCAAAGGATCGGCCTCTTCGCTTTCTGTGCTTCAAAGCGATAAAGCTTCAACGGGTGCATTTTTAAAAAAATTCGCGGATCAATGGCTTGAAAGTTCAGAGATGCGTAAACCCTTGCCCGCATTTTTCAGGACAAACCGCAGCCGGATGGGGCTGATGCTGGGGCTAAGCCATTTGGGTAATTACAAAGGCTTTATTTTCTTAACGGAGTTTTCCTCCGGCAATGAAATGCGGGTTCGTGGTGAGCTTGAACCCTATCTCAAGCCGTTTCAGTTTTTTGCGCAGGCTCAACTGGAAATTGCTTATAAAAACTTTGAATTGAATAATTTTTATGAAACAGTGCATCCGCGCGCGTTGGCTTTGTCGACGATGCATTCGGTGCATCGCGTTATCAGCGCGTCTTTGCGCTTAAAAGACTTGCTGCCGCGGATCGGCCGCTTAAGTGCGCAGATTTTAAAAGCCCAAGGCTGTTCCATTTTGTTAATGGACGAAGATGGTCAGCATTTGATCCCGTTCTTCGCTTTGGGCGCTCATAAACGGTATGTTCATCACCACCGCGTTCGCGTTGGAAGAGGCGTGGAGGGACGGATTGCGGATACCGGCGAGTTTCGTCTTTCTCCCAGCTGCATCGGCGTGCCTTTTATTGAGCATGATGTCGTTGGTGTGATTATGCTTTGGGATAAAGTGGACGGACAGGCCTTTACGGCAACGGACCTTGAAATTCTCAAGTCTCTTTCTGAACAAGCGGTGGTTGCCATTAAAAACGCCCAGCTTTATGAGCGCACGGAAGAGTTGACCATGGGCAGTATCCGCACCATTACGGGCTTACTTGAGCGTCAATTCGGTAAAGACCGATCACATCTTGAGCTTGTTGCCGAAATTAGTTTGGAAGTAGGACGCCAAATGGGATTGAGAGGCAACGATATTGTGAATTTAGAACGCGGTATTTTACTTTTGGACGCGGGGCAGTTGGTGCACCCTGAATTGACGCTGGAAAAGAAAGAGCGGCTCAGTAAGAAAGAGTTTCAGGCATTGCGTTCGCTTCCGATTAAAGCCGCGAATTTACTCAAATCGATTTCTTCTTTGAAACCGGCTTTGCCGATTATTTTGTACCGCCACGAAAGGTTTGACGGACGGGGTTATCCGGAAGGGCTGAAGGGCGAGCAAATTCCGATCGGAGCGAGGATTGTGTCTGTTGTGGATTCGTTTACGGCCATGCTTTCAAAAAGGCATTATCGGAGGCCAAAATCGGTTTTGGAAGCTTTGCATGAGATCGAACTGCATAAACTATCTCAGTTTGACCCTCAGGTTGTGGACACCTTCTTGAAAGTTGTCAAAAACGATGTTATTTTAGGCAAAATTCAAAACTTGGCTTTGCGGGCCGGCAGTGAAATTCGACTGCCGGTTGCCATGAAGTCTGCGGAGTAAAAAATGGCAAAAGGCATTCAAATCAAAAAACCGGATCATGTGGCTGAAGCCAAGCCGATTTTGGAGCCCTTGGAACAAAATCAAGCACCGTTGATGTCGCCGCTCTTGTATTTGATGTTGATCGTTTCTTTTCCCGCTGCCCTTGTCGCGTTTTATTTTTTTATTCAGACTCGCTCCGCTTAAACGGCTGAGCGTGCTTCTGGTTTCTGACGTAATTGAAAAATGATCCGCACTTTAAAGTTCCTTCTTATTTTTTTGTTGCTCGCCGTTTCTGCGTGGGTTGTTTTTATCAGCGCGTTACCCGTCCTTTTTATCCGGCAAATGGAGCATAAATACGCGATCATTTTGAAAGGGGAGCGCGATCTTGTGTTATTCACACCCCGGTTTAAAGTCAAAAATGCTTCTTTTGTTTGGAATGACAAAGTGGAATTGCTTCAGGGAAACTTTGACATTCAATTGGATCCGTTGGCGTGGATTCGTGACCGAGTTTGGGCCATGTCGCTTCAGGGGGACGGCTCCAAACTCCGCTTTTTAGGGGAGTGGCTAAAAAAAACGGGAGTCAGCGAAATTCAGACGACAAAGCTGCGGTTGGCGCTTGATTTTTACGACGGGGATATTCGTGAAATCCATCAGGTTGAAGTGGTCGCGCCGGATTATCAATTTCAAATTCAAAGCCGTGTCGTACCCCAATGATGAATTTAGAGGGTTTGTTTCAAGCGCTGAATTGCATAGAGAAAAAAAATTGGAATGGGCAAGTTTGTCTCGGAAAAATCACGAAGGATTCGCGTCAAGTTCAGCTCGGGGATCTTTTCGTGGCTTGCCGCGGACCCCAATCCGATGGGCATGATTTTATTTCTGAAGTTATCGCTAAGGGCGCGGCTGCGGTTGTTTATGAAAACGCGAACGTGATACTTCCTACCTCGGTTGTTGGGGTTCGGGTTCAGGATTGCCAGCAAATTTTTCCCGAACTATTGAAACGTGTTTATGACTTTCATTCCGATTCGTTGAGCCTGATCGGTGTGACCGGCACAAACGGAAAAACTACGATTACCCAGCTTTTTTATAAACTTTTGACATCCCACTTTAAAGCCGGCACGATCGGAACTTTGTCGTATGAACTTCCTTCCGGAAGCCGTGAGTCTGGAAATACCACACCAGGGCCTGAGACCTTAATTCCTTTATTGGCTGAGATGGCTGAGCAAGGAGCAAAGTATGTCTCGATGGAAGTGTCTTCTCACGCGTTGGACCAAAAAAGGGTTGTTGGGCTTGATTTTGAATTGGCTGTTTTTACTCAGTTGACTCAAGACCATTTGGATTATCACAAGAATTTAGAAGATTACTTTCAAGCCAAGCGTCGGCTTTTCGAGGAATATCAACCGAAGCATATGCTGATCAATCGCGACTGTCCTTTTGGCCGGCGTCTGCTGGCGGAATTTCCGCGCGCGAAATCATTCAGCACCGAAGCCAAAGCGGATTATCAAGCCGTGAATATTCAAGAGTCGCTTCATGGCTGTGACTTTGAATTAGCTTTTCGCGGAAAAAATATTCCGGTGCATATCCGGCTCCCATTACATTACAACATTTCCAATTGCACGGCAGTTTTGGCAGGGTTAGATCTATTGGGGCTCAAACTAGAAGACTATCTGCCGGTTTTGGCAACCATTCCTTTTATTCCCGGCCGCATGGAACGGGTTCCGCATCCTTCGATTCATTTTTTTGTGGATTACGCGCATACTCCCGACGCATTTGTGCAGGTGTTGAAACATGTGCGTCTGCAGAAACCGAAAAAAATTATCACTGTTTTCGGCTGTGGCGGCGATCGTGACCGGACCAAGCGCCCCAAAATGACGCGGGCCGCGGCGGATGACTCGGATGTGCTTGTGATGACTTCCGACAACCCTAGGACTGAAAATCCCCAAACTATTATGGATGAAATGAAAGCCGGATTAACCGCGCATGACCTCAATAAAATTCAAATTGTGGAAGAGTTAGATAGAAAGAAAGCAATTTACCGCGCGGTCCAGGCAGCTCAGCCCGGCGACGCAGTTTTGATTTTAGGTAAAGGGCATGAAGATTATCAAATCATCGGTAAAGAAAAGCATCATTTCAGCGACCGCGAAACTGTTTTAGAAGCGTTGGGACAATGAATCCATTTTCGATTGATACACGCACGATTCAATCGGGTGATCTTTTTATTGCTTTGGATGGAACCCAACAAAAAGGGTATTCGTTTTTGCCCGAAGCTTTCAAAAAGGGCGCCGCTTCAGCTTTATGCGCGGAAAGCTATCGCGCGCAAGTCTCTCCTGAATGGATTCAGCGGGTGAGGTTTGTTCCGGATCCCGTTTTGGAAATGGCAAATTTAGCGCGGGAGCATCGCAAGCAATTCGATATTCCCGTGATCGGGGTTGTCGGTAGCGTGGGTAAAACATCCACCAAGCAGTTTCTGTCCTATTTGCTTTCAAGACATTTTAGAGTTTTAGCCACCACGGGAAATTTAAATAATCAGCTCGGTCTTCCGATGATGCTGAGCCGACTCAATCCAGAGCACCAAAAGGCTGTTTTGGAAATGGGCGCGGATCATGTGGGAGATCTTGCTAACTTAGTCAGCATTGCAGCGCCCGACAAGGCTGTTTTGACTCCCATTGCACCCGAACATTTATTGGGGTTTGGTTCTTTAGCGGGAGTTTATGACGGAGAACTTGAGATTTTACTTTCACCTCGACTTAAAACAATCGTCACCGTCGCGGGCGACAAGGAGCTTGACCGCCGTTTGAGTGGATGGTCCGGAAAAGTGATTCGCGTTGGATTTTCCAAAGAAGCGGATGTGGTGATATCTGATGTTTGTATCGAAAACGGAAAGACTCTTTTCAGAGTTCAGGGTCAGCAGGTGACTTTACCAACTACGGCATCCTTTTTGGCGCTAAATGCGGGGCTTGCCGCGGCTATGGCAGTTGAGGCGGGACTTCAGTTGTCGGATATTGGCGGAGAATGGAATCCGGAATTGCCGAAGGGGCGTTATGCCGCGCGTAATATCGCTCGAGATATTACGGTGATTGACGATACATACAACTCAAGTCCCAAAGCTTTTTCCGCCGCGTTGGACGCGTTTAAAAAAATAAATTTTAAACGAAAATGGATTATTTTTTCTGATATGCTTGAGCTGGGAGCGGAATCGGCGCATTGGCATGATGTTTTGGCGGAGGATATCGCTCAATCGGGTGTTCACGCCGCTTGGGCTTTCGGCACTGAAGCTAAACGAACGATTCATCGATTAGAAAAGCGGGCCGGCACTATCAATAGCCGTTGGTTCCAGAATGCTGAAAGCTTGGCGGAAGAATTGGTGCTGTGCGTTGAACCCGGAGATGGAATTTTGTTTAAGGGGTCGCGCGGTATGCGGGTTGAAAAAGTTTTAGAGATTTTAGAGAAAAAGATCGCTGTTTAAGTTTTTTTACGGAGTCATCCATGCTTTATTTTTTGCATCAATTTGCATCAGAATCGATTGTTTTTAACCTTTTTCGGTACATTACTTTCCGCGCTGCCGCTGCCGCGGTTTGCGCTTTTCTTTTCAGTTTGCTTTGGGGACCGCGCTTAATTCAGGATTTAAAAGCCTTGAAAGCGATTGCTAATAACCAGCGCGAACACGCTGAGTCCATTCATCACCTTTATGCTGATAAGAAAAATATTCCGACCATGGGTGGCGTGCTGATTGTGCTGAGTGTTCTGTTTTCTACTTTGTTTTGGGCGAATTTAACCAACCTTTATGTTTGGCTTTTGATCGCGGTTTTGATCGGATTCGGCTTTGTAGGGTTTCTCGATGATTGGCTGAAACTGCGGTATCAGAATTCTAAGGGGTTGCATGGTCGGCTTAAACTTCTCGGACAAATTTTGACGGGGCTTTTAATTGCTTGGGTTTTGTATCACTCCGATACTTTTGGACGCATGCTTTACTTTCCATTTTTAAAGCAGCCGATTTTGAATCTTGGAATTTTGTTTATTCCTTTCGTGATTTTTGTTTTGGTCGGAACTTCCAACGCGCTCAATTTGACGGATGGTTTGGATGGCTTAGCGATTGGATGCGCGTTTTTTACGGCATCGACATTCGCGGTATTAGCTTATGTGACAGGCCGCCAAGATTTTACGGCTTATCTTTCAATACCTTATTTACCGGGCGCGGGTGAAATCACCGTTTTTTGCGCCGCTTTGGCCGGAGCTTGCGCGGGGTTTCTTTGGTATAACGCTTATCCTTGTCAAATTATGATGGGCGATACTGGCTCCCTTTCGCTGGGCGGCGTCATCGGTACGGTGGCTGTCCTTTTGAAAAAAGAATTTGTACTTGTGATTGTCGGCGGTATTTTTGTTTGGGAAGCCCTTTCCGTGATTATTCAGGTGACGAGCTTTAAGCTGACGGGGAAGCGAGTTTTTTTAATGTCGCCGTTTCATCATCATTTGCAGAAATTGGGATGGCCTGAGAATAAAATTGTAATTCGCTTCTGGATTATTGCTTTTATGCTCGCCATCGTCGGTCTCGCTACGCTGAAAGTCCGATAAAAAAATCAGAAATCAGAAATCAAAAATCAGAAATCAAAGCCATAACTTAGAATTCAAAGATGTTCGAGCATCTAAATGTATTTAATCTATGGTTCTGAGCTCTGATTTCTAAGCTCTAAACTTATTATGAATAATCTTCCTCCGGATATCGGAAAAAATGTGGTCGTTCTTGGTTTGGGTGAAAGCGGCTATCAAAGCGCGCTTGAGCTTCAAAAGCTGGGTTTTGATGTTTTTGCCACGGATAAATCCGATACGCAAATTTTAAGAGAACGGGTCGATGCTTTGTCACGGAAAGGCGTTCAAGCGGAATGCGGAAAGCATACTTTTGACCGCGTCCAGTCAGCTGACTGGGTTTTAATTTCTCCCGGTATTCCGCCGCAATCAGAAATTTATCAGGCGCTTTTAAAATGGAAAAAGCCGGTTTACAGCGAAATTGAAGCAGCCAGTTGGTTTTGCCCTTCAAAAAATATTGTTGCGGTGACGGGCTCATGCGGAAAAACTACCACCGTGACCCTCATTCAAAGAATTTTAAAAGAAGCCGGCCGTGATGTGGTGTTATGCGGCAATATCGGCAATCCTTGGATCGGAGAATTGTCCAAAATCAAGCCTGAAACTTGGGTCGTTTTGGAAGTCAGTTCTTTTCAGCTTAAACATTGCCGCAAATTCAAACCCCATATCGGAGTCTTGCTTAATATTCATGCCAACCATCTTGATTGGCATCCTTCTCTTGAAGACTATGCTCATTCAAAGTTGAAAATATTTGAAAATTTAGTCAAGCATGACTGGATGCTGCTTCAACAATCAGATGAAAAGCAATATGGTCCGATTCGTTCTTCCTCGACCAAGCATTATTTAAACCCGGTTGGGCAGGAGAGTTTGCTTGAAAATGCCGCGCGCCAAGTTGCTGAAATTGCGGATATTTCGTTTTCGGTGGTGGAGCATGTGTTTCGCAACTTTGAAGGGCTTGAGCATCGGCTTGAAAAGTTTTGGGAAAGTGACGGCGTTCAAGCCGTGAATGATTCCAAGTCCACGACACCCGCTTCGCTCATTTGGGCTTTAGGGCGTTATCCTGATCAGAGTGTGGTCTTGATTACGGGCGGCAGAGTTAAAACGCCCTCTTTCGTGGAGTGTTTGCCCGCGCTTAAGGCGAAAGCAAAAAAAATTGTTGTGATCGGTGAAGCACAGCCTATGATGCTTCAAGAGTGGGCCGAGCTGAATCCTCATTCCGCCGAGTCGCTTGCCGCTGCTTGCAAAACCGCATTGGCTTCTGCCCAAAAAGGGGATACGGTCCTTTTTTCACCCGCTTGCTCCAGCTTCGACATGTTCAAAAGCTACATCGACCGCGGTAATCAGTTTAAATCCCTCATTCGCCAAAGATAAACTGTTCCTTACTATTCTCAGACCTGTGATCTAGGATCTGAGCCTTCAATGCTATGATTTGCTATAAATGCTAGCTGTTGCTATGCACAATGAATAAAAAGTCATTAAAGATAGCTGTAAATATTGTAATTATTTAATCTTCTAGGTAGCTTTCTATAGGAAGAACAGACTTTCTAATATGAAAAAAAACTAAATTCATGAATAGAGTCCCGAGAATTTACAAGCTAATCGCAGTGTTTACCGCACTTTGCTTAGAGTGCACGTCCATCTCCATTCCCACTTTGCATGCTCAAACAGTTCCGCAAAATATTCTTTCTGTAAAAAAACTGAATCCTGAGATTCTTAAATTACCGGAAAAGTTTGGTGAGGTGGTGGAAAGCCATGCGGGAAATGGAAATGTGATTGTGGTGCAGGACGCGCACGCAATTCCGGATGCGCAGAAGAATATCGCGAATGTGATCAAGTATATGCAGCAAGAGTATGGCGTGGGAACCGTTGCACTTGAAGGTGCGAGCGGCGATCTCGATCCGCAAATCTTCCGCAGTTTTCCTGATAAGAAGCTGCTGCGAGAAGTGATGAACGGGTACATGAATTCGGGTGAAATCGCGGGCGGTACGGCTGCTGCGATTTTCGACGAAACCACAACGAAGTATGTCGGGGTAGAAGATTGGGATGTTTATGAAGAAGGTTTGGGGCTTTATCTCTCCGCGATGGATAAGACCGCAGCCATTGAAGCTCAGCTATCTGCTTTGCGTGAAAAGTTAAACAAGGAAAAAGAAGCGATTTATCCGCGGGCGTTACTTGAAGTTGATCACGAGATCGAAAAGTTTTATGAAAATGCCGCGCAGCTAACGGAACTGATTAAAGTGTTGGGAGCGATTCAAGCCCCTAAGGCAGGCAGTGAACTTGAAGCGGTGTGGAAGGAAGTTTCGAAAGCCCACAGTCCGGCGACCGGAGGCGAGAGAAAGGACATAGAGGTTCGTGCTTTAGCAGCGAAGGTCGAAAAGGTGTTAAAGAGCCCAGGGGCGGTGAAAGCGTTTAACAGCCGTAAACAAGAATGGATGACAGGTCAGATCAGCGCAGAAGCCTTTGCACTCAATTTGAAAGAGTTTGCTGATCAAAGCGGACTTAATCTTGAGATGTCCTCCGATTTGCTCGGAATGGTACGAGACCAGCAAACGTTAAAGGGGCTTGAAGGAACCAAGCTGTTTCGGGACTTAGAGATTTATATCCGTGAAGTGAAGATGCAGTTAACGCAAAGACAACAGACGGATGTTTCGGTTAGCGGTGTGAATGCTGAGATGTCAGCGATTCGGGCGTTGGATGAACGGACGAATTCACTGCGTGTATTAACGAAGCTATCAAAACTTGAGTTGTCCCGCCAAGAGTGGACGAATTTATCGGGGAATTTGGTGTTTGAGGCCTTTGCGGCATTGGGATTAAAACAAGAAGACTTTCTGTTCCACCTCGCTTTTTATCTGAATGCTGAAGAACGCGACCAAATCTTTTTCGATAATCTCAAAGCTTCGGTCACCGGCCTCCGGCCTTCCGTGATTGTGGCCGGTGGTTTTCACGCGGAAGGAATCACGAGCCGCCTCAAAGAGGCGGGAATGGGCTATGCGCTTGTGATGCCGAAGATCAATCACATTCCTGAAAATAACTCGTACAAAGCGCAGATGCGCGGGGAAGTGTCGTGGAAAGATTATTTTGAAGTTGAGAACGGTCGCATCCATCTTTACAAGGCGTTTGTGCGCGCAACGCGCGACAAGCTTGTCGCAGACCGGAGACCGGAGGTCGGAGGGCAGAGTGACTCAGAGCTCCGGACCCCGGACTTAGGCCTATTAAAAGCTTGGCGCGATCAAATCATCCGTGATTTATCGGATATGGGGAAGGTGAATCGCGCGGCCTGGTACACACGGTTTATGGATGAAGTGGTGGACGAAAGCCTGAAGCACACCGATGCCGACAAGCTGATGATCAAAGTCGACAATTTTATCCGCGGTTTGCGCGGACTTGAGAAGAACAATCAAATTGATCAGGCAAATATAGCGGATTTACTCAAGGCAAGTATGGCGTCACCTGCTGTTACTTCCCCAGCTGTTGTCGGTACCCCGCTGTCGTTTCCGGTTAATCCCGCAAGTGAAGTTACCATGCAAGAAGCATGGGCTAGCGTCCGGGAGTCTCTTCCTGTCGCCATAATTAATGCTTCTCCAGCAGATAATACGCAGTTGCAAGAGCAGGTGACGACGATTCAGGCAAATGAGCCAATTAATTACAGTGGACTCTCAGCTGAGTTTGATGCAGCAGCTATTAAGCAAACGGCCTTACTTAGCAATTTGGTTCGGCGGGTCTCAAGTATTACCGATGCAGATTTGGAGTATGAGTGGAATGAAATGGGACGACTTCTTCGTTTGGTGAACGGGATGAAAGGAGAGCCCGACCCGCGAGATCCGGAAGCAATTTTTGGTTCTGAAGAGCGCAATTTTAAACTACCGGTTGCAATGCGTTCCAAAATTGTGCGCAGTTTGAGTGAGCGAATTCAGTTTAAGTTGGCATGGACGCATGCTGTAAATACATTTTTGAACGATGCTGAAGGTGTATCCAAGTTGGCAAGCCGGGCTGCCCCTGCATTAAGAGAGAGTAATGATGAGGGCGCGGCTGTTGAATTTGAAGTTTTGTCTCCTGGACAATTAACGGACGAAGAATTCTACCGTACTCTTTTGGGCGACAACGGAACCGTGAGCAATGGGTTGATTGGTTCGGGAAATTTAGTAGCAGCTTTTCGACTTGTTACTCAGAAAATGGCCGTCATGATCAAGGCCGGACCCGAAGGAGTTCCCGGTGGATCAAGAGAGCTAATCAAGCGCGTTCATGCCTTAGATGGAGTCGCTAAAATGATCCGCGATGAAATTACAACAATGCAGCGCTCCGAAGCGCGGGTTAATGAAAATGCGCCGACAGATCAGGCGGCACGGGAGGAAGCGCTTGCAACTGATGAGAAGCTGAAAAGGCTTGATGTCACGACTTTCTTTAAAGAGATCCTTAAATCGGAATGGAAGTGGTTGTTGGTTGGTTTTGTTTTATTAATTTTGAGCACCATGCTCTACGACTTAGTCGCTGTTACTACGGTCGCGCAATTTTTTTTAAAATCTCTGGGGGTGGGTGTTGGTTTCTCTTGGGGTGCGATTTTGCTGTTCAATCCTTTGACAGTGCTTACCCATGAATTAGGGCATTTTCTAACCTACCGATTAGTTGGCGGTAAATCCGATAACACGTTTGGTTTTAATAGGCACTCCTACTTTTTCAATGCAGATGACATATATAAACTCCCCATATGGAAAGTTCGGATTGTGGATATGGGTGGGCTTGTGATCAACACAGCTATTTTTGCCACAATTGGTCTTATTTCGTATCTTACTTTGGGCGCGACCCCTGTTCTTATTGCTCTCGCTGGACTTCAACTTGCTGAATTTATAATGGCTTCCGGTGATTATGAGAAATTCTTCAATGCCAGAGGGTATCAGGCTTTGAGCCTTGATATTGCAAAGTTTCAGGAAGAGATCAAAAATTACAAACCTGAATTTCATGCAGATGGCACGCGAATATCGGCTGAAGCTGATCGCCCTTTGGATGAGCAAACTCAACGCGAAGCACGGGTGGATAAAACAGAAGAGGCTTTGAGAAGTGGGGCGTTAACAGTTGAAGGGAAAACGGCGGTTTTTGGCCCTCAGGCGAATAAAGATTTTGCGATAGGAGTAAGCCCGGAAGTTTCATTTGTGGATTTAGATAAAGCCGATTTTGTAACGAAAGCAGAAACATTTCTCTTTCAATCGCTTTTCTTTGCGGCGGCTTTTTTAAAAATCCCTGTTGGGAAAGAGCAGAAATTAAATACTTACAAGGAAGTATTTGAAGCGCTTCAAAATGCCAAAGCCGCGGTCAAAAATGCCGGTGGCTTAAGCTTGTATGCTGCCCAAGAAAAATTAAAAGAAGCCCAAGCTGAAAAAGATGAGTTTGTGGCTGAAGCTCAAAAGAGAGGTTTTGCCGAGTTTTTGCTTCCGGGTGGAATTCTAAGCCGCCGCATGGAGATTTTTGTTCCCAATGAAAATCAGCGCGAACGGCTTTTAAAGTATTTAACCTTAACTTTTGTAGGGCAAAGTAAGGAATCGCTGCTCTCAGACATTCTGAAAGTGCAGCAAAAATTAGGAGTCACTTTTGATCCGGCGGTTCTTGAGCAGCTTTTAGCCGAGTTTGAATCAAAGCGCAGCTTCATGTTTCCCGGGGGAGTTTTTGCCGGGAAAATGGATGCAGAGATTCAAGATATTTTTGGTCAATTTATTCAGGTGAAAGTTTTAAGTCAAACCCAAAGTGTTTCAAGCCCCTCAGTTGGAAATATTCAGCTCAATCTTTCAGGTGCGTTGGTTATGGGGGCAGGCCAATCTGAAGTCGCTGTGGATTGGGATCAAGTTTTACAGTCAGGAGAATTGGCTCCGGCATGGTCTGAAGCTTTTACTGCACAGCTCAAGAAGGCGCTCATCTTTAAAGATGGGAAACTGCGTGTGTTTAATCTCGGGACAGGCGACCCCACCCCGTTTAGCCAGAATCAAGATTACACACATATGGCATTTATTGTGAATGGGAAAATGATTGTTACCGATCCGTCCATTCGCAGTATTCGTAATCTTGAGCGTTTGGGATTTTTGGAAAAAGTTGAGGCAATTCATCTGACCCATGTTCACTTTGACCATGTAGGTGGCATTTTAGATATAGCGCGCCGTAAACTCAAAAAATCGGAATCCTTGCCTAAGCTTAAGCTGGTTATGCCGACTGTTGTTGCGCTGCAACTCGAAAGAACTCTTGCTTATAACTTTTCCACGATGGCTGATGATTCAAATTATGATTTCAGCCAGCTTGCGCTGGTCAGCGAACTTTTCGATTATCGGGGACCTGAGAAAATCAATAAAACGATAGAAATTTCCCAATTACAAGAATCTGCAGAGTTTAAAGGTGTTCAAATTGAACTTGCACCAACGTTTGGACACCCGATTCCAACCTACGGAGTCAAATTGATTACTCAAGAGGGTTTGAAGATAGCCTATTTGTCCGATTCAGTGATGCCAACCCCAACGATTAAAGCAGCGGATGGAAAGGCAATCCCTAATCCTCGATATTCGGAGTTTGTAAGTTACTATGCGGATTCAGATATATTGATTGCTGAAAATGGCGTGCCGGGCGTGCATATTACTCCCGAGCAGCTTGCCGAGGCTTTCCCTGAGCATATTAATAACGGAACTCTGTTTACTGTTCATTCGTCGGGTCCCCAAGCTCAAAAAGGGTTAATTCGATTTATGCCGGGCATGATCTTGTCTCCGCTTCAATCGAATCAAAGAAAGCAAGATGTTCAGCAAAGTGCAGCGACGCTCATTGAGAATGAAGCTATTCGAGATTTTTTAAAGTTAAATTTAGAGTTAGCCCAAGAACTTTCGAGTATGGGAACGAAGGTTTCATTTTCTGAGGGGGAAGTTCTTTTTCAGCAAGGCAACCCGGTTTATGACTTTGATCATGTTTATATTTCTTTATCCGGCGAAACAATCGTTGAGGGGCCCGGTGCAAAGCGGCTTCCTTCGATTGGAGCTGGGAGATTAATCGGTGAAATGGCGCTTTTGACTAAGGCTTTGACGCAAGAACAATATGACCAGATCATGGTAGCCATCGGGAAGGGTAAGGATACGGCAGCGCTCGATTTTTTTGGGAGAGTGACTTACGATTTGGTAATCGAAGGGCAGCCTCCTTATCGCATTGTGAATCCAAGTTTTGACTTAGAAATAGAAGCGAAGGAATTGACGGAGGATCAAAAATCAAAGTTAAAGCCTGTCTTTGATATTGCAAAGTCAGGTAAACCCATTCCGCGATCGGTAACGGTTCGGGCAGGTGCGGGAGCAACTTATTTAGCGATTCCCAAAGATGCTTTTTTACAGTTTTTAACACGAATTGATGCGTCAAAAATCGATTCGAGTCGACAAGCATTCATTTCAGCTATTTACGCACAAATTGGCATCAATCTTGATTCTCGAAAAAAGATGAGTGAGTTAGCCACTCCCACTCAGAACGAAACAGATGTGGTAAAGGCATCAGCTGATACGTCAGTTCGCTCCGAAGCGCGCGCGGATGTTGAATGGTTTAACTGGCGCGTGGACAAACAAGGCAATCCAGTTTCGAATGCCGGGCCTATGAGCGAGCTTGTCACTTTGAATGTTGGTGACAGTATCTACTTTGAGGTTCCAAAAAATAAGCCGGGTTTGATCGACTATTACTACCAAGTCGGAATGGAGGGCGAGAATTTTACTTTTCAGCGCTATGAACAAAGCGGGTCTGTTGCTCAACCTGCTGGTAAGAAAATCGAAATTCCCCGATCACTGCAAACGGATAAGGCCGCTAAAAACAGTGATAACTATCTATTTAGTTTTCAAGTTAATAATGGAAAACTAATGGTGAGTTCAGGCCAGAAATATGGCTTGCTAAAAAGTAAGGTTAAAAAAGACGGAGCGATTGGTGATAGTAAACCGAGCGTGCGACGAAAAAAATTTGACGATGCCGCTCGGTCTTATCGTGAAGCATTATCAAAAACAGATTTCCCCAGGTTGAGAAGTTTGTCAGCTGAATTAGATGAAAAAATGGACGAAATTTTGGGGGTGGCTACGAATGGTTTATTTCTAATACCGCTTGGTTGGCTTGAAGGACGAATCAAAGAAATGGATGCGGGGTTGCGTCGAATTGAGAGACATGAGTTATCGGGTCAGGGTAAAGAAGCTTTGGGCTGGGCGATGCAGGTGCTGACGGAACAAATCAATCATTTTCGAAATTCTGTTGTTGCTGTTAATTTAGAACTCAATCTTTTGACCCAAGGAGAGAAAATTAATTACGATGTTTTTAGTGAGTTGATAGAGAGCTTTCTTCAAACCAACAGCTTATTTGCATTATCTCAAGAGTTGAATGTTCGCATGCAGTCCTACCCTGAGACAATTGAGTTCAGTTTAAAAAATGTCGATGCCGATTCAAAGATTTCTGCGCTTAAAAGGCGAATTTTCGATTATGGGCAAGCAACGGCTACTTTGACGCGTCTTGAAGACGCTCGAATATTTTTTGAGAACAGCTGGAAATTGTATGATGATCTTGTTGGGTTGATTCAGCAAATGGCATTAGAAATTCAAAGACGTGATGAAACCGAAATGACGATTGAAAGAGGTGCTGAGGCAGCAAAAGAACAGCGCAATCAGCTTTGGCGGAGTATTGATTATTATGAAGTGCTAGGTGTTTCTCGAGATGCTTCTCTAGGGGACATAAAAAATGCTTATCGCAGTTTAGTTCGCGCGGGTAATCATCCGGATAAGGTCGCAGGCGACTCTGCTACGCTAAAAGCAGCTGAAGAGAGATTTAAAGAAATAGGACCGGCATATGAGGTCTTAAGTAATGAAGTAGACCGCGCTGAATATGACAAAATTCATTTTGCCCGTTCCGAAGCTCGTTCGGTAGACTCAGGGCAAGCGCGGGACTCGTATGAGCGCTACAAGCTTTTATCAGGGACTTTGGCAGATTTACCTGACCCTGTATTTGTCAACGATGGGGAAACGATTACTTTGCGGATTCCGCATGATGAAGTCGAAGGTAGTCAGCCCGAGCTTGATCTTTTGGTTGTATTCAAAAAATTTAATGGGAAGGTGTTTTTTGCCCACCTAGATTCATTTTCAGACTTATCAATGCTTGATGAATATTACCGTTCTGCTGATCCTCTTCAGGAAGGTTCTCGAATCAAATGGGAAGAGGTGAACGAGACTTCAGAAGTTGAGATTATAGGTCGTGAGGAGGAAATGGATAGTGAGGGTACCAAGGTCAAGATTGTTTTTAGTGAACAGGGTTTTACGATTGCCAATGCCTCGATCTCGGATGTTTATTATTTTGAGGGTAAGCCCGGTCCGGAAATTATTGCTTCCGCTCTTCGGGATAGTTATCTTTCAAGTGCGAGCACAGGTTTGCCCATAGCCACCGAGCCAATTTTTATTGCCGGGGAGGATGCAACTGAAATTTTTAACTTGGTCACTGAGTTTATTAATCAGGGTCCGTATGTTCCTGCTGCAGGCGAAACCGCTCTCTACACAAAGGTGAAACAACAAATTAGGTTGATTACCGAAAGAACCGGCGAAAAGTATCGATTCAACCCGATGATTCAAATAAATGCCTTAAGTGATACTTATAGAGCTTTAAACAATTTTCTCATGAATCGATTTACTGACCTGGAAGGCTTGGAAAAAGGTGTGGTCATTCTCAAGCGAATTCCTAATCTTGAGAAGCTGATCGAAGTTTTAAGACATTTAATATCAGCTTACGAGCTGGCTTTTAATCACCTTGAGAATTCAACTATTGAGATCGAGGTGGATGAAAAAGAAAACCATCGGCGTCATGCCTTGCAAATGCTGGTTGAGTTAAAAAAGATTGTTAATTCATATGATTCAATTCCTCCTGCCGAACGACCGCGGGCTGAAATCCAAGGAGAAGTTCGAATGGCAAGGTTGCCCAGCCAAAAAAACTTTTCCGAGTTCATTTCTTACAATGGCGATAAAATTCCACTTTGGGCAATTAAAAGAATTTATCTGCCGGATAATAGGGTTATTCAATTTGGTGAGATTTCTCAGGCTAATAACGAGGATGGTGTGTATGATCGGGAGGATCGCACGAGAGACGTTAGGAATGCCTTGTCACCATTTCCAGAGAGTGCGGAGATCGTTTTTGAGCTGCAAGATGGCGTTTTATTAAAGCGAATTTTGGAAGCGGAAGAGTATGAGACGATAACGGCAGTCTATCCGGTTGATTTTGACCCCAAAGAATTTAGCAGGCTTCCGCACGGAATAGATTTACCGGAGCGGCGGTTTATAAATGCAGTTAACGTGAACGGGTTTATTACCACCCTTTATGAGTTGGAATCTCTTTTGCCTGAGACTGGGTTAGCCGGCAGGACAGTGACTTTTTTCTATTCCGCGAATAACCATCTTCAAGCCTTCAAAATCAGTGATGAAGCTAAACCTCAGTCTGAGCAATATGTTTACTCTCAGTTTCGAAATTCAAGCAATGTTCAGCCTATGTCCGCGCCTTTTTCTGCTCAGGAAACTCAAGAAATTGCAAAAAAGGATTTGGTTGACCTATTTGCGGATCTCTTTAATCGCCGTGCGTTGACCTCCGCGCAGAGGGTGGTTCCGTTGAGCGCGCTTATTCTTCAATTTTTGGCTGTCTCGCTTAACGCTAAGGCTGTTTCAGATTGGGCTCAGGAAGGCAAAGTTCCGCTGTTTGAAGTTGAGTTGGCGAACGAACAAACCATTTCATTCAGCGGGCTTAATCCTGCTTTACATCACGATGATGCCGTGCGGATTGAAAGACTGCTATCTCAGATTGACGGGGGATTGGATGCCGCTTCTTTTCGAATTGTTTTGGCGCCTGCTGGACCGGCTACCCAGTCGAATCAAGCGGGGCAATTTTTTGATCGACCCGGGCGTGGTTTGGATGAGTTCAATGCCTGGCATAAGTTATCTGATGTCTTGGAACTGTTTTTTCTGTCAGTGGGCGAAACTGGCAAAGACAAGAAATTGGATGCTGCGTCAAAACAAAAACTTTTAGATAAACTCGCCGTGCTTGTTGAGGCGATAGCCATGATTCATCCTTCAGTAACAGGAAGTGAAATTTATCATACTTTATATGCTGTCATGGATGCTTCAATGTTTAGGGCTAAAAAACTAGATACAGGCAGCAGAATCAATGTTTTGATTAATTTGGCGCGCCAAATCAGAGCCGCTGCGCCTCAAGATCCTCAACAGAGCATTTATGTGCAAGGTGAGTTTGAATCAAAATTAAAGACCCCAAACTTAGATCTAAATGAATTGGCAAAAGAGACTGCCCGCTCCGAAGCCCGTTCGGCAGACTCAGGGCAAGCGCGGGAGGCTGAGGCGGTTGCGGGAGATGTGTTTGGCTTTTTTAAATCGCCCGCGGATTATTCTGCAGACCAGATAAATACTTTGGCAGATGAAATTGATACATTGGCTGATAAACAAGGGCTTGATGTTTTTGTGAATCTCTTGCGATCGATAGCTCGAGACTTAGCTGTCGTTAGTGTTCAGGGGAGCGAAAATATTTTAAGCAAAGAAGCGACAAGTTTTGCCGTGAAACTTTTTGTTGGACGCATGATGGCAGCAAAGCGGCAGTCGACTTTAATAGATGTAAAAATCGAGAAGCCAACCATTGCTTTAGCATTAAAATTGAATGATGCCCAAAAAGCTTCTCTGGGAGATAAGTTGTCCAGCGAATTGGCTGAAATTCTGGGTGCGGTTCAGATTGAGGCCAAAGATTTTAAAGAATTAGGTGCGTTTTTTAAGAGCGTAGGGGTTTTAGTGACAACGATTGATCCCGATCTAGCAAACGCAGTTGTATTAGAAAGTTTTGGTGCGGATTGGAGTGGTTTACCTGCCGTGGGTGTCTTAGAAGAATCGCAGCAATTTGATTCGGAGTTAGAAGGGATGCGTATTTATTTGCAGCTTTTGATCGCGGCTTATTTAGCTCGGAGCTTTCCGGATAAGAAAGTAATTTTGACACCCGAGATTGTTGGCGAGATTAATAAGCTGCTGTTTCAATCTGATGCAGGGCAAGAAGGAATTGTGCAGATACAAAATGGTCAGTTAGTTGTTAAACGAAGCAGTCTGCTGGCATATATTCAAACCTTATTCGCGGCGCAATCTGCCGTTGCAGTCGCCGCGTAATCTTTTCCTTATCAGCACCACAAGTCCCGGGTTGGTTTTGGTCGTTGGTCTCTAGTCGTTAGTCTTTAGTCTGTGGTATTATCTGCTCCATGTCACGCGAAGGCCGTCTTCTTTTTTGGGCTTCTTTTATCCTTGTCGGATTTGGTTTGGTCATGGTTTATAGCTCCAGCGCCGTTGTTGCTGCTGAGCAATACAAACATGCTTCCTATTATCTGACACGCCAGGCTTTATTTGCCGGTTTGGGAGTAATGGCTTTCTTTCTCGTTGCCTCCATTCCGCTGAGTTTTTATAAAGATCACGCGCGCACAATTATGTTTTGCGCCATCGGACTGACTTTGCTTGTCTTCGTTCCTGGTTTGGGCCGTTCAGCGGGTGGTGCGCGCCGCTGGATTACTTTGGGCGGATTTAATATTCAGCCCGCTGAGTTTGTAAAGCTGGCTGCTTGTATTTATTTAGCCAACTACTTATCCCGAAAAGTAACCGTCGTTCAAAAGGGAACTTTAAGTGTTTATATTCCACCCGCAATTTTGATCGGATTGGTGTGCCTCTTGGTTTTGGTTCAGCCCGACTTGGGTTCTTTCGCTTTTCTTGTGATTTTGACCAGTTTGGCATTTTTCGTGACTGGTCTTCCGGTCCGCTTCGTTGCTATTGCTTTGGGTGTTTTGATTCCTGCGTTTTATTTCCTGATTGTGCGTGTGCCTTATCGTATGAAGCGCCTCGAAGCCTATCTTAATCCTTGGGATGATCCGCAAGGCAAAGGTTTCCAGATTATTCAGTCTTTGCTTTCTTTTGCTTTGGGCGGAACCACCGGTGCGGGGCTTGGGCAGGGAACTCAGAAACTTTATTATCTGCCGTCAGGGCACAATGACTTTATCTTTGCTGTAATCGGCGAAGAGTTGGGGCTTTTCGGGACTTGTTTTGTTTTGGCCGCTTTTTTGGTGATTTTTTACGCCGTCGTGAAGATCGCTTCCCGGCGTCAGCAGATTTTTGAAAAACTTCTCGTTTTGCTTTTAGGCTATTACCTCGTTATTCAAGCGATGATTCATATGATGGTGTGCACCGGTTTAGTCCCTACAAAAGGCTTGCCGCTTCCTTTCATTAGTTATGGTGGCAGTGCTTTAATTGCGAATATGGTGGCGGTGGGGTTGATTATTGCGTGTGACAGACATACCCGAGTCGAATGGAAACCGCAATAACCCGATGAAGACGATTGTTGTTTTTTCTGGTCCGTCGGGGGGGCATTTATTTCCGGCGCAGGCATTTGCGGAAGTTGCTCATGCGGAATCTGCTGATTTTAAAATTATTTTGGTGACCAGCGTTCGGGCTCGGGGACTTTGCGCAAAATTTCCTGCGGATATTTTTTCTGAAATTATTTATCTCCCGGAATTCGGCTCGCCGATTGGCTTTTCCTGGGCCGGCTTCAAGGCGCTGCTCAATATTCCCGTTGCGATGGTTCAAAGCTGGATTTTGCTTTCTCGTTTAAAACCGGATTTGTGCGTTGGCTTTGGCAGTTTCGTTTCGTATTTTGGGATGCTTTTCGCTGCATGGCGGGGAATTCCGACTTTAATTCATGAACAAAATCAAATGCCTGGCAAAGCAACGCGCATGCTGCAAGGGTGGGTCAAAACCGTCGCAGTTTCATTTCCTGAAACGCATTTTCGTAAAAAACCACACGAAGTGATTGTGACCGGGTTGCCAATTAGGCGTGCAATTCGAGAAAACCGCATTGATTTTGACAAAAAACAAGGGCATCCGTTCACGGTTTTGGTTTGTGGCGGCTCGCAAGGTTCGGCTTTTTTAAACCGGGCGGTTCTATCCGCATTTTCTGGTTTTTCCGCTGAAGAACGTGCGAAATTTGCCGTTATACATATCACGGGAAATTCGGCTGAAAATTTGGTTCGCGAAACTTACGCGAAGTTAGGGATTTCCGCCGAAGTTTATTCCTTCTTTGAAAAAATGCACGTTTTGTACAACCGGGCGAATATGGCTGTTTCAAGGGCAGGAGCCAATAGCTCGTTTGAACAGGCTTTGTACGGTATTCCAACGGTGTTCATTCCGTATCCTTTCGCGGAAGGGCATCAAAATGATAATGCAAAGTACTTTGTTGATCATGGTGCAGCAATCATAGTGCCTCAGGATGAGCAGGCTGGTAAGCAAGTCGGGGCTTTGATTCAGGCTTGGTCTGAGCGGTCGGCTGAATACCATGAGGCGGTCAAAAAAATGATCTCGGTGAGCTTTGAAAATGGGGACATTCGTCTCTGGAATATTGCCAAAAATATGTTAAAACTTAACACATGCAATTCTTAAATTCGGAATATCAAAATTTGTTCGGAAAAGTCCGCTCAGTTTACCTTGTCGGTATTGGCGGAGCGGGTATGAGCGGGTTAGCACGCATCTTAAAAACACAGGGTTTTGATGTTTCAGGCTCTGACCGCAAAGCGACTCCCATTCTTGAGCAATTACAGGCCGAAGGCATTCAGATTCATGTCGGTCAGCAATCTCCTGGATTTACGCAAACAGACTTGGTGATTTATTCGACGGCCATTGCTCCCGACCATATTGAAATGAAGCAGGCCCGTGAAAAGGGAATTCGCACCTGTCATCGCGCTGAAGCTTTAGCCGCAGTGTTCAACCAAGCTGAAACGTCGATTGCGATTACCGGAACGCATGGCAAAACAACCACTTCCGCGATGGTTTCATTTTTACTCGCCAAGCTGGGTAAGTCCCCAACGAGTTTTGTCGGCAGTGAAATGCTGAATTTTGGAAGCAATGTTTTATCCGGTTCCGCGAATAATTATTTTGTTGCGGAAGTGGATGAAAGCGATCGGACGCATGAGCTTTTTTCTCCGAATTACGCGATTATTACCAATCTGGAAATGGATCACCACGAGAGTTATGAATCGATGGAAGTGCTTGGCGATTCATTCCGAAAATTTTTAAGCCGTTTTCATTTTCCGGGGCTCGCAGTGCATTGCGGTGATGACGCTTTTCTGCATCAGGTGGTTAAAAGCTCCGGTAAACCCAGCCTGAGTTACGGCCTTCAGCCGCAAAATGATTTTTCGGCCCGTAATATTGAGTTTCGCTCTTTCGGATCCGAGTTTGACTGGTATGAGGGAGATTTCTTTCTGACGCGTGTTCGGCTTTCAATACCGGGCGTTCATAATATTTATAACTCGATGGGTGCGCTGATTGTGTGCCTACAGCTGGGATTTGATCTCGAAGCTTTAAAAGCCGCCATTTTTGAATTCCGCGGAACTCGCCGCCGCCTCGAAATAAAATATGACTGTGATGCGATGACGGTTGTGGATGATTATGCGCATCACCCGACGGAAATTACGGCTTCATTGCGGGCGCTTCAGTCTTCGGGCCGGAAAGTTTTGACAGTGTTTCAGCCGCATCGTTATTCGCGTGTTCGGCATCTCTTTAAAGAATTTGCCGGCGCTTTGGGTGAAGCGCAGGAAGTGTATCTGACTGATATTTATGCCGCGGGCGAGCAGAATCCTGATAACGTCAGTATTCAAATGATTTACGAAGAAGCGCAGAAACACGGCATTCATCGAATTACGATGGTGAAAAAACAAGATTTGGTTCCAACCTTGCTTCGGCGGCGTGTTGCCAACGAAGTGATTGCTTTTTTAGGCGCGGGAGATATTGGAGAAGTAGCGGATGAATTTGTCAGCAGTTACCGATCTCAAAATCAGGCGTAATGTCGCTCTTTCCGGTTTTGTAACCATGCAAACCGGGGGACGCGCGAATTATTTCGCGGAACCGACCGCGACAGAGGATTTGTCTGCCGTTTTGAGCTGGGCGCAGGAGGAAAAGATTCCTTACTTTATTTTGGGTAAGGGATCTAATGTTGTTTTTGATGACGAGGGTTTTGACGGCTTGATTATTTCGATGCTGCGTTTCCGCAGTGAAGACCTCCGGCGCGAAGGTAATGAAGTGATCGCGGGCGCGGGTGTTCATCTTTACCGCTTGGCGAAGTATTGCTGTAATCAGGGACTTGCCGGGGGCGAGTTTTTTGCGAATATTCCGGGCACGGTGGGCGGAGCGGTTTATATGAACGCGGGATTTAGCCGTATTGCCGGTAAGAAAAATGAAACCGCTGATGTTTTAAAAGAAGTTCGTCTTCTTGACGCGCACGGTAAGGAAAAGCTGTATAAGCGTGATGAATTGGTTTTTGAATACCGCAAGTCGAAGCTTCCGCCCAAATCGTTTGTTGTTGAAGCGCGCTTTGGCTTTCAGCCCGGAACTCAGGCGGAAATCACCGCTGAGATGCAGGCTAATTTTGATTACCGCAACACCAAACAAGATTTAAAGTTTCCGAGCTCCGGATCCATTTTTAAAAACCCTTCGCCGCCTTCGCCTTCCGCAGGTTTATTGATTGATCGAAACGGTTTAAAGGGCAAGCGTGTCGGCGGTATGATGGTTTCTGAAAAGCATGGAAATTATTTCATCAATGTGGGAAAGGGGACATGCCGCGATTTAAAAACCCTCATTGAAGAAGTTCAGACTGTCATTTTTGTTTCTGAAGGAATTCGGCTCGAACCCGAAGTCCGTATTATCGCTTCCAAGTAATTTATTTTTTGTGAATTTATCCTCTTATAAGATTGGCGTACTCATGGGCGGTTTTTCATCCGAGCGCCCGATTTCGATTAAATCCGGAACGGCTGTTCTTGAATCTATGAAACGCAGCGGTCTTCGGGCCGTTGCGATTGATCCCCGCGCAAAAAACTTCGATAAAAAATTAGCCCAGGTGGACGCTGTTTTTATCGCGCTTCACGGCGAATTCGGTGAAGACGGACAAATCCAGCAAATTCTTGAAAAGAAAAAAATTCCTTACGCGGGCTCGCAGACGGTGGGTATGCGAATCAGCTTTGATAAGCTCAAAACGAAGCAGATTTTAAAGCGCAAAGGGTTGCCGACACCGCCTTTTTGGATTCTCACCAAGTCGAATTGGAAGCGAATTGCTTCAAAAATTCAGGGTTCTTTTTTTATTAAACCTCTTACGGAAGGTTCCAGTGTCGGAGTTGAACTGATTGAAAGTTTTGAAAAAAATGCCGATATTATCCGGAAGTCGGTAGCGCGCTATGGAAAAATTCTGGCGGAAGCGAAGGTCACGGGGCGGGAAGTGACAGCGGGAATTTTGGGCAGTAAAAAGCTTCCCGTTGTTGAGATTCGGACATCCCGGGCTTTTTATGATTACACGGCTAAGTACACTCCCGGGCACACAGAATATGTGACGGAACATGGGCTTCCGGAGAAACAGGTTAAACGCATTCAGAATACCGCGCTGAAAGTCTTTAAAGCTTTGAAGATGCGGGATTTTGGCCGCGTCGATATGATGTTGGATGAGCAGGGGCGGCCTTTTGTTTTGGAAGCGAACAGCATTCCGGGCTTAACCGCCATGAGCTTGCTGCCGAAAGCCGCTCAAAAGGCGGGCATTTCGTTTGATGAACTTATTTTGACAATTATTGGCATGGCCGCGAAACGGCTTAAGAAAAAATAAATACGAGGAGCTCCGACTGCGGTTTGCGGGAGTGGGATTGAAAAATGGCTAAACGAAAAAACAATGTTTCAACTCGAAAAAAGTTTAAATGGGGTTCGCTTTATGACTGGGTGCCCAGCGCGCTTGTGCAATCCTTCGCATGGGTTGTCTTAATTTTGTTTTTGGCGGGCTCAGGGATGGGCGTTCGCGAAATGCTTTATGCTGACCCTGCTTTGCAATTGCGCCAAATCAAGGTTTATCCTCCTGACGCGATGTCGATGGCGAAATTGGAATCTTTGCAGAAGAAATACTTCGGTCAAAACACGGCTGAAATTGATTTAAAAGCCATATCGAAAGATTTGGAAACCGACCATCAAATACTCAAAGCGGAAGTCCGCCGCGATTTACCCAATCAGCTTGAAATTCATGTTGAGCGCCGCGTACCTTTTGCCTCGGTTCATTTCGGTCGCAACGGTAAATGGGCCCTGGTTTCGCGCGACGCGGTTGTGATTGATTTGATCCAACAGCCGTCCGAAGGGTTGTACGTAGTTGAAGATGATTTGCTGGCGAGCCAAAAACCTAAAGTGGGATTGAGATTGTCGCGCGACATTTTAGATTTAGTCCGCACGACGGACGCATTTAAGAAACATCCCGCGGTGCAGAATGAGAAGATCAATTCAATTCAAATGCTGCCGAATGACGCGGCCATTTTGAACCTGAGTGATCTGTATTTAAAAGTCAGCTTGAATGATCCGGATCCGTCGGAAGCTTTCAGTAAATTTCAATATTTACTTGAAACGGAGAGCCGTGCCGTGATCGAATATGTCGATTTGAGATTTAACCGCGTTATTTTAAAGCGCAAAGCAGAAAAAAAAGAAGATGAACCCCGGCGAAATAAGAAAAGGTAAGTCGATTGTCGTTTATATTGGCGGCAGGCGCATTGTCGCAATTTTAGGTTCGACTGATGCTGCGGTACCCAGTGTTTTACGTTTTCAGGAGCGCAAATTTCCCGACGGCTTAACGAACGGTCTCGTTACTAACTTACAAAACGCAACCAACTCCATTGAAAAGGTGCTGAGCGATTTAGCACCTCTTTCTGAATTGGAAAAGACGCCCGTTTACGTTGTTTTGGGAAACGCGTCTTTGCGCCAGCATCGCTTTGAAAGTTCCCAATATTATTCTGCAACACGCACGATTACTGCGGAGGATGTGCGCGCGGTGATTCAGCAAACTCGCAGCGTCGCGACTTTGCCCTTAGCGGAGACTGTTCTTACCGCGTTGCCGGAATCATTCGTGGTAAATGATATGGGGGGCGTTAAAAATCCGATTGATTTGGAAGCCCAAAGACTGGGCGCTCAGGTGCAATTGTTTTCCATGGATTATCAAAGTCTCCGCAATATTGTCAAAATATTCGAAGGCTTGGACCTTGAGGTGAAAGGTTTTTTTCCTAAGACTCTGACTGTTTCTGAAGCGGTTCTGAAGCCGGAACATAAACAGAATGGGTCGGTTGTGATCGATATTTCCGACCGTTCCACCGAGGTGATGGTTTGGAAAGATCAAAAGCTGGTTGTCTCTAAATTTATTCCCGTCGGAGGAAGCTGGCTGACTGAAAAGATATCCTCCCGCTATAAGCTTGACCCCGCGGCCGCGGAAAGTTTGAAAGAGAAATATGGTTCTGTCGACAGCGATATCAAGGCAGATGAACTTATTCCGCTTTGGTCAAAGTCGGAGCAGTCGCGTGAGATGATCCGCCGGGGCGATTTTCAAGCTGTTTGGCTTGAGCTTGTTAAAGAGTGGATGACTTTGATTCATAAAGAAGTGGAACAAGTACTCAACGAAGCGAATGTTTTTCATCCGGAGACTTTCTTTACGGGAGGCCCGGTTCAAATGGACGGTTTTTTAGAGTGGATGCAGCGTGAGTTTAAAATAGAGGGGAAGATAGGCCTTTCTCATCAGCTGGATACGACGCCTGAAATTCTTCGCAGCCCGGTTTTGGTGCCTGCCTTAGGAATGCTGCATTGGATTGATTATTTTAAGCGGGAACTCGAACCGCTTTATGTTCCGCGCGGCGTTCTTGAAAAATCTATTTTGACAGCGAAGACTTGGTTCGCGAATTACTTTTAGAGTCTACTTTTTTGGAGCTTTCATGAAAAAAAATATCATAGCTTTAAATTCATTACTTTTAATCATTGCCATGTCTTTTTCGATGCCGGGATCGGCGCAGGAGCTTTCAGCCCAGCAAGGGGTCGAAGCCTTTTTGAACACGATTCGTTCAATGGATTTTCCCGTTAAAGATGCCGCGCTGCATGATCAGAAAACTCAGCAGGCCGCGGCCTTTCTCGATCTTCAGGCTATGGGGCAGAAAGCTCTCGGCGCGAATTGGACCGCAATGACCGCGGATCAGCAGAAGCAATTTATGGAATTGCTTTGGAAGCTGATTGAAAACATTGCTTATCCGCGCACCAAGAGTTTTTTAGGCGAGCAGAAAATTACTTATACCGATACAAAACAAGTTGAGCAGGGCGCCGAAGTGTCCAGCTTGGTGCATGATAGTGAAGCCGCGCTGGATGTTCCGATTGTTTATCATCTCTACCAAGACGGCACGCAATGGAAAATCAAAGATATTTTTATGGACGGTGTTTCCATGACAGAAGATTTGCAGTATCAATTCGATAAAATGATCCAAGATGGATCCATCCAAACGCTGCTGGACCGCATGAGTGAACGTTTAGTTCAGGCTCAAAAAGAAACAACGGGCGCTTAATTTTGTCCCGCCGCTTTAGTTTTGTTCATAGTCAGGCGCGGTTAATCAACCGCTATGCTTTCGGAATTTTATTGGCGCTCACGCTCGTCACGGTTCTTTTGTTCCCGGCTGCCGCTCAATTAAAAATCAAAGCCAATTTTCTGTCTCTTCTTCCTTCCTCAGCGGCTAGTGTCAAAAGTCTCGAAAAACTCATCGATAAAATCGGCGGAACGAGCTACATCATCGTCGCTGTCGAATCGGAAGATGAAGAAAGCGCGCGGATTGCGGCGGAAAAGCTGGCGGCTGCGGCGAAGTCTTTTGATCAGGTTGAGTCAGCTGACAACCGAAGCAGTATTCCCGAATATGCCAAGCGGCATATGCTTTTTTTTAGCCTGGAAAGTTTAAAAAAATTTGAGAAAGAGATTCAGAGCTTTATTGATTTTCAGCGCCGTAAAAACAGCCCTTTTTCATTGGACTTGATTCAGGAAGATGAGCCGAAAGTTGATGCGGACGCGCTCGATTTTGAAGAAAAAGTTTACAGTATCGGTGCCTTTCCAAAAAATGAGAGCGGAACGGCGATGCGGATTGTTTTGATTAAGCCGCATTTTCAAGTCGGAGACTTTGTTCCTTCCAAACAAATGTTTGACCGGATTGATACTGCTTTTGCCGAAATCGCGCGGATGGTTCCGGAACCGGTGACCTATGGAATCACGGGGCCTTACAAGACCCGTTACGATGAATACCATACCATTACTCAAGATTTGAAACTGACAACCGGCGTGACTTTGTTTTTAATCGGCGTTTGCCTTATTTTAGGGTTTCGGACTTTGCGGTCGCTTTTATTGGGATTTTTGCCTTTGGGCATTGGGATGGTTTGGATGTGCGCGTTTGCCACTTTTGCCGTGGGGTATCTCAACTTGATTTCCGGTTTTCTGCTCGGAATTATGACAGGGATGGGGATTGACTATAGTTTGCATATGTTGGTCGATTTGGAAGAGGAGCGTTCCAAGACGAAAAGCACATATAAAGCCGTTGAGCGCACCATCCGCTCTCTCGGAATGCCGCTTTTTACAAGTGTTTTAACTACGGTTATCGCTTTTTTGACGCTGACGATAAGTGGTTTTGAGGGTTATCGCCATTTTGGATTGATTGCGGGGGTGGGGTTGGTACTTTGCGCTGTTACCATTTTTTATGGATTACCCAGTCTTTTGGTGGTGGGCGAAAAATTCAAATTATTCCGCTGGAACGGAACTCCTTCGAGCATGCATTTGCGCGAACCGCGTCGTGGGCCCGTGTTAGTCATTGCCGGAGCGGGAATTCTTTTCTCTATTATTTGCTTTTTCCAATTACCTCGGGTTCAATTCGAGTTTGACTTTACCAAACTTCAAGAGCGCGATGCGCCCGCTATGGATCTCGCGCAAAGAATCGGTGATCATTTCGGAGTAGTCCTTAATCCGGTTGCTATTCTGACGCCCAATCTTGAGCGTGCGGGAGAGGTTTCAAAGCGGATCAATGAACACGTTGCCGCGAATTCTAACAGCCATATCGATTTTTCGGCCTCGCTCATGACCCAGGTTCCTAAGCAGCAGGAAGAAAAAATCGTAGTTCTGCAGTCCATCCGTTCGAAATTGGATCGCTATAACCGGCTGATTCAGTCCTTGGATGCGGATACCCGAAAAAAAATATCGGATTTGCGTGAACAGCTTGAACCGGAAATTTTGACTTTGGACCGTTTGCCGGAGACCGTGAAAGAACAGTATGAAGGCAAAACAGGCGAGCTTTCCGCCGTTTTTGTTTATCCGAATCAGAGCATTATGGATGGACGATTCGCGCAAAAATTTGTCAAAGAAGTGGAAAGCTTGAATTTACCGTCCGATGTCGAGCTTGCCGGAGAGCCCATGATTTATGTCGAAATTTTGTCGATGCTCGAGCGTGACACACCACGCGCGGTGGGGCTGAGCTTGATCGTGATCATTGTATTGCTTTTTATTCACTTCCGAAATCCTTTGGACGTGATGTGGGTTTTGCTTCCGATTTTAACCGGGTTTCTCTGGATGTGCGGCACCGCGGCCATTTTAGGAGTGAACTTCAACTATATGAATATGTCGATTTTGCCCTGCATTTTGGGTGTGGGTATTGATAGCGGTGTTTATATTTTTCACCGCTATAAAAAAGAGAAAAAATCAACGATGGCTCAAATTCTGGATAAAACCGGAAAAGCCGTCATTTTGTCTTCACTAACCACGATGTGCGCGTTCGGCAGTTTGTTCTTGGCGAAGCATCAGGGGATGTCGTCCATGGGGGCGCTGGGGTTTATTGGATTTGGCTGCTGTATGCTGGCATCGGTGGCTTTTGTCCCGGCGCTGATGGAAATATTAGCGATGAAATATTGGCGCCCTTTCGGACATTCCGTGAAATAGCTGTTTAAGAAACAGCCTTCATTTTCTCTTCTAGCAAGTCGAGCTCATTCAGTAAAACATTATAAGCAACCTGCACGGAACCATCGGGATACTTGACCAAAAGCAGTTCTTTTTTACCTTCCGATCTTAGAACGTATTTTTTAAGAAAAGTGCGCGTGTCCTGACCTTTTTCATAACGGTTCCGGACAAGCCACATTCCGCCGCGATACGCTTCAACCCAGCTATACCAGTTACCATCGTAGTAATACTGTAAATCTTTCGGGGCCTCTTTAAGACGTTGAAAGAAGTATTGCTGCTCCTGCACCGGACCTCGTTGGCTTTGGGCGAAGGTTTTAAACGCTTCGGTGTTTTCAATCGGGACCGGTCCTAAATAGACTTTGCTGCCTTCCGGGGTGACACCCTTGAGGTAAGGAGTTGTGGCGCAAGCGGTCAGTCCCGCAATAAAGATCAAAGTTAAAATGGAACGTATTGAAAGTTTCATGATTAAAGCCCTCAGGGTTGATATTCGGCATTATAAAAGAGGACAACAGCAGCACCAAGCCCAAAAAAGAAATAGAAAAAGCTGCGGTGACTGCTTGTCCGTGTTGGATTGTCCCGATATAATCACGGCTCATTCTTCTAATTTGAAAGGGCTTTTTTTATGTCATCCACTTCCGCTGCTGTTCGTCGGTTACCTTTACACGCCCGTCATGTAGAGAAAAACGCCCGTATCGGCCAATTCGGTAATTGGGAAGTTCCGCTTTATTACACCAGCATTCTTCAAGAGCATCATGCCGTCCGTCAAAAGGCGGGGGTGTTTGATATTTCGCATATGGGCGAGTTTTTTGTTTCCGGCCCCGCGGCTTGCGAGTATCTCAATAAAATTTTACCGCGTTCGATTGAAAAAATGCTGCCGGGTCAGGCATGGTATGTGCCACTTTTAAATGATCAGGGTGGTTTGGTTGACGACATCATTGTTTACGCCAAAGCTCATAATGATTATTTAGTGATTGTGAACGCGGGCAATGTAGATAAAGATCGCGCTTGGTTTGAAAAAAATTTGATCCCCGGTGTTACTTTTAAAGATCGTTCGGATGAATTTGGGTTGCTCGCGATTCAGGGGCCTGCCAGTGTTGCCGTGCTTCAAGATGCGTTCGGGCAATTTTATATCGGCTTAAAAAATTATTCTTTTGCTTCTTTCGGCGGAGGCATGATTGCGCGCACGGGCTACACGGGGGAAGACGGCTTTGAAATTATGGTGCCCACGGCGAAGCTGGATGAAATCTGGCAAACTCTCATGCGTGCCGGCGCAAAACATGGATTGGTACCGGTCGGGTTCGGCGCACGCGATACTTTGCGTCTTGAAGCCGCCATGCCGCTTTATGGGCATGAATTGAACGATGAAATCTCACCCGTTGAAGCCGGGCTTTCGATGTTTATTGATTGGATGAAAACGGGCGATACGGCTCGCGCTCAAATGAATGCGATTAAGCAGGCCGGCCCTAAGCGTAAACGGGTTGGGTTTGAGTTAGTTGGGCGTGGTATTGCGCGCGAAGGAGCCGAAGTGACCGTCAACGGCCAAAAAGTGGGCTGGGTGACGAGCGGAGCCCCTTCGCCGACGCTTGGGAAGACGATTGGCATGGCTTATGTCTCGGCGGATTTAGCGGTTTTAGATGGAGTTATAGATATTATGATTCGTGGCTCGGCCGTGCCAGCTAAAATCGTAAAACTTCCATTTTACAAACGCAAGTAATGGAATATAATCTGCGTCTCTGCGCTACCCGTAGCGCGGTTTACTCGTTTTAATTCCTTTTGTTTTTTACGGCTTATAAGGAGCTTTCATGAACTTTCCTGAAAATTTGAAATACACCAAAACGCATGAATGGATTTCCGTGAACGGCTCTACGGCCAAAGTCGGAATTACCGAGTACGCACAAAAAGAAATTTCAGACGTGGTGTTTGTGGAGTTGCCTAAAGTTGCTTTCGGAGCCATCAAAGAAAAAGGCGCTGCGGTAGTTGAGTCCGTGAAAGCAGCTTTTGATATTTATGCTCCCGTGTCAGGCACGGTGACCTCGATCAATAAAGAACTCGAATCGAACCCCGGACTTGTTAATCAAGATTGCTATGGCACGGGCTGGTTCTTTGAAATGCAGTTGTCGGATCCCGCTCAAGTCAACACTTTGATGTCTGCCAAAGATTACGCCGCGCATATTCAAAGCGCTGCGCATTAATCGGGCGGGTTTATGCAATACCATCCGATTACTGCCGACGACGAAGCAAAAATTCTTGAGGCCGCAGGCGTTGCTTCTTTCGATGATTTAGTCAAAGGCATTCCTGCATCTCTGCGCAATCCCAAGTTGAATTTGCCTGCGGGCATGAACGAGATGGATGTTCAAAATCTCATCCGCTCATTTGGCACTAAAAATCAATCCACTAAAACTGTTTCTTCGTTTTTAGGCGCAGGCAGTTATGAGCATTTTGTACCTTCTGTGGTTTTTGAAATTCTCGCGCGCAGCGAATTTTTAACCGCGTATACGCCTTATCAGCCGGAAGCTTCACAGGGAACTTTGCAGGCTGTTTTTGAGTACCAAAGTTTGATTGCTGAATTGACCGGCTTGGATGTTTCCAACGCGTCGCATTATGACGGAGCGACGTCGCTCGCCGAAGCCTGCATTTTAGCCGCGCGCCATACAGGGAAGAGCCGCATTGTTGCCGCGTCTTCTCTTCATCCGGATTACCGCGAAGTCTTGGAAACTTATCTTTTATCCGCTTCATTTCAACTTGATTCTTTTGCTTATCAAGCCAATTTGTCTTTGGATCGTGCCGCGCTTTTAAAATCGCTTACGCCGGATACTGCAGCTGTTGTGATTCAAACTCCGAATTATTTTGGAATTGTTGAAGATCTGACCGGTCTTGCGGATGAATTACACGCGAAAGGGATTTTGCTGATTCTTGCTTCTAACCCGATTTCCATGGGCGTCTTGAAAACTCCGGGCGAATGGGGCGCGGATATTGCGGTGGGCGAAGGTCAGCCTTTGGGTGTGCCAATGAGCTATGGCGGACCGTACTTGGGTTATTTTGCCGTAACGAAAGAATTGATGCGTAAAATTCCGGGACGCATCGCAGGTTTAACCGAAGACTCCAACGGCAACCGTGCCTTTGTTTTGACGCTTCAGGCGCGCGAGCAGCATATTCGCCGTGAAAAAGCGATGTCCAATATTTGTACAAACCAAGCTTTGATCGCACTTGCGGCCACGGTTTATATGACATTGATGGGTAAGGCCGGTATTCGCGAAGTAGGCGAACTTAATTTGGACCGCGCAAATTATTTGCGCGAACAAATTTCGAAAATTAAAGGCTTCCGTGTTGATTTGACACAGCCCATTTTCAATGAATTTGTGGTGACAGCTGATAAACCGTTTGCCGAGATCGAAGCAACCATGCTTAAAAAAGGATTTTTTGTCGGTGTTCCCCTTGAGAAACATTTTCCGCAGCTGAAAAACTCTTTTTTGGTTTGCGCGACGGAAACGAAATCGAAAGCTGATTTGGACGCTTTTGTGGAAGGGTTGAAACAATGTTAATCTCAAATGACTCCCGTCTCAGTTTTGAAAAAAGCCGTCCCGGCCGTCGCGGAGCTTTGTTGCCGACCGACCGATTAACGCAAAGCAAATTACCGCAGAATTTGAAGCGAGCCACACCGCTCGCTTTTCCTGAAATCTCTGAACCCGAAGCGATGCGCCATTTTGTTAATTTGTCGCGCAAGAACTTTTCTATCGATACTCATTTTTATCCGCTTG
The DNA here is from genome assembly GCA_964562525.1 of uncultured bacterium. Taxonomy (GTDB): domain Bacteria; phylum Omnitrophota; class Omnitrophia; order Omnitrophales; family Aquincolibacteriaceae; genus Multiplicimicrobium. The sequence continues at coordinate 68,647 of CAZLTL010000006.1, forward strand.
GAAGCTGTACGATGAAGTACAACCCTAAGGTGAATGAATGGGCGGCACGCCACCGTAAATTTGCATCATTGCATCCGCTTCAGCCGATTTCCACTGTGCAGGGCATGCTTCGTACCATGGTTGAACTTGAAGAAGGTTTGATGACCATTGCCGGCATGGACCGTTTTACTCTTCAGCCTGCGGCTGGTGCGCACGGTGAATTAACCGGTTTGATGATTGTGCATGCATACCACAAAGCTCGCGGCGATAATCATCGCCGTAAAGTTTTGGTTCCTGACTCCAGTCACGGCACGAATCCAGCGACTGCGGCTTTAGTGGGTTATGAAGTGGTGCAAATGAAATCCAATGAACGCGGCCGTTTGTCGGTAGCCGAACTCGAAAAACATTTGGATGATAATGTTGCGTGTTTAATGCTTACTAACCCTAATACGCTAGGGCTTTTTGAAGAAGATATTTTGGAAGTCGCCAAACGCGTGCATGCCAAGGGTGGTTTGCTGTATTACGACGGAGCGAATTTAAACGCTCTTCTTGGTTTGGCGCGTCCCGGCGATATGGGTTTTGATATCGTGCATATCAATTTGCATAAAACTTTTTCCACTCCGCATGGCGGCGGCGGTCCCGGTTCAGGTCCTGTCGGTGTAAAAAAGCATTTGATTCCATTTTTGCCGCATCCTTTGGTTGAGAAAAAAGGGGATTCGTATGTTTTTTCCGAAAAGTCACCGCAATCAATCGGCCGCGTGAAAGCGTTTCATGGCAATGCCGGAACTTTATTACGCGCTTTTGTTTATCTCCGTTCGCTTGGCTTGGAAGGAATCAAAAAAACCGGCCGTGACGCGGTTTTGAACGCGAATTATGTGCGTGTGAAACTGCGCGATTCTTTTAAACCCGCGGTGGATGAGCCTTGTATGCATGAATTTGTTTTGACCTTGAAGCCCGAACAAGCCGCTCAGCATCTGCATGCGTCTGATATCGGTAAGCGCCTTTTGGACTATGGGTTTCACGCGCCGACGGTTCATTTTCCGCTCGTGGTTCCGGATTCAATTATGATTGAGCCGACGGAATCGGAAAGCTTAGAAACTTTGGATAATTTCATCACGGCTATGAAAGAGATTGCCGATGAAATTGCAAATGAACCGGATAAGGTTCGTTTGGCGCCGCATCATTTGCCGATTCGCCGTCCCAATGAAGTTCTCGCGGCTCGCAAGCCGATTTTGACCTACAAGGATTATCTGCGCGAGAACGCTCCGGCGGAGCCCGCTGTTTTAGCGAAGTGACGACTTGGAATCTTTTTCCAACTTTGTCGGCGCCAATGCCGCTGCAAATGGCGATCGACCGTCTTCTATTTGAGCAACATCATCGTGGTTGCGCCGACGGCGCAGAGCCAAGACCCATACTGCGTATTTTTTATTCGTCTGAGCCTTGGTGCTCGGTGGGATATGCCGCTGAAAAGAAATCAGGTTATTTTTTAGAATCTTCCCGGCATGCGCTTCAAACTTTGCCGGTTTGCCGAAGAGTGACGGGAGGCGGAACCGTGATACACGGACAAGATCTCATTTTTGCTCTTTGCGCACGCAAAGAAGACGACCCGGTCAAATTTGAAAGTGTTGAAACCAGCTACCGCCATTTGCATGAAGCCGTCAAAATTGCTTTTGAAAAGCTGGGCATGAAGCCTGAGTTTTATCGCGATCAGCGTCTACAAACGGGCCGCGATTGTTTCTTGTTTCCTGTCGAAACTGATTTGCGTTTGGAGGGAAAAAAGATTGCCGGTGGTGCTCAGAAACGATCGGGGACAGTGTTTTTACATGAAGAGTCGATTCAGCCGCCCGAGGAAATTTCGCTCGTCAAACTGGAAGCGGAAATTCTCAATGCTTTTGAAAATTATTTTAACATTAAAATGGAACGAATTTTGATTGATCCCGAGCTCATCGCGGAAGCGGAAAAAATTGCACCCGATTCTGTACTTAAGGTCTCCGAGCTCAATATTTGGAATTCCGCGGTATAAATTCCATGAGTGATTTGCTTAAGAACTTAAATCCGGCTCAGTTTGAGGCCGTGACTTGGCCTAAAGACAAACCGCTTTTGATTGTCGCCGGCGCCGGCAGCGGCAAAACCCGTATTTTGACTCATCGCATTGCTTGGCTTATCCAACAGGGGGTTCCGGCTTACAGTATTTTGGGTGTTACTTTTACCAATAAAGCTGCCAAAGAAATGCAAAGCCGCATTGAACGGCTCGTTTCCCAACGGGTTTGGATCAGCACTTTCCACAGTACTTGCCTTAAAATTTTACGTATGGATGGTGCGGCTATTGGAATAGACCCACTCTTTACGATTTTGGATGAACAAGATCAGCTTTCGAATATCAAGGAATGTCTGGCAGCTTTGCAAATGAATGAAAAGCAAGTTCATCCCAAAGCCGTGCGCGAGCGCATTCAGCGTGCTAAAGATTATGTGATTGGTCCGGCGCAATATCGTGCGGATGCCCAAGAGTATTTTGAAGAGCAAGTTGCCAAAGTCTACGCGCTGTATGAGCAACGCCTTGAAAAACAAAAAGCACTCGATTTTGGTGATTTGATTATGCGTACGGTGCTTTTGTTTCAGCAGGCACCGCAAGTTTTGGAAGCATGGCGTTCCCGTTTCCGCACGGTGTTGATTGATGAGTATCAGGACACGAACCATGCGCAGTATAAGCTGATTCACTTGATCGCTTCGGCAACCAATCAAATTACTGCGGTGGGTGACCCGGATCAATCGATTTACTCTTGGCGAGGGGCGGATATTCAAAATATTTTACGATTTGAACATGATTATCCGGGCGCGGGTCATATCCGCATGGAACAAAATTATCGCTCGAGCCCCGTTATTTTGGATTCGGCGAACACTTTGATTCGAAACAATGTGAATCGTAAGCCGAAAGAACTTTGGACGGAGCGGAAAGATAATGATCCGATTGAAGTTTATCAGGCATCGGATGAAATGGATGAGGCGCAGTTTGTCGCGGGAAGGGTACAAGCTTATCGCCGTGAGGGAATTGAGCTTGCGCATCAGGTTATTTTCTATCGTACGCATGCCCAGTCGCGTGCGATTGAAGACGTGCTGATGAAAATGAATATTCCGTACAAGATTGTGGGCGGTGTACGTTTTTATGACCGTAAAGAAATCAAAGATATTGTGGCTTATCTCAAAGTGATTGCGAATGCCGCCGATGAAACGAGTCTTAAACGCATTATCAATGTGCCCGCGCGCGGCATTAGCAAAAAAACCGTCGAAGAAATTGAAGAGTTGGCTCGTATTTCGAATGTGAGTTGGGATGCCGCTTTGCGCCGAGTGAATTCGATTCCGGATTTAATGCCTAAAGCTAAAAAAGCTGTAACGAGTTTGGTTTATTGGCTTGATAGCATGCGCTCGAAGCATCAGCTGATCACCTTACGAGCTTTGGTTGAAAAGATGTTGCAGGACACGGGCTACTTATCCGCTCTGGAAGCCGAAAAAACGTCCGAGTCTTTGGCTCGCATTGAAAATATCGAAGAATTTTTTAGTGTTATTGACCACTTTGAAGAATCTTACATCGCATCCGGCGGTGCTTCCGAGCTTGATAAGAATATGCCGATGAATAATCCTGCTGAACAAAAAGAACTGTTGCCGCCTCCTTCCAAGCTGCACGCTTTTTTGGAACAAATTTCTTTGGTGACGGATTTAGACAAATGGGAAGCCGGCACCAATGCCTTAACTATGATGACTTTGCATACCGCGAAAGGTTTGGAGTTTCCGGTGGTGTATATGGTTGGTTTGGAAGAGGGGATTTTTCCGCATAATAATTCGATGGGTGCTGACACCGAAGAACTCGAAGAAGAACGCCGTCTTTGCTATGTCGGCATGACGCGCGCGGAGAAAAAACTGCATTTGTCATTTGCGAATTGCCGCCGTCTGTTTGGTTCGATTCAGCACAATTTGCCTTCCCGCTTTCTAACAGAAATTCCAACCGAGCATATTCATTCCGCATCCGGTATGCGTTCCACTTACGGCTCTAAATCATCCTCTTTTCGCGATGAACTTGTCGCCGAAGATATTTTCGACGATCTCCAAATTCCCGACTTCGACAACTAACCACACTTGGCTACGGGTGGTGGGACCAATTTAATTCTGCATTAGTTTATTTATTTTTACCCGGAATTGGTTTAAATAATAAATATATTATTTAAATGCATATCTCTTCCTCAGAATGCCTTCGATCTTCGCAATCATGTACGCAAAAAATACTCCTGACCTGATTTGTAAGATCGAGACTGTCTTTATATAGCAAAAACTATCATTTATGACTTTAAAATTGCTTTAAAAAACTTTAATGTTAAATTTATTTTAGGTGAGGAGTGTATAGAGAAAAAAACTATGAGATCAGTTAAGCACAAAAGTAAACGGTGGGTAGCGCTTGGAGCGTGTATTTGCTTTGTTGCCACGCTCTTTCCCGACGCTCATGCCGCGCTGCCTTCGATTGACATGGCGGTTAAGGCCGAAACTCCTCGTGTTCTTAATATTGACATTCCCACTGAATTAGCCACAGTCGATGAGTGGTATCAGGCTCCTTCAAAATCCAAGCCGAAACTGATTGTGCATATTCAGGATGCTCACGCGAATTATGAAGCTCAAACCAAGATTCGTGATGTGATTAAGTATCTCAATACGAATTACGGTTTTAAAACAATTCTCGTTGAAGGCGCGGCAAGTGAGCTGGACCCGAATATTCTTAAGCTTTTTCCGGATCAAGACCGCAATTTAAAACTTGTCGACGAGCTTGCCAAAATCGGTGAGGTCACCGGCGCGGAAATGTTTTTGGTTGAAAACAGTGATGCCGCAAAAGGGATGGGGATTGAGAAGCCGGAGCTTTATCGCAAGAATTTTGACGCGCTTCAAAAAGTTTATTCCGAAGATGAGTTTGTCAGCGGATTTTTCGAAGCTTATGAAAAAAAATTAGGACAAATTTCATCGCGAAGTTTTGGCCCGCGCATGATCCAAGCTTTGGCCGAATGGCGTAAATTTGAGAGCGGGCATCGTGATTTTTTACCATTTGTATCTAAGCTGGCGGAGCTTTCCAAGAAAGTTTTAGAGATGGATCTCGGTGTTCTTTACTCGCAGATTGAGTGGCCGCAATTAACACGTTTGTTGGTTCTGCAGCGTGTTGAAAAAGAATTAGAGCAGACTCATGACAGACGACCAACGACTGACGTCGAAGAAGGTGCTCAGCGTTCAGCCCTTAGTGTCAAACAACAAGCGGAACTGGAAAAACAGAACATCATCGATTTGATGAAAGTTGCTCAGTCGCCGGAAGGATTGATTCGAGGACTGGAGAACTTTAATGAGAAATCAGCTAATCTCAACCGCATTGGATCTTCCGAAGTTCGCCAGGCAAGTGCGCCGCGCGCTTTGATGGAGGCGTTGGTGGAAGAGGGTGCTAAGTTCGGTTTGAACATTCGCGATTATCCTGCTTTTGCCAAATACGCTGGCTATTTGATTCTTCGCGGCGAAATTGTGCCCGCAGAGTTATTTGAAGAAATTAAAAAGCTATTTGACCTCATTCTTGAATCTCTCGTGAAAGAAGCACCTTCTGCAGCAATGGAGTCAACGGATGATTTAGCCGCTCGCAAACGTCTGCTTTTACTGCATCGTGATGAAATGCTGGCGCGCAAACTCCTTAAGCTTGAATTAACCCACGACGAGTGGCTGGCGGTGCTGAATAGACAAGATCGCTTTTATCCTGATGATTTGAATCGCCGTATGCTTGAACAACTGGGACAAAATACCCGAGTTAAAGAAACCGGCGGGGAAGAAGCCTCGCAAATGAAAAAACTCAATGAAGCCTTTCGTGCCGCATTCACTTTCTATTCCGCTGCGGTGAATCGTGACACTTTCTTCTTTCAGCGTACGCAAGAAGTTTTAGCGCAAACCGACAAAGCCATTTTGATTACCGGAGGTTTTCACGCGGAGGGAATGAAGTATTTCTTTAGAAAATATGACATCAATTACGGAACTCTCACTCCACGCATTACCCAAGAGTTCACCAACGAACAATACCGTAAGGTGATGATGACCGGCGTCGAGAAAAACAAAGCGGAGATTACGCAGCAGCTACAGGAAGGATCTTCAGCGGTGGAGGAGAGCGACACTCCAAAGTCTAAAAAAGCTGCGAAAGAAAACTATCTTGGTGCGGAAAGTCTTATTGATCCTCTAAGTGATGGTTTAGTTGGTGGGACAAGATCTGAAGTGCGGAGAAATATAGTTCAAATGTTAGCGGTTTCATTGGGCTTACCGAAAATTCAACAAGAAACCTCTTTAGCTGCGCCCGCGCAGGTGGCCGTTTCACGTCAGCCGAGATCGATCGCAGTACGATTCGAAAGTGTTTCTGCTCCTCAGGGCTTTTTATCTGTCCTAGAGGGGCAGCGAGCTTTAATTGGTGCGGGTATTGGGATTTTTGGTCTGGTTGCAGCGTATTTAGCCGCGTTATCCTCTCCAATTTTGTTGATTCTGGCGATTCCTTTTACTGCCAGTGGAATGATTTATGGATTCGATCAATATTTTAAAGCGCAATATTTGATTTCGAATGCCACCAAAGCCGGAAGTGTTGAATTAACCGATAGGCTTGCTACTTCTAGTCAAACAGAGGTTCCAGTTGTTGTGCAGCGAACGGAGGTTGCGCAAGTGGATGCGGAGCCGCTCACTTTCACTTCTGTTTTAACAGAGTTGGAAGTTGAAAGAGCGAAGTCTGAGCCAGATGCAGCGCGTTTGGCTGATTTGGTTGCCCAGTTGGTTGATTTAGCCGGTGACATTGAAGAGGCTAAACAAGCTCAGAATGTACTACGAGATTTAAGAGTTAAATACAAGAATCAGTTGAATCCGTCGCAATCAACCAACCTGATCATGAAAGTAGCACAACTCGCTGTGAAGTTGAATCAATTCCAACAAGCTCAAAAATTATATGAGAGGGAGGAGATTGTTGTAACAGCGAAAGCTCCGCGCGAAGCTATTTTTGCAGCTCTTTCTCCGGAGGACAGAGGGATTTTAAAGAGGATGGCGTTTGATGATTTAGAGAATCAAATTATTGACGCAAAAGACTTGTCCGCATCGCAAGCTGTGGCTATTTTGATTACTTACGGATTTATTTCCGATAAGGACCGCAATGCCGCCAAAAACTTAGCGATATTGGCTTCACTGGCTGTCACCAAGATTGCGCCTCAAAGGGTTTCGGAATTGGCGGAAATGGTACGAGCCTTTTTCCCGGAAATGGTCTCATCGGACTTGGGTTATTTAGGCCGAATTATTGATGCGAATGGCATCGGAAACAAGTTAGATACGATGCGGATGCAAGCTGTTTTAAATCCAAAAATGGAATTTGAAGTTGTTGTGTTTGGAGAGCGCGGCCCGATGGTTGAAGATAAGGCTCTTTCTAATTTGCGTATTCGTTATGCCAAAGATTTTAATTCAGCTGCTAGTTTAGTTACCAGCAAAGGCGCTATGGAGAAATTTAAAATAGGCACCAAAGTATTGATGGTTGTGCCGGAAGGTAAAGATTTTAGAAAACTAGCTTCTCAGCTCAACTTGCAAATTGTTCAGGAAGAAAATAACCATGAGAAAAATTTAGAGGCGAGTGTTGCTATGGTTGTTGGAGCTCAGAATCTTGCCAGAAATGTTGAGGCATCCGTTGATGAGGACGGTATTGAAAAAGCAGGCAAGAACTGGCGCATTACAAAGCCCTCTTTATCAAGGCTAAAGGATATTTGGCAAAGGTTTCAAGCTGCTTTGCAGGTTATGCAATCAGCGTAATGTTGTTACCCCCATCCCGGATCCCGTATCTGGGATGGAGGGAGCATTGGCGAGCAGAATATAACAGAGGGAAGCGTTTCTAATGGCTGTAGGAATGTTTGTTTGATTTACAAATTTTAATAATGTATTGTTCTCAGAAAATTATAGAGGTTTATAAAGGTTTTAATGCGTAACTCGTCCTGGCTTAAATTCACCGCTGGTGTATTTACGTTTCTTTTCGTTTTAAACGACATTGGGCAAGCTGCGCCTGCGCTTGACTTTGCGGCGTCGTTGCGTTCAGAAATTCCGCGCGTATCCCATATTGAAATTCCACCTGAAATGGCAACTCTGGAAGATTGGTATGAATCGCCGAACGTAGGAGATACGCGGCTTATGCTTCACATTCAAGATGCTCACGCTCAGCCTGAAGCGCAAGCACGAATCCGTGATCTCATCCACTATTTAAATAAACAGTATGGTTTTAAAACAGTTTTTGTTGAAGGTGCAGCGGAACAACTTGATGTGAAGTGGCTGCATCCATTTAAAAATTCTGAACAAAACAAAAAGTGGATTGAAGAAAAAACATCTTCAGGCGAAATGTCGGGCGTTGATTTGGCATTGCTTGATGGCGTTGCCGGGCTCAAGGCTTTGCCAATTGAAACAATTGAAGGCTATCGGGATGGTTATCAAAAACTGCACGCGGTTTATACCGCTGAACCAGAGGTGAACGAGTTTATTAATTTTTTTGACTCCAAGCTCGATTCAGCGGCATCCAAGATTTTGAATGAAAAAACAAGACGTATTCTTTCTGAGTGGAAAAAGTTTGAGTCTGGACATCGTGATTTTCTGCCTTTTGTTGAAAAATTAGCCGCGCTTGCGAAAGAGGATCTCAAGCTTGATTTAGACGCTCTCTACTCCCAAATCGAATGGCCACAACTGAGTCGGCTACTTGTTCTTCAGCGAGTTGAGAAAGAACTCGCTGAAGCGGTGCCGACAGGGCAAAGGTCAAAAGTCAAAGGTCAAAGCCATAACTCAAAGCCGGTTAGCTGGAGAGAACAAGCGCTCGATGAAAAGGAAATAGTTCTCAATTTGCTAAAAGACGAACAAGCTAGCTCGGGATTGATCCATGGTCTCGAGCGGTTTGACGAGAAACATCTCAACTTAAACCGTATTACTGTCGGCGATGGAAGGCAATTTTCGAGCCCGCGCGCTTTAGTTGAGCAGTTAGTTGAAGAAACTCGCAAATTTGAGATTGATTTGCGAGATTATCTCGCTTTTTTGAAATACGCCGGATATTTGATTTTACGCGGCGAACTTCAGCCTTCTTTGCTTTTCAAGGAAATAGAGCGCCTTTTTGAGAAATTCCTCGAGAAGACTAACGACCCTTCGGCTGAGCTCAGGGCAAGCCAACGACTAACGACTAACGCCGGAGAAGATGTTCAGCGTGAAGCGCAGAGCGTTAAGCTGATCGAGATCTACCGCGATTCATTTCTTTTAAAAAAGTTGCTTAATCTTGAGCTTTCTCGCGAGGAGTGGCGAAAAGCGCTTGCGAAGCGGGAGGAGCTTGAACCGCAAAAGATTTTAGGGAGACTAAAGAATCTTGGAGCCGCGGTCCACGGTCCACGAGCCACGGCAAACGAAAAAAAGATCACGAATCTTGAACCTCGAACTACGGAAAATCAGGACGTGGAGCGCACGTTTGAGAATGCCTTTGATTTTTATGATGCCGCGTTAGCGCGTGAAGATATTTTCTTTGAGAAAATTAGTTCGTCTTTGGCTCAAAACGATAAAGCGATTTTGATAACGGGCGGTTTTCATAGCGAAGGAATGAATGCGTTTTTTCGTGAAAAAGAAATTTCTTACGGAACCTTAACGCCGCGTATTACCAATCTTGCGCCCACTTCTTTGTACCGCAGCGCGATGATGCAAGCGACAAATTTGTCTAAAGTTTCGTCTCAGCCCACCCCAGCCTTGGCACAGCCGCTCGAGACTATTGCCGCCATGACTGCTTTGAGCGTGGTTGCAGTTCGTTCTGAAAGCCGACTTCAGACTGAAGCTGCCGATTTTGTTCAATGGGTTGAGGATTTGAAATTAGTTCGGGATCCAAATAATGCCGCTGAAATCGAAACTGTTTTGCTTCGCCATCGAGATCTTTTTAAGCATAGACCCGATGAATTTCCTGAAGAGTCGGTTAGCTTTCGCGGAAGAAATTTGCAGAAGATTCCTTCTCGTTTGATTCATCAGCTTGATCTTACTTGGCTTAATGGCCGAAATTCTGATGCCAAACCGATTACAAGAAATGACTTGTTTCAGTTGGTATTTGACCGGCCTTTGGATGAAAACGAAGCTAAGGGGTTTGCCGGGTATGACAACATACAAAGTTTGCGTGATTTGTTCTATTTTTTGATTACTAAAGAGCATGGCAGAAGTTTGCAGCTTTTTGCAGAGCAGTATTTTGCTTTGGACTCCGGACAACGAGAGCTTTTTTTGGAGCAAGCATTTGATATTCATCAAATTACTCAGTATTTGATGGGGCAGATGGCTCGTAACGATGATTATGAAGTTTCTGATGAGATTTTAACGGCTTACGCGAAAGCATGGCCAATTGTCATTCAATTTGGAGAGGCAGAGCTTCAATCGGGCGGGATATTAAAGCGGTTAAAGACCGTTCCGGATTTGCCGGTTGACATCGATTTGCGCTCAAATCAGGATTCGGGGCAAGAAGTAATTTTAGAAGATTGGGAGCGAGCCCTTTTGCTGCTTGAGAACTATGTTGAGATCGGAGATGAGTCGATTGATACTCAAATCGGAGTGGTTTCATTGGGATTAAGGAGTTTGGCGGGGGATCAGGCAACGGAGGTTCGCTGGTCTCGTGCATCATCACTGGAACGGGCTGTGGCAGTTCGTCTGGAAGGAACTTTGCCTCTATCTCGCGAGGAAGCGAATCGATATTTGCGATGGCTTGAAGTTGCGGATAGCGATTTGAATGGATTGGATCAAGCCAAACTTTTTGAGCCGAATCGTCTGGTCTTGATCGGCAAAATTGCCAGTTTGCGTGAACAGATAGTTGCTCGTCAGCTGCAGTCTGAATCTCGAGAGGATGAGCGTGATAGGGGAATGGCTCGATCAGAATTACGTACCGTTGAAATTGACGGAGTCACTGCGAACTGGGAAATTGTGGAAAACCTGCTGCTGGGAGACCCCGGAAAATTTGATGCGGCATTCGAGTTTGAAAAAGACGAAGAGGTTTACTTAAAAATAAAACCCGCCAACTTCAAACAGCAGCAAGATTTGACTGAAGCGGGTTTTGAGTCTGAAAATCCGAATTGGGTTAAGAGTTTAGTGGATGATGCGCAGCTGCTTACTTATGTGGTTGGAGCTCAGCCCAAGATCCGTGCTTATCTTGTCCAAGATAAATCAAGAAATACGACCGGCTTAAATCAAATCGAGTTTGATGCGGGCGGAGTTGTTCGGCCGAAGGGTGATAAGGGTATTTCTGCAAGCCGGTTGAATGAAGCTGGCCAACTAATTACTTTTATACCGCAGGTTTTTGTTTTAACGAAAGCCGGAGTTTTGCCCGGCAGATTTAAAACTTTATCAGAAAAAGATGAAATAGAACGTGTTGCGGCTGAAAGATTGGCTGCTGAGCAAGAAAATCTGCGGGCAGTTCAGCGTTCAACTGCCGCATTAAAAGAAATTCAAGACCGCATGAGTGCGCTCGCGGCATCGATGGAAAGTGAGTCTGCGTGGTCTTTTGTTCCTCAAAGCATTCCTAATATTGATCGTGAGGAAATTGCGGATAGCGATGACCTTAAGTTGATTCGAGCGCGCAGTCAGATGATTTCTGAAGATTTGAATTCTTTACGAATAGCTTGGCAGCAGGCGACGGATACACAAAAGAAATGGGACAGGCTGCTCCGAGATTGGGCTTCTGCTTACGATAAAATCAACAAAGAAAGCAGTAAGCTTGCCGGCTTAAATTTTCAATCGATTGCGGTGAATCTGCAAAGCCGCCGTGAGGCATTGAATAAAATAGAAACGTATCTTGAAAGTTTGGTCAGAATAATGGGCTCGTTTCAAGCCAAAAAAGCTGAATTTGAAAGCAAATTACAGGCTGAGAAAGAAAGAAAAAGAGCGGAAATAGAGCGAGTTCGGTTCGAATCTTCTCAGAGGCGTGGTGCTTTTTGGGATAGGGTTAACCGTTGGGGGCCGTTTGGTTTGATCGCTTTTGCTGCAATGGCTCTGATTTGGTTTTTGGGGATACGCGAAAAAACTGTCGCACCTGAAGTTCGTTTGTCGCAACCGGAAATGATGGATTATTCTTTACAGGGCTTGCCCCAAGGGATTTTGGACGCAATGCAGCGAAATCGGCAGAATTTGAAATGGACCCCGCAAGAGGTTCTTTTACAGCTGCAGACTCTTATATCAAAGCATGTCACAGATGAGCTGGATTTGGGGCCAATGACAATTGCTGGTTTTCCAAAAGATTTCGATCAGCTTGAAGTTGTAAACCCGCCCAAGGATGCTTACTCGATTGTTATTCCGGGAGTGCAATTTTACCAAGCCGAGTTCATTCCGAAGCTGAATAACAAACCGATTAAGCAATTTCAGCAAATGGTTGTTTCAGTAGAAACAGTTCGCGGTGCGAAAGTATTTTATGCACAAGATACGATTGTGCAGGTGGGCGAATGGCTGCTTTCTTTAGCGGGCGATTCGATTTCTTCAGCGGAGAGTTTGCGGATGGGTGCCTACATTGCCCAGGAGTTTGCCGGCACCACCTTTGGTTTAGAGCAAATTGATCATTGGCTTGCGAAAAACGGTGCCTCGCAGGCTCCGAGTCCATTGCTGCGAGGGCAAGTCGATTTGCCGGTAACGTATTTTATCGCTAAAGAACTTGAGGGATTGCTGTCATCAGACTCTCCGTTTGTTGAGCCGTTTCGGGAGCTGGAGAAGCAATTAAACGGAGGGCAGGGGAATGTTTCCGCTTCCGGTAAGATTTTGACAGCACTCATAATCAGCGTTTACGCAGACTCTAAGCTCTATCTTGAAAAAATTAGCGTGGATGAGCAAAAGAAAATATTTGATGCATTATCAAGAGAGCTTGTCCCGCTGGTAAATCAGAATGGCGTTGGCGTTGAGGTTGCGGCGCTTGAGCGCCTGCGCGGTTCGATCACTTTTCGAATGGCGTCGCAAACTCAAATGCTTTCGGCAGGTTTAAGAAATGGTTCAATTACCTCCGAACAAGCAGTCTTGCTGTGGAATCAGCTGATGGGGTTGGAGGAGGAAAACATTTTAGCGATTGTTGGATATTTAAATCAGAAAAATATTCCTCAGGCCGCCAAGCTTTCTGGGTTTGTCAAAAGTTACTTTGAGAATGCCCGTGCTCTTAGCCAAGACCCTGATGGGGTAAGGTATATTCGCGAGCAAGTTGAATTAAGAATGAGAATGGGAACAGAGCTACTGCACAAATCTGAGCAGACAAAACCGGCCGGTCGTTCTGAAATGCGGGAGTTTGGTGAGCTGGTTGAACGTGTTATTTCGCACACTCATTCGGATGGTGCGAACAAAGATCAACGGAAAAACCTTGTTGATTTTTTTAGGATGATGTCGCGAGGATATCAGCAAGAGTTTCTTGCGGAGCTTCAGCATCAAGCGCAAGGACAGCCTGCAAGGAAAAAAATAAAAATTGTTTTAAGTCATGAAAATCCTGACCCCGACGCGATCATTAGCGTGATCGGCGAAGCATACGCTCAGTGGGCGGCATTAAGCGATCAAGAAAAAGATAAAACCTTGGTGATGCCTTTGCTTTACGGCGAGGTTCCGGCAAACACCTTGTATTTGATTCAAATGCTGGAACGTCTGCTTAAGAATGATACGGTTCCGGATGAACAGGAATATGGCGGAATGCTCATGCTTCGTGGTCCACCTGCAATTTCTGGAAAGACGGCTCCCGGAACGATTCTAGATTTATTACTTATAATTAGCACTAACGCTTCTCAGCAGGACTTATTTCAGCCGTCCGGAGCGATAGAGCTAACCTTGATCGATTTTAACCCTTCTATTGCTCCAAAAGATTTGGATCCTCTTATGCCTGCGATTGTCCGAACCCTGGATCATCACATCCAAAATGTTGAAAAAGCACCGAATATGACTGCGGAGGAAACTTTTATTTTTAAGAATGGCTCAGCCTCAACATTAGCCGCATTGCGCGCCGCAGGCTTAGGGACATACTTAAGTCGCTCAGATTTATTTACGCAGCAAAATGTTTCGGCCAATTCTTTTGCAGAGGAACGCGAAAAAATGGAATCAGCTATGTCGGCAATTCCACTGCCGTTACGCCTTTTGTTCTTGCTGGCAATCATGATTGATACCGATAACTTTAAAAACGACAGTACGGTTAAACCTGTTGATATTTTGGTTTATGAGAGTTTACAGAAGTCTTTATCCGCCGGGCTGGTTTCCTTTTCTGAATTGATTCCTTACCGTGATCTTATTAAAGATTTTTTGTCGAATTATCACCTCAAAAAAGATTTTTTGCAGGATGATTCCGCTCGTTCAGTCGCAGAGGTCGATGCTCACAATCGCAAGGCCCTCGTGGACTTAATTTTAAAAGGGGATAAGAAGAAATTTCTCACAGCGGATGGGCAGCCTTTTCTTTTTTCGAGCATTGATCTTTCTTCTGTTTCTGACCTTCCGAGGATTCGTACTGTGCTTGAACTTGCCCTTCAGGATGTGTTTAACCAAGTTATTCGTAATTATGGAACAGGTCAAGATGGCAGCTCAGCTGGGGCGGAGCAATATGCTTTTGTCGTAGTTCGTTTTGCTTTTTGGGGCGATCAAAAGGTTGAAATTCACACCATGCGAAAAAACTTAACCGCAAATCAACCGGGGATAGATGGGCAGGCTTTGGCAAACTTTATGCAGGCCGCGATGACGACGAATGGCCAACCACCCCTTTCAGGCACTTCGCACAAACATGGTTTTGTTTTGCTCCCGGCGACATGGATGCAGCGTAAGCAACTTTCCGGTTTATTGGAAAATTATAAAAACCCTGAAAAAGAGACTCGCCGTTCTGAAAGCCGCGCCGGTTATATTTCGAGAAGAACTGCGATTTTTGGGGGATTGATGGCATTGTCCTCTTATTTTGTTCCTTCGTCATTAGTGGCAGAGCAAAATGCGCAAAAATGGCGTGATGGCGAAAGGCTCATGCACGGTTTAGGCGCTTGGGGTGTTGTCGCGGGCGAGTACGGCGACACCGATGCTAGTCACATGATTTATCGCGGCCAATCTTTATCTGAAATTAAAATTAGTTTTGATACAAGACGAGGACATGCTCCGCAGGCCGTAAGCATCAATGCGAATGGCGCCATTCGCGGGCATGCGGTGCAACCAGGAAGAAACGACGGTCTTGCCTCTACTTTTTATCTTCTTCGGTATCACGATGAAAAGGGCGTTTTACATGACAGCGCTTTGATTCAGAAATTGTTAGGAGTTAAAACACAAGAAGGAAAGCTTGTGTTGGATGTTGAGTTAGGCGACCGCGAAAAGGGTGCCTCCCGTTGGAAGACTATGAATGCCCAAATTGTTATTTATCCTCCCGATCGTGTTGATGGGACGTTGCGGATGGATATCCACCGCTCTGCTCCTCAGGGTTTGAAAGTGTCTCAAGAAAAATTAGGTTTAATGGAAGGTCTCATGACGGAATTTATCGCTACGAACCATAGCGGTGCGGATTCTGACTTTGATGGCAGAGAGTATTCAGATGCTCAGGCAGCTCAATTTTATGATGACAAAGGAAAACTTGTTCTCGATCGAGATTTGAAAAAGGCGCGTGATGAGGTTCCTTCTGATTCGGGTTTCAGACTTATAACCGCGGAAGGGGATGATTGGATGCCGAAGAAAATAGGGGGTATAGCGGCTTTTGCGGTGGTAAGTGAAAAACATTCACCGGCGCACCAATTTAAGCGCATGCCTATTCCTCCGACGATGTTGGTTGTGCCGCATCAAGGATTTTATTTGGCATCAGGTGCGGTGACTTATCGGAAAGGCGAAACCAATTTTAATTCGGATAATGTGAATGTTACGGTTCAACCCGAAGATGTTGAGGCGGCTTTAAGTAAACCATCATCGGTTTCGGTTTTCTTTATGCCCGGCGCGACACCTGAATCAGAGAAGCGTATTCCGGCTATGATTCAGTCTGTGCGTCGCTCCGAAGTTCGAGGGGATCAGGACAGGCAATTGGGTGGAGCAATTTCATTTCCGATTATTATTGGTTTGCTAGGTTCGTTCACCGCCGGCGTTTATGTTTCGATGCTTACACCCGCAATCGCCGGACTCGCTGCGGCGGCCCTATTCTTTTTACCGATTTATGCTGGCGCACGCTTTTTTTGGCGGACGGTTGTGGAGGGAAAGAATTTTCCATTTCAAAATCTTCAAGACGCCTTTTTGTGGGAATCGAAACTATTGGCACGCGTTTTATCAAAGAATTGGTCTGAGATTAAACTTTGGATTTTTATGCGAAAAACGCTTTCCGCCGAAGAGATGAGGAATCAATTTGATGAGCTCAGCTCTTGGGGGTTAATCCAATCGGACGTGGATGCTTCCTTTTCGGATTCTAAAGATTCTCTCAAGATTCGATTTAAGCTTTTAAGCTTAGATTCGGAAGAATCGGCCGCAACATCGTCTCATAGCTTGAGTATATCGCGCATTTTTGCCGATGGTGAGCGCGTTTATTTTGAATATTACGATGATTCACAATCTCCGGCACGCTACCGCTATCGTATTTTTGATCAAAGCAATTTAAAGAGTGCTGCCGAAGATTTAAGCGCAAACGACTATCGCGCCCAATATCGTTCAATTGCCGCACTACATCGATCTGTTCCAACAAGTTTTCTGGATGTCATGAATGATCATAATGAGAGCCCGAGACGCTGGAGCCTTTTGTTTTATCCGCTTGTGATTGCGTTTGCAGTATTTGCAGGCTATCAGTATGTGGGAGCTGATGTGATGGACTGGATTTCGCTCTGGCATGATGTGCGATCATCTTATGTGAAGTTGTTATCGCCGCTTTCCGTTGAAGCGGTGATGGGTATTGGGGTTTTATCTTTGGCAGGTATTGTTCTAGCTTTATTCATTGTTGATCGGGTTTTTCTTTTTCTTCAAACATTGATATTTATGATTGCCTCGCTTCCGGCAACTTTGGTCTATGCACTTATTTATTATTCGCGCGTTCCCGATTTAATTTATTTTGCGTTTTCAAAAAGTGGCAAGCTCAAGCCGACACTTCTGAATAAGCTGGTTAATTTATCGGTTGGTTTGGATGAAATGGAACCCGAGGAACCTGAGTTCGGAGAAGAGGAAAAATCTGCCCTGATTCGTGAGCAAATAACTCAAACACTTTCAAGTTACG
This sequence comes from uncultured bacterium, assembly GCA_964562525.1. Classification (GTDB taxonomy): domain Bacteria; phylum Omnitrophota; class Omnitrophia; order Omnitrophales; family Aquincolibacteriaceae; genus Multiplicimicrobium. The sequence goes on from CAZLTL010000006.1 coordinate 85,847, forward strand.
AGATTGGCGTTGATGATCAAATTACTTATTTTGGGAATGATCGCCGCTTGGCAAATGAGTTGGCAGCATTTCAGCCCGATACCTATGTTGTTATTTCTCCTGAAAGTGAAAATCTCTCCCAAATTGAAATTGATTTAACGGCCCCATTTGATGGCGAGGGCATTTGGGAAAGAGCGACCGATAAAACAATTGTTTTTTTTGATGATCACGCCCAAGAAACATTTACCTTTGTGAATGAATTGGATTTTAGCCGCGACCAGGTTGTGATTATCGACCCGGACGTTGAAGTGACTTGGGATGAACTGAATGCCTTTTTAACTCAGACGACAGGGACTGGTCTGATCGTTGGTCATCGCAGTTCCTTTCCGGAAAACTGGGAAAATTTGCTGGGGGATGACGAGCGTTTTGAGGTGCTTGAGGCTGATGATATTGTCACTATTCACATGAACGATATCAATCGTTCTGAAACACGTTTACAAAAAGCATCATTGCAAATCGTTGACGCGCTTCAAGGCTACGCAAATTGGCTTTCAACATCAGAGTATGATTTAAGCGCTTCCGCGGTGCGCAAGCAACCTCAACGACTGCGTGAAATAGGTGCTTTTATGGTTTTAGGCAATCCGGATGCTAAAACATTTATTGAGTTTGCTAAAGGCTGGTATGAGATTGCTCAAAAAGTTCAGCGCCAAATTCCGATTGTCATAGCCGGAGGCATTGGCAGGGGAACAATAGGTTTGATTGATACGACGCTTGAGCACTATAGGCAATTAGGACGTTTGAATCCCGCAGAGGAAAAACTTTTGCTCAAAATGCGTTCTCAGGTTGAAAGTTATCTTGAAGCGAAGGCGTCTGCCGCGATTGCCCGATCAAAACAGCCTGAACATCCCGGTGTGACGGAAAAAAATGTCATCATGTTTATTTTTGCCAAAGAAGGTGTTGGGCGTTTTGCGTCTCAGCCAGGCAAAGTCGAAGCTTTTGACCCCAGACAGAATTACACCGGGGCTCCGGTGTATTTTGAAAATGGAAACTCGACAAACACTCCTGAGAACTTTGAGTTTTCCAAGCCTGTTTTTGAATCATTGGTTCAAGAGGGTTTGATTCTGCCTAATCAGAAAACTGTCATTGTGACCGAACCCGCGCTTTTGGCGAGAATTAAACCTACTTTGCTTTATGTTGCAAAGGAAAAGGGCTGGCAAGGAGATATGAATTGGCCGCGCGCGCGGGTTTATCCGCTTGATTTAAAAAAGCTGTTTAAGCCGAATAGCATGACTGCGGAAAACGCACAGCGGTTGCTGGATAAAATTCTTTATTGGGCCGGGCCCTCTAAGCGCATGATCGAAATGTTTCCCGACTCCGCAAAGAATGTGAGTGAGCTTAAAAAATATGCAGACCAGTATTGGGGGGCTATTTCTGATGGCGGGCTTGACTTTAAAGTGCCCGTAGAAAAGCTGCGTGAGCGCGTGCCTGAGTACTCAGCTGCGGAAGGCTTGATTCAATCCACATTGATGGCAACCGATGAGTTTCTAGATGCTTTGAGTGAAGCCAGTTACAAAATTGAATTCGATACGTTGAACCGCACTTTTACGGTCACCGCCCGATCTGAGTCGCGAATGCTTGGAAAAGATAGTTTAATCACCACCGCAAAAATGACTTTTGAGAATGCTTTGGCCATGGTGAAGCGACGCGGTTCGGATGCGATTACAGATGAGACAGTGAGATTAGCCGAAAACTATCATCGTACCCCAGAAGCATGGATCATTGCGAATGAAGAGGAACGCCGCTATGCCGAGCGGCTCTCTTCGATGACTTTGGCGGAAATGAAGGAACATGCTGAAGACAAAACAAATCCGATTTACGGAGAATTAAACAAATACCGAGGCTTCGATTCAATTGTCAATTATCTCAGTAACGTTCAGGCCCGTCGCGGCGGACAATCGCTTTCCATTGCGCAACGCTGGATCGATATCCTTACCCAAAGTAACCCGGAAGTTATGGCACAATTTTTTGAGGGTGACCCCGATAATAAGGCGTTGCAAAACTTGCGTTTTTACCGAGCGTTTTTGCGTGAAATGATTTACCGTTGGGACACCAATGAGAAACCGCGTTCCGCAGAATTGTTTAATGCTCGTTCCGAAATGCGTTTAGCGGACGAAGATCGCGCTGCCCTTGAGCAATCACTTTCGGAGCTGATGAAATATTTGTCGCAAGGACGCGTTTACCGCATGACACCGGGAATGAAAGCCTTTGAAATGGACGAGTCATCACGGCCAATGGCTTGGGATGAAATCGCTAATTTGCCTGAGGACTATTTGCCGGATGCAGTTTTATATTTTGGCAGCCGTGATGATCAGGTTCCGCAGCTTTCGATACCGGTTTTACAAAAAATGATCGCGCGTAAACCTGATTTGAAGATTGTGACCACCGGCAAATGGAGTGATACGCATACGGAACTGGCCGGAAACTTCAAAGATGAGTCCGGCGCGCGGATTTCCGAGGCTGAGCATTTTGCCCGCATTCTCGAAAGAGAGTTGGCAATTCAAGTCGAGCGCGAATCCAATTCAACCAATACCGGACAAAATATTTCGATGGGGCGGGAAAAGTTGACCCAAGCCGGAGTTGATACAAAAAATATTAAACTATTGGTTGTCGCTCAGCCGGCGCATCAGCGCCGTGTCGGCGCTTCGGTGTTGAAGCAATGGCTGAAGCCCGAAGAGCTTGCGGGAGGAGACTATCAATTGCATGTGATTTCGGCAACACCGCGAGAGTTAGAGAAAAAAGATATCGAGATGCTCACGGATGATGAGCTTTTGGCGTTAACTGAGATTGCTTTGGGGGAAATCAAGCGAATTTATAATTATCCCGCTTCCGGATTTACGGTGCCTGTGGATGTTCCTGCGGAAGTGAATGGGGCTGAAACCAATTTAAATCTGCTGGTGGCAAAAGTCGGAAGACTGAGTCAGCGTGCTGAGCTGCCCAAGCCGACGCTTGATTTTGAATCTTTAAAGACCGAGGTTAATCAAGGCACTTATAACGCGCTTTCCGATATTCGTGACGCAATTCAAACGACGAATCTGCCTCTCGAAATGATTCTTTTTGGGTCTTATGCGGATGGGTATCAAATATCCGGCAGCGATTTAGATTTAATGTTTAATGCCTCCATCCGCGGGTATGAGTCACAGGCAGAATCTGTCAGTCGTCGAATCATAGATCATTTGATGCAGCTTGGTTATCGGTTTGATTTGAAGCATCATGCTGCGGGCGGTGTGCTGCCATCCGTTATGCATACGACGCCCGCTGATTTTGTTGAGGCGCGCGGTCCCGGAAAATTTTTCCGTAAGGAAGAAAATAAAACCGCGTGGATTGTTTCTGCTTCTTCCGTCCGCCGCATTAATTTATTGAACGGCGATGTTCAGATTTATCAGTTTGCCCGCTCCGAAATGCGGGATGTGCCCAATTGGAAGGCGCTCGGTGCGGCGGAACAAGTTAAAACGCTTTTGTATCCCGGCAGCGGAGTTGATTTTTCCGCGGGATTGAGTTTAGCGCTGCAGCTGCCGAACCTGACTGATATTTATTATGTTGATCCCGCGTATTCAAGCCAGCAATTGCCTGAACGAAAGGCTGAAAAAGGTTATCACTATTATCTTTATGATATTTTGGCGAATGTGGATTCGCGATATTTCTTTTCTGCCCGTGAACCGTTCTCAATGGAGGAAATTATAGCGTTTCAAAAGCAATTTGCTCAAACCGGTAAGGTCGCTATACCTATTATCTTGCCTGATTCGGGCGGACGAACGATCAATATTCATCTTGTCGCAAGTCTGTTTGAGACGGGATTTCAGTCCAAAATAGGTATTCCGGAGCAGGTTGATTTTATTCTTGTGAAAAACCCGGGTACGAATCGTCGATTGAGCCAAGAGCCTTCTTATTGGAATCAAGTTGTTGAATCTGTGCAGCCGAATGGAATTGTGGCGGTGACTTTTGCCGAGATTCCGGGTCAGGGAGTTGATTTTAAGCCGGTTCGTGATGCTCTTGGCGAGCCTCTTTTTAAATCAAGTGAATTTTCGGGACAAGGTTTGGTTTGGGCGGGACAGTGGGTTGTTTATCAGAAAAAAGACACCCGGACTGAGATTCGACGGTCAGAATTAACATTGGGAACTCGGATACAGGTACCAACTCCTGAGTTATCCCCAGCTTTTGAGAAGGTGTATGAAGCGTTGATGCTGAAGTTGAATGAACTGACTACTGTCGAAGAAACGGCGGCGGTGATTGCTTATGGCTTTACAAACTCATCCCTCGGCCGCGAAAAGCAAGTTGCTATGTTAACTGCCCTCGTAGGACTTATCGGCGTGAGCCGTTTCGAGATAATACAGAAGGTGATGCGTGAAAAGCATGCCGATGCTTGGGGCCGCCTGCAATCCATGGTTCGCTCGCCATCTAAAAACCGTGTCATCTATCGAACGATTGATGCGGCGCAATTATCCGATGCGAAACTTCGTGAAGCATTGTTGAACGGAATGAAAGCCGTGTGGCTTGTGAACCCCAATCAAAAATTTCATTTACTTGCGGATGCCGATGTTTCGCAAGACGTTTTGAATCGGTTGGATTCAGATGTTAAGTCTTGGAAGTCTCAACTCGAAATCAAAGCGGATAATTTTGGTATTCAAGCTCGCGCTGATTTTGCTCTAAAGGCGAATGCGGATAGTTTTGTTTTTAGTACGACACGAGAAGAATTGCTCAATGACCGCATGGCTTTGCCGGTGCATGAGTCTTTTTCGCAAAATGAACCTGATTATCTTGAAGCCGCGATTTTAGCTTTGGCAAATCTAGCTCAACAAGGTTCGCTGGTTGATCGCTTACTGCCCGGATTTGAGCAAGAGGGGGTAGGGCGTTATAAGTTAACCAATAATAGTCTTGTTCTTTATCTTGAAACAATTTTGGCTGATATCGAAGCGCTTCTGGCAACAGCCCAATCCGCTTAGTCTTATCGCGACTTAAGCTTTCAGAGTTCTGAGACGGGCTTCCATTTTGCGTTGGGTCATCATGTCGCCTTTTTTATCCGCGACCGCGATACCTTGCTTGTAAATTTCGACAGCTTTTTCTTGATTGCCCAAAGCTTCCCACGCTTGTCCTAAACCATAATAGGAAGAGGAGTGATCGGGGTCTACTTGAACCGCCTTCTCAAACGTTTGGCGGGCGAGATCTTTTTTATAGGCGTCAAGGTAAGCGTTTCCCAAACTGAAATAACCCAATACATCATTAGGATCGAGCTCAATCACTTTTTTGAAACGCTCAATTTTTTCGAAATTATCGTTGGCAGCCGGTTCAACCTGAGGTTTTAACCCTGCGGCTTGGCGCCAGCCCAGCGTAGCGGCCTTGGCTTGGGCTTCCTCAGCCTCAGGAATCTTACCCTGGCGCATGAGGCAGCGAGAGAGGTTGGTATAAGCCATGACGGCATTGGGATTGATTTTGAGCCATTCGGCGATGATTTGAACGGCTTCGCTGATTTTGTCTTGATTGATTAAAATAACTGCAAGCGCTTCGTACCCGTTTTCAAACTTGGAATCAATTTCAATTGTATGCGAAAGTTTTTTACAGGCTTCTTCGGTTTGACCATTTTTGAAGTGGAGAAGTGCTTGCTTGAATAATTCTTCTGGTTTCATGGCGTAAGTATAACAGCTGTGTCTATGGGATGTTATTTAAGGGGGATTCTCTGATATAATTCTCGCTTATGAAATCAGCCAAAAAAGACGCTTCAGCTTGGGTTGCTATTCCGATTTCTTGCATCACTTGGGCGGGGGCGGTTATTTTTACCATCCTCTATGTTTTGATCGGATTTATTGTTTTTTTTCCGATCACGCTCATTCAGCGTGATTTGTCGCGCCGGTTAATTCATTGGAGTGCAATTCTTTGGGCGCGATCTATTATTGCTATCACGCCGGTTTGGAAAATGCAGGCAGAGGGGATTACGAATATCGATCCCAAAAAAACCTATTTGATTGTCTGCAATCACCAAAGCATGCTCGATATTTTGATTGTCGCAGCGAAATTACCGGTATTGTTTAAGTTTTTGGCGAAGAAGGAGTTGTTCGATATTCCGGTTTTGGGCTGGCATATGAAGCTGGCAAAATATATTCCTGTCGATCGCTCCAACCGCACCAGCCGCCATCAAGCTTTAGTTGATTTATCGGATTGGCTGAAAAAAGGTGCCAGCGTACTCTTTTTTCCCGAAGGAACGCGCAGTTTAGACGGCGAGATTCACGAGTTTCGCGCAGCCGCTTTTAAAATTGCGCGCGATGCCGGTGTGGAAATTTTACCCGTGGTGGTGGACGGAACAGGCGATGCTTTACCGAAACATTCTTGGCTTTTGAAAAAGCACGTTGAGTTTCAATTAAGTGTGCTGCCGTCGATTGATATGAAGGCTGTTTCCGACGATGAAATGGATGCTGTGAAGGATCGCGTGCGCGAAAGCATGATCGCAAAACTGAAAGAACTCCGTGCTTAGACTGTTGACGCTCAACACTTGGCAGGAGCGCGGTCCCTGGCGCGAACGTTGGGAATTAATTTTTGCCGGACTCAAATTTTATTTGCCTGATATTGTCGCTTTTCAGGAAGTCTTTAACATGGATTGGGCGGATGAAATTCAGAAACGTAGCGGATTTCCTTATTTATCCAAGAGTGGACAAAACTCCGGGCTCATTTTTCTATCCAAGCATCCCATATTAAAATCTGAGTGTCTGACTTATAAAACAAAATCACCGAATGAAGACTACAACCGCTACGCGCATTTCGTGCTGTTCCAAGTCGGGCGTCAAAGGATTGCAGTGTTCAACACCCACCTTTCATGGCTTTTGCCCGAAGATGATATTCGATTAGGGCAAACGCGCGAATTACTTGGGTTTATGCGTCAAAAATCACGGCGTTGGCTTGGTTTAGGGGGCAGTTACCCTTCCTTTCTCACGGGAGATTTGAATTCTGACCCGAATAAGCCTTCCGTGGAAGCCGTCAAAAAGATAATGACAGACACTTATGCGGAACTTAACCCAGGGCAGCCGGGTATCACTTGGGATTATAAGAATCCCTTTGCTGAACGCGCGCGCGATCGCATGCCTGAGCGCAGGCTGGATTACATTTTTACCCGCGGCATGAAAGGGAAGACCAAAAGCTCGGAAATCGTCTTTAATCAGCCGGACGCGAATGGCACTTTTCCGTCCGATCATTTGGGCGTGATGACGGAGATACAGTTATGACAGACCGGAGACCGGAGGCCGTAAGATCGGGCGGCGCTAAAGAGTATCAGCGGATTAAAAAAACGCTTTCGCTAGTTCATTTATTTTTAACGCCCGCGTTATTGGCTTTGTGGATTTTTACTCCGCTCTCCATCATGGTACAAGAGTTCGCAGTGTCAGCTTCGGATATTGCTTTCTTGCAAGTTGCTTTGTTTTTTCTTCTTTTTTCTTTGTTCTTTTTTATTATTGATTTGCCTTTGTCGTTTTATTCTGGGTTTGTAATTGAGCACCGCTTTCAGGTTTCTAATTTAACTTTCTTAGGTTGGCTGCGCGAAAATGGGAAACGCTCCTTACTTTCATTTGTTTTCTCGCTGGTGTTAATTCAGGGATTGTATTTTTTGATTGAGCGCCGTACTTCAGATTGGTGGTTATGGGCTTGGGCGGCTTATGCCGGCGTGAGTTTTATTATGGGCAAGCTTTTTCCGGTATTTATCGTGCCGCTTTTTTATAAATATCAGCCTTTGCCCGAAGGTGAGTTAAAAGACAGAATCTTGGCGTTGCTTAAACGGTTTGGGTTGCCGGCTGCGAATCTTTTTTCAATTAATTTAAGCAAGACAACTAAAAAAGCGAATGCGGCTTTTATGGGGTTAGGGAAAACGAAGCGTGTTGTGTTGAGCGATACTTTACTTGAGAATTTTACTCCCGCCGAAATCGAGCAAGTAGTCGCGCATGAGCTTGGACATTTTAAACATCAGGACATCTGGAAACAGCTTGGGTTGGGACTTTCTATTTCTTTGATTTGTTTTTATCTTGGGTACCAGGGTGTTGAAAATATGCTTTCGGTTGCCGGGCTTGAGACAGCGGCGGATGTGGCGGGGTTACCGCTTTTGATGCTGATTTTTTTGGGTGTGTCTTATGTCAGTATGCCAATTACGAATGGCTTTTCGCGGAGCTGTGAATTCGCGGCGGATCGGTTTGCCTTGGATGCTTGTCGCGATCGCGATACGTTTATTTCAATGATGAATAAGCTGGGAAAACTCAATTTGTCGGACCCCGATCCTGCGCCATGGTATGAGTTTATTTTTTACAGTCATCCTTCGAATAAGAAAAGAATCGCTGCTGCGCAGAGTTGGAAATCATGAAATTAAAACGAAGTAGATGCAATAATCTTTTGAGTGCATGGACAGTCTTGGGTCTATTGTCTTTGGTCTGTTGTCCCGCGCTTTGCGCTGCGGAACAAAGTTTTGCCGAGAAACGTGAGCAAACCCAATATGAACGCCGTCTCCAGATGCTGGCTCAGCGTTATCAGCGTGCGCCTGCCGGAACCGTGGACTTTCCGCAAGAGCTGATGGCTGTTGATTACATCAATGAAGGTTATAAGCTTTTTGAAAAAAATCAATATGACTTAGCGCTCAAAGCCGCACAAGAAGCTCTGAAATATGACAAAAAAAGCCCCGTTGCGCATGAGTTGAGCGGAGATGTTTATTATTTGCGGCAAGATCTCACCAAAGCGAATGAGCATTACCGCGAAGCGTTTAAATTGGAACCTGTTTCCCGGCTTAAAGATAAGCTTGAAAAATTAGGCAGGGAAACAAATGTTGAACAAAGTTTTGAAACGGTGGAAGAAGAGCATTTTCTAATTAAATATAACGGTAACCAAAGCGATTATGAGGGCTTTGAGCTCAAAACGATGCTGCGTGAAACCTACTTAGCCATCGCCAAAGAAATTGCGCATTATTTGAATCATAAAACGACCGTCCTTTTTTATGACGCGGGAAACTTTCATTCTGTTGCGAATTTATCGCATTGGATTGGCGGGCTTTACGACGGAAAAGTCAGGCTCCCGGTTCATCCGCGGGGATTCGGGGAAAAGCAATTGCGCGCGGTGGCGCGGCACGAATTAACCCATGTGTTTTTGGATGACTTGGGTAAAAAGAAAACTCCGGTTTGGCTGCATGAAGGATTCGCCGTGTATCAGCAGAATAAAGTCGAGCCTTTGCCTGCGTCGTCGCTTTTTGTTTTACGGGATGAGAAAAACCTCATTCCTCTGCATAGTCTTTTCAATTCAGCGACATTTGAAAGCCACAAAAATGATGAGGCCTGGATGAGTTTGTTTTACGTTCAAAGTTATGATCTTGTTGATTACATCATCGGTCGCTATGGCATTTTTTATGTAAAACAATTAGCGTTAAAATTTTCGGAAGATAAAAACGCCGAACAAGCTGTTTCGGAAGTGCTTAAGGTTTCAATCGAAAAACTGGAGAAAGAATGGAAAGCTTCGCTGGCCACCGCCTCCCGCTAAACCGGCTTAACGGAAAAGAGTTTTGTTTTCGTCTTGATTTAAAAGATGAAAAACTGAAGAAGTCAATTCAGACGCTTGGACTGCTACAGCCCTTGACGGTTGCTGCGAATGGAAAAAACTATGTTGTGATTGATGGACATAAACGGCTCGCGGTTTTGAAGCAGCTCAAGATCAAATCGGCGGATTGCTTCATTCTTCCGAATCTAAAACCACAGAGTCAGTTTGTCGCCGCGTTGACTTTGAATCAAAGTACGGGTTACTCGGAACTTGAAGTCGGCCGTATTTTGGAACTCGCTGAAAAAAAATGGGATTTGACTGAGAAAGTTATTTTAGAGGAAGTAATGCCGCTCTTGCGGTTAGCTCCGAGCGCAAAAGTTTTGCAGCAATACCTCGCGGTCGCGGGATTGTCATCGGAGTATCTCAATTTGATAAGGTCGGGGCAGATTCCATTTCAGGGAGCTGCGGGTTTGGCTAAGTTCTCTGAAGCAGATCAGATGTATTTGCTGAAATCAGTTCTCTTGAATATTAAGCCGTCGGCGAGTCAATTGGCGCATTTATGCGAATGGTGGCTGGATTTGGTTCAAATAAAAAAATTACCTCTGCAATCGTTGTTGAAAACAGAGGGGCTTCAGCCAGAGAAGGCTCAGAGGGATTTGCGTATGCGCACGGATAACTATTATAAAACCATTCGTGCTCTGCGCTTTCCGGATTTGGCAGCTAAGGAAAACGCCTTTCGTGTTGCCGTTAAGACCGTGTTAAAAGGGGAAACTGGTTTGGAATTGCGCGCACCTGACCATTTTGAAAAGGAAGGCTTGTATTTACAGGCTCATATACGCAGTTTGAAAAGCTTGGATCAGATTGAGAAAAAGATTGGTGAGCTGAAAAAGCAGGCTCCCGCGTTGTTTGACACCCTTCTCTGATTTGTCTATCATCTCCAATTCCTTGATGGCATTTGATTTATGAAAAAAACAATCCGACAAAATGGTGTCCTTTGGGCGTCTTTTATTGCTTTGGCAATATTGGTTTGTCCCGCTTTATCTTCGGCAGCAGAGACACGCGTTGTTGCGACATTGGACAGGACTCAGGCCGCAGTCGGGGAAGATGCTTTTTTAACGATTCGCGTTTTAGACGGAAAAGGCAATATCCAGGCTCCGGAGTTTCCGCCGATTCGTGACTTAGAAATTCATTACGCCGGTCGCGCTTCCCGGATGACGCTTGTAAACGGCGTTTCGTCTTCCAGTTTGGATTTTAGTTATATTGTTTCGCCTAAGCGCGCCGGTTCTTATACCATTCCGGGTTTAGCCATTTCGGTGGGAGATCAGTCTTATCAAACTCAGCCGATTAGCCTTACCGTGACTTCTTCCGGGGGGTATGCTCAACAGCCAGCCTCACAAACTTCAGGTTCAGCAGGCTCAACTGCTTCAACAATGAATCAAACCGTGAAGCCCTCCAATGCTCAGCCTCCCGCGGGCGCGGATAACCGTATTTTTGCCGATGCGCAGCTTTCCAAGAAAACGGTGTATCAGAATGAGCAAGTTCTGCTCGATTACTCTTTGTTCACCAGTTTTGATACGCGTTATGAGGGCTTTGAAACAGAGCCTGAGTTGAGCGGTTTTTGGATTGAAGAATTTCCGATGGAAAAAGAAGTGCCGCGCGAAATGGTTTCGATCGCGGGGCGCCGCTATATCAAAGCTGAAATTAAGAAGGTGGCATTGTTTCCGACCGCGCCCGGTAAATATACGATTCAGCCCGGAAAAATTAAGACCACGATTAAACAAGATCAGCAGCAAGACAGCGTTTTTGATGATTTCTTTAATGACAGTTTTTTTAATGGTGGTAATTTCTTTTCAAAACGCGAAACGCGTTTGCTCAGCCCGCGTCCGCTTGAAATTGAAGTCAAAGCGCTTCCCGAAACCGGAAAGCCTAAGGGTTTTCAGGGCGACGTGGGGCGTTATCAGCTGAGCGCGACCTTAGACCGCAGTGAGGTGAAGCAGAATGAACCGGTGAAGATGACTTTGGTGATTGAGGGAACGGGTAATGTCGACCGCGTGAATCGACCCAGTATTCCTGATTTGAAAGGTTTCCGCACTTATGAGGCGGATTCAAAATCGGAGATTTCAAGAACGCAGGATTACATTTCCGGCCGTAAAACGTTTGAAGTTGTTTTCATTCCCAAAGACGAAGGGAAAATGTTTATTCCGCCGTTGGAGTTTAGCTTTTTTGATCCGGTGCAGGGTGTTTATCAAACTTTGCGCACGCCCAACTTCCCTTTGAATGTACTGAAAGGGGAAGAGGGACCGGAATTGGCCGAGGAAACGAACGCGCAGCCGGCAGATCTTAAAAAGAATGTTGAGGTTGAGGGGAAAGATATTCGCTATCTTGAAACCCGTATTCCTCAAAAGAGTGTTTTTCGCAAGGTTCAATCCGTTTCGATCGGCGTTTTGGCGGGGTTAAATTTATTGCTTTTGGCTTTACTTGGATTTTTGATCTATCAAAAAAATCACCAGGTTTACATTTCTCAAAACCGCAGCGCTTACCGTTTCAAAAAAGCGAAGTCAGTTGTGATGAGCGAAATTAACGCGTTAAAAAAACTGGCTCATGAAAAGGATATTGCTTCGCAGGCCGAGTTTTTTGATTATCTGGAAAAATCAATGAATCAGTATTTCGCGGACAAATGGAATCTTTCCGCTTTTGGGACAACGCGCTTCGAAATTGACCGCCGCTTGCGCCAGGAATTCGGTGCAAAAAGCGAGATTTGCCAAGAGGTTATGGATATTTACCATCTTTGCGATGAATCGCGCTTTGGCCGCGGAATGATTCCGGAGTCCTCAAAGGATTTGGCCTTGAGAGTTTTTGAAGAAGTGGTGCAGTTGATGGAGAAGAAAAAATGAAGTTTTCTTTAGGCCGGATTTTTTGGGTGACCGTTTTTTCATTTTTTGTTTTGAATTCGTTCGCGTTCGCGGATGAGCGCGCGAAAAAATGGGATGACGCGGCTAATCTTTATAAATCCGGAAAATTTACTGAGGCTGCAGAAGTTTATGAAGGGCTGGTCGATGCGGCTCAAGGGATTGAAAAAGCGGTTCTGTTTTTTAATTTAGGGAATTGTTATTACCGCGCCAACAATCTAAGTGAAGCTATTTTAAATTTTGAGCGCGCGGTTGCTTTGCGCCCTTGGTACGCCGACGCGCGTTATAATCTCAACGCCGCCAAAGCGAAGTTAGAGTATAAAATTGAGGATAAGCGCGGCGTTTTTGTGCGTTTTCATAGTTTGTTTCTGCAATGGGTGCGTGCGTCTGATTTGATTTTAGCAGGACTTTTTGCCTTGTTTGTATTGCTGATTTCAAGCATTTTTTGGGCGCGAAAATCACAGCTGGGACCTTTTTTCTCTTTCCCTCGTGCGGAAATGGTTGTTTTGGTAGTTCTCTGTTTAGTTCTTTTCGGAGCCAAGCTGATTTATGACCGAGTTTATCAGGAAGCGATTGTGCTTGCGAAAGAGACGGAGGTTCGTTATGGTCCTTCGCTTGATAACCAAAGTTTGATGAAGCTGGGTGGTGGGCTCAAGGTCTTTATTGTGGATGAACGTGAAGATTGGAGCCGTGTCGTGACTTGGAACGGTGAAACAGGTTGGATTCGAAATTCTGAAATCGGTAAGGTTAAAGTATGAAGAAGATGACAAAAACTTATGATGCGCAGGGCTGGCACTTTGGTCCTTATGGCGGGAGATACGTCCCTGAAACTTTGATGAAGGCATTGAATGAACTGGATGCGGCTTATCAAAAAATAAAAAAAGATAAAAAGTTTCAAGCGGAACTCAAAATGCTTTTGCGGGATTATGTCGGTCGTCCCAGCGCTTTGTATGAAGCGAAAAACCTGACAAAACATTTTGGCCGCGCGCGTATTTTTTTAAAACGCGAAGATTTGAACCACACCGGCGCGCATAAGATTAATAACGCGATTGCACAAGGCCTTTTAACTCGCAAGCTGGGCAAAAAACGGATTTGCGTTGAAACCGGTGCCGGACAGCATGGCGTGGCTTCCGCAACCGCGGCTGCTTTGCTCGGTCTTGACTGCGTGGTTTATATGGGGGCTTTGGATGTCGAGCGCCAGGCTTTGAATGTTTACAAGATGAAACTGCTTAAAACCAAAGTGGTTCCCGTGACTTCAGGATCGCAAACTTTAAAAGACGCGACCAATGAAGCTATTCGTGATTGGGTTACCAATGTGGATACAACGCATTACTTAATCGGCTCCGCGGTTGGGCCGCACCCTTATCCGGGGATGGTGCGCGATTTTCAGGCTATTATCGGTAAAGAAACCAAAGCCCAAATGCTGAAAAAAACAGGCCGCCATCCTGACTATCTTTTGGCTTGTATCGGCGGCGGCAGTAATTCGATCGGATTTTTTAATGATTTCCTGCATTTGCCTAAAGTGAAAATCATTGGAGTTGAAGCGGCGGGAAAAGGCGTGAATACGGAAGAGCACGCGGCTTCGATTACAAAAGGGAAGCCCGGTATTTTGCATGGCATGAAAAGCTATTTGCTTCAGGAGAATGGCGGGCAAGTCAAACTGGCGCATTCCATTTCGGCTGGGCTCGACTATCCTTCGGTCGGACCGCAACATTCTTGGTTGAAGGATACGGGTCGTGTGAAGTATGACACAGCGACGGATGCCCAGGCGCTTGAAGGTTTTAAGCTTTTAACTGAAATTGAGGGGATTATGCCCGCTCTTGAAACCGCGCATGTCTTCGGTTATTTATCCAAGTTCATGCCCAAAACCAAAAAGAATGAAACCGTAGTGATTTGTTTGTCCGGCCGCGGCGACAAAGACATCAACACCATTCAGCAATATTTGTAATATGAAAAAGATTTTTTTAGAAAACCGTCTTGAGTGGATTACGCAAACTGCGCAAAAAAGCGGCAATAAATTATTCTGCGCTTTTTTGACCGTCGGATTTCCCGACCTCAAAACAACAGAAGCCTGTATTTGGGAGTGCGAAAAAGCCGGTGTGGATATTCTGGAACTGGGGTTTCCTTTTTCAGATCCTCTTGCCGACGGTCCGACCATTCAAAAAGCTTCGGAAAAAGCGATTGCCGGCGGTGTGCGGGTTGAACACGCGTTTCAGCTGATTAAGAAAATGCGTTCGCAGGGTTTGAAGCTGCCCGTTGTTTTTTTTACTTACTTGAATCCTGTTTTAAATTTTGGTTATGACAAGTTTGTCAAAGACGCGAAGGCGTCGGGCTTTGACGGATTGTTGATTCCGGATTCTCCGCCGGACGAAGAAATGTCTTTGCAGGCGCTATGCCACAAAGAAAATTTATCCTTTGTGTTTTTGATCGCGCCGACAACTCCGGCTGATCGTGCGCGTCAGATTGCCGAATCCTCTTCAGGATTTATCTATTATGTTTCTTTGCGCGGAGTCACCGGCGCGCGTGCGGCATTATCGCAAGATTTATATGGTCATTTACAGCAAGTTCGCAAACTGACAAAAAAATCAGTACTAGTAGGGTTTGGAGTTTCAACGCCGGAACAGGCCAAGAAAATTGCGAAACTTTCTGATGGTGTTATTGTCGGCAGCGCGCTCATTCAGGAAATTCAAAAGCCCGGATTTAGCGCCAAAAAATTCGGCACTTTTGTCGCCCGTATGGTTAAGGCTGTTAAAAATTCTCAGCCGTGAATCAGTATCTTGGAATTGATTTAGGGGAAAAAAGGACCGGAGTGGCTTTGGCGGTAATGCCTGAACGTATGGCGGTTCCTTTAACGGTATTGATGCCCAAAGATGACGCGGAGTTGGCTGAGGAAATTGGTAAGCTCATGCGCAAGCATTCAGCGCAGACGATTATTGTGGGGTTACCGATTGATTTGAATCACGTGCAAGGGATTGCGGCGCAGAAAATCCGTGACCGAGTCGCTAAAATTCAGGCCAGTGTCGGCGGTGAATGGATTTTTGTGGATGAAAGTTATACGACGCGTGAAGCGCAGGACTTTTTGATTCAGTCCAAAGTGAGTCGTCAGCGCCGTAAAGAAGTAATCGATAAGTTAGCGGCACAGAAAATTTTGCAAAGTTATTTAGATTCAAAGCAATGACAAATTATCAAGTTTCAAAATTAAAAAATGGTGTGCAGGTGTTGACGGTACCGATGAAAGACCGTCAGTCTTGCGGCGTGGCTGTTTGGATTCGAGCCGGAGCGCGTTATGAAACGCCGAAAGAGGCGGGAATATCTCATTTTCTTGAGCACATGCTTTTTTAAGGCACGCATACTCGTTCCGCGCAGCAGATTAAGCAGGCGGTCGAAGGGGTGGGCGGTGTTATGAACGCGTTTACCAGCGAGGAAATGACCTGCTATTTCGCAAAGCTTTTGCGTCCGCATATGCCGGTGGCGATGGAAGTTTTGGCGGACATGGTTCTGCATTCTACTTTTCCAGCGGAGGAAGTTGAAAAAGAACGTTCGGTGATTTTAGAAGAAATCAAAATGTATAAAGATTTGCCCGCGCATGAAGCGCATGAAAAAATGTCGGAATTGCTTTGGCGGAATCATTCCTTAGGCCGTCCGATTGCGGGGACGCGTGAAAGTGTGATGGGACTTAAACGCGATAGCCTGGTGAATTATCTTGAACGTTTTTATGGCCCTGAAAATATTGTTGTTTCGGTTGCCGGTGATGTTCGCCACGCTGAAGTGGTGCGGTTGGCGCAAAAATGGTTTACGTTTAAATCGCATGTCCGCAAAAGCCGCTTTTCAAAAGCCGGTTTCAGCCGGGGCGGTGAAAGAGTTTGGATTAAAAATAAAAAAATTGAGCAAACACATTGGGTGATGGGATTCGAAGGTTTCGCGCGCGTGCACCCGGACCGCTACAAAGTGAGCTTGCTGCATGTGCTCTTGGGCGCCAATATGTCGAGCCGTTTATTTGAGGAAGTTCGCGAAAAGCGAGGACTGGCGTATGAGATTAAGTCCGGGCTTGTATCCTATCTCGATACCGGTGCTTTTATTGTTTCCGCCGGTGTGGAAGCCAAAAAGGCCCCGGATAGTATTCAGGTGGTCATGAATGAATTACGTCAAATCGCGCATGTTCCTCCCGCGGCGGAAGAACTGAAACGCGCGAAAGATTTTTTTATGAGCCAAATTTGCATGGGAGTTGAAGATACGCTAGACCATCTTCTGTGGGTGGGCGACCGCATTATTAGCGGGCGCAGCGTGCCGGATTTGAAGCATATCCGCAAGAATATCGAGAAAGTTACGCCGCTTCAGGTTTCGCGTATTGCAGCCAAAGTATTTCAAAATTCAAAATTTTATTTTTCGGCGGTAGGGCCTATTTCAAGCGGGCTCAAGCGCCAAATGCAAACAGCTTTAAAGACGAGGTTGTAATGTCACGCAGGATTTGGATTGCGCCCAGTCTGCTTTCAGCGGATTTTGGGAAGTTGAGTGATGAAATTAAGGATGTGGAACGTGCGGGATGCGATTGCATTCACGTTGACGTCATGGACGGACATTTTGTTCCCAATTTGACGATTGGTCCCGTGGTGGTTAAGGGCATACGTAAAGCTACTACCTTGCCGTTAGATGTGCATTTGATGATTACGGACGCGGTGAAATATATTCCTGAATTTATCAAAGCCGGTTCCGATTGGATTACTTTTCACGTGGAGTTGACGGATCAGATTTCAGCCGGTATTAAGTTGATTAAAGACGCGGGCAAAAAAGCGGGGCTTTCGCTTCGGCCGGGAACTCCGATTGAAAGTTTAAAACCTTATCTCAAAGATTTAGATTTGGTGCTCGTTATGTCCGTCGAGCCGGGTTTTGGCGGGCAGTCATTTATGGCGGATCAAATGCCGAAAATTTCAGCACTTCGCAAAATGGGGTTCCAGGGCATGATTTCGGTCGATGGGGGAATTGATCCTGTGACTGCGAAGCAGGCGCTTGATCAGGGCGCCGACCTTCTTGTTGCCGGCAGCGGGATTTTTGCGAAGCCTGACCGGGCAGTTGCGATTCAGAATTTTCGCCGAACCATTTCTGAGTGTGTGAAATGATTTTATCCGACAAGATCCGTAATTTTTCGATTATTGCGCATATTGACCATGGCAAATCAACCATGGCGGATCGTTTGCTCTTGCATACCAGCGCCATTACTCAGCGTGAATTCCGCAATCAGCTTTTGGATGATATGGATTTGGAACGCGAGCGTGGAATTACGATTAAGTCTGCCGCGGTTCGAATTAAATACGGCGATTACACTCTTAATTTGATTGATACGCCGGGGCACATTGACTTTACTTATGAAGTCTCAAAAAGTCTTGCTGCTTGCGAAGGTGTTTTGCTGCTTGTGGACGCGGGACAGGGTATTCAAGCTCAGACGGTGACCAATCTTTATTTGGCGATGGAACGCAATCTCGTCATTATTCCCGTCATTACAAAAATTGATTTACCCACAGCGGAACCTGATAAGGTCAGTAAAGAAGTAGCGCAATTTCTCGGGATTTCCGAGTCGGAAATTATCCGCGCGAGCGCGAAGTCGGGTGAAGGTACAGACGAAATTTTAAAGGCTATCATTGAGCGCATTCCGCCGCCGAAAGGCGATCCAAAGAAGCCCCTTAAAGCACTGATTTTTGATTCTAAGTTTGACAGTTACAAAGGCGTCATTTCTTACTTTCGTGTCATGGAAGGGACTATCCGTGCGAAAGAAAAAATTCGCATGATGCAGGTCGGTGTGGAATACGAGGTGGAAGAAGTCGGTGTTTTTTCTCCGAAGGCGACGCCTGTTGATGCGGTGACCGTGGGATCGGTAGGGTATTTGACCGCCACAATCCGTAATGTCGCGGATGTGAAAGTCGGCGATACGATTACGCACTCTGAAAATCCTGCTAAGGAACCTTTGGATGGATACCAAGATATTAAGCCGATGGTTTTTTGCGGTCTTTATCCCATCGAGCAAGATGAATTTACCTCGCTACGCGAAGCGCTGGCAAAGTTGAAACTCAATGA
>CAZLTL010000007.1:0-103616 GCA_964562525.1 uncultured bacterium
TCCGCGGATGAACGCGGCTTTCCTTTCGCCTCACTCGCAAGAATCATTCCCTTCACTGCGCATGTTTCTCAATATTGGCTTGCTAGTTAAAATTAAATCGGGCTGGATTAAAAACAACTCGCGGCGGAATCGAATCGCTAAAAAAAAAGAAATCAAAAAAATCGAAAGAAAAAAGACGGAAAACTACAGACTGACGACCAATTGTCATTCCCACAAAGGCGGGAATCTAGTTCAAAAGTTACCTACCTGCCCTGAACGCAGTCGAATGGGCCCCCTTGGCATGCAGCACCTTTTTTTTAGATGATAAAGGGTAGCTCTATTTTTTCGCCATCATCAAGAGTAATGCTGGTTATTTCAAAAGTAACTGCCACTTCATTGTCTGGAGAATTTAAAATAGCCATTTCATTTGCATTAAACATATTAGGACTCTTTTTCCAAAAATATGTCCCAGTTGCTTGCGAAGCTATATCGGCATCAACCTGTGCAACAAGGCTGTCCTCATAATTACCGTTTTTTGCAATTATTTTCCCCGTTATCTTTTTTATTTTCCTTAGACCAATGTTCTTAAATGTTACGCTATAAACAATATTCTGCTCAAAGCCTTCGTTAGTTGAGCTTTTCTTGGTCCCAACAACCTCACAAAGTTTCAACATTGACTGTTTCACAGGTTGGTTTTTTTCAATCTTCCAATTTAATTCAAGAGCTTGCGACTCAGCCAAATATTCATTTAGATTACTAATTTCAGTAACTCTCCAATATTTTTCAGGAGTTTGTATCAGCCTAAAATCAAGATTGCTACTCTTGTCAAAACGCGTGTCTTTAATCTCTGCAGACCAAATCGCTGTACTCTTATCTCTTTTTATAGATGCTTTGCCGGAGAAAGACACCGAGCTTGTAAGTTCAGATATTTTATTTTCAAAGCTTTGCTCTGGTTGCCCTGGCTCGACAGGCTCAGCATTAGGCTTGCTCTCTTCTTTAAAATTACCTGTTTCGATATACCGATAAATTGATTCTTTTCCTGCGCTGATCAATGCGGGTTTAATCATCTGCATCATCCCCATCGCAAAAGCATTTCCCAAACCATCCTGCTCACCAATATCCGCGCTAGCCATAGAAAAAGACATAAAATCGTTAACTGCCCGAGAAAGAAACGCCTCAAGATCAACATGTTTTTCAAACAAATAACGATCATGATTCGCGATCGCCTTTTTAATCTTTAAAATTGAATATGGAATACTACTAGCCCAAACCTTATATCCGACAACACTGGCCACAATTATTAAAGATAAAATGATAATTGGAAAAACGGTTTTTTTCATAAATCCTTAGCTTTATTTTTTAACAGCGAAAACGGAAAACGGGACGCCGTCCGCGGTAAGACATTAAAACCCGATTTCAATTTCGAACCTATTTTTTGTCTGTTGTCGTTAGTCTTTGGTCTGTAGTCTTGCAAAGTGATTATGTCAGAATGTTTTTTTGAAGCAAGCGAGAGTTTGCGGTTTTTTTGAACTATTTTTATCACGAACTTTATAAAACTTTTTAGGCGAGCGAAATGCCAATGGGTGCTAGTTTTTGTTCGTTGACGAAATGATTTTTTTTAGAATTTTTCCGGTCTTTTCGCGATTCCTAAAATGTCGTTGGTCGCAAGCCGAAGCTTTGCTTCGGACCAGTGGCCGCAAGCCCGAAAGCCATTCGGGACCAGCAGTCGTATGACTGTATGACCATCAGTCGGTAGTCTTTAGTCTGTATACCCCTTATTACTGATTGCTGATTAATTATATTTACTTATGATTTATATGCATATATAATTTAGGCATGGAAACAAAAATCAGCTTCGAAATAGCAAACCGGATTCTAATTATTCGCGGGCAACGGATCATGTTGGATTATGACCTCGCCAAGCTTTATGGCGTAGAAACAAAATATCTGACTCGTCAGGTCACAAGAAACAAAGACCGCTTTCCGGAGGAATTTGTCTTTCAGCTTACGCCAAAAGAGCGCGATGAACTGGTGACAAATTGGCACCAGTTTGAACCCCTTAAGCACTCCTCCACGATGCCCAGAGCATTTACGGAGCATGGCGTCGCAATGCTTTCCAGCGTTCTGCGTAGCAAACAAGCTATTTCGATCAATCTTTTTATTATCAAGACATTCATCCGTATGCGTCAATTAATCGAATCTCACAGTGAGCTCGCTAAACAGCTCGCAAATCTCGAGTCAAAATCAAACAAACACGATGAAGAAATCCAAGGAATTATTCAGATTATCCAGCGGCTTCTCGCTCAAGAAGAAAAACCCAAACGCAGAATGGGATTTCATACGGATTAGAAACAAACCGTAAATCGTAAAACGTACAAAGCACATCGTGGTGCGAGGGACAAGGACGAAGAACAAGCGAACAAGGCGAGATTCACAAGTCGCGGGAGCAAATAAGACGGGAAACGCCGAAGGCAGATCTGCCAAGGCTTTCTCCGCTGACAGCCCCACCCCACCTTAGCGCGAAAGGCTCAAAGAAGAAGTTTGCCGAGGGCGAGTTCTCCGCCGTCAGGACGCAGCTGTTTGAGCCAGCGGCAAATTTCTTTTTGAGATATTGCCACGAACTTTGAGAAGATTGAAAGAATTGATTTGAACTGAGCCGCTGATTAGATTGCTTCACTACGTTCGCAATGACAGATAGAAGAGACTGGATTCCCGCCTACGCGGGAATGACAGGAAGAACTTAACGCAACCTCAGATTGCCACGCTTCGCTCGCAATGACTAGACAATCGGAACCGTAAATCCGTCTTGCGCGATCTCAACATTCCAATTCAACTTTTCACGAATGGCTAATCGCAGCGCAATCAAAGACTCTTCTTCGCCGTGCACAAGATAAGTGACTTTGGGCGGCTTTTTAAAATAAGACAGCCATTTTAAAATTTCATTTTGATCGGCGTGCGCGGAAAGGCCATCCAGCAATTCCACTTTTGCGTTCACGACAATATCTTGTCCTTGCATGCGCACCGTTTTCGCGCCATCCTGCAAAGACCTTCCGCGCGTTCCGGCCGCCTGATACCCCGGCAGCAACACGGTGTTTCTCTCATCCGGCAGACGGTTTTTTAAATGATGCAAAATTCTTCCGCCCGTTGCCATGCCGCTTGCGGAAATAATAATCACGGGACCTTTAATCGAATTGATCGCCTGCGATTCTTCAGCGGTTTTTGCCAAGCGAAAGTTTTTTGAATTAAGCGGAGTTTCATTTTCATTCATTAGTTTTTGCATATCCAAATCATGATCATCGGGATGACGGTGATAAATCTCAGACGCGCTGATCGCCATAGGACTATCCATGTAAACCGGAAGAACAGGTATTTTCCCTTCCTCTTCCAGCTTGCGAATCATCCAAACCAATTGCTGCGTGCGCCCAATCGCGAACGCGGGGATAATTAACGCTCCACCCCGTTGAGCGGATTCACGAATAATTTGCGCTAAGCGTTCTTCCGCATCTGTGGGATGAATCCGGTTTCCGTAAGTCGATTCCAAAAGCAAAATATCGGCCTCGAGAACGGGTTCGGGATCGCGCAAAATCGGCTGATGCCAACGTCCCAAGTCTCCGGAAAAAACCAGCTTCAAGGGTTCAGTGCCTTTTCTTCGAATCTGCAGTTCCACTGTCGCGGAACCCAGAATATGCCCTGCACGGCGATAAAGCGCGTGAATGCCCGGACGCACTTCGAAAAGTTTTTCATAAGGATAATGCTTCACTTGCTTCAGCACGCCTTCCGCGTCAGCAAGCGTACAAAGCGCGAGCGCGGGATGATGCTTGGAGTAACCTTTGCGGTTCGCGCGCGCCGCTTCTTCTTCCTGCAAAAAAGCCGAGTCAGGCAGCATGATTTTGAGTAAATCCGCCGTCCCATGCGTACAGAACACCTTACCTTTGAAATGATGTTTATGCAGCACGGGCAAATAGCCGGAATGATCAATATGCGCGTGACTTAACACCACAGCATTGAGTTGCTTAGGATCAAAAGCGGTTTTAGCCCAGTTTCTCAGGCGCAATTCTTTCAGCCCTTGAAATAACCCCGCATCCAGCAATATTTGAGAGCCATAAGCTTGAATCAAGTACTTGGAACCGGTTACGGTGCCGGCACCGCCCAAAAAAGAAAGAGAAGGCTGAATATCACGCATGCTTAAATTCTAACAGCAAAGCAACCTCATTCAAAAAAAGTTTGAAGAAGCACCCTTCATCTTGCGTCAAACCTGCGTATAATGGGTTAGGTTCTTTAATTTAAAAAGGGGTACTTAAGACTATGAAGAAGTTTAATTTATTTGCACTTTTAATTGCGGCACTTTTGCTTGCTTCTCCGGCTGTTCACGCTGACAGCGATGTCGAGTCAGCTCTCGGCGGCATGAACAAAAAAGCCGAAAACATGGCGAAACGCGATGCGAAAAAGGCTGAGCGCGAAGCAAAAAAAGCGCAGCGCAAAGCTGAGCATGAAAAGAAAAAAGCAGAACGTAAAGCCAAGCAGGAAGCTAAAAAAGCCGAACGCGAAGCCAAGAAGGCTGAAAAAGCCGCTGCTGCCGCAGTCGCCTAAGTTTTTCTCAACAAAAAACCCGAGATGGAGCAATCCACCTCGGGTTTTTTATTTTTAAAAATTAAGCTGATTTTTTAAAGAAAACAACCAACCCCAGGCACGCCAATAAAAAAATACCGCCCGTGGTTCCGATCAAAACAGTATCCCGAATATTCTTGTCGCGAATAAATCCCAACTTATGAAAGTTGGTAAAGATATTCGCTTCAAGCTGTCTTTTCTTGTCGGTATGCCGCGTAACACTGCCTGTCATAGTTGAAACATAAACTCGCGTCTCTTTTGAATCACCCGCGTCAAATCGGTAAACCGGCAAAATCCGAAAAATCGCGATGTACTCACTATCAAACGCGGTCAAATAATCCGTCTTCTTAACTGGTGCACCGTTCAAAAAATCAGACGCGATTTGTTTGGCATAAGCTTCATCACGCGAGAGATCATATTCCCCGGTTTCGGCGCTTACATAATCCACGCGAGATTTATCACCTTCCACGCGCATGAATTGATACCAAGGCTGGCCTTCAATCACACGAATAGAAATCGCTTTCGTTTTCAATTCCGGTTGAGGCAATTTCTTGACCGCTTCCGCAACCGAGATTTGAATTTTTTCAACCGCAAGCCCCTCGCCCGCCGGACGAGCCGGCGGAGGAGGCGCTTGGGTGCGTGACATCACCTGATGAATAATACCGCTGCCGGCTGACATCAAGAGCGACAAACTGAAAATCACGCCAAGCCAGCGATGAAGTTTACGAACCGTATTGTTTTTCATGTTGCCCTTTTTTGTTTGGTCTTTTTACCAGCATTCATATTCCGCCGCGCTTGTGGTCGTAGACCAAGTTTTCCGCCGTCAGTACGGAACTGTTTGAGCGCCGAAATAGAATGCGGAGCCCGCACCGGCTCCGGAGGTGCAGCCTGTCCGGCGATGAGGACAGTGAAGGCATGCGCCGCCTGAGCTATCACCACTTAAACTCAATACCACTAACGACAGTGCGCCCATCTCCCGGCAAAAACTGCGCCGAGTCGCGGCCGCGCGCATCTGCAATCACGCCCGTCGTAGCGACATAGTGTTTATCGGTTAAGTTTTTTGCTTCAACAAAAACAGAAATGCCGCGCTTCATTTTGAATCCGCCTTTGAGTCCCAATAAAATGTAATTATTGGCTTCAAGCGAATTCGCCATATCCACGGCATATTGCTTCAGCACCCATTCCGCATTGGGTCCGAAATAAAATCCGCAGGGATGCTCGTAATTGAGTTCACCGCGGAAAAAATGTTCGGGGATACCGGGCAAAGCGTTATCGCGATAAACACGGTCATCATCGAAGCGAAACCGGCTCCAGTTGTAAATCGAGCGCAAAACAACCTTGTCGCCTTCGGTTCCTTTCTCCTGATCCGCTTTCGTCAGGAGCTCTCGCAAAACATCCAGCCCCACGCCGAGTTCAATGCCATGATGCGTTGTTTCGCTTGCGTTAATCGTGCCCAGCGGATTGCCCGCGCCGTCATTTAAACCGAGCAGCTCATTGTCCACCCATGAGTAATACCAAGCGGCATCCCATGAAAGCCGCCATTCCTCGCCGCGCGTACCCACTTCAATCGTCGAAGCATTTTGCTCTTTTAAACTGCGAATGCCTCCGCCGGTGACATTGGTGAGCTCACCAAAACTGGGGGGTTCAAAACTGCGGCTGAAATTAGCGAAAGCTTGGCTGGTTTCAGTAAATTCATAACGCAAGCCGACCTTGGGGCTCCAGCCATGATACAAAGGCCGCCCGCTGTGATCGCCATCTGTTAAGAACTTATCGTTCGACCGGCGGGACGCGACGCTCCATTGCAACCCTGTGACCAGCGCAAGCTTTTCCAACGCATAGAATTGCTCTTCCGCAAAAAAATCAAGGTTGTAGGATTTAAGTTTCGATTCCGCGGTTTTAGTTCCCGCGCGGCCGCCGACATTGGTGTAGCGCAAATCTTCCGCCGCGCCGAATGTAGGATTAAAACCAAACGTAAAAATGTTTTTATGGTCAAAAAGCTCATTTTCATTTTGGTAGCGAAAGCTTGCGCCCAAATCATCAGAGATTTGGTTTATCACCTGAAAAATCGGGTGAAACAAATCTTTGCGAATCCAGAAAGCGCCAAGCTCGAACATTTGCCCGTTGCCTTGAAAAACAGTTTTCATCGCAAGCCGCACCAAATCAAAATCGCGTTTTTGATTGCCGGTCACATTCGCCGCCGCCGCTTGTTTGGGGTTCGATTCAAATTGAGCCGCGGTTAAGTTGCCGGGCAGTTTCGATTTGGAATCAACCAAGCTTAAATAAAAACGGGTTTCCGCCGCGTCATTCCAGCGTACGCCGTAATTACTAAACAACCGTTTATTCCATTGTTCGGCATGATTGCGGTAACCGTCCTGCCGCACTTCTGAAAGTGAAATAAAATAATCCAACGGGCCTTTCGCATAACCTGAACTGACCTGATCGCGCATATAACCAAACCCGCCGTACTCAAAACGCCCCTGAACCAAAGGCGCGTTGTAACCCGTCGGCGAAACAAAGTTAATCGCGCCGCCCAGCGTGGTTGAACCATATTGCAAAGCATTCGCGCCGCGATAAACTTCAATGTAGTCCAATGCCAAAGGTTCGATGGCCTGAAAATCGCCCGCTCCATCAGCTTGGTTAATGGGAACACCATCTTGAAGCAGTTTGATCCCGCGCAAATGAAAGGTGCGCTGAATGCCCGAACCACGGATGGAAAGTCGCGCTTCATCGGAACCAAAGCGCGGCTGAACAAAAACGCCAGGCGCATAGCCAAGCGCATCCTGTAAAGTTGAAGCTCGTCCGGTCTTATAAGACTCAGCATCAATCAAGCTTGTTCCGCCGACCGTGCGCGCTAAGTTTTGTGCGGCACTCGCTTTCCCTGCGGTAAGCGAAGCTTTTTCTTTTCCGGCGCGAACTTCGACTTCTGGCAATGTCGCTGCAGCCGGAGTTGCCGCAAATCCGCCAATTTGAAAAGGCAGATAAAAAAAACCTGCCAAAAACAAAATAAAAAACAAACGCATAGCAATCCCTTTCTGTTTATTTGCGCGATGACACGCGCAACAAAATCAATTCAGAAAGAGAAAGAAATCGGCGGGCGAACCAGAGGAAAAACAGACATTCCGTCGGGAGACGGAACAAAATCAGAAGACTTACTTCCAGAAAATTCGGACGCGCTCATAACTTGCGCTTGGGGCATGTCAAACGGATGAAATGAAGGCGCAAACCCGGAATGAAGCGTTGTCGGGTTAGAAGCCGTACGGCGCAATTCATGCGAATCCAAATCATGGCCTTGCACTTTTTCCAAAACAGGGCCGCTGGAGCAAAAACCATTGGTAAGAACGGAAGACTCCGGCGCGCGCACGCCCGCAGTAATTAAAAGCCCAATAGCGAGTAATGCAAAAAACTTTTTCATAAGCGAGGCTATTATAAACTCAGCAAGCCCCTCGCATCAACAGCCAGGGCACCCATTTGCTCTTTACTCTGCGAATCATAAAACCCGCGGATACGTCCCGAACCATCCACCAAAATAAAGCGGGTGCTGTGCAAACCGGGATTATCGGGAGCCGCCGTCATAAAATCTAAAGAGATTTGCTTCAGCACTTCTTTTTCGCCGGTTAAAAAATTCCATTTCTTGGGGCCAACACCCCGCTTGATATATTCCGCCAGCACTTCGGGACTGTCAAAATCGGGGTCCGCGGTAATCGAAACAAACTTTAAAATGGGAACCTGTTTTGAAAGCTTGGCCATCTTTGTCACCATTAACGGACATTGATCGGGGCAACGCGTAAAAAGAAAAGTCATAATCCACGGATCGCCCATCAATGACGATGACTCAAACTTTTGCCCCGATGAATCGGTCAGTTCAAAAGTAGGCGCGGCACCATAATCGGGCAACACTGCCGCATCCTGCGATTTTTTAATCGCATACGCCGCAAAGAAAATGCTTACCACAAGCACAGGAATTGCGGCCATCGAAAGCATCCGGGCAAAAGAAGTTTTCATGTGTTTCCCAAAGTTAATCAGAGCTGAGAATTAATGTCCACAAATGCATGCGTACTCAGCCCGCTTACAAGCACTGCAAATATGATCTTCATACACAAAACGAAAATTGCGGGCTTTGTCATTAGGAGCTTGTTTAAATTGCACCACAAGATTAAGCGCATGCTCTTTTGGCAAAGACCCCTTACTAACTAGCGCATCTCCTTTTTTCTCGAAGTCTAAGGTTGTTTTCTTACCTTCTGCCTTCGTAACTACAGACACGCTTTGCTCTTCAACTGCCACAGGCTTCAAGTCTTCATCATAAAAGGTCACCGTAACGGAAAGATCTTCCTCCACAAAGAATTCAGCGCGTGGCTGTGTGTTTTCCAATATTCTTCCGCCTTTAGGCCCGCCAACGGAAGCATGCTTATGGTCGTCCGCTGCATAAGCATTTGCATTCAAAGCGAAGAAGAGAGTCGCTACAGCCAAAAATAATTTCGATACCATTTTCATAATTAAGTTCCTTTGTTTTTTAATATTCGTTGTTCCAACCATTCATAAAGCACAGGCAGCAAAACCAGTGTGAGAAAAGTCGAAGTTATGATTCCGCCGATCACGACGGTTGCAAGCGGACGCTGAACTTCCCCTCCGGCTCCTGTTGCAATCGCCATAGGTACAAATCCCAACGACGCGACAAGCGCGGTCATAAGCTTCGGTCGCAGTCGAAGCAATGAACCGTCCCAAACTGATGTCCGAATATCAGCGCCTTGTGCTCGAAGCTGATTAAAGAATGTGATAATCATCAGTCCGTTCAGCACGGCAATACCGCTCACAGCAATAAAACCGACGCCGGCAGAAATGCTAAACGGCAGTCCGCGTATTGCGAGCGCAAAGACTCCCCCCGTAACCGCCAACGGAACAGCTAAAAAAACAAGCAGCGACTGCCGAAAGCTACGCAAAGCAATATAGATCAGCGCGAAAATAAGCAGCATCGCAACGGGAACAACGACGGTCAGTCTGCGTTTGGCATCAATCAGATTTTTAAACTGTCCGCCAAATTCGATTGTGTAACCATCCGGCAATGTCAGTTTTTCCTTTATTTGCCGTTGCGCGTCCAAAACAAAACTCTCCACATCGCGGCCGCGTAAATTAATCATAATCGCCGCCCGGCGCTGGCTAAATTCACGGGCAATTGCGGCAACTTGTTCGGTGACATGGAAATCAGCAACCTCTCCCAAGGTTAATAATCCGCCGTCATCAACGCGTACTGGCAACCGCTTTAACTCGTCGATATTTGCGCGGAGATTTTCGCTTAAGCGTACAACAATATCAAATCTCCGGTTTCCGTCGATAAGCTTACCGACTTCTTCCCCGGCAAGCGCCGTATTCACGACTCGATTCAGCTCGGCGGCATGAAGATTATATTTACTCATGGCATCCCGCTTGGGAACTATTTCAAGCAAAGGAGCTTTTCCAAGCGCATCAAATTCAACATCCGCTGCGCCCGGCACTTTTTCAAAAATAGCGCGCGCCTGATCGGCAATTTTTTCAATCACCGCAAAATCATCACCAAAAATTTTGACGGCAATGTCGGCACGGGTTCCCTCGAGAATTTCATTGAACCGCATTTCAATGGGCTGGCTAAACAAATGGGCTTCGGCCGGCACATGCTTGCCCAATTCTTCCGTCATCAGGTTTGCCAGTTCGTCCTTGGTGATCCGATTGCCTTTGGTTTTCCGCCAATACTTGTGATCCTTGAACATCATGTAGGTATCGGCCACATTCACACCCATAGGATCGGTTGCGACTTCTGCCGTTCCGATACGGCTGAAGATGTAATCAATTTCCGGAAACTTCTCCAAAAGCATTTTTTCGCCGCGTTTTTGCATATCAACACTCGCGTCAATTCCGATGCTCGTTGTACGAATCATATGTGTGGCAAAAGATCCTTCATCAAGCTGCGGCACGAATTCCGCGCCCAAATGATTAAAGACAATCAGCGCTACAGCAAAAATTCCGATCGCAGCGCTGATAACAATTTTACGCGACTTCAATGCAAAGTTTAAAATGGGCGTATAGCCCTTCTTCGCCGCGCTCACAAGCCACGAATCTTTTTCTTTAATATCACCGCCGAGAAAGTAGGAGCAAAGTGCCGGCATCAAAGTCATTGCCAGGATAAGTGCGCCGGTAAGAGCAAAAA
Source organism: uncultured bacterium (assembly GCA_964562525.1). Classification (GTDB taxonomy): domain Bacteria; phylum Omnitrophota; class Omnitrophia; order Omnitrophales; family Aquincolibacteriaceae; genus Multiplicimicrobium. The sequence continues at coordinate 10,766 of CAZLTL010000007.1, forward strand.
TGACGGTGATCGCCATCGGCTTGAACATCTTTCCCTCAATGCCTGTCAAAGCCAGTATGGGAAAGTAAACCACCATAATAATCAGAACGCCAAAAAACATGGGGATGGCCACTTCTTTCGCGGAACGCAAAATCTCATCGCTGCGTTCAGCGGGAGTCAGTCTGCGTTGAAGCAGGTGCTGTTTTTCAGCCATGTGCCGGATCATATTTTCAACCATGACGACAGCTCCATCTACAATGAGCCCGAAGTCGATGGCTCCCAAACTCATCAAATTACCCGACACGCGAGTCTGCACCATACCTGTAATCGCAAACAACATTGAAAGCGGAATCGCAAGCGCAACAATAATCGCCGCGCGCCAATTACCGAGCATCACCAAAAGCACAACCATGACTAAAATTGCGCCTTCAAACAAGCTTGATTCAACCGTGTGAATGGTTCGATCAACCAGCTTGGTGCGGTCGTAAACCGGAATAATTTTCACGCCTGCGGGCAGTTTGGTTTCTAGTTCTTTTAGTTTTTCCGCAACCGCTTTGGCGACAATCCGGCTGTTCTCGTCCGCCAACATGAGCGCCGAACCCAACACACACTCTTCTCCGTTATAAGTACTCGCTCCGTTTCTCACAGCTTTGCCGATAACAACATCCGCGACATCTTTCACGCGCAAAGGGGTTGCGCGCGCGCCAAATTTAAGCGGTAGCTGTTCAATCTCTGCCGAAGTTTGTACCCGTCCCGCCGCACGAACAGCAACTTGTTCACCGCCGATCTGAATCACGCTGCCGCCGGCATTCTCAACATTTTCTCCGATGGCCGCTGCGATTTCACTGAAGGACATACCGACGCTTTTTAGTTTGTCGGGATTCGCTTCAATAACAATTTGCTTTTCATACCCTCCCGATGAATTCACTTCGGCGAGCCCCGGTGTTGAGCGTAGCCGCGGCTTGATAAGAAAGTCATGAATCAATTTAAGTTCCATGAGCTGAGATTCACGCTCAGCGGGTTTATTGGGCGCATCGGACGCATACTCAACCACATAATAAAAAATTTCGCCGAGGCCCGTGCTGATGGGCGCAAGTTTCGGCGTTAAGCCTTCGGGCAATTCATCCATGACGGTTTGCAAGCGTTCGCTGACCAGCTGTCGGGAACGGTAAATGTCTGTTCCCTCTTCAAAAACAAGCGTGACCTGCGAAAGACCAAACTTAGACAGAGAGCGAAGGTCAGTTAAGCCCGGAATGCCCGCCATTTCATTTTCAATCGGAAAAGTGACAAGCTTTTCGATTTCTTCCGGGGCCAGCGCGGGCACCGAGGTGTTCACTTGAACCTGAATGTTGGTAATATCCGGCACGGCATCAATGGGCAATTTTGTTGCGGACCAAATTCCGACCGCAGCGAGCAGAATCGTGGAGAGCACTACAAACAAACGATTTCGGATAGAAAATTCAAGAATAAGATTGAGCATAATTAATGACAATGTCCTCCGCCTTTGGTCGCGCGAAGCTCAATGAGCCAAAGAGTTTCAACGGGTTTCGCGACAACTTGGTCGCCGGTATATAACCCTTCAGTAATTTCTACTTTTCCTTCGGCGCTGCCACCCGTCGTAACGGCTGTCCGGTAGTAAGCGTTCCCATTCACCGCATAGACAAAAGTTCCCATAACGGTACGCAAAAGCGCGGAACCGGGAATAATCTTTACAGGCTTGGTGCGCGGCATCGAAATGGATGCGCTAGCAAACTCCCCATCTTTGAGGCCGGTATCCGCCGTTGTCACACCGATAATAATTTCGGTTTCTCCTTGAACAAGAGGCTTTTGAACCTTAACCACAAACCCGTCCAAAGTTTTATTTTGCGAGGTCTTCAGTTTTACTGCTTGCCCAGCCTCCACCAAAGCTGCTTTGTCTGCGGGCAGAAAACCCGAACCATGAATATCGCAGCCCGTGTGATCCCGATCCAAATTTTCAGGACGGTGCTTTTCTCCAAAAATCTGAATGCTCAACTCGACCACCTGCGGCAGCTCCTCTTCCGTGACATCGACAACTTCGAGGCCCAAAATTTGCCGGGTTTCGTCTGTCAACATGACCCCTTTGCCGGCCTTAAATGAAGCGCCGGATGGTACCTCGCTCTCGTGATCACTTTTTTCTTTTTCCCGGCCACAGCTAGAAAGCATGATCCCGAAAACCAGCATCAGTATCCCAAAAAATGAAACTGCTTTTTTCATTTTGCCTCACCGGTTATGTTTACCAACGACAGATCGGTTCCAGTCAGCAATTCCAATTGGCTTGACGCTTCGAGAGCTTCTTTTTTTGTATGCTGCAATCCTTCTATTGTCGCAAGGTATTGAGACTGCAGCTCAACATAAGTCGAAACCGGCACTGAACCTAAACGGTAATGGCGGTCAGCCAGCTCGGCGGCCTCTTTAAAATGTTGAATCGCTTCCGGATTCCAATGGCTCATTTCGGCAAGTTTGGCTTTGTAAATGGCCGCCGCCTCAATCACGCGCCGCTCCGCTTCACGCTCAGCCAAATAAAATATTGTCTGCGCTTTCGACTGCTGCGCTCTTGCCGTCTGAATGCCGCCTTGATTGCGGTCCCATAAAGGCACGGGTAAGGATATCTGCGCCCCAATAATACGCTCGCGCTCGCCGGCCCGCTCCTGGGAAATTGCCGGCCCTGCGGTGAGCACGGGAAATCTTTCATTTTTCGCGAGCTTTACGCCGTACTTCTGTTTTTCCAATTCCATCGCACGAACCCGCACTTGAAAATCGTTCTTACGCGCAAGCTCTATAAGATCATCTGTGGCTTTTTCAAGCGGTTTAAATTCCAGATCAATCTTAGCAAGCGTAATAGCGGATTCAGGCGGCATACCGCGCAATTGATTTAAATCAAACAGGGCAGCTTGATAGGCCGCTGCCGCGTCATGGGCGTTTCTGTGTCCGTTTAACTCCATGCCTTCGATAATTCGTGCTTCCAATACCGAAGTGAGCCCCGCTTGATCACGCTGCGCAAGCACCTTATGCAAAGCATGAAAATGTTCCGCAACTTCGCGCGCCGCCGCTGCTTTTTCGCGCGCGGCAGCAAGATTATAAGCAGCCATTTTCGTGCGCGATGCCAGCAAAGCGCGAAACTGTTCCAGTCCCAGCTCAGCCACTTTAATATCGTGGTCAGCAATCGCCTTGCGCAAACGGATTCGCCCCGGCCACTCGATCGATTGCGTTACCATAACCTCACTCGCCACGCCTTTATCAGTCTCGTCACCGCTTGTCACCTTTTTTGCGCCAACGGAGCCGCTCACCTCAGGGTTATTCCACATGCCCGCTGTTTTACGCAAACCTTTCGCTGCATTAATTTCAGCTTCATAAAATTGAAGCTCGGGATTATTCTCTAGCACCTCCGCAACCAAAGACTCGAATGAAAGATTTGTTCCTTTTGAGGAAACAATCTCCGAAGAAAACAGCGGAGCTGGCTTCATACTGAAAGTGAACGCGGAAAGCATCGTTATAAATAGAAAAACACACTTTTTCATGAAAACTCTTATTTTAATAAATTGGAAAATAGTCGAGCAACAAACAAACGGGTTGCGTCTGTGAATTAAAACGCGAGAGGCGGACGAAAAATAGACCGGGACGGAGAATCCGAAAAAGAAGATTGAGGAACGCTTACAAAAGTATCCGCATGTAAAACCGCAAAAGTATCTGTAAGGTCGGAAGGTAAAACTCCCTGAGAGTGAATCGGGTGGCAAGAGCTGCAGCAATCACCGTTTTCTTCTTGTTGAACAACAGTGTCTTCATGCATCAAGCAAATAGCGGGTTCAATGACAACAGCGTTGATCACGCCCACAAGCACCAAAATTCCGATAAGTTTCATAAGGAAGTTCATTAAGATAAAGTCTAGCACCGATAAGAATAAACGCCAAGGCAGTTCATATGCAAAAAAAGCCCCTGAACCAGAAACCGATTCAGGGGCTTTGAAAAAATCAGCTCGAACCTAACTTAATCTTCTTTACCAACAAACCGGTAAGCCAAAGCACCGATCGCAGCACCCACAATCGGAGCAACCCAAAAAAGCCAAAGCTGCTGAATCGCCCAACCGCCCACATAAAGCGCTACGCCCGTACTGCGCGCGGGGTTCACGGAAGTATTCGTCACCGGAATACTGATTAAATGAATCAGCACTAACGCCAATCCGATCGCAAGCGGCGCAAAACCCTGAGGTGCGCGTTTATCTGTGCTCCCCATAATAATCAGAAGAAAAAACGCGGTCATCACCACTTCAGCCACCAATGCAGCAAGCATGGAGTATCCCCCCGGTGAATGCGAGTCATACCCGTTGGAAGCAAAACCACCCGCGACATCAAACCCTGCTTTGCCGCTCGCAATCACATACAAAACACCGCCCGCCGCAATTGCACCCAAAACTTGCGCGAGAATGTAAGGTGCAAGCTGATTGGCTGGAAAACGCCCGCCCGCGTAGAGCCCGATTGACACAGCTGGATTGAGATGGCAACCTGAAATCGGTCCCACCGTGTAAGCCATAGTCACAACGGTTAATCCAAATGCTAAAGAGACGCCGAGTAAACCAATGCCTACCTCCGGAAAAGCAGCGGCTAATACCGCACTTCCGCAACCGCCTAAAACAAGCCAAAACGTTCCCAAAAACTCTGCCGTATATTTTTTCATTGAATCCCCCTTCTGATGTTCAACCTTGCTTTATTCATCGGCATTTTGAGAAAGTTTTTTAGAAAATGAAAAACCCCCGAACCGGAAAACCGATTCGGGGGTTCTTTTAATTCCTTAAACGCTTCAAAAAGGACCGAATGCAAGGCGCGGACAAGCAATCGAGGAGGCGTAGTGAAAACCTACGCCGCACGAAATTGCGAAGACCGCAACGCTGCAGTCGGCTTTTTTCAGGCGTTTATCAGCAGCACTTTGCGGTTTTGCATTTCTCGCAAGTGTCGCAATCACCCTTGCAGCATTGCTCACATGAGCCTTGGCAGCAAGTCGCGCAATTCGAGCCCATGTCATGCTTTGCGCATTTGCCGGTCGCGCAGCCGACTGCTAAAAACGGAACCAAGATCGCTAACCATATTAAATGCTTCATACTTCCTCCTGTTTGTTTATTTTAAAGACTAAAACCCGTGATTCAAAAAAAGCATCGCAAGAGCCATGAGACCCATCAGCAAATCTTCCATCAATGTCACTTTTGTCATCGGAATTTTGAACAAGACTCCGAGACAAGCGCACTGAATCGTCTGTTTTTTACGCAAGGCTTGTGCAACTCCGATCGCGCCAATAAACATCACAATGACCGTAATCGTGTTCGTCAAAAAAGCATTCCAACGAAAAAGATAACTGATCCCTAAGCCCAGTTCAATCAAAGGGTAAACATAAGCATAGGCCGCGCTGCGCTTCGCAACAATATCGTAGGTCTGATAGGCTTCGACAAATCCTTTCCAGTTCGTCAACTTCAACCCGCCAAAAACGATAAAAAAGGCGGCCATAAAATTCTGCATCCACCGCGTTAATTGCCACTCTCCGAAATAAATTTCGGCACCAAAGGAAACAGCCAACACCGCTAAAAAAACAACGATTAGCGGCAAAAAGACTTTGAGCCTAGAAACCGGCTCTTCAGGCATGTCGGCTGGCTTTTCGTTTAAATATTTTTCTGGCTCTTTTTTAAATTTATCCAAACAACCCGGATTACAAAAACCATAGGTTTGATTATTCCAAACCGTTTGAATTTTCGGCGGTTCCGCAACTTCCATTCCGCACACAGGATCTTTCATGCTGTCCTCCTATTATTTTTAAATTCTTTTTCTTTCCAAATCGCGTAAAGCACGGGATAAATCAAAAGCTCAAGCAGAAAAGAGGAGCCGAGTCCCCCGATCATCGGCGCGGCGATGCGGCGCATCACATCCGCGCCCGCGCCCTGCGCCCACAAAATCGGCAAAAGACCGGCCATCGCCGCGATCACCGTCATCATTTTGGGACGCACGCGTTTCACCGCGCCATGAATGATCGCTACGCGCAAATCGTTTTCATTCCGCATGCGTCCCTCCCGCTTCGCTTCGTCATAAGCCAGATCGAGATACAGAAGCATGAATACGCCCATCTCCGCATCCAGCCCCATGAGCGCAATCATGCCCACCCAAACCGCAATCGACATGTTGTAACCGAGCGCGTACAAAATCCAAACCGCGCCGATTAAAGAAAAAGGCACGGCCAGCAAAACGATACCCGTTTTGACCGCAGATTTCGTGTTGATGTATAGCAGCAGCGCGATAATAAAAAGTGTCAACGGGATGACAAACTTTAACCGCTCCTTAACACGCTGCATATTTTCATACTGCCCGCTCCAAACAAGCTGATACCCTGCCGGAATTTGCAGACCTGATACCACGCGCTTGGCTTCCTGAACATACCCTCCGACATCGCGGCCCGCGACATCGACAAATACATATCCCGCTAAAAGACCGTTTTCGTTGCGGATCATCGCCGGACCTTCTTGAGTTTCAATTTCGGCAATTTCTGAAATCGGAATTTGCGCGCCGGAGGGTGTTCCCACCCGCACACGGCCTAAAGCGGCAAGGTCTGAGCGGAAGTCACGCGCCAATCTCGCATTCACGGAATAGCGCGCACGACCGTCGAGCAAAGTTAAAATTTCTTCGCCTCCGATCGCGGAAGCGACTACTTCTTCCGCATCCTCCACCGATAAACCGTACCGTGCCAAAGCATCCCGCTTCAGCTCAAAATCAAGAAAATATCCGCCCGCCGCGCGTTCGGCAAAAACACTGCGCGTGCCCGGCACGGGCTTTAAAGTATTTTCCAACTGCTCGCCGATTTGCTGAATCACTTTCAAATCGGAGCCCAGTACTTTAATTCCCACGGGCGTACGAATCCCCGTCGCGAGCATGTCGATGCGATTTTTAATCGGCATCGTCCAAATATTGGGAATGCCGGGCAGCTGTAGGGCGCGGTCCATTTCGGCGGTTAATTCTTCCGTCGTGATTTTGCGCTTCGGCAAACGCGCCTCAAGCCGACCTTTCAATTTTGTCGGAAGCCAATCCGGAAGTTCGCGCGCAGTTTCGCGCCAGAGCTCTTTAGGCTTCAGCACAATCGTGGTTTCAATCATGGAAAGCGGCGCAGGATCGGTTGAAGACTCCGCGCGTCCTGCTTTGCCGAACACACTTTGTACTTCAGGAAAGCTTGCAAGAATTTTGTCCTGAATTTTTAGAATGCGCCGCGCTTCATCCGCGGCCATACCAGGCAACGCGGTGGGCATATAAAGAAAACTGCCTTCATTGAGCGGCGGCATAAATTCTTTACCCAACTTGAAGTAAAACGGCACCGTCACCAAAAAAAGAATCAAAGCGCTTAAGAGGGTTGTTTTGCGGTGGCGCAAAACCCAATCCACGGCCGGCTCATAAAATCTGAACAAGACCCGGCTCACGGGGTGCTTTTCTTCGGGATAATACTTTCCGACAAAAACCGCGGTCGCCGCCGAAGCAAGAAACCGCGGTCGGAAAGTAAAAGGATCCATGCGCGCGAACAGCATGCGCATCGCGGGATCCAGTGTAATCGCCAAAATCGCCGCTATCGCCATCGCAAAGTTTTTGCTCATAGCTAAGGGACGGAAAAGGCGACCTTCCTGATCCACCAAGGCAAAAACCGGAATAAAAGCAACCGCGATCACCAACAATGAAAAAAAGACCGATGGCCCGACTTCTTTGAGTGCGGCTAAACGGATCTCATGAAAGTCGCCTTTGCGACCCTCAGATTGCCACCGCTCCAGTTTTTTATACGCGTTTTCCACTTCAATAATTGCGCCATCCACCAACACACCGATAGAAATCGCAATGCCCGCCAGCGACATGATGTTGGTGGTTAAACCCGCCGCGGCCATGGGAATAAAAGCGATCAGCACCGAAATCGGAATCGTCAAAATCGGAACGATTGCCGAAGGAATATGCCAAAGAAAAATCAAAATAACCACGCTCACAATGATCATTTCTTCGGACAATGTATGCTTTAAAGTATCAATCGCACGGCGGATCAAATCCGATCGGTCATACACTTCAACGATTTCGACGCCTTCCGGCAAAGAGGTTTTAAGCTCGTTGATTTTATGCTTCACGCGCTCAATCACGCGCAGCGCGTTTTCACCGTGGCGCATCACAACAATGCCGCCGACCGCATCTCCCTGCCCGTTCAGTTCAGCCACGCCGCGCGTCATATCAGGACCCCATTCCACTTGCGCCACATCGCGCACGCGCAAAGACGCGCCTAATTCCGCGTTCGTGCGGATTGCGGCACTGCCGATATCCTCGGGCGTTTTCGCGTAACCGCGCGACCGCACCATAAATTCAAAACCATTCACTTCGAGTAATCGTCCGCCGCCGTCATTGCTCGCGCGCTTAACGGCATCCACCACATCTTTCATGGTGAGGTTATAAGCCAACAATTTGTCCGGATCCGCGTTCACCTGCAATTGCTTAACAAAACCGCCTACCGCGGCAATCTCAGAAACACCGGGAACGGATTGCAGAGCAAAACGAAGATACCAATCTTGAAGCGAACGCAGGTCAGATAAAGCCTGCTTGCCGGAGCTGTCCCTAAGCGCATATTGGTAAACCCAACCCACGCTAGTCGCGTCCGGCCCCAACTCAGTCTTAACGCCTTCGGGTAAACCCGCTTGGATTTTGCTTAAATATTCCAACACGCGGCTGCGCGCCCAATAAAGATCCGTGCCGTCCTCGAAAATAACATAAACATAGGAATAGCCGAAATCAGAAAATCCGCGCACGGCTTTGATTTTCGGCGCGCCCAACATGGCTGTCACAATCGGATAAGTCACCTGATCTTCGATCAAGTCAGGGCTGCGGTCCCATTGTGAATAAATAATCACCTGCGTATCCGAAAGATCGGGCACCGCGTCGAGTGGCATCTTCTTCATCGCGTTCCACGACAAGACTAATATCGCGGCCGTGACGATTAAAACTAAAAATTTGTTTCGAGCCGAAAACTCGATGATTTTCTCAATCATGGGAATGCCCTCCCTTGCTTGAAGAATCCGCGCGCGAAGACTGAAAACGGGATTCGGAATCAAGCAAGAAGTTCGCGGCAATCACAACTTTATCACCGGCTTGCACCCCGCTTAAAACTTGGATGCGCTCACCGGCCATCACCCCCATCTGAATTATTTGCGGAACAAAAACCCCCGGTTCTTTTTCCACAAAGACATAAGCATTTTTGCCGGGATTAAAAAGAGCCGTCTCGGGTATCGAAATCGATACGCCCAAATCAAGCTCCATCTCAACCGTCACAAACATACCAGGCTTTAGAAGCTCATGCCCCGAAACCACTTCAAAGCGCACCGCTAAAGTTTGTGAAGTTGCATCAACAACGGAGTCCAGTGAACGCAGCACGCCTTCCAATTTTTTTTCAGGCGCCATGGGCGAATGAATTTGAGCTTTTTGCCCCAATTTCACATGCGCCAAATCGGAAACGGGCAAGCGCGCGTCAATGTAGGCTCCGTTAGCCTCGATAATGAGGTGCGCGGGAACAAAGCTGGTCGGATCTTCCAAACTTTCCTCGGCTTTTTTGAAAACTTCATCGCCGATGCCGTAACGACGCAGCTTGTTTCTGAGCGACCAAGCCGCCGCGCGCGACTCAGCTACCAATTCAGGCGTTGGTCTCTTGATTCTTTTTTCAACTTGAACCGCGTTACGGTAGGCATTCAGCAGCTCAAAAATTTCGTGATTATGAAAAACCGTGCCGGTTAAACGCAAAGGCAACTTCAGCGATTCTTCCTTTGCCGATTCCGTTTTAATCCCAATCGAGCGGACTTTTTCATCGGTCAAATGCACTGCGACATGCCCGGCCACATCGGATTGAGGCAAAACCGATTGATTGCTTTCGCCCTCCGCTTGCGCTGAAGAAGCGGGTACCAAGACAAGCCGCATTCCACAAATCGGGCAATTTCCCGGATGATCCTGAATCACCTGAGGGTGCATCGGACACTGATATTGTTCGGAGTGCGCATCCGCTTGATGCGAAGTATCCGCGTCACTGAACAAGGTCCGCAAATCATTCCATTTATAAAATCCCACGGCAATAACCGCGAGAACGATGAGCAGCAAGATTATTTTTTTCACAGCTTAATCCTCTTGAACAAACAAGAAGCGCGAAAAGAAATTTTTCCGCGCGGAAAGCTGCGAATTAAATCAGGAAAGCGTGATGCAGAACAAAGAAATGCGGAGAAGAAATCGGCGGCGGTTCAGCCCAATTCAAAAGATAGCTCTTGAGCTCGCCTTGAACAAAAACCGCCTCAGGAGCGCGGATGTCCGAAAGAACAGAAACCTCAACTGTCTTTTTAGACACCGAAACATTCTCAAACTGATCGGCTTGATAGCGCGGCGCGCAATCTGTTTTGTTATTTTGTTGACTATCCGGATGATGCTGACAATGCGCCATCACCGGCTGCGACTTGGGCGCGGAGGAAAAAGCAGGCAGGCAGTAGCAATTGCTCAACAATGAAAAAGCGAACAGCCACGCCGTCAAAAAACCTGTTGTCGAAATCATCTTCTTAAGCATACTAATAGTCTATACGGCTTTTGATTTGTTTTCTATACGGTCTATGCCCTATTTCTTATTAATGTTATATCCCTAGGAGTCTGAATGAGTTACAAGAAGGAGCTCGAGTTAGTCCAGTCACTGAAATGGCGCTATGCAACAAAGAAATTTGATGCTTCGCGCAAAATTCCCGCCGAAACGTGGAAAGCCTTGGAAGAGTCTTTGGTTTTAACCCCCTCTTCTTACGGCATGCAGCCTTGGAAATTTCTTGTGATTACCGATCAAGCTTTGCGTGAACAACTGGTGCCCCACTCCTGGAATCAACGCCAAGTCGCGGATTGCTCACATCTTGTCGTCATGCTTTCTGAAACACGCGTCTCTGCGGCGGATGTAGACAAGCTTATCGCTCGCACCGCTGAAATTCGAGGCGGTTCGACGGATCAACTTGCGGGCTATCGCAAAATGATCGTGAGTGACATTGTCGAAGGCCCGCGCGCGCAGCATTCGGGTGAATGGGCCGCACGCCAAGTATATATTGCACTCGGACAGCTCATGCTTGCTGCGGCAATATTGAATGTGGACACGTGTCCCATGGAAGGTTTTGTCCCCGCGAAATACGATGAAATCTTGGGGCTGGAGGGAACAGGCTGGACCACAACGGTTTTATGCCCCTGCGGCTATCGCTCCAATGATGACAAATATGCCAAAATGCCAAAAATCCGGTTTGACGACAAAAGCGTCATCACACACCGGTAGTGCAGTTTAAAACCGCTCCAAGTCAGATAAAAAAGTAATCAGATCAAGTCCGAGTGGCCTTAAAATCCACTTATTTCATCTCATTGCGCTTTCAAAACGCGTGTATAATTCGCACAGCTTAAACGCTCTCATTCAAATTAACGGAGGAATCCATGTTATCCAAAAAAATTGAAAAAGCTCTAAACGTTCAAATCACTTCCGAAAACTCTTCCGCTCATTATTATTTAGCGATGGCGTCTTGGTGCGACGTCAATGGTCTCCCGGGAACAGCAAAGTTTCTCTACAGCCATGCCGAGCAAGAACGCACGCACATGACCAAACTCTTTCACTATATCAACGGCACCGGCGGACACGCGGTCGTCAACGCGTTCAAAGCGCCTCTGTCAGATTATAAATCCGTTGAGCAGATTTTTAAGCTTGTTTATGAAAACGAAAAGGAAATTACTGCTCAAATCAATGAGCTCGTTGATCTTTGTCTTTCAGAAAAAGATCATTCCACTTTTAACTTCCTGCAATGGTATGTCGCTGAGCAGCATGAAGAAGAAAAGCTGTTCCGTGATATTTTAGATTTGATCAAACGCACCGGAACCGATGGGCGCGGTCTCTATTTCATTGATAAAGAGATCGGCGGACTGGCAAATAAAGTCGCAGCAAACTAAATTGTTGTCATTGCGAGGAGTCCACAGGACGACGCGGCAATTTAGATTGTTTCGCTTACGCTCGCAATGACACCATCAATTTCATGATCAACATTCGAAAGTCTGCTGACCGCGGCCATTTCAACTTTGGCTGGCTGGATACTTACCACAGTTTTTCTTTCGGTGATTATCACGACCCGGCTCACATGGGTTTCCGCACCTTGCGCGTCATCAATGAAGATGTGATTGAGCCCGGCCAGGGATTTCCCCTTCACGGCCATCGCGATATGGAGATTGTCACTTATATTCTCAAGGGCGAGCTCGAACACCGCGACAGCCTTGGCAATATCGGAAAAATTAAGCGCGGCGAACTTCAACGCATGACCGCCGGCACCGGCATTCGGCACAGCGAATACAACGCTTCCGCAACCGAACCCTGCCATTTACTTCAGATCTGGCTTTTGCCCGAAGCTAAAAACCTGGAGCCCGGTTACGAACAAAAAGTAATTCCGTTTACAGGTGATCCTCTCAAACTGATTGCCGCGCCCGCCAGCGTGCGCGCGCCGCTCAAAATCAATCAGGATGCCAAAGTTTTTGTGGGGCATCTCAAAAGCCAACAGGCATTAAGCCTTCACCTCGAAAAGAACCGTCACACATGGATTCAAATCGCAAGCGGCAAAATGCTTCTCAATGATGAGAAGATCGAAGCCGGCGACGGGGTTGCAATTTCGGATGAAGATCACATCCATCTGAATTCGATTTCTGACTGTGAATTTTTACTTTTCGATCTGAGTTAAAAGAAATTCTGAGCTTGCCTAAACTGAGAACATTCGGCTGAGCTCAGTCGAAGCCCTCGCCGGACTGTCGAAGAACTGCGGCGGAAACAACAAAAAGGCCTTATGAAAATCAAGTCGATCGTCTCACTCATTCTCTGCATTGCTTTATGCCAAGCCGTCGGCGGACTTGGCGCCATCTTCACCACACCCGAAATTCCGGGCTGGTATGCAAGCATTCAAAAGCCTTCATTCAATCCGCCGAATTGGATTTTTGCCCCGGTATGGACAACTCTTTTTATCCTGATGGGCATCAGCTTATGGCTGACACTCAAAGCTGAAATCTCCACCGCGCGCAAGGCGGCTGTGATCGCTTTTGCAATTCAGCTTGTGCTGAATTCAGCATGGTCGCTTTTATTTTTCAAATTGCACTCGCCCCTTGCCGGCTTGGTCGGAGTTATCTTTTTGTGGGTTGCTATTTTGACTTGGATTTTAAAAACTTATCCCATTTCGAAAACGGGCGCTCTGATCAGCATTCCCTATTTGCTTTGGGTGAGCTTTGCGAGCTTTTTAAATTTTTGGATTTGGAAGCTGAATGTCTAACCCTCATGGTATCGTCCTCGTCACCGGAGCCACAGGATATATTGGCGGTAGGCTGATTCCGCATTTACTTGAAAAAGGCTGGCATGTCCGCGCTGCCGGGCGCTCCCTAGAAAAGCTGAGCTGCCGTCCCTGGTCCCATCACCCCCATGTGGAACTGATCGAGGTCGATGTCATGAAAGAAGCGAGCCTGGCGCAAGCCGCCAAGGGGTGCCGATCCGCTTTTTACCTCGTCCATTCGATGCTGCCCGGTCAAAAAAATTTTGAAGCTGCGGACCGCATTGCCGCAACCAACATGAAAATCGCTGCGCAAGAAGCCGGTCTTGAAAAAATCATTTACTTGAGCGGGCTGGGAGACGAAAAAAAGCAACTAAGCAAACATCTCGCTTCGCGAACCGAAGTGGCGCATATTTTACAAAGCGGTAAAACTCCGGTCACAGTATTGCGCGCAGCCATGATCATCGGTTCAGGCAGCGCTTCGTTTGAAATTTTGCGCTACTTGGTGGACCGCCTCCCTGTCATGATTACGCCCCGATGGCTTGAAACACCTAATCAGCCGATTGCCGTACGCAATGTCATTGAATACTTATCAGGCTGTTTAGAAAAAGATGAAACAACAGGAAAAACTTTCGATATCGGCGGAACGGATATTTTGACCTACCGCAAACTCATGGAAATTTACGCGGAAGAGGCGGGATTAAGTAAAAGGATCATGATTCCTGTCCCTGTTCTGACGCCGCGTCTCAGCTCCTACTGGATTCACATTGTAACTCCCGTTTCCGCATCGCTAGCTCGCCCTCTCGCGGAAGGCTTGCGTTATCCGGTGGTTTGCCTTGAAAACAAAATTCGTGAAATTATTCCGCAGCAATTACTCTCTTGCCGCGAAGCTTTTCATCTGGCGCTTCAGGTTCAGCAAAGTGATCAAATCCCATCGCATTGGACCGATGCGGGACTTATTCCGCCCGTGGAGTCCGCTCAAAAAGGCGATGCCAAATGGGCGGGCGGAACTTTGTTCTGCGATCAACGCACCGAAATGACTTCTGCGGACTTAGATGCGGTTTGGCATGCCATTGTTTCGATCGGCGGAAAAACAGGTTGGTATCACGCGGATTGGCTTTGGGAATTGCGCGGATTTTTGGACCGCATTTTTGGCGGTGTGGGAATCCGGCGAGGAAGAAGACATCCGCACGAGCTGCGTGTTGGTGATGCTTTAGATTTTTGGCGCGTGGCGGATTTGCGTGAAAAAGAAAAACTTGTTCTCGCCGCAGAAATGAAATTGCCCGGCAAAGCCAGTCTTGAATTTTTAATTGAGAAAACGGATCAAGGCCAAGTGCTCGTCAAACAAACAGCACGCTTCCGTCCAAGAGGTCTTCTGGGAATTCTTTATTGGTATCTCGTGGCGCCTTTTCACCGGTTCATTTTTCCGGGAATGCTTCGAAGCTTAATCCGGCACGCAGAGACTTTAAAGCGTCCGAAAAAGGTTTAAGCTTCGCGCCACTTCTTTCCGTAGATTAAGCGGGAAACCATCATGCTTGCGGCAGTGTCTCCCGTTGAGTTCACCATAGTCGCGGGCGGATCCACAAGCGCGCCAACCATCGCAATCACGGGTAAGGCTTCAGCAGGAAAACCGTAAAGCGAAACAATCATCATTTCTCCCAAAAAGCCGCCTCCCGGAACGCCGCTCATCACGATACCGCTGATCAAAGCCACTCCGATCGCCATGGCATAATCTTCAAATCCATGAAAAGGCTGATTAAAAATCGCAAAAAGAATTGAAATTTTTAAGACTGCGGACAGACAAGACCCATCCATGTGAATCGTCGCGCCCACGGGAATCACCACTTCGCTCACTTCGCGTTTCACACCGATTTCATCCGCCGCTTTTAAATTAGCCGGTACTGTCGCTAAACTGCTGCCTGTCCCAAAAGCCGTTAAAGCAGCGGTTGGAATACGCAGCCAAAAATCGCGCATACCCTGTAATCCGCCCGCCCAACCGGTATAAAGACTCGAAAAAATAAAAAAATAAAAAAATGCCGCGGGATAATAAAGTTTCAGCACATCCGCATAAGTTCCCCAGATTTCAGGCCCCATCCGTGAAGCTAAATCTGCAAAGTATGCCAAAAGCCCCAGCGGCGCCCAAGCCATTAAAATTCGAATCATCTTCAGCATCACCGCATTACCTGACGCTAAAAACTTACGGAAAGCATCGCCTTCTTTGCCTGCCAAAAAAACCGCCGTTCCGAGTAAACCTGAAAAGACAATCAAAGCGAGCATATTTTGTCTTGAAAACAAACTTATAAAGTCCCCTATCGAAAGAGACTCCGCTATTTTCTGAAAAACAGAAACCTCTTCAAGCTTAACTTGTGTTGCCATAGAAAGCTGAAGCGGCGCAGTGGGCGGAAAAATGGATACAAGTGCCAACATCACAATCGAAGCCAAAATGCCGGTCACAACAAAAATTAAAAGCATCCATCCGGCAATGCGGCCCATTTGCCGAGCATCCGTCATTTGCGCAACCGTAGAACTGATCGAAAAGAAAACAAGCGGAACTACCGCGGTAAAAATAAGGTTCAACCAAAGCGTTCCAATCGGCTTTAAATGTGGTGCAATCTGGGGGAAAAATCGGCCCAACAATACCCCGCCAATCACCGCGGCAATCAGCCCAAGCGAACCCGCGTAATTTTTAAGAATTTTTTTCATGGGTAGATTATCGGCTCAAGCATTTAAAGATTTATGAATTAATCAAAGTCTTGGGCGAACGCATTTCAAGCTCATCATACAAATCCGCAAGCCAACGCGCTTCTTTGCGCATCTCGTCCGCGCCAAGCTCACCTTTTTTACGTTGAATGACAAGCTGTACGATGCTTCGTCTTTTTTTTGAGGGTGGATGTGTTTGATAAAGTGGACTAGAACTCAATAACGTGACAGCCACACTTTGAGGGATCGAACCAACACTTGTTGGAATAGAAATGTTTTTGGGAGCGCTAAAACCTGATCCTCCCGTATATTCGAGAAAATCACTTAAACCCATCGCGTTAAATCCGGCCGTCATGGCAATCCACGCTCCGATCGCGTCTGCTTCATTTTCCTGATGCCGGCTATACGAGTACTCGCGCATGTGCACTCCTTCCTTGACGGCAGTCGTGGCTAACCCGCCGTACAAACCGCCATAAGGTAAAAAACTGAATGCCGGAGACAAATAACCGAGGTAATTCACAAACGATGTTCCTTTGGGTTTTCCGCTTTGATGATTGGCTAAAATATGCCCCAATTCATGCGCAAAAACCGAAGCGACCATGTTTTGATCATGCCCAAATGCCGTGACAAATCCGGAGTTAATAAAAATGGATTTCCCGTCGGTTTGAGCGTTAACTTTCGGATCATTGATAACAATCACCGGAACAGAATGTCCGCGCAAAGGCGAAACATAAAGCAGCCGCTCCATGATTTCATACGGCGTCAAAACTGACTTTTGGGCAGGCGGAACAGAAGTTGTCTGCAAATTTTGAACTGCCCGATTTTGGAAATACCAAACTTGCTGGGTTTCAGTTAAACGCTTGGGGAAAGTTTTAGAAAAACCGGATTGAGTCGCGCAACCTTGATTTAAAAAAAGAAGCAGCGAAACCAAAAAACAAACTTGAAAACGAACTTTCAAATCACTCTTCTTCTGCGAGCGCGAGGTTAATTAAGCGCCGTATCAATTCCGGATAGGTCCATCCCGCTTTGTGAGCGGAAAGCGCGAAATCTTCATCTTTGGCAAGCATGGGGTTGGGATTGGCTTCGATAAAATAAACTTCACCGTCAGGCATCAGACGCAAATCAAGACGAACGGCACCGCGAATCGAAAGCGCGCGGCAAATGCGTTTGGAAAAGTTTTTGATTTTGTCTTCCAATTCTTTCGGCAAATCATCCGCGAACTTATTCTTTATACCCCACTTCTTGCGGTAGCTTTCATCCCACTTGGCTTTATAAGTCGCGATCTTGGGATCTTCATCGTCAACTCGCGAAAAAACCATTTCACGAAACGGAAAAACCTCGAGCCGTTTCGTTCCCATGACACCAACATAAATTTCGCGGCCGGCGATGTATTGCTCCGCGATCACATCCTGATTCAGCGTGTCATGCAGAAACTTCACGCGCTCGTAAAACTGATTTTCCGTATCCACAACCGACGACTGAGAAATCCCGACTGACGCTTCCTCTTTGAGGGGTTTGACAAAAAGCGGAAAAGCTAACTTTTTAGGCCACTTCACTTTCTTGCCGTAAGGGAAAATGGCAAATTGCGGAACTCGTATTCGATGGTGCGATAGAATTTGTTTGGCCAGCCCCTTGTCCTTGCAGAAAGTGATCGCTGTCGGACCACAGCCGGTGAATGGAATACCGAGAAGTTTCAAATAGGAAGCCGCGTCAGCCTCATGCGCGGCATCGTTTTTAAACCGCTCGATTAAGTTAAAAATAACGGTAGGTTGGAATGATTCGATTTTCTTCTGCAATACACTCATATCATCATAAATACCAACCGTTTCGCAGGGGTACTCAAGCGAACGCAACGCAGTCAAAACATCAGATTCGGTTTGCCAATCGGAATGCTTGAGCTCCTCCGTAAAATCATAATCATGCGGATAAGCGGAAGTGGTATTGAATGCAACCAACACACGTGGCGCTCTCATGAACAAACCCTGATTTTTTTTAATTTATGCATACGCAATGGATCAATCTGGATCCCCGCCTTCGCGGGGATAAGTGGATCGGAATAAATCCCTCACCCTTATTTTGATCGCTTAAACTTTCCAGTAAAAAGATAGGTTGAAACCAGGGTTGTCACAAAGGCGGCGGCTTGCATATCGGTGTTAAGCTGCCCTTCCCGCACATAAAGCCCTAATTCCCCCGTGCGAGCAATAAACCTCTGCATCAATTGATCGATCGTATAGCGTTTTTCTTTAGTCCAAAATGCGACTGCACGCATCAGCTTTTCGCGTGATTTCTTTAAATAATCAACGGCCTTAACCGCTGACTTCTCTTCTTCTTTATCAGTGAAGAGCAATTTCAGATCTCGGTCATAAAAGTGCGGATAATTCTCTTCATACGCTTTCATTTTTTTTCTGAAATAAGTTTTGAGTTTCATGTCGAGCCCCGCGAATTCTTTAAATTCTTGCGGCGGCAAACAAGAAGGCTCCTTGCCCTGCAAACTCTTCATGAGCTTGTCAACAAACTCCAGCTTCTCCAATGCTTTCCAATCCTTATATTTTTTGCGCCAATTAAGTCCCGGGGTCAGCCACACTGCAAATGTTTCAGCAAAATCTTCGTCGGGATGACTTTGTGCATACCAATTCTCTAAATGAACGACATAGCTTCTACTGTAGGGCCGAGGATGATAGGTATCGGGGTATTCCGTCGCAGCGGAGCCGAAAAGTTTTCGCCAGGCTGGCTTCCGATAAAGCCCGTAAGCATAAGAGTAGGCATGTCCGGTTTCATGGCGCATAAGCCTCATAAATTCGGTCGTGCTGCCACCCTCTACTTCCAAAATCATTTCTTTTTCAAGACGGCGCAAACGCGGGTGCGAAAGATAAAAAGGAATCCCGATGGCGGGCACACCCACGGGACAAAACCATTCATCCGCCAAAAAACAAGGCGGTTTAAAGCTAAGCCCTTTCGCTTCGAGTTCAGAGTAAAGCCTTGCAATAAGAGGGTCAAGGGCGGAGCCTTCAATAGTAAGCCCCAAACGGCTAATGGTCAGATCCATCAGCTTATCTTGTTTCAGTCGTTTCCACGGCAGAGAATTCATAACAGTCATTATACCCTACTTGAGTCCTGCGGACGGCTTCTTGTCCTCACCGCCGGACAGGCTGTGTCCTCCGGGGACGGACGGTCCCCGCATTCAAGTTCGGCGCTCAAACAGCTGCGTCCTTGCGGCGCAGAACTCGCGGCGGACTTTGAATGCTGAAAATAAAAAAGCCGGGTATTTGTACCCGGCATCATCTTAACTGTCTCAATTTCTGAATTGAAGACTAAATTCTAAAAGCGCTATTAGCACTGCTGTTTTTTAATGTCATCGATAAACGAACTAATTGGACGAACATATTGGTTCATTCCAATGTGTCCTGCGGCATTTTTTAATTTTCTACTATCATCCCTAAGATAAAAAACATGCCCCTGCTCCCCTAGCGTAACTATTTTCTCATCGGACAAATCTTCATCATAGGTCATCAAATGCCAAACCTGCTTAATCTTGAAGCGACTGAGGACACCTCTGTCTGCACTTGATACCTGCTTCCAGCGCTCTCTCAGAGTTCTTTTACAAGAAATTCCAATCAACCATGAATCTTTACATTTAATCCATTTAT
Organism: uncultured bacterium; assembly: GCA_964562525.1. Taxonomy (GTDB): domain Bacteria; phylum Omnitrophota; class Omnitrophia; order Omnitrophales; family Aquincolibacteriaceae; genus Multiplicimicrobium. The sequence continues at coordinate 30,440 of CAZLTL010000007.1, forward strand.
CAACCTCAATATCTGCTTGAAAATGTTCCGGTCGGTTGGTAGCTTTAATCTGATAATAATTAAATAAGAACGAAGTAACATCTTCCAAGCTACCACCTGCACGTCCCTTACGCTTTTGACCCAAGCGTCTTTCAAACTCTTGAACAAATGCAGTGGCAACCAAATCGGCATCCCCATCTGGCATTGCCCTCAACTCTTGCCTCAAAATCGAAAACTCACGAACAACAGCTACTCGCTCGGCATTCAGACACCCCGTGGTCCCAAAGTCATCCCACAAATTAATAACCGTTGCCAAACCCTTATTACCTAACTCATCTAAGTAGGCTTTTGCCGTAATTTCTGTATATTCTCGATCATTACTAGGAATACCGGTTAAAGCATTATTTATGGGAACCATGATGGATTCTGCTGTTAAAATAAAAACTCTAACATCTGTCAAAGTTTCAAGTTTTGTATCAATGTCATCACAAAACAAACGCACTCTGTTTACAACTGATAATGCTCGCGCAAACTTCTTTTCGAGCAAGTCTCTAATTAATTTTTTACAGAGAGCAAGTTTTTCTGATTCAGCAGAGATTGCCTTTCCCTCTAAGACCAAGCGCAATTGAGCTGTGATCTCACAAAGAATTTTGCTCTTTTTCCCCACACCACCATATTTGTCACTACTAATTAGCATTCGGGCAAAGAAATAAACATTTCGCCAAGGGTTCTCAATGACATCTTTGGGAGCCCAAGATTTCAACAACGATTGGTGCATCAGCAAAACTTCTTTTGTCTTTGATGTTTAGATATGCGCAAATTAGCCATAGCACAATAGTCGGGGGAAATATCTATCCCTAAGTACTGCCGATTCAAATTAAGCGCGGACACAGCAGTTGTGCCTGAGCCCATGAATGGGTCTAAAACCACCTTTGCAGTAGTGGAAGAAATGATTCGGTCAATCAACTTAACAGGGAAAGCGGCAGGGTGCTCATTATTCATCTCTTGCGTGAAATCCCAAACGTCTCCGCATGAATTTGCTTTTTCAGCTAATTTGAATTTAGGCTTAGCAATCAAATAAATGACTTCGTAAGTTGGCAAAAAATATCCGGGATTAAAATTAAGCCCACCCTTCCTTTTCCAAATAATAATTTGGCGCACGGGAAAACCGGACACTATGTCGTGACGATCTTGCAATAAGCCACCTTGCACTCTCCATTTGTGATTATAAAAAATAGCTCCATGCTCAGGAATCAAACGCATCATTTCACTGAGACAGTCCCTCTGCCATTTAACATACTCATCGTGCGGCATACAATCGTGATGGTGAGAATATCCTTTTTGAAGAGCAGCATTTGCCCATTTTCCACCACGACCATCCTTCATACCATTACCGGTGGAGTTTTTCAGGTTGTACGGTGGCGACGTAACAACTAAGTCCGCGCATCCCGCAGGCAGAAAACGCATAATTTGAAGGGAATCCCCACAAAATATCTTATTTAGAAAACTACCTTCCTTTATAAACTCAATTGACCCTTCTTTGACCTTTTGCGTTTTAAAGGGGGTGTGTTCATAAAGTACTTTTTTCTTATTCTTTATATTCATACGTGAAGTCTTAGGGCGTGGCATGACCGCGATTTTATACATACCCAATTAGTATGTATACAGAAAACATACCTTTATTGTCGTGTTGTGTTTAGGTATGTAAAAATAAGCTATTCGTCATGGATGACGAAACACGGCGAATCAAAAAGGTCTTAGCGGCAAACCTCAAGAAATGCCGTGCCAAGCTGGAGCTAACTCAAGAAGAAGCGGCTGAAAAAGCCGATATTGCAGTCAGGTATTGGCAAAGGCTGGAAATGGTTTCTCAAAAGGATTTACCATCGCTTCAAATGCTTAGCCGGATCGCCCACACCTTGGAAACAACCCCCTCCAAATTGATTCAGGACTAACCATCCCAGATCCGGGATCTAGGATGGTTTGCCTAAACCGGTCTTTTCACGATTCGCGTGGAATCGAGGAAAGACCACGTAACGGGAAGCCGTTACTGCAAAGCAGTATCAGGGCTTCTCCTTTTCCCAGCCCCCACCCCACCTTTGCCGAAGAAGCTCAAAGAAGAAGTTTGCCGAGGGCGAGTTCCAAGCGAAGCATTGGCTGCTTGAGCCAGCGGCAAACTTCTTTTTGAGCTAAGCCACTTCATAAAAAAGAACTAGATTCCCGCCTGCGCGAGAATGACAAGTGGAATTGAAAGAATGGGCATGAACCAAGCCACAGCGATTGGAGATCTGGATTCCCGATCAAGTCGGGAATGACAAAAGAACTAACTTGAACGTAGAAATCTAAAACGCGGAATACTTTTACCGTCAATCAAGACAGTTTCTTGAAACATGGCAAGCGGACGCACCCAAAGTTGACCTTCTTTAAAGTCACCTTTATATAAAGCTTTATAGATCACAACCGGCTCCCGCGCTTCGGTATGAATACCAGTATCGAGGACTTGATAAAGATTGCCTTTGTAATGCTCGTAAATCCCTTTTTTAATTTCTTCCATAAATTAATTTCTTTTGAATATTTTCAAAGCAATCCAAAATCCCGTTATGCCTAAAACAGAAAATATCGCATCATAAACAACTGTCACCCAATCTCCGCTGCGGCCTGCAACAAATGTTTGATGCCACTCATCCGAACATGCAAAAAGAAAAGCAATAATCATCGCTGTAATTGACACAAAAAACTTTTTATCAACACCAACCGAATGAGCAAAGCTGCGTGAAAGCAAAAATCCCAAAACGGCATACTCCACAAAATGTGCGATCATGTGAATAAAAGGAAAATCAATATCCGGCAATTTATCCTTGGGAATGGATGATAAAAAGAATATCACCATCATCCATAAAACAGCCGGGAAACGGTAAATCCAAAAAGACTGCATTGTTACCAATCAATTGGGAAGTAGTCTTTCAGAAACTTCCCGCACCAATGTTTGCCCGTTAAAATTCCATGAAAGAAAGGGTCACAAACCCGTGCCGCGCCGTCGACAATATCCAGCGGCGGCTGAAAATCGTGTTCTTCTTGCTTGCGCAACGAAAGCGTCACGGGGTCTTCATCCGTCACCCAGCCGGTATCCACCGCGTTCATATAAATGCCTTCTTTCGCAAGCCCACCCGCGGCGGTATGCGTCAGCATATTAAGCGCCGCTTTGGCCATATTGGTATGAGGATGACGATCGGCTTTTTTAAAGCGGTGAAACTTGCCCTCCATAGCCGTGACATTCACAATATGTTTGATGCCTGTATTTTCACGCTTCATCAGCGGAATCAATTTATTGCAAAGCACAAACGGCGCGATTGCGTTCACTAACTGCAATTCCAGCAATTCGGAAGTTTCAACTTCACCCAAACGCAAGCGCCAGCTATTGGTTTCGCGTAAATCCACCTGCTGTAAATCCGCGTCCAATTTCCCTGCCGGGAAAACCTTTTCTTCTTCGCGCGTATCATCATAAGCGTAGGGAATCTGCGATAGTTCCGCGGAAGCCAGCATTCCGATTCCTTGCGTTTTTCCATTCCAAGTAATTTTAAGCGCGACTTCGCCCGCCATATCCGCGCCGGATAATTTTTTACGGGCATGCACCGAAAGCGCCTGCTTTATTTCATGAAAATCGGCGAGCAATCCTTGTGCTTCTTTGGGAATGCGCTCCCAAGGCATCGTTTCATTGGACATAAGATGGGCGTAAAACCCGGGAGGACGGCGCACAGTTTGCGCGGCATTGTTGATCAATAAATCCAAACGCCCATATTTCTTTTCAAAAGCTTGGCAAAATATCTCGACACTGGGGGTATGCCTTAAATCTAAACCATAAATATGTAAGCGGCCTTTCCAGTCAGCAAAATCTTTTTCTTTGGCGTAGCGAATCGCAGAATCGACGGGAAAGCGTGTGGTTGCAATCACCTTGGCTCCGGCACGCAGCAGCATCAAAGTAGCCTGATAGCCGATTTTAAGGCGGGAACCCGTAATGACCGCCACCTGCCCATGCAAAGGCGCGGTTTGAAAGCGTTTTTCATAATTGAACTGCGCACAGGAAGGACACATGGCATCATAAAAAAAGTGCAGCTTGGTGTATTCCGCTTTGCAAACATAGCAATTTCGGGGAGAACTCAAATCAGGTAATTTTTGCAGAGAAGCATCTGTGATCGCCAATTTCTCCGGCGCCAAGAAAACAGAAGCTGTTCTTGCGGAACGAATTCCCGTTGCTGCACGGGCAGCACGCTCTTCTTGAGCGATTTTTTTTCGATTTAATTTTTTCACCTGCCTGCCGCGAGAAAGCTTTTCTTCCTTACTCGGTCTCGAAAATTTTCCGGCAGCCATGCGCAAAGCAATTCTTTTTTCTTCGGGCAATGCCGCCATCTGATCAGGATTTTCCAGAAGGTTCTTTAAAACCTCAATACAATTGTCTGCATCTTCGGGCAAAACCGGCTTTTTAAGGTCTGAATTCATGCGCGGATTATAGCAAAACCGGCATATAAACGATCCAAAGACATCACGTGCGGATATAGCAAAAACTAGCACTCCCTTGAATTTTTTTAATCTCGTGAGTAAGTTTCTGTTTAAGCGTTAGCCGAGACAGACGATGCACCGAGGTGCGCAAATCGCGATATCGCCAGACGCTTAAAAAAATAACCGGACAACCCATCAGAAAGGAATGAAGGACTGATTTTCCAATGAAGAAACACGGAGAATTTTATGTGTCTCATTTCAAAAAATCTAACGGTGTTGAAGGTCGTTGTAGAGCTTAATCGTGCCCGTCTCCCTCCGATTCGGGTATAAATAGGAATCATTTCGAGCCGGCTGCGGTAGCAGCCGGCTCTTTTTATTTATCGACCGTGAAACGCGAATGCGTTTCTCTGCTTCCAGCCCCCCTCTCCAGCGCTAACTTCCCTTCTCAAGAAGACAGCCGCAAAGCTGCGAGTTCTGCGCCGTCTAGGACGCAGCTGTCTGAGCAGACTGCGGCGGGCTTTTGAGAAATTCATTCTAATTTTTCGCACACACTCTATAATCACTTCATGATTGAAAAATTTTCGTTCGAAGTTTGCGCCCCCAAAATTCCGCCGCAAACCAAACTTATTCTGGTCAAAGATGTTTGCGAGCACCGCGAACACATTGTGATGAAGCTACTTTCATATCTTTTGTTTTATACCCCTGAATTAAAAGTCGAAATCAGCGCGGACATGCACTATAAGCCCGACTTGATGATTCCAGGCGATCACGGCGTTCCCAAACTGTGGATTGACTGCGGGCAGGTGGCGATTAAGAAAATTGACGCCCTTGCCACTAAATTAAAAAATTCCCGAGTTATTTTTGTCAAAGAAGCTAAGCGCGAACTGGATGTTTTTAAGAAAATGGTGGAAAAGAAAATTGATAAATCGGAAAGACTTGAATATTTATCGTTTGATCCGGGCTTTGTTACTTCACTCGGTAATGCGCTGAAACGCACCAATCATATTACGCTGTATGAAGTGATGGAAAATGTGATTGGAGTCGCGCTGAACGACGAGATATTCGAAAGCACTCTGCACAGGTAAAATCGCTGAAAACGCTTCCCCTCGTGCGGCGTATTTTCACACATACGCCTCCTCGGGCACTCGTTCGCGCCTTGGATTGAAAACATTTTGATCGATTTTATTTACTTAGGAACCGAGGTAGGCCTGCTTGATTTGGGGATTGGAGAGTAAATCTTTACCAATGCCCTCCATTTGAATTTGGCCTGATTCAATGACATACGCATAATCAGCAAGTTCCAAGGCCTTCCACGCATTCTGTTCTACTAAAAGAATCGTCAGACCTTTTTCTTTGATTTTAACGATCAAATTAAAAATAATCTCGATCAGCTTCGGAGCCAATCCTAAGCTGGGCTCATCCAACAATAACAGTCTGGGCTTTGCCATCAAGGCGCGCGCCATAGCGAGCATTTGCTGTTCTCCGCCGCTTAAGTTGCCTGCCTGCCCTTTCAGTCTTTTTGCAAGAATGGGAAAAAGAGTAAGCATCTCTTCTTTGTCGTGTTTAACTTCACGGGCGCCGTCTTTGCGGGTATAAGCCCCCAAATCCAAATTTTCTTCCACGGTAAGATGCGGAAAAATACGGCGACCTTCGGGGACTTGTACCACGCCCTGCTTTACGACATCGCAAGGAGCCAGCTTAGAAATATCCGTGCCTTGAAAATGAATCGCTCCCTGATGCGCCCGCACTAAGCCTGAAAGCGTCATCAAAAAAGTAGTCTTCCCGGCGCCGTTGGAGCCGATCAAAGACACAATCTTTCCTTCCGGAATTTTGACATTCACGCCCTTCAAAATCTCAATCGGACCATATCCCGCGTATAAATCTTGTGTCTCAAGCAAATAGGACATTTTACTCACAGGGCTTCCCTAAATAGGCCTCAATAACTGTTTTGTTACATTGAATTTCTTTGGGTTTGCCTTCCGCGATTTTTTTTCCGTAATCCAAAACGACAATGTGATCGGAGATGGGCATCACGACTTTCATATCATGCTCAATCAAAACCAAAGTCACGCCGCGGTCGCGAATTGCAGTGAGATATCCCAGCAGCTCTTCTTTTTCTTTGGGATTCATGCCTGCGGCAGGCTCATCCAAAAGCAAAAGCTTAGGGTCGCTGGCTAACGCCCGAGCAATTTCAAGTTTGCGCTGATGCCCGTAAGCGAGATTACGCGCAAGCTCATTCGCCTTGCCGTCCAAGCAAAAAAAATCGAGCAAACGATGCGCGCGCTGCTCCATGCGCTTTTCTTCCACGCGCGTCCAGCGCGGCTGAATCAAACACCCAAACATACCGGATCGAAGCTTCGAATGCTCACCCACCATGACATTTTCAAGCGCGGTCATATTTTTAAACAAACGAATGGTTTGGAAAGTGCGGGAAATATCGCAGGCGGCAATTTCATAAGGCTGCATGCGGTTTAAATTAATTTGCGAATCGCCGAAAAACATTGAACCTGAATCAGGACGATAAAGCCCGGTGATGCAATTAAAAAGCGTCGTCTTGCCTGCACCATTCGGACCGATCACACTAACGATTTGTCCCTGCCGCACCGAAAAAGAAAGCTCATTCAGCGCGGTAACCCCGCCGAAGCGCTGCGTCACTTTTTCAATGTTCAAAATATTAAATTCAGACAGCGCCTGCGTGTTTTTCATTTGAGAGGGGCCTCGCAGTTGGGCTTCAGCCCAGAGCCTTTAAAACACAGCAGCCCCTGAGGACGAAAAAGCATCATCACAATCATCGCGATGCCAAAGATCAGCATGCGATAAGAAGAAAAGTCGCGCAAACATTCAGGCAAAATGGTTAAAACTAAAGCGCCTAAAACTGCGCCGTAAAGGCTGCCAATTCCCCCGAGAACCACCATCGCTAAAACCATCACCGAAACCGTAAAGTCAAAACTATCCGGCGAAATCGTGCCCTGCTTAGCCGCAAAAATGCAGCCCGCGATGCCCGCAATAAATCCGCCGATGCCGAAAGCCGTCAACTTGGTCCAAGCTAAGTTAATTCCCATCGCCGACGCCGCGAGCTCATCTTCACGCAATGCGCGCCACGCGCGTCCAAGACGAGACGTTTCAAGCCGGCGCAAAAAGAAAAAAACGATCAAAATAAAAACGAGAATTAAAAAATAGTAAGGCTGGGAGTGAACGCTAAAATCATAATTGATAATCGGCAAACGCGGATGATCGATGCCAAGCAAACCATTCGGACCGCCGGTAACCTGATCCAGATTATTCAAAACAATGCGCGTGATCTCCCCCGCCCCCAAAGTCACGATTGCGAGATAATCACCCGACAAACGAAGAGCCGGAAACGCGAGAAGCATTCCGAAAACCGCCGTCGCGATCGCGCTCACCGCAATCCCGCCCCAAAAAGGAACGTGAAAATGAATATTCACAATCGCATAGGTGTAAGCTCCGAAAGCAAAGAACGCGGCATACCCTAAATTCAAAATCCCTGCATACCCCACAATCACCTGTAACCCCAAAGCCAATAAAATAAAAAGCCCTGCCGTCACAAGCACATCGATGTGATAAGCGTTTTTATGAACGAAAGGCAAAATAAATGCTGCCGCAACAACCAGCCATGGAAGAAACTTCTGCAGTTTCATTTAGACCTTCTTAACGATGCGCGCGCCGAAAAGACCGGTAGGCCTGAACAAAAGAATCAAAATCAAAATCAAGAACGCAAAAACATTTTTCCATTGTGAAGAAATATAGCCCGCAGCCAAGCCTTCCAAAACACCGAGCAAAACGCCGCCGATCATGGCGCCCGGAATATTGCCGATACCGCCCAAAACCGCGGCGGTAAACGCTTTCATTCCCGCTAAATAACCATCATGAAAATTAATCGTGTTGTAATAAGCCCCAAACATGAGTCCTCCCGCGCCCGCCAGCGCCGACCCAATGATAAAGGCAACCCCAATCACAAAGTTCACGTCAATCCCCATCAAACTCGCGGCTTGCCGATCATCAGCCAAAGCGCGCATGGCTTTCCCAATTTTTGTGTGTTTCACAAAAAAATGCAGCCCCGCCATTAATCCAATTGAAACTAACGCAATCAGGATTTGTAGATTGGTGACGGTAATGTTTGAGAATGTGTATTTTTGAATGTTGAGAATCGAGGGAAAACTTTTATCCGTAGGGCCCGCAATGAGCATTACGGCATTTTGCAAAAGAAAAGAAATCCCGATTGCGGCAATCAGCGGGGCCAAACGTGAAGCGTTACGCAAAGGCCGATAAGCCACTCGCTCAATCAAATACCCTAACGCCGCTGTCGCGATCATAGTTGCCAAAAAAGTCGGAACAATAACCCATGAAGCCAGCGCGGTTTGATTCAATACCGTGTAAAACAACAATCCAAGATAAGCGCCCACCATAAAGACTTCGCCGTGGGCAAAATTAATCAGCTGAGCAATGCCATAAACCATGGTATAGCCGAGGGCGATCAGCGCGTAAATCATGCCGATCGTGAGACCGTTCACAAGCTGCTGAAAAAAAACATCCGTAACGCTCATAGCGCCTTGTTCCCAAAAACATTCATCGAACGATTGCTTTTATTCAGCGGGGCCAATGTAAACAAGCTTTCCATTCTGAAATTGGAAAATACCGATAAACTGATTTTGATTATCTCCCTTGGAATCAAAAACAATTTCACCCGTAACCCCCTGAAACTTGGGGATTTCGCGAATCGATTTCAAAACACCGGCACGGTCTTTGGAAGCAGCTTTTTGAATCGATTGAATCAAGACATTAGCTGAATCATAACCATAAGCTGACCATTGCCCTAAAACGCCATACTTGCCTTCATAATCGCGGATGAACGAAGCCGCCGCGGGAACCTGATGCATATCGCCGCCCACCATCGTCGCATAAGCTCCTTCGGCAATTTCTTTCGTCGCTAAATCGGAAAAAGTCAAAGTCGCAATCCCGTCGCCGCCCATAATCGGAGCTTTGATATCAAGCGCGCGCATTTGCCTTAAAAGCAATGCTCCTTCCGGATAAATTCCGCCGAAATAAATCAGATCCGGCGCAAGCGGCTTTACTTTTGTCAAAAGCGGCGTGAAATCTTTATCGCCTTGTGTGATGCCTTCATGACCTAAAATTTCAGCACCCAGCTCACGGGCTTTCTTTTCAAATTCATCAGCCAAGCCTTTACCATACGTCGTTTTGTCATCAATCACGAAAATCTTTTTTGCGCCCAGCTTATTGATGGCAAAGACAGCGCCCTTCGGCCCCTGAACATCATCTGTTGCCGCTGTACGAAAAAAAGTCGCAAAACCCTGTTTGGAAAGCTCAGGATTGGTGGAAGCCGGCGTAATTTGAACTATTCCGGCTGCGTTATAAACCGCTGAGGAAGGCTTGGTGCAGCTTGAATTAAAATGCCCCACCACCGCCAAAACAGCAGGGTCTGAAACAAATTTTTTGGCAACATTCACGGCTTGAGCCGGATTATGCTGATCATCCTGCCGGCTGATTTCAAACTGGAGGGGCGTAACACCCGAAACAGCCGCTTGTTGCGCAAAATCATTGGCCTGCAAAATGGCAAGCTCAACCCCATTACACATATCAATACCAATCGTCGCCTGATCCCCGGTCAAGGGCGCGGCACAACCGATTTTAATTTTTGAAGCCGTATCAGAGGAAGATCCGCAAGCGGAAAGAATGAAAGCTAAAACACACAAAAGACTATTAAATTTTCGAATCACAGCAAATCTCCTCACCTCAAAAGGTGGTCGTTAGAAAGAAGGGTCGAGGATTATAGCTAGGACGCGAGTCTTTAGTCTATAGTCGCTTGCCATGAGCAAAGTCGAAGGGGCGGTCTATTGTCTTCGGTCGCTTCAGATTTGATCGTCCAGAATGAGAAACAGCTCATTATTATGGACATTGTAAAGCATCGGCGCGACAGGCATTTTGGGATAAAGGTCGCGCAAACGACGGGATTCTTTAACCAAAAAAGAGGTTTCTTCACCGATTTCAAACTGATCACGGTGCTTCACAAAATGTTCGTCGGCATGTTGGCGCGTCCAACCCGCGCGATCCATGAGCCCCTGAATAAAAATCTCTTTGCGGGATTCTAAATTGCGCATACCACAATCATTGTGACCGATCAAAGCAATCGCTTTCGCGCCACCCACTCCGATAGCATACGAAACCTTAAAATTTGCGTATTGAAGGTTGGCGCCACCCGAACGGATAATAAAAGCAAAATTATCAGGAATTTTGAGGTGCTTTCGGCTGTCCATGCACATCCCGATCAATAACTGGGCTTGGGTATATTTGTCATACTCACGTCCCAAATTGTGATACTCAAGCAAAAGCCCAATGGGCGTATCCCGATAAAGCTCGGGAATATCTGCCTGCTTTTCTACTGACTTTAATAGCATAGAACCCCCTTCAGAACCCAAAAGCGGGCGTATTATAGGTCTAAAAGGTTAAAAATGGGAGGGCTATTCTCAGCTTAAAAAGAGCTTTTAAGACTAAAATTTATCGTTTCTTAAAGTCGCAACATCCGCAGTGAAAACAATCATCGCATAATTGTCATAAAAGTTTTTCTGCAAAAAAGCACATATCTGCTCTGCGCGAACCTCATCACAAACAATTTCAATTCGAATATTCGAAGATTGATCCCAGCTTGCACTGCGAACCCCGCGCGCACCTTCTCCACGGGCATCCGTCACGGTAAATCCTTTCATGCCTACCTTCTTAAGCTGTTCAAGCAAATCATCTTCAAGAATTTTTTCAGTCACGATCGTAACCAGTTTTTTGGGCCAAGTTTTCATTTGCCATTACCTCACAATCATTTGAGCCCACTTTAAATAAAGCGGAAGGCCCACGGTTAAATTAAACGGAAAGGTAATTCCAAGCGCAGCGGTCAAATACAGACTGGGGTTGGCCTCCGGAATCGCGATGCGCACAGCCGCCGGTGCGGCAATATAGGACGCACTGGCCGCCAGCGTGGCTAAAATCGCGGTTCCCCCAACCGAAAGCCCCACTGCCCATCCGACCCAACATCCAATAAATCCCGAAAGAAGCGGCATCAAAACACCAAACAAAATGAGAAAGACGCCCGTTTTTTTCAAATCTTTCAGACGAGAAGCCGTCACAAGCCCCATCTCCAATAAAAAGAAGGCCAGCAATCCCTTAAAAGGATCAAAAAAAACGTTTTTTACAGGCTGAATTCTTTCTTCTCCAACGAGCGCTCCAATCAAAAGTCCGCCCAATAAAAGTAAAATACTTTTTCCGGTGAGTATCTCGTGAAAAAACTTTCCCCAAGGAACGCGCGGGCCTGCTCCTTTAAGACGAAACCGAGCAATCATAATCGCAATTAAAATGGCGGGGATTTCCATCGTCACAAGCAAAACAGCCGAAAAACCTTCATAGGCGATATTTTCCTTTTGTAAAAAGGACAAACAAACAGCGTAAGTGACAGCGCTAACCGATCCATAATGAGCCGCAATGGCCGCGGCATCCGCAGTTGCAAACCGACCAAACTTTTTCAAAATAAAATAAGCGATCCAGGGAATAATCACTCCAAGGAATATCGCTCCTGCCAAAGGCATTGCGACGTCACTAAGCGCAACCTTAGAAAGCTCCACGCCACCTTTCATACCGATCACAACCAGCAAATAGAGACTCAGACTTTCGTAAAGCGCCTGAGGCACTTTCAAATCCGATTTCACAACTCCGGCAAAAATTCCAAGAGCAAAAAACAAAACCGCCGGGTTGAGCAAATTATCAATCATAAACCGTTTCCTTTTTACATGTAGCCTTCACGCCGCAAGCTTTCAAGTCCGCCATCTTCTTTATCTTGGGCGCGCCCCGAACGCTCAGCAATATTCGCAAAAGCACCGCTGCGAAGCTCCTTAATAATATCATCCACATTCTTCGCCTTCGAACAAATAGATGAAGTACACGGATGACAGCCGACCGAACGATAGCGTTCGCCTTTTCCTTGATCAAAATAAAGCGGAATCATCGGAATGTTTTCGCGCTTTACATAATCCCAAATATCAAGCTCCGTCCAATCCAAGAGCGGATGAATACGAATATGCGTTCCGGGAGCAAAATCAGTTTTAAACTGATTCCACAATTCAGGAGGCTGATCAGCAACATTCCAATCATGATGTTTATCCCGCGGAGAAAAATACCGTTCTTTGGATCGACTTCCCTCTTCATCAGCCCGCACGCCCAAAATAACACCCGTAAAAGGGCTCTTATCTTCGTACGGAACAAATTTTCCAGTTTCTAAATTTAAAACATAGCGTGGACCAGAGCCATCGAGCGTTTGCTTCAGACCAATCGACTTAAGCGCCTTACAGCAAGACAAACGATCAATTGCCCCATCAGGAAAAGTTTGTTTATTCATTAATGCTTCTTCATTCATTCCGATAACCAAATTTAACTTCCACTCCATCGCGAGCCGATCACGATATTCGATCATTTCCGGAAACTTAAACATGGTATCCACATGAACCAAAGGATAAGGAACATGACCAAAAAAAGCTTTGCGCGAAAGCCACAGTAACACCGTGCTGTCCTTACCAATCGACCAAAGCAATGCTAGATTCTTAAAATTGGCATAAGCTTCTCTCAGAATATAAATCGACTGAGCTTCGAGCTTATCAAGATGATTCATTTCTTTCATTTTTTGGAAGCAATATCTGATCTTAGGTTTTCGTATTTCACTTTGATTTCATCAATTAGCGCCGAGAGTTCCTCCGCCCTGCCATCCATACCTCCCCAGCAAAGCTCTTTATTCTTATTCAAATCTTGCTGGACCTGCTCCATGCTTCGCAAAACAACCCCGATCAGCAAATTTAATAAAATCATGGTTCCCATCAAAATAAATGAAACAAAATACAAAGCAGCCGGCCAGCCATGTATTTCAAGCTGCGGCCGAAAAATTTCAGCCCATCCTTCGAGGGTAATAATTTGAAACAAAGAAAGAAATGCAAGCCCAAGATGACCAAAGTGCTCGGGGTCAGTCGCCTTAAAAAGATGAGTTCCTAAAACCGCGTAAATATACACGATCAAAAAAAGAAGCAGTCCCACATACCCCATGGAAGGCAAGCTCTTCAGCAAAGCCCCCACAAGAATCTGAAGATCGGGAATATTCGAAATAAGCCTCAAAACACGCAGAACACGCAGAAGACGAAATGCGGCGAATGCGGGAGAAGCCGCCGGACAAACCGAAACCGCGACAATCAGGAAATCAAAAACATTCCATCCGTTCAAAAAAAACTGATGCGGCTTTTTTCCATACGAAAGCATTCTCAGAAGAATCTCCAACACAAACCATCCGAGAATAACTTTATCGGCAATCGAAAAATAGCTTTTAACCCGGTCAGAAAAACCATCAAACGTCTCAAGCCCGATCAACGCGGAAGCCGCGACAATCATAATCAAGCTTAGCCGGCTAAAAAGGCGCGCTTCCGTTATGCTCTTTATTTTCTTAAACATAGTTTTTATTTTTTATTTTGAAAACTATTCCGTCTTTATCATTTATTTTTAAGCTGCCGCCTCAGCGCGAGCCTTGGGCTTGCGGCAAACCGTCACCAAAAGAGTCAAGACCGTGATCGGAATCACAAACCCAAGCATCACTGAACTGATTTGCGGTAACTGATCATGTTGAACGGATTGCAAAACCAAATAAAGCGTATAAGCAACGTAATAGAAAAAGAAAAGGGCGCCCTCCCATCGAGAAATTCGCGAGGAGGTAAAGAAAATAGGCAAACAAGCAAAAGCAACGGCAACCATGATCGGAATATCAAACCGTAAAATTCCATCTGAAACAGGCACAGCAGATCCGGAAGCAATAGCGCAGAAACCCAAGATGCCTAAAATATTAAAAACATTACTCCCAACCACATTGCCGACGGCAATATCACGCTCACCTTTGATCGCCGCCACAATGGATGTCGCGACTTCAGGAAGCGAAGTTCCTGCAGCAACAATCGTTAAACCAATAATCGCTTCGCTCACACCCCATCCCCGCGCAATTTGAACTGCAGCGTCAACCATCCAGCGCGCTCCAAAAACAAGCAGACCCAGACCTGACAGAATCATCAAAGGTGACAAAATCCATATTTTTATTGTGGACTGTTTGTCCACTTTGCCAAATTCTTGGTCAAATTCTTTAGTGTCTTGTTTTTTTTCTTTTTGGCTTAGCCAAATTAAATAAAAGGTATACCCCACCAAAGAACCAACCATAACCATACCTTCATAAAAAGAAATACGCCCATCAAATGCAAAGAGCCACATCAAAGCGGAAGCTGCTATCATCACAGGAATATCCAGACGTAAAATCTGAAGATGAACCGTAAGAGGAATAATCAGGGCAGAAACCCCCAAAATAAAGAGCACATTAAAAATATTGCTCCCCACCACATTTCCCACGGCGATGTCAGGAACTCCGGTGTAAACCCCTTTCAAACTAACTGCCATTTCAGGCGCGCTGGTCCCCATCGCAACCAAAGTTAACCCAATCACGAGCGGTGAGATCCCCAATCTTAAAGCCAAAGCCGAGCTGTTGCGTACGAAAAGCTCAGCCCCTAACGTTAAAATAGCCAATCCTGCGATAAACATCAAAAAAGTCGTCATGCTTTGTCCTTGTTTTCCGAAAAAACAATTGACGCAATGATTGAAATTAAAAGAACCGTTCCAATCACGCCCAACGATGTCAAAATTGGTACTTTATAAAAATCAGCGATAAGCATTTTGAAACCCACAAAACAAAGGACGACCGCCAAACCATAGTGTAAAAACCGGAAATAATGCAAAATCCCAGCCAATGCAAAATAGAGTGAACGTAACCCCAAAATCGCAAAAATATTTGAGGTGTAAACAATAAACGGATCCTTGGTGATCGCTAAAATTGCAGGGATTGAATCAACCGCAAAAATCACATCGGTGAACTCAACCACCAACAGCGCCGCAAAAAGCGGCGTTGCTACACGCCTTCCATTTTCCAAAGTAAAAAACTTTTGCCCATCCATAGCCGTTGTCATCGGAATAAACTTTCTAAGAAAACGCAGAGCCGGATTTTTTTCGAGATCTAATTCTTGACCATGACTCACCGCCATTTTAATCCCGGTGAGCACAAGAAAAGCGCCAAAAACGTAAATTAGCCAATGGAATTTCTCGAGGAGAGTAATTCCGGTGGCTATAAAAATTGCGCGCATAATCAGCGCTCCAATAATCCCCCAAAATAAAACGCGATGCTGATATTGCTGCGGAATCTTAAAATAGGTAAAGATAACTAAGAAAACGAAGATATTGTCCACCGAAAGTGACTTTTCAATCACATATCCCGTAAAAAACTCAAGCGCGGCTTGCTCACCACGCCAAAGGTGAACAAGTCCGTTAAAAAGCATGGCGAGCAGAATCCAAACTCCGCTCCAAGCGAGCGCTTCTTTAAAGTGGATGACATGGGCTTTGCGGTGAAAAACACCCAGATCGAGAGCAAGCATTCCGAACACAAACACATGAAACAAAACCCATGGCATCCAATCCATTTTTATCTCCTAGGCTGAAAAAGCCGATGCAAATAAAGTGCTTTCTTTATTATTTTGAATTTCTTGAAACATATCGTCGATTTTCTTGGCCTCATCCGGAATCACTAATTTTGCAGCGGCTTTCATATTTACAACCTCAGACAAAAAGCGATTGTCTTTAGGCGTCAGCTTCAATCCGGCCTTCTGCACTGCTTTCAGAACAAACTCATACACGAGCGCTGCAAAGTAAGCATCATCCAAATAGCCAAACAAGCCATGCTTCCCCTCATCTAGAAAGTCTTTCGGGTGATACAGATAGCTTAACAAATACCCGCCGACTTTTTTTGCGGGTGCATCCTTTGGAAATTGACGCCACAGCAAATGAACGCGATCGACAACATCTGGTGTGATCACAATCAGTTGCCGCAAACGCTTTTCAAGTAACTTTGTGGCTCGCTTTCCAACCCGAGCGCGAATTTTAGCATGAAATGGATCTTGATCATCATTGGCTAATTGCTTTAAATGCTCTCGAAAGGCAAACAACATAACAACCTCCTTGATTATTAAATAAATCTATTCCATCGCAACTTGAGATTATTGGTCCCGCAAAGCCAGTAACTTTTTTACACGCTCTCCTACAGGCGGATGGGTTGAAAAAAGCGACATCAGCCCGCCGCCCCCCATCATCGGACTCATAATGTAAAGGTGTGCCATCCCTGGCTGCGGCTCAATTTCACCATGTTCGGTTTCACGCTGAATCTCCCCTGAAATTTTTTGAAGCGCGGATGCCAAAGCTTCCGGATCACCCGTAAGCCGTGCGGCTGTTTCATCCGCCAAGTATTCGCGGCTTCGGGAAATACCGAGCTGAATCAACGTTGCAGCCAGCGGCGCCAATATAACCGTGGCAAGCATCAAAATCGGATGCCCTCCACGACCCTCGCGATTCCCACCCCCAAAAAAAGCAAAGAAGTGCACAAAATGCATCAGCGCAGAAGCCATCACCGCCACGACCGCGGAAATCAAAGTGTCACGGTTAAGGATATGCCCCAGCTCATGCGCCAAGACGCCTTTCACTTCCTGGGGATTAAGCCGGTCCAGCAACCCTTGCGTTACCGCGACGACTCCATGTTTGGGATCGCGGCCGGTTGCAAAAGCATTCGGCGAAGGGTCCGGCATCCAATAAAGCTGAGGAACGGGAACACCTGCTTTGTGACTCAAATCAGCTAGGTCCGATTTTAAGTAGCTATACTCTTCCGGAACCGGCTTTGCGCCATGCATCGCCAAAACAATTTTATCGGAAAACCAATAGGCCCCGACATTCATCACAATCGACAGAATGAGCGCAATCCCAATGCCTCCTCGACCGCCTAAAGCACTCCCCACAACCAAAAAAAGCCCGCTCAATAGAACGAGCAAAGCCAATGTTTTAAGTTTGTATTTCATAAATCCTCCTTTCGCCCACGAACAGGATGCCAACACTGGGAATATCGCATCCTTTAATTTAAAATTAAAATAGATAATTTTCATGTTATGCATAGAATATATCTATATGATTCCTTTTAACTATCATCACCTTTATTACTTCTATGTTATTGCCAAGGAAGGCAGTGTTTCCAAAGCGGCTAAAGCGCTTCGGCTTGCCCAACCGACACTCTCCGCTCAACTCAAGCAGTTCGAGTCTTTCTTGGATAAAAAACTCTTTGAGCGGGAAAACCGCGAATTACAACTCACCGAGGACGGTCACCGGATTTTAGGCTATGCCAAATCTATTTTTGATCTGGGCCAGGAACTCATGGATCAAATGGGCGACCTCGCACAAAAGGGTCGCATTCGCATTCAAATCGGACTTTCAAATTTCATTCCAAAATCATTTGCGGATATTTTGCTTCAATTTATTTTGCAAATTGAACCAACAGCTCAAATTACATTAATCGAAGACCGCATTGAAGTTTTACTCTCTCAATTAGAAGATCATTTGCTGGATATTGTTTTTCATGATTCAACGGTTTTGCCCGTAACGGCCAAATCAGCCGAGCACCGGCTAATCGCGGATTTGCCGGTTGTATTTTGCGCCAGCAAGAAACTGGCTCATGCCATCGGAAAATTTCCAAATTGCCTAAGCAAGGCACCGCTTATTTTACCCACAGCTCCCAGCCAAGTTGCCTTCGCGGTAAGAGAGTTTCTGCTGTCTAAAAAATTAGAGCCGAGGATTCTGGGTGAAATTCAAGATATTGAAATCGTACGCCGTCTCGCCTTACGCGGTCTTGGAATTGCCCCTCTCAATTTACTTACAATTTCCCAAGCTCCGGCAAAAGAGTCACTCAAAATACTGCATACCCCCGAGAGCAGTCCGATTTCGGAAAAGATTTACGCCCTCTCTCGCCCGCGTAAAAATCCGCACCCATTGGTGCTGAGAATTTTAAGCGAATTTAAAGTGGAGTCTTGGCTTAAAAAATGAACGTGGTTACTTTTAAAGAAGCTTTTCGCGTTTGGCTTAAAATCGCCGCGCTCAGCTTTGGTGGTCCTGCGGGGCAAATCGCGGTCATGCACCGCATTCTCGTGGATGAAAAAAAATGGATCAGCGAAAATCGATTTCTGCACGCACTCAGTTATTGCACACTTTTGCCCGGCCCTGAAGCGATGCAGCTGATCACCTACTCGGGCTGGATGATGTTCGGCATACGTGGCGGCCTCGCTGCCGGGCTTCTCTTCGTCTTACCCGGCTTCCTATCCATTCTTGTACTGAGTACCATTTATACGGCATTTCAAGGTACATCATGGCTAATCGGTCTTTTCCTCGGAATCAAAGCGGCAATTATCGCCGTGGTCATAGAAGCTTTGCTGCGCATCAGTAAGCGGGTATTGAAAAACAAAACCATGCTCACGATCGCGGGAGTTTCTTTTGCCGCGCTTTTCTTTTTTAAAATTTCTTTTCCACTCATCATCGCCTGCGCCGGACTAATCGGCTTTATCGGTTCCCGAATTTGGCCAAATATTTTTCTGGTCATCCGCCAGCAAAAAGATGCCGAAAAAGAAACTCCGGCTGTTTTCAACGAAGAACCTTCACATCCCAAAAACGCCTGGGCACATGTCTTCAAAACAACAGGGCTTTGGTGTTTTATTTGGTTTTCACCTGTCGTGTTATTTTTATTATGGCTTGGGAAAGATCACATCCTGATTCAACAGGGCTTGTTTTTCAGCAAAGCCGCCATGGTCACTTTCGGCGGCGCTTACTCCGTTCTAAGCTATATCGCTCAAGAAGCCGTGCAAAACTTTGGCTGGCTTTCATTGAGCGAAATGATGGATGGGCTGGGCCTTGCAGAAACCACACCGGGACCGCTCATTCAAGTCGTGCAGTTTGTCGGTTTTCTCGGCGCCTTTCATAATCCGGCACCCTTTTCACCCTGGTTCGCGGGACTTTTAGCATCAATCATCGTCACTTGGGTAACGTACGCACCTTGCTTTTTATGGATTTTTTTAGGCGCGCCCTACATTGAAAAACTGCGCGGCATCCAAGCCTTAACCGGCGCGCTTTCTTCAATCACCGCCGCTGTCGTGGGCGTGATCTTAAATTTAACCGTGTGGTTTGCTTTGCATACGCTGTTCGGCAAAATTGATAATACAACTTGGTCTGGAATCAATCTCTGGATTCCAGACCGAAATACTTTTCAGTTATTTCCGGCTCTGCTAGCCTGTGTGGCAGGAATTGCGATCCTCAGACTCAAAATTAATTTATTGTGGGTCTTAGCGGCTTGCGGCGCGGCAGGTGTTCTCTTTAAGCTTTTCGCTTAGAAAAGCGAGTCAATCACAGAATAGATCGCGGCATCTTCCGCTCCGGTCACAATGCTGACACGACCGATCTCTTCCGGAAGAATGAACCGCAATTTGCCGGACTTTTTCTTTTTATCATGCGCCATCACACGGAAGATTTCTTGAGTTTTAATCTCCAGGCGGTCCAAGCAAACAGGCAAGTCAAAAGACCGAATCAATTGCAGTTGGCGGCGCTGAAAATCAGGTGCACACAATCCTAAACGCACGCTCATTTCGGCGGCCATCAACATTCCGAGCGCAACGGCCTCGCCATGCACAAGTTTTTGATATTGAAGCGCGCCTTCCACGCCATGTCCGAAAGTATGCCCATAATTCAGGCTCATGCGCTCACCTTTGGTTTCAAACTCATCGCGGCTGACCACACCGGCTTTAATCCGCGCCGAATCATAAACAATACGTGTTAAAGCCGCTGGTTTTTTAGCAAGAATCTGAGCTGTGTTTTTTTCAAGAAAACTAAAAAGCTTTGGATCCGCGATCACGCCGTATTTAATCACTTCGGCCATGGCCGCGCGCAATTCACGGGACGGCAAGGTTTTTAAAGTATCGACATCGGAAATCACCACGACAGGCGGATTAAACGCGCCAACCAGATTTTTGCCTTCAGGGGTATTCACCGCGGTTTTACCGCCGATAGAACTGTCGACTTGCGCCAACAAAGTCGTGGGAATTTGCGCGTAACGAATCCCACGCAAATAAACTGCTGCGGCAAACCCGCTTACATCACCCGTCACGCCGCCCCCCAAAGCCGTGATCGCGTCGCCACGCTCAAAACCATTCTTCAAAAGCGCCGCAACTAAACGAAAAAGTTCATTTGCGGACTTCGCTTTTTCACCCTGCGGCAGATAATAAAAAAAGACCTGAAAGCCCGCTTTGCGCAGAGAAACTTCTGTCTTCTTGCGGTGTCCGGCAGGAACGGTTTCCTGCGTCACAAGCATGACTCGACAGCCCGGATTAAAAACCTTTTTCAACAACACGCCTGTTTTTGAAAGCAATCCGCTTCCGACCAAAATCGAGTAGTTCTGTTTAAGACTTTTAACTAGGATGGTTTTCATTTCAGATTCTTTTCGATTTCAACCGCGACTTCCCGCGGTGTTTTTCCATTCGTAACAACCCGGATATGCGCACACCCCTCATAAAGAGGACGGCGAGTATTTAAAATCGACATCAATTTTTGTTTGGGATCAAAATCTTCCAAAAGCGGGCGACCGGTTTCTTTTGAAACGCGCTTCCATAAATCCTCAAGATCCGTTTCCAAATAAACAACCGTTCCGCAGGCACGCATCCATTCCCGGTTTTCATTGCGGATAATCACGCCGCCGCCCGTCGCAAATACCGCGCTTGTATCCGCTGGATACTGCGTCAAAATGGTTGTCTCGGTATCACGAAACCAGTCTTCCCCTTTTTCACGGAAAATTTCGGCGATTTTCTTGCCGTTTTTCTTTTCAAGCTCAGCGTCTAAATCAATCAGCGGCATTTTCAGAAGAGCGGATAACTCTCGAGCCGTTGAAGTTTTCCCCGATCCCATCATGCCGATCAGATAGATGTTCTTCATTAAGCCGAAATTTGTTTTAAATAACCTTCGTAGTTACGGCGAATTTCCGTCAACGAATCTCCGCCGAATTTTTCAAGGAAAGAACCGGCAATAACATAAGCCACCAAAGACTCTCCGATGACCGCGCCGGCGGGCACCGCGCAAATATCGGATCTCTCATATTCAGCGCGCTCGGCTTGTTTGGTTTGCATATTCACCGAAGCTAAAGGCTGGCCCAAAGTTGAAATCGGCTTCATGGTCGCGCGCACAACAATATCGGAACCGTTCGACATACCACCCTCAATACCGCCGCAGCGGTTGGTTTTGTGGTAATACCCTTTTTTCGGGTCATAAAAAATCTCATCATGCGCCTCGGAACCAAAGACTTCGCCAACCAAAGTTCCCGAACCAATTTCCACAGCCTTAATCGACTGCATACTCATCATGATCATGGCAAGCTGTCCATCGAGCTTGCGCTCAAAATGTACAAAGGAACCCAAGCCGATCGGAACACCCGATACTCGCACTTCAAATTTGCCGCCGGCGGTATTTTTTTGACGGCGGGCTTCATCCACTTCCGCAATCATTTTCTTTTCTGTTTCGGGACAAATACAATTCACTTCGGAGTCTTTTGTTTTTTCGCGGATTTGCTGCACGGTCGGCTCAGCATCACTCGGCAAAGAGGCTTTGCCGATACGGATGACATGGCTCGCGACTTCGATGCCGAATTGCTTCAAAAACAACTTACAAACCGCTCCTACCGCCACGCGCATCACGGTTTCACGCGCGCTGGCTCGTTCCAAAATCGGGCGAATTCCTTGTGCGTATTTCAACGCGCCGTTTAAATCCGCGTGTCCGGGACGCGGGCGAAATAGTTCGGGCATGGACTCAATTTTAAAATCCGCGTTCGTCAGTAAAAATCCGAGCGGTGCGCCGGTGGACAGACCTTTGATGACGCCGCCCATTAAGTTCACCGTATCGGTTTCAATTTTCTGGCGGCCGCCGCGTCCGTATCCGCCCTGCCGACGGCGCAATTCGGAGTTAATGAACTCCATATCCATTTTAAGCCCGCTCGGAAATCCTTCCAAGATCGCGGCCATATGCTGTCCATGGGATTCACCTGTTGTCACATATTTCAACATTACGATACTCCGTAAATTTTATTTAAAAAACGCATTAAAACATCACCGTACAGAAAAAAAGCAGCACCCCAAAAAGCGAGAAAGGGTCCAAATGGAATTTGCTCCTCTTTTTTAACTGCCTTATACCAAAGCGCAAAAGGCAAAGCAATAAAAGGTGCGAGCATAAAGACGTAAAAAACGCCAGGCAGTCCGATAAACGCGCCCAGCATGCCCATTAGTTTTAAGTCGCCGCCGCCCATGCTTTCTTTTTTGAAAAGCCAATTTCCGAGCAGCGCCGTTAAAAACAGAAACCCATACCCGCTCACCAGCCCTAAAGCTGAATGCGCAAGCCTATGATACCACAAGGTTTGTTCAAAAATCCCGCCCGGCAAAAGACTGAAAACCAACCCAAGAACCATGCCCGGCAAAGTGATCAAGTCAGGCACAAATTTCATTTCGAAATCAGTCATGGTGACAACCAAAAGCATGCTCATAAAGACAGCTCTGATTCCGAACTGAATCCAGTTCCCCCCGCTCAAATTCCATAGCCAGACGAACATGCAGGCGGTAATCAACTCCACCCAAAAATAGCGCGGCGAAATTTTCACCTTACAGAAAGCGCATTTTGCACGCAGCTGGAGATAAGAAATGAGCGGGATATTTAAATACCATGGAATTTGTTTTTGACAGGCCGGACAAAAAGAGCGCACCGGCTTCGCCACGGACATATCGCGCGGCATGCGATAAATGCAAACATTTAAAAAACTGCCGATCATCGCGCCGTATAAAAAAACCAAAGCGCCGATCATTTCAGGGGATCTTTCAACGCTCGCTCTAAGGCGGCACGCATCGTTTCAACCGGCGCTTTCTTGCCGGTCCAAATCTCAAAGGCACGCGCACCCTGATAAAGCAGCATCGGCAAACCATTCAAAGTAAAATGGCCTTTTTTGCGGGCAACTTGAAGAAACTTTGTTTCGGAAGGATTATAAATCAAATCCACAAAATACTTTTTGCCTTCTTTTGCGGAAGGAATCAGCGCCGTGCTCAAAATAGCCGTATCTGTTTGTTTCAATCCGACTGAGGTCGTATTCACAATCAATTCAAAAGGTTTTAAATCATTTTTCGAGCTAACCGAAGTCGAAAAAAAAGCTGTTTTAGGAAATAGCTTCCCGAAATACTGAATCAACTCCTGCGTCCGCGTTTCGGTTCGATTCCAGACCGCGATTGACTTCACCCCGCGGGAAGCTAAAGCATAAAGCACCGCTCTTGCCGCACCCCCGGCGCCAATCACCAGCACAGACTTTCCTTTAGGTTTCCAATTCCATTCTTTTTTTAAAGACAGCCAAAAGCCTTCGGCATCCGTATTGGTTCCATACCATTTTTTTCCAAAGCGATAAACTGTGTTCACAGCGCCAATCGCACGCGCGGAGTCCGTCAGCCAATCAAGATAAGGAATGACGATTTGTTTGTAAGGTACGGTAAGGTTGAATCCTTTGAGCGGAACCTTCGAGAGCAAACGCATGGTTTTCTTGAAAACAGGTTCGCTGAAATCAAAGACCAAATAATGCGCCAAAAGACCGACCTTCTGCATACCTGCTTCTTGAAAAACAGGCGAAAGCGTATGACTTAGCGGATGCCCAAAGATACCGTAAAGTTCGAGTTTCTTATCCATTTTTCCAATCTGATTTAACAGAATGCGATTCCCGGTCGAGCGGGCAGCTTATTAAGCTGCCCGCCGGAGGAATAAAATTATAGGTGTTGCGCGCTTTGCTTCGGCAATCCATGCGCGGCAACTTTATTGATCGCGAATAAATACGCGCGAACGCTCGCCTCAAGAATATCCGTGCTCGTGCCGCGGCCCGAAACTTCTTTACCGCTGATCAAAAGCTTCACGGTTACTTCACCTTGCGCGTCCATACCGCCGGTTACGGCTTGAATGCCGTAATGCGCAACCTTAGCGCCGGAGCCGATGATTTTCTCAATCGCTTTGTAGCAAGCGTCCACCGGACCGTCCCCGACCACTTCAGCTTCATGTGTTTTTCCATCACGGCTTAATTCAATGCGAGCTTCGGACTTCTTACCTGATTCAGCAACAACACGCATGTCTTTGAGCAGCCAAGTATCGGAAGTCGGCCCCGCCTGATCCTGCAATAAGACTTCCAAATCTTCGTCAAAAACATACTTCTTCTTATCCGCCAGCTGCTTGAATTTGGCAAAAGCCTTATCCAAATCCGCGGGCTTTAAATTAAAGCCGATTTTCTTGATGCGCGCGGCAAAAGCATTACGGCCGGATAACTTACCCAGCATGATGTTATTGCTCGCCAACCCGATCTTTTTTGGATCCATGATTTCATAAGTTTGGCGTTTTTTAAGGACTCCGTCCTGATGAATACCTGATGCGTGCCAAAAGGCATTGCGGCCAACAATGGCTTTGTTCGGCTGAACTACCATACCGGTTAAATGCGAAACCAAGCGGGATGACTTCATGATCTCTTTCGTATTCACACCGGTCGTGCAGTTAAAGAAGTCCTTCCTCGTATCCATCGCCATCACAATTTCTTCAAGTGACGCATTCCCCGCGCGCTCTCCGATACCATTCACGGTGCATTCCACCTGATTGGCGCCCGCTTGCACCGCGGCCAAAGAATTCGCCACGGCCAAACCCAAGTCATTATGGCAATGCACGGACAATACAACCTGCTTACCCAATTCCGGCATTTTCTTAACCAACCCGCTGATCACTTCATTGAATTCATGCGGTACGGTGTAACCGACGGTATCCGGCACATTGATCGAAGTCGCACCCGCGTCAATCGCAGCTCGCACCACTTGGTGCAAAAAGTCTCGCTCCGTACGCGAAGCGTCTTCCGGTGAAAATTCGATTTGTTTAAAATCTTTTTTCGCCGACTTGATTTGATCCGCGATCATCTTCAGAACTTCTTTTTTATCTTTCTTCAACTTGAACTCGCGATGAATTTGCGAAGTCGCCAGAAAAACATGCAGACGCTTTTTCTTCGCGTTTTCCAAAGCCTTGCGCGCGGCGTCAATGTCGCGAGGAATCATGCGAGCCAACCCGCATATAATCGGCTTGGTCAACGCGCGCGCGATCACATCCACCGCTTTCATTTCACCGGGCGATGAAGCCGGAAAACCCGCTTCGATCACATCCACGCCCAACCGCTCAAGCTGTTTAGCGATCTTTAATTTTTCATCCGGTGTCAACGATGCACCCGGCGATTGTTCGCCATCGCGCAAAGTCGTATCAAAAATGTAAATTCTTCGTTTTGTGTTTTTCATAATTTTTCCTGCGCAATCCGAGTTTTATCGAGGATTGCTATTAAAATCGGTTTCGTTAAAAACGAAAAAACCGCCTTCTCTTTCGAAGAAGGCGGTTTTTTTATAAAACTGGAACCTATCGAGCTGCAAGCGCTGGTTTGCGCTTTTTCGCCCCCGCCTTCTTCTTTGTATTCTGTGCTAGGGAGCTCGAGTTCTTAATCCACTGCATCATGCCGCGAAGTCGTGCGCCGACCTTTTCAATGTCATGATTATCGGCTTCTTTGCGGTAAGCGTTATACTTTTTGCGACCAGTGCGGTTTTCTTCCATCCACTCACGCGCAAAGGCACCGGTTTGAATTTCTTTCAAAATCTTTTTCATTTCCTTTTTAGCCGAAGCGGGCACAACACGTTTTCCGCGTGAATAGTCGCCGTATTCAGCCGTGTCGGAAACGCGGCGGTGCATACCGCTGATACCCTCAATGAAAATCGCGTCCGTGATCAATTTCACTTCATGCAGACATTCAAAGTAAGCCATTTCGGGCTGATAACCGGCTTCCACCAAAACTTCATAACCGTTGCGGATTAATTCCGACAAACCGCCGCATAAAACAGCCTGTTCACCGAAAAGATCGGTTTCGGTTTCCTCTTTAAAATTAGTCTGGATCACGCCCGCACGTGTTCCGCCGATCGCTTTCGCGTAAGCCAAGGCATATTTTAAAGCTTTGCCGCTGGCATTCTGATAAATCGCAACCAGCGCCGGTACTCCGCCGCCCGCGAGATACTGAGTGCGGACCAAAGCGCCCGGACCCTTCGGAGCAACCATGAACACATCGACATTCTTCGGCGGCTTGATATAGCCGAAGTGAATGTTAAAACCATGCGAGAAAAGCAAAGCTTTGCCGGGTTTCAAATACGGCTCAATGCTTTCTTTATAGATCTGAGCCTGCAAATGATCCTGGGTCAAAATCTGGATGATGTCAGCCTTCTGCGCTGCTTCTTCCGCGGAAACGGGCTTGAAACCATCTTGAATAGCCAAATCATAATTTTTTCCGCCCGGACGCTGCGCCACAATGACTTTGACACCAGAGTCGCGCAAGTTCAAACCTTGTCCACGGCCTTGAATACCGTAACCCACGATAGCAACGGTTTTACCTTTTAAAAATCCCAAATCAGCGTCTTTGTCGTAATAAATCTTTGCCATGGTCTTATTCTTCTCTCTCTATTTTAAATTTTCAGTTTCAAAAAAATTATTGCCTTTACCGCCGAATCAAACTTGTTTTGATTCGGCAAAATAAAAACGGCACATCCAGAATGGATGTAATGGCAGCGCCATTACATCCAAGTGTCGGTGCCCGCCTGCATCTTCGCTTTTTTGTCGCCGCCTTTGACAGCAGCCTTCGCAGAAGATTTTGCCGATTTCTTCACTTTCACAACTTCCACTTCTTTTGCTTCCGGAGCATCCAAAGGTGCTTTGCGCGAAATCGCGATTTTACCGGTGCGAACCACTTCAATCACGCCGAAAGAGCGGAGAAGTTCAAGCATCGCGTCAATTTTGGCTTCCGTCCCGGTTGCTTCCAAAGTCATGGAATCTTCCTGAACATCCACGATTTTGCCGCGGAAGTTATTAACCACGCCCATCAAATCATTGCGGTTCGAAAGATCCGACTTTACCTTGATCAAAACAAGCTCGCGGTCAATCGAATCTTGCGGAGCCAAAATTTCAATCGAGATCACGTCGATCAACTTGTCGAGCTGACGTACGATTTGCTGCACGACACGTTCATCACCGCGCGCCACCACCGTCATGCGCGACACATCGGCATGCTGAGTTTCGCCCACGGTTAAACTGTCGATGTTAAATCCACGCGCGGAGAAAAGACCCGCTACACGGCAAAGAACGCCGAACTGATTTTCAACTAAAACTGCGATTGTATGTTTTTGCATAATTTCCACCCGGCCTTAGGCCATATCCATAACTTGATCAAGCGCGTGTCCCGCAGGAACCATCGGATAAACATTGTCTGCTTTTTCAACAAGACAATGAACCACAACCGGTCCTTTGTGCTTAAGCGCTTCTTTAATTGCCGGAATCACTTCTTCGTTTGTTTTGCATTGGATTGCTCGCACACCGCAAGCTTCAATCAACTTCGGAAAATCCGGGTTGGATGGCTCAAGATGCGACGCTGAATAACGCTCTTTATAAAAGAGTTCCTGCCACTGACGCACCATGCCGTGCCAGCCGTTATCAAGCAAAAACAACTTAACCGGAATATTGTAATGAGATGCGGTCACAAGCTCACACATCGTCATTTGGAATGAACCATCGCCGTCAAAGCACACCACGGTTTTATCCGGACGACCGCATTGCGCGCCGATCGCGGCAGGCAACCCGTAACCCATCGTACCGAGTCCGCCTGAAGTTAACATGCTGCGGGGTTCCGCAAATCCGTACCACTGCGCAGCCCACATCTGATGCTGTCCCACACCGGTTGCGACAAGGGCTTTGTGATTAGTAAGATTTCCGACTTGCTCGATCACATACTCCTGACGAATACCGCCTTCTTTTTTATATTTAAGCGGATGCTTTTTCTTCCATTCTTCAATCTGCGCAATCCATTCTTTTGTATCAGGACGGCGGTTTTTAACAAGCTTGTTGAGCTTAACCAAAGCTTGCTTAACGTCGCCTTCAATCGCCACATCTACTTTGATTGTCTTCGAAATAGAAGAAGGATCAATATCAATATGGATAATTTTCGCATGCGGCGCGAAACGAGGAATGTGTCCCGTAACGCGATCGTCAAACCGCGCGCCAACGGCAATCAACACATCCGACTTTTGAACGGAATAGTTTGCGTAAACTGTTCCGTGCATACCGAGCATACGCAAAGAAAGAGGATGGGTTTCCGGAAAGATACCCAAACCCAAAACTGTCGTCGTAATTGGAATACCTGTTTTCTCAACAAGTTCCATCACTTCTTTTTCAGCATTTGAAATAACCGCGCCGCCGCCTACATATAAACACGGGCGCTTTGCGCTATTGATTAAATCAGCGGCTTTCTGCAATTGCTCCAAATTAACGGGGTTCGCCGCTTTTTCAGGATTATATCCACGCAACTTCACTGAAGTTGCCGGCTCATATTCCGCCTTAGCGCGGCTGACATCCACCGGAAAATCGATCAGAACCGGACCAGGACGGCCTGTGCGAGCAATGTAAAATGCTTCTTTCACAATGCGCGCAATATCATTCACATTCTTAATCAAGTAGTTATGCTTCGTAACCGGACGCGACACACCAACAACGTCGGCCTCTTGAAAAGCATCGCTTCCGATCGCAGTTGTTGCAACCTGGCCGGTAATGCAAACCATCGGTGCGGAATCCATATAAGCCGTCGCTAATCCGGTGATGGTGTTGGTTGCTGCAGGGCCTGAAGTCACGATACAAACGCCGGGTTTACCTGTCGCGCGGCCGTAAGCATCCGCCATATGCGAAGCGCCCTGTTCGTGACGCACGAGATGAAACTTGATCTTCGAATCATAAATTGCGTCGAATGTCGGCAGAATCGCTCCGCCGGGCAAACCGAACACACAATCAACGCCCTCAGCTTCGAGCGATTTAACTAAAATTTGCGCACCTGTTAATTCCATAAAATTTCCTTACTTATTTTTATTTAAAACAACTTTGTATCTGTTTCCCGCCGGTTGCGCTTCGCGCAGAGGCAAAAGGAATCAGACTTCGAAAAACTCTTTAACGCCCTTTTTGAAGCGTTGCTTGAATGTTTTACTTTGTTCTTCCCGCACAAGCTTCCAAGCTTGGCTTTTTTGATCCAGCCATTCCAGCAAACTCACTTTGAAATCCGGAGAATCAAAACCTTGCTCAGCCGGAACATCCATCACATGCACGGGATAACCCTTTTGCTGATACTCCAAAACCCATTTTTCATTTTTTATTTTATTGTCTTGTTGATTGGCGGTGAAGGCCGCCACCACAGGCATTTGGTCGCCAGCCGACGCGCGAGGCTTGAAAAGCTGCACATAACGGCCTTCCCAAGCTTCTCCCAACAAAGCAGCACCCGAAAAATCTTTCGGATAAGCCGAAATCAAATACGCCGCGTAGTGCCCGCCCAAATTCAAGCCGATGGCATAAACTTTCGACGAATCAATCGGAAAACGCATCATGGCATCGTTTTTAACGCCTAACAACCACCGGTCAAAGATAAACGGCTCGCCTTCTTTGGGCCAAGCGTTCACGGCTAAGACAAAACATTCCAAACTTTTCGCAACGGGCAAAATGTATTCAAGCTGCTTCTCAGCAGGATGAGTCTCGCTCGGAACCATCACTAAAAAAGGATATTTTTTATCCGCTTCCAAACCTTCCGGTACATAAAGAAAAACCGGTACCTTATATCCGCTTAACTCCAGCAACCCTGTAGGAAGTTTACGCTTCGGTTTAGCAACGGGTACCGGCGCATCCGCGGAACTCAACGCAGGCGCCGTTTGAGCGAAGCTCTGCCCCGGAGTTACCGCGTATCCCCAAATTAAAAAAGCCACAAAAAAAGCCAACGCTTTTTTCGGGCTCATTCTGATCTTCACGCTTATTTCCCGCCTGAAAGTCTTAAAATGATGAAAGTATTCGATCGTAAAAAGCTGTGTATTATAGCTTGGAGCTTGGGGATGTCAACGAAACGGTCAAATGAGGGTTTTAGTCGCGTTCAGGGGTCAAATCGGCGGTTTTAACCACGGGCGGAGCCGCCGTAACCTGCTTGCGGGGCTTGTTTTCAAACTCATAAACCACCTCGCCCGGCTCAACCAACCCCATTTCTTTGCGGATCACATTCTCAAGGTAGTTTTTATCATTTTTGATCAGCTGCTTTTCATGCTGAAGGTCTTCAATCTGTTTTTGCAAATCCGCAAGCTGGGACTGAAGGCGGTCGGCTTCCGATTTAAGCTCGCGGTAACGGGAATAAGACGGGAAATAAAAGAAAAATGCCGCAGTTAAGGCCAAAACAACGACAAGCGTATATTTTGGAAACTTAAACCGCGGCATTATTAATCCTTCTTATTTAACAGATTGCCCAAAAAGGCTCAGATGCACGACGCCAGCAAGCGACTGCGGAGGCGTAGTGAAACCTACGCCGCACAAGGAAGCGCGCTGGCAACACAGCAGATGACCTTTTTCGGTGATCTGTTAGCGGGCGGCTGCCTTACGGTCGAAAATCGCTTTTGCTCCGAGTTCTTCCTCAATGCGCAAAAGCTGATTATATTTCGCCATGCGGTCGGTTCGTGAGAGAGACCCGGTTTTGATCTGTCCTGCGCCCGTTCCCACAGCCAAATCCGCGATGAACGCGTCTTCGGTTTCGCCCGAACGATGCGATGAAATCACGCCGTAACCCGCTTTTTGCGCGAGCTTGATGGCTTCCAAAGTTTCGGTCACAGTTCCGATTTGATTCACTTTGATCAAAATCGAATTCGCCGCTTTCATCTTGATACCCTTGGCAAGACGCTCGGGGTTCGTGACGAAAAAGTCATCCCCGACGATTTGAATTTTCTTGCCGAGCTGTTTTGTAAACTCAACATAGCCAGCCCAGTCATTCTGGTCGAGACCGTCTTCGATCGAATAAATCGGATATTTCTTTTTCCAATCCGCATACATCGCGATCATCTCATCCGCGGTGAAAAGTTCGCCGGAATTTGATTTCCAGAATTTGTAGCCTTTGCGTCCACCTTCGTCGAAAAGCTCTGAAGAGGCGCAATCGAGAGCGATCTGGATCTGCGTGCCGGGCTTATACCCTGCAGCATTGATCGCTTCCATGATGACTTCCAAAGCTTCTTCATTGCCGAGGTTCGGGGCAAATCCACCCTCATCGCCAACAGCCGTGACATGGCCTTTTTTCTTAAGAATCGATTTCAAAACATGAAAAATCTCGGTGATCCAGCGCAAACCTTCAGAGAAAGTCTTCGCGCCTACCGGAGCGATCATGAATTCCTGGAAATCGATTTTGTTGTCGGCGTGTTTTCCGCCGTTGATGATATTCGCCATCGGAAGCGGAAGCGTGAAACGCTTGCTGCCGTGAAGATTACCGATATGCTTCCAAAGCGAAATACCTTTGGATGCGGCCGCCGCGCGACAAACCGCCATCGAAACCGCGAGAATCGCGTTCGCACCGAGCTTGGCTTTATTCGGAGTGCCGTCGAGCTTGATCATGAGCTCGTCGATCGCTTTTTGATTGGTCGCGTCTTTGCCTTTAAGCGCCTTCGCGATGATCGTGTTGGTGTTTTTAACCGCTTTGCGGACACCTTTGCCCATATAAACTTTTTTGTCACCGTCACGAAGCTCAACCGCTTCGTATTCCCCGGTGGATGCACCACTCGGTACCGCGGCGCGGCCAAGAATACCATTTACTAAAAGAACATCCGCTTCAACAGTCGGATTACCGCGTGAGTCGAGGACTTCGCGCGCGAAAACTTTTGCAATCTTGCTCATTGTCTGTCTTTCCTTTCAAAATACCTAATTACAGTCCGTTTACGAGACCGGGGATTATAACGACACACAGGTTTCAGGACAAGCGTGATATGCGGCTGCGGTTGGGCAGAGCGGAACGAAACGGCCCAGAGCCTAAGCATAAATAAAAAAAGCCACGCCCGCAGGCATGGCTTTTTTTATTTATGCTTAATATTTAACCGAACAGCCGTAAGCTTTTGAGGTCGGCGTGGACACCAACTCACCATTCATTGCTTCTGTCAAAGCGGAATCAACATAGTTTTCAGCCAAAGCAATATCTTCGGAGTTCGTGCTTTTAATACTGTCAATTGCGCCCTGGTAAATCAAATTGCCGTCGGGATTGACAATATACATATGCGGTGTCGTCTGCGCACCGTAAAGCTTGCCTACTTGTCCGTCAGCATCCAGCAAAGTTGCTGATGCGGCTGATTTTTTTTCGGCCTGCAGATTTTTCCACTCTTCAGGAGAATAATGGCCTTGCTTACCCTGAGCTGAAGAATTGATTGAAAGCCAGATCACACCTTTTTCAGCATACTTGGCTTGCAGCGCTTGCATGTGCCCTTGGTCATAATGCTTTTTCACGAACGGGCAATCATGATTCACCCATTCCAAAACAACAAACTTCCCTTTAAATTCAGAAAGCGAACGGGCATTACCGTCCACGTCGGACAAAGAAAAGTCCGGCGCGGGCTTGCCGTTTTCGACGGCAGCAAAAGCAGGTGCGGAAAAAATCAAAGTTAAAAAAAGAAACGGTAAAAGTGCGGAATTCAGTTTCATATCGATCTCCTTCGTTAGTGATGAGACGGCAGAGCATCTATCTTATTCATTTTAACTCGCTTTGCAAAGCAGGAAGCTTTTCCAAGGCTTCACGAATGATCTTAGGCGTTAAAATCTCGGGCAAAATGACCGGCGGATCCCCTTGCCCCGGATAGAGCAGATAGAATGGAATACTGTTGCGCCCGTACGCCGCCAAAGCACGGGTAATCGTCTCATCCCGGCTGGTCCAATCGGCTTTCAAGGCCGTTACTTTTTTATCCTTAAATAAAGCGGCGGTTTCTTTGCGGTCGAGCGCTAAGCGTTCATTGACCTGACAAGTCAAACACCATGCTGCGGTAAAATCGACAAAGACTGGTTTTCCCTCCGCAAGTAAATCCGCCAAGCGCGTTTCGGAATAAGGCTCCCAATTCAACTGATGCGCCGAAGCGGGCTGCGTTTTTGATGCCCAATTTAAAATGCCCGTTTGCACCGCAAAAATCCAACCCAGCCATAAAGCAGTTAATAGCAAAAAAACACCCAGCGCTTTTTTGAGTGTCACCATCCACGGCCCGGGCTTGGGAATAAAACGCAGCCACGCGGGGTTCGCGCAAAGCAGCACATACGGAATAGCTAATCCTGCTCCCAACGCGGTAAAAACAGCCCAGGCAACCCAAGCCGGCTGAGTCAGCGCATAACCCAAGGCTGTTCCCATAAACGGCGCCGTGCAAGGCGTTGCCACCACAACCGCTAAAATGCCGCTCGCAAA
This sequence comes from uncultured bacterium, assembly GCA_964562525.1. GTDB lineage: Bacteria > Omnitrophota > Omnitrophia > Omnitrophales > Aquincolibacteriaceae > Multiplicimicrobium. The sequence continues at coordinate 64,236 of CAZLTL010000007.1, forward strand.
AGTTCCGGCCCAGCCTTTTTTTGCGCTTAAGTTTTGTCCCGCACCGGTCAGCGATAAACCGATTTCAAAAAATCCGAATAAATTAAAAGCCAAAATTAAAAAGACGACGGCTAAGCCCGCGACAAACCCAGGCGACTGCAACTGAAATCCCCAGCCAATTTGCTGTCCGCCGGATTTTAAAAGCATCAAAGCTCCGGCTAAAACCCAAAACGAAATTAACACCCCCGCGGTAAAAATTAGTCCCTGCTTTAAACCAGAGGCTCGGCTTTGCCGGGATTCATTCACGAAGCTTAAAACCTTAAGAGACAGCACCGGCAAAACGCAGGGCATCAAATTCAAAATCAATCCGCCCAAAAAAGCAAACAGCACCGCGCCCGAAAAACGAAGCGGAGTCTCGATGGGATCCGCGTTGGTTTCAAACGGAATATCGATTTCCCATGCTCTCTCTCCCGAAACCAAAACACCTCGGAGCCGCTCTAAAATTTTGGGCTGCGTGACCGCGAGAGGAATACTTAACTGATATCCCTGCGGCAAAACAGCAAGACTTTGCGTCTCCGCGTGCGCAACCAACTCTGCGTTTTCAGGGAAGAAATAAGCCCGTTCCAAATCAGGTCCGGTTTGCGAAAAAAAAGTCAGCTTGATTGATTTATCGAATCTTTCAGCATGAATTTCAAACGCGTTATCCTGAAGCGGATACCGGGCTTTTGTTTTTTCAAAAATATCTGCCCGCGCAGGAAAAGGCGCCGCAATTTCCAATTCAGCTTGTCCCGGAATACATTCCACCTTGCAAGCCAGCCATTCGACTTTCACTTTAAGACGGATGGGAGTATTCGGATTAAATTCAGGCGAAACTTGAAACGGTACTGCCAATAAAACTTCACCTTCATAGCCGTAACTAGAAAGCGGCGGTAAATCAATTTTCTTGGGAGTGGGCCATTGCACTTCCCCGGCGGAAATCCCCTCAGGTAATACCCATTTAAAAATCGGCGCCATGCCTGAGTCGCCTGGATTTTTCCAGTAAACATGCCAATCCGGGTCCATGCGAAAAAGAACACCCGCGTGAAACTCAGTGCGGGACTGAATCTGCTCCGTGTCGGCAATTAATTCAACCTGTGTATGCGCTTGATAAATCGGCTCCGCAAAAACAGGAACGGCTGCGCAAAACAAAAACAATAGAAGCAAATAAAGGCGGTTCATGGAAAACCCCTTGTTGGCATTACTCTTTGTTGAGATCGGAAAGATAATCAAAAGCGGCTTTAAGCTGATCGGGCCAACCAAAAAGAATCAGGACATCACCGGCTTCAACCAAAGTATCAGGCCCCGGGCTGTTAACGGAAATTCCGGCTTTTTGTAAACCGAAAACTGTCGCTCCCGTTTTGCGGCGCAAACGGATTTCGCCCAAAGTTTTACCGACCACCGCATACTCCGGCACAATCGTAAACGACTGGGTTTTAGGAACACCCTCGCGCTTCGGAACCGCCTGAATCGGCTCCTTAATTTTTTTATTTAAAAACTGAATGGCCGCTTTGACCTGATCTTGATCCCCCATCAAAAGCAAAACATCTCCGGGCTGGAGGCGAGTTTCCGCGGGCGGATTCGGAATGGATTCTTCATCGCGGTAAACCGCCACAATTGTCGCGCCTGTTTCCGCGCGCAAACGTAAGTCCCTCAAAGTTTGATTCGCTGCCGAGGGCTGATAAGGTAAAAGAAAATCTTCGGTAACCACATCCATCGGGTATTCTTCGCGAATCAATTTGACCAACTCGCCATGGATCGCCTGCGAGGCAACCGTATCAAGAGGTTGCTCACGGTCAAAAATACCAATAACGGTTTTTTCAATGCGGTCATGAACCTTGCGCGCGGAGTCCCATAAAAACATACCGGCAATAAAAACAACCGCAAGCACGGCAATAATTAAAGGAATTCGCGGAAAAAAACTCGACCCCACGGCGAGTAAAATAACGCAGACAAGTAAAATCATCAAAAAGCGCAGCGTCCGGTGTAATGTTTGATGAACGTCTTTGGCCTGTTCAACCTCTTCACGGGATTTAATTAAATTTAAAAAAAGAACATTCCATAAAATACGGTCTAAAGCATAAGCGCCGCCAATAAGAAACGGCAATAACCCGATAACAAGCGCCGTAAAATAAACCACTTGAGGAAAAGCATACGTTTTCTGAAGCCACTCCACACCGTAAAAAACAGCGCATGCACAAACACCATAAATTAAAAGCCGCGGCAAATAAAGCTGGAGTCCTTTCCAAACCATCCGCTTGCGCTCAGAACGCACTCCGCCAATTTTCTCGACCCACCCCGTATAAAAACCCAGCAAAGTAGCAATCGGTTTCGGCGTCACGAAAGCAAGCCCCCGAATAATCGGCCCTGTGTTGCGCATTAAAAAAGGAGTTGTCACCGTGGTGATACCTGAGACTGAAACCGCGATCGGATAAAGAAAGTGACTTGTCACGCCTGTTGATTCGCCGAGCTGCGCGATAATAAAAGAAAATTCTCCGATTTGCGCGAGACCTAAACCAACCTTCATGGATGTTTCAGCGTTGTACCCCATTAAAAAAGTCGCGGAGGAACAAGCCATAACTTTGCCTGCAATAGTCGCCAAAGTCATAATTAAAATAAAAAGCCAATACTCAGCAATAATCGCGGGCGAAAGCATCATCCCCACCGACACAAAGAAAATGGCCGTAAACATATCGCGGATCGGTTCGATTCTATGCGTGACTTCTTTTCCTTGTTTGGTTTCCGCAATCACAGCTCCGATCAAGAAAGCACCCAAAGCCACCGAAAATCCGAGCTTGGCCGCAGCCAACGAAACTCCGAAGCAAAGCCCCAAAACCGTGATCACAAGCATCTCTTCACTCTGAAACTTTGCGACATAACGCAAAAGACGCGGCACCAAAAGATAGCCCGCCAGCAAAACTCCGCCTACAAACAAAAGTACGCGCACCGTCGCAACACCGACTTCGTGCATTTCCAAAGATCCCGTTGAAGCCACACCCGAAAGTAACGCAATGATCACGATTGCGAGCAAATCTTCAATAATCAAAATCCCGAGTATGACCTGCGCGAATTTCTCTTTAACCTTTTTCATGTCCATCAGTACCTTCGCAATAATCGTGGTACTGGAAATTGAAAGAATGGCTCCCAAAAACAAACTGTCCATAAATTTCCAGCCGAACAGCTGTCCAAGCGAATAACCTACCCAAATCATGAGTAAAATCTCAAGCGTGGCAGCGACAAAAGAAACAAGCCCGACTTTGGCCAGCTTAGAAAGACTGAATTCTAAACCGATCGAGAAAAGCAGAAAAATTACGCCCATTTCGGAAAGAGTTTGAATGCTGTGCAGATCTTTAATGAAAGCGTATGGAGGAGTATGGGGTCCGATCAGCAATCCGGCCAAAATATAACCCAGCACCACGGGCAGCCGAAGACGCCGGCACAAAATCATAATGACAGCGCTTACCGCCATCACCACCGCCATGTCTTGCAGAAAGGTTAAATGATTCATCAGCTCTATTTTACCTTACGCTGCGGGCTTTTAACGACCGCAAACTTCCTGTTTTTAAATTATTCTATCAATCGTCCGCCATTTTCCGGCTTCCAGATCCCCAAGCTTTAAATTTCCGATCGCGGAACGGATCAGCCGTAAAGTCGGAAACCCTACCGCTGCGGTCATTCGACGCACTTGTCTGTTTTTTCCTTCAATCAATTTCAATTCAATCCAACAGGTCGGAATATTTTTTCTTTCCCGAATCGGCGGGTTCCGCGGTGGATACTCGGGTTCGGCTTTGAGCCAGCGAGCTTGGCATGGACGCGTTTTATACCCCTGAATCACAACGCCTTGTTCAAGCTTGCGCAAAGCTTCAACCGACATTTTGCCCTCAACTTGCACATGATAAGTGCGCTCATGCGCGTTTTCCGGATTCAGTAGTTTGTCATTCCAAACTTTTTCATCGCTGAGAATCAACAAACCTTCGCTGTCGAGATCTAACCTTCCGACCGGATAAACATTTTTTGGAAAATCAAATTCCGCGAGGGTTCTCTGCCCGGGCTGATCAGGGGTGAACTGGCAAAGTACGCCATAAGGTTTGTGAAAAAGAAGAATCACGGATTAAACTCGGCGCGTGTTTTATTGACCGAACGGGCAACTGCGCCGGCATCCAAACGAAAGCTGGGCCAACCTTTAAAAAAAAGCAAGACGATACCCAAAAGCAACGGCGCACCGACAATCGCGGCAATCCACCATTTCAAAAATATACCAAGCACGCCGAGCACAAAAAGCAATATTCCCTGTAAAAACAGGGCGAAATAGTTGCGGTCAGCCAGCTCGCCGACAACCCGCGCGGCTGTCACAGTCATGAAACGGCGTTTGCTCAGTTCGACAAAAAAGACCAAAAATAACGTACCAATCAAAAGACAAGTAAATCCGGCAATCTCAGAAATGGAATCGGCCAAGGTGGTTTGCCCGTGAAATCCGGCCCAAACCTTGATACCGATCACCGCTGCCCAAAATAAAACAATCCAAAGATGTGTTTTTTTCATCCTGTCAGAGTCTCCTAAAAATAAATGTTAAGTTCTTACCCTTCAACAAACTCCATGCTCTCAAATATTCATAAAGCCGTTTAAGACTCTAACAAGATTCACTGCATGCTTCATCTTGATTAATAAAAAAACCATGTTATTTTAGCACGATGACAAACATGCTGCCCCTAGGCATTCCAAAAGATTTCGTTGAAAAACAAACCGCCGTTATTCTTAATTCTTACCGGCACTGGACAGGACGCGAGCTGCTCCCTTTATCTTCGGCTGAACCCGATTTAACGACAGCGCTTTTTTTTGCGCCGTTTGTCGTTGCCTCCTCAAACTCCGCGACGGATCCTATTCTTAATTATGGTAATGCTCAGGCCTTAAAACTTTGGGAAATGCCCTGGAATCAGCTCACGCGAACACCCGGCCGCCACACCGCCGAACCCATGCACCGCGATGAAAGGCAGAAGTTTTTGTATGCGGTTCAAAAAAATGGGTTTATTGAGAACTATTCGGGCATCCGTATTTCCAGCACAGGCCGGCGCTTCAAAATTGAAAAAGCCACGGTGTGGAACCTCGTCGATCAAGACGGCAAATTTTTAGGTCAAGCCGCTACATTCAAAGAGTGGTCTTATCTCTGAGCTGTGTCCGGCTTGAAGGTTTTGCGGAAAAACTCACGGTTGGCGGGCATGTCTTCAGTGGACCAAATTTCACAACGCCAAATTCTTTTGATGGTCCCGCTATAAACTTCAAAGGCTCCGCGGTCCTGCGCGTCAAAATACCCTTCGATCACTACATATTTCCCGGTAAGCTGTTCGCGCATGTTAAACATATCGTCCGTAATTTCTAAAGCGAGGCTGTTGCCAAAAACACCATGCTTAAAATCTGCCTCACTTAAATAAACAGCGTCGCCTTCGCGCTCTAAGTGAAGATAACCGATGACACGTACGGTTTTACGATCATGCTCACGCGGGTTGGAAAGAATTTGAAGTAAAGTCGCATCTTGAGGATCAGCTGAGATACTGCCTCCGCAAGCTATGACCGCTCCTAAAAAAAGAATTCCAAGATAAAAATATCGCTTTAACATCAGGCTGATTCCATTCTGCTTAAATAGACCAGAGACATGATGCAGAAAAAAAACGAGACTGTCTAGGGCGTGTCCGTTTTTAGGCGGCGGGAGAACCAGAGAGTTTGGCGCGGGCAATACTTGCTTCGGGTACGCGCATGAGATCTCGCACCATCCCGATTTTCTCCATGAAGGCAATCATCCACTTGCTGGGATCCCAATGATACCAGCGCACGCCGTTACGATAATCACTCGGGAAACGGTGATGAAAATTATGATACCCTTCGCCGAAAGTCAAAATCGCCACAAGCCAATGATCACGCGCCGTAGCGTCCTTGTCATAAGTCCGGTTTCCGAAGGTATGGCACACCGAGTTAATGCACCAGGTCGAGTGATAAACCAAAGTGACGCGGAAACAAACGCTGATGATAAATGCCGACAAAGCATGCCCAAAAAAACTGCCGATCACCACCGGTGTAATCACGCCCGCCACAACCGCCCACGGAACATAATACTTAGCCTGATGCATGATTAAGCGACTACGCACCAAATCATCTACGTTCGTATAATGAAACTGGTATTTGCCGGCCACAAGCCAGCCCATATGCGCCCAGAAAAATCCTTTTTTAATACTGTAAGGATCATTGTCGGTATCCACAAAGCGGTGATGATCGCGATGCTGCGAAGACCAAGCCAAAGCGGATTGTTCAAACGCGGCGGAACCAAAAAAAATCAAAAGAAAACGCACCAGCTGATTCGCTTTATACGTCACATGCGCGAAAAGACGATGATACCCCACCGTAATCGCCATGCCGGTGGCAATGCAGAAAAAAACAAACAGCGCGATTTCATCCCAAGCCAAACCGTTGTAGGCGATATAAATCGGTGCCCCGATTAGTCCAACAACCGTATTAAACGAAATAAACGTGATATTAAACCAATTGAATTTACCCAGCTTTGACATTATGCCACTCCTGCTCCGCTCAAATATAAGCCCAAGTTCAAGCGGCCGCGCTTAAGGTCACGATAACGGCAACCGCTAAATTTCTTCTTCATCGACGCTAAATTACTTGATCCCATTTCATTCAAAACTTTATTTTTAGCCGCTTTCCAAACCACATGCAAAGGGCAAGCGTTCGTATCGGAACATTGGTCCAACCCCATCACGCATGACTTCAAATGTTCCGGATCATCAATAATCTCCATGATGGTGCTCAAAGAAATACTTTCCGGAGACTGCGCCAACGCGACACCGCCCCGCGCTCCGCGGCGCGAATCCAAAATACGGTAGCGCACCAGCTCTTGAAATATTTTCGCCAAATACGTCAGCGAAATACCCGTCTCGCGGCTCACTTGACGCGTCAAAACATACCCGCCCTTTTTTTGATTCGAAAGATAAAGCAAAGCGCGAATCGCGTATTCGCAAGTTTTAGAGTAAATCACAACGCTCCCGTCTATTTAAGATGTGCACATCTTAAATAGACGGCTTGTATTTTTCAATCTTTAATTCAAAAACAACCGTTCCGCAGGGTTGCGGAATCAGTTTTTAGGTTTGCGGAAATACTCAATGGCAAGCAGGGTCGCTTTTCCAACCAGCCAAATGAGGACTAGACACAGTAATATCCCAATGAAGAAACGCAGAAAAAAACCCATCAGCAAAAGCAACGGAAACAATAACGCCCCAAAAAAAGCAAGCACGCCGATCAGCGCAATCACAAACAATCCGACTAAAAATTCAATCATAAAATCCCCCTTAACGCATGCAAGCAGCCGCAGCGATGACGAGACTCCAGTTTACTCCCAAAAACGCCGCCCCATCAAAATCTTTTCAGGACTCCAGAATATGAATATTTTTCCATTTCCCCGAACGGTAGCGCAGCCATGCCAAGCTTGAAAGCAAAAGAAAAACAGCAATAAGCCAAGCCCACCCTTGCACGGCGGAAGCCCCTAGGTAGCGGGTTGAAACATAAAGGACAACCACGCAAGTCCAATGCAGTGAAACGTGATAGCTCATCGCCCACAAAGTGTCCCCCGCTCCGCGCAAAGCCCCGACAAATACAATCACAATCACCACGCTTAATACATAAAACGCAATCATCTTGAGCATCGCAACCGCAATCGGCTGTGCCTCGACAAAAGTGATGCTGGCTTCCGCGGGATGAAAAAACTGCGCGAGCGGTACCGGAAAAAAAGTAAAAAGCCCTAATAGCCCCAAAGCATAAACACACCCGACTTTAAGCCCCGAAAAAGTGGCGCGATTGGCAATATCAAGCTGCCGGGCGCCGATATAGCGGCCAACCAAACTGGTTACGCCGATTTCCATACCCATCAACGGAACATAAGCGACCATATCCCAATTTAAAACAATACTGGATGCCGTCGCAACGACCGGCCCCATCGACTGAAACGCCATCACCAGGCCATTAAACGCCAAAAGCGAAAGAAACATTTCAATTCCGGCGGGATAACCGTACTTCAGCCATTTCTTCATCACTTCCGCGCTGAACTTAAATGCTTCATTTATAAAAAACCGCGCGGCATTTTGTTTGCTGAAATAAAACGCGGCGGCAACCATCACGGCGCTGATGCTTCCAGTCACAGTCCCAATAGCGGCGCCGCGAATTCCGAGCGCGGGAAATCCTAATTTTCCATAAATCAAAATAAAACTGACAACCACATTCACGGTTAAAGCCGTCAGCGAAGAAAGCATAACCACGCCGGTACGTCCGACTCCTGAAAAAAATCCGCAAAAAGATTGCCGCAATAAAACAAAAAAGCTCCCGTAAACCAAAATATCAAAAAAAATGATTTGATCTTCAAGCTGAGATGCGGGAACTTGTAAAAGGCGGAACAAATCATGCACAAACGGCCGAGCGAGCAAGATCAGAGGATAAAAAAACAAAATAAAAAACCAAGCCTGAGCTGTCACGCGCGGACAAGCCTTATGATCCCCCGCACCATAATATTGCGCCACCAGCGCGGTGCTATAGCCGATCAATCCAAAACCGAAACTAAGAATTAAAAAGGCAGCAATACTTCCGCCCACCGCCGCATTCATCAGATCGGGACCCAGCCGCGACAAAAGCAAGCGGTCGGTAAACATCATAAAAGTATCACAGGCATAAGACACGACCATGGGCAAAGCGATCAACATCATTTCACGCACGCCACCGGGAGTTAACTTTTTGAGGCTCATAAAATTAATTGGGAGAGAAAATTAAATTAAAGCTGTCTTAAAATTCGCGCCGGATTTCCGGCAACCACCACACCGCTCGGCACATCTTTGGTCACAATCGCACCGGCGCCGATCACGCTTTTGCTGCCAATCGTTACACCCGGACAAATAATGGCTCCGCCGCCAATCCACACATCATCTCCGATGGTAATCGGCTTGCCGAATTCCACCTTGCGCCGTTCTTGCCAATCCAACGGATGTCCCGCAGTATAAATCTGAACATTGGGCGCCATAAAAACAAAAGATCCGATAGTCACTTTCGCGACATCCAAAATCACGCAATTAAAATTAAGAAAAACTGAATCCCCAAAAGAAATATTTTTACCGTAATCGCAGAAAAAAGGTGGTTGAAGCCAAAGATTTTTTCCGATAGAGCCGAATAGCTCTCGGGCGAGCTCAAGCCGCGGACCGCTGCGGACATCTTCGGCCGATTGATTAATTTGGGTTAAAAGCTTGCGGGCATAGGTGCGCATCTCGACCAACTCCGGGTCGAGCCCGTTGTACATTTCCCCTGCAATCATTTTTTCGTATTCGCGCATCATTTTTTCTCAAAAAAAAAGAGGGGGCCAAAAAGCCCCCTCTTCTAACCGAGACGGTTACCAGCTATTAAAGCTGAACTCCGCCGTCCGGAAGAGTCATTTCGGCAGGAATCGGGAAAGTAAGAAGGTTAAAGGCACCTGCAACCGTGCTGTGGATAGCGTCAACAACGCCCTTACCTGCACCGGCCCAAGGATTCTTCTTCTCTTGCTGATAAGCATGAGGAACTGAGAATACTTTGGTCCAACCCAAAAGAGTATTCGACAATCCACTCTGCAACTTAGCGCCAACTGCATCGGAATAGGAATCAGCAGCAAACGAAGATGCCGGAGTTAACATGACTGCAGCCATGAGAATTAAACCTAAGATTTTTTTCATTTTTTTCCCCTTTTTAGAAAGAACACGGCTTGCACCGCGTCCCTAATGTATACTAAATTTACCTTCGTATAATTTACTCAAAATATTAAATTAATGCAACTTTTCTTCCTTTAAATTTATTTTTTTATAAAAAATATCGTGACTTTTTTAAAACATATACCGAACTTTTTAATATTTAACTTTATTTCCGTTTCAACTTTGCCGACAAATTGATTCTACTTTTCTCCAAAAAAAATCGGGCATCTTCCGGTTAAGGAAAATGCCCGATAAAAATAAAATCTTTTTAGAAAATTATTTTACGGCTGCGGCTTCCGCGGCTTTAACAGTTGAACCTTCCCAATCTTCCGACTTAGGCGCTGAACCTAAATCCACACACTGATCATTGCTCATTTCAGCGGCAATGGGAAAAGTCAGCAAATTAAAAGCTCCGGCAACCGTGCAGTGAATCGCGTCCACAACGCCTTTGCCCGCGCCCGCCCAAGGATTTTTATTTTCCTGTTTATACTCATGCGGAACCGAGAAAGCTTTTGTCCAACCGAAAAGCGTGTTGGTCAAGCCGCTCTCAAGACGCTCGCCCACCGCATCGGAATAGGAGTCTTCCGCATAAACATTCAGCGAAATCAAAGAAACAACCAAAATTAAAATAAGCCCCAAAAACTTCTTCATTGAAATCCCCTTTTCAAAATTTTCCTAAACTTAAAACCAACTGGAATAATTTTATACAGGAGTGCCGTGAAAAGCAACAAGTGCGGACAAGTTCAAACGGTTTATTCTTTAAAACCGTTCAGCTCCAAGCAAATTTGATAGCTCTCTCTTTGCTGCATCATCAAAAAGAGCGAGGCCTCTTTCATCTCTTGCGGAAGCGCGCTGATATTTTGTCCCAAGTCGATCCGCTTCCCGAAATAGTCTGCGATTTTCTCTTTGACTGCTTCCCGGCTATCGAGTCCGTCAAAAGCGGTTCCCAACGAAAGCGCCAAGCATTGCTGTCTGATCATTTTGGGGCGGTACGCAAACCAATAAAAAGGAATGCCTGCGATAATAAGAATAAAAAGCATGACAATTGAAGCAAAAAAACGTTTATCCATAACACACCTCCGCAACCCTTCAGCCCTCTTCTAAGGGACCTTGATGTAAACGCGGCTCAAACACCGCACAAGGTTGGGATAATGCGCCAATCAATTCAAAACCATGTCATCAATCAGAACAACATGCTGCGCGGCGACCGCTAGCGATCTCCATAACAAGATACCTTTCGGCACCCAATAAAAGCATACCCCAATCCAAAGGCGGGAGAGGCGTATTTCAGCTCTTTTTTGATTTTTTTTATTTTCTGAAGGTAAGTTATTTTGAAACTTTAAATAGTCTCAGAGACGAGAGGCACGAGGTGAATATTTCTGCCTAAAAACCAATTTGGCTGAAAATACGCGCGCGCCGGTAAGCACTGTCAATTTTACGATCCACACGGCCGATTTCGGTGACAAGCTTGCTGTTGACGTCGCTTAAGCCCCGTTCGGTTAAACGCAGTTTTTCAAACTCAATTCCGCCCACAGCGATATATTCACGGATCTTTTCTATTTCATCGGCATCAAACCAAGTGCCATGCTTCAAACACCGGTCCACAACCACTCCGGAATGCGAACCCCATGTTTTACGGTTCATCAGTTCCGCGCATAAGGGACAAGGAACATACTTAACGGGATCAATGCGCCCAAGCGGCTCATAAATTGAACGCAGCCGCCGCAGCTCATCAATTGAAAAGACCTCGGGACGGACTTGCAGCACAGCTTTTTCTTTGGGCGTATCCACCCAAACTCCGCGACAAGCCGGGCAAACATCCACTTCCAACGCGCCCTCGACGGCAACTTCCAGCGCCTGCGAACACTTCGGACATTTCAATTCACGCTTGGACATAGTCTCTCCTAATCAAAAACAGCTTACGCTTTTTGTTCGGCGATATCGCCCGCCACCGGCAGTTTGAATTTCTCACCCTGATAAGCTTTGACCATTAAAAGAATCCACAGCACAACACTGCCCAAGCTGACCAGCGGAATCAAAATTACTCCCAAAACGGGAATCACCGGCAAAATAATCTGCAAGATAAATAAAAATCCGAAGACAACCATCGACTGAACGGCATGAAAACGGATAAATTTATTGTCTTTTTCGATCAGAAAAAAAACAATCCCCGTGATCAAACCCAAAGCGTAACAAGCAAGCCCCGCAATATTCGCGTTCAAACCCGTTGATGACTTTCCTAAATCTTCGTTCATAAAACCTCCGTTAAAGTTATGCCTCTCCGCCCTATTTAATTGATAGGCTTAACCGTAAAACCCGGCGCTGCATCGCCAGCCTGCCCGGACTGCGAATTATCCGCCGATGCTTCATCCGCGGGCTCAGCCCATACATATTCCTCTTTCGGACTTTCTGCCGCGCATACAAAACTGACAAAAGACGTCATCAAAAAAAAATAGAACTAAGAATGATTTCACACTATCTCCTTTTTTACTTTTTTCCAAGCCCCTGAAAAAGCTCAATCGCTGAAGGGGTTGTTTTTAAATGCAAATCGCGTTGAGGAAAAGGAATTTCAATGCCTTCCTTCACGAAAGCTTCACAAATCGCGTAATTCATTTCGCTGAGCAAGCATTTCTGCCTGTCAGGTGAGGCAGTCCAAACCAAAAGTTCAAAATCCAGCGAAGATTCGCCGAACCCCAAGAAAAGAACATCCGGCTTCGGTTCTTTCAGCGCCTCAGGGTTTTCTGAGGCCACGCGCAAAAGAATCTCGGTTACCTTTCTGACATCCGTTCCGTAAGCCACTCCGATAGGACAATGGACGCGCACCTTCGGATCGCCATGCGACCAATTGATCACACTGCCTTCGATAAATTTGCTGTTCGGAACAATGATCGAAACGCGGTCGCCGGTTTCAATAATGGTCGTGCGAATATTAATTTGCAGCACTTTACCAACCTGTCCTTCCACGCTGATCATATCGCCCACCGTAATCGGCCGCTCGAGAAGTAAAATCAAGCCCGCGATAAAATTAGAGGTCACATTTTGCAAGCCAAACCCGATACCCACGCTCAAAAACCCGAACACCACCGCAAAGCTGCCGAGATTGATCCCGATACATTGCGCCGCCAAAACCGCGCCGCAAACCAACATGACATAATGCACCACGCGCGTCAGCGCGTAAGTCATGCCGGATTCCATTTTCAACTGAACCGCCACGCGCCGGATTAAAATTTTCTGGAGAACCCCCGAAAGAAAAACAAACACCATGAAAACGATCACAGCCGTAAGCATTCCGCTGAGCGTCACCGGTGATGAGCCGACATGAATCAATGGCAAATTCATCCATTTTAAAATTTGCTCGTAAATATTGGTCTGGTCCATTTTTATGCCTTTAAGCTGAATATTGAATCGTTGATAGCGTTTAACCGGGTCGGTTCCTGGAGTAGAATACGGCAAATGAGTTTCTTGCCCAAGCTAAAAAAATTGGGTTTTTATTTAACCGCATTTCTTCCGTTTTTTTCAGCCGCGGCCTTGGCTGCTGACTGTTATAGTGACTGTATGCGCGGTTCCGGGTGCTGGGATTCCCGCTCGGACGAAAATGTCAGTTATTGCAGCGGCATTCAGGCGCGTTGTTCAACCGAGTGCCGGAGTTCCGCCAACAGCGCCAATAGCAGCTATAAATCTTACGGCGCCATCGCTTACAGCCGTAAAGACCAAAGCTACGGCTACTCCAACGGCAAAAAAACACGTAACCAAGCTGAAAAAACAGCCTTACAATACTGTCAAGAATACGGTAAAAAATGCAAAGCCGCGGTTTGGTTTTATAATCAATGCGGAGCCGTCGCCGCAGACGAAGAAAAAGTCGGAATCGGTCTCGGCACCAACACCGGCGACGCAAGTCAAGCCGCTCTGAAGGAATGTAAGAAAAGCGGCAAAAACAATTGCAAAGTTAAAATAGCGCATTGCTCGTTTTAAACGGAAAGGCACTTATCAAAAATTTAAACGCTGTGAAATGGGCGATCCTGCTTCTCTTCATTGTTCCCGCCATTGTTGGCGCTGAAGAGCTCCCAAAGAAAGCAAAGAAGCTCGAAGAAATGTCCCCGGCGGAATTCAGAGAAGCTTTAAAAAAATCCCATGAAGAAATCAGTTCGCGTCTTGGCGGCAGCGGCACTTTGGCTGAATCCGGGACTTCGACGGAAAAAATTTCTTCGCTCTCAGAAAAGCGGGCCTATGAAACCTCCGCCCAAAGCCGCATTGATATGCTCAGTCATAAAATTAGATCTCTGGAGAATCACTATTATGATAATTGGGGCTACGCGCAAAAAGATGCCGCGAAGTTGAGGGACATTCAATCCAAAGCCCGCGATCACCTCAATAAAATCAGAGCGGATAACACCGACAGCTGGAAAGTCAACAAACAGGCTTTGGAAAATTTACTGCGTCAGACTTCGGATTATTAAGCACGCTAAGCCGTGTGATTCTTATTGAAATTGGCGGGAAGCCGCGTTGATATCTTGGTTTTGATTTTTAATTAGCCGTTCAGCCTCTTCATCTAATTGACGCTCTTGTCTCCGGCGCGCCTCAACATATTCTTGATTGGCGGCGAGCTTCAAGTTCTCGGCTTCAAGCTGCGTAATCTCTCCGCGCGCCGCGCGTGCGTCCGCTTCCGTGACAGCGGCTTCATACTTCACCAGCGCCGGATGTTTCCCGGACGCGCACCCCGCCAACACCAACAAAAAGACGAAGAAAATATTTCTCACAAAGATCTTTCTTTGAAAAATTTAAACCGTGCGCCGTAAAAAAGGAATCCGCAAAAGAACAAGGGTCATAGCAAGTGAAAGCAAATAAATCACCGTCGTCGCCGCAAGCACCGTGAACACCGATGAATTCTCAAGCGGCGAAACCTTAAAACCTAACCTTCCTTTTTCAACCGCCTCCATCACCATGGGGTGCATTAAGTAAACGCCAAAACTCGCCTTTGATAATTCTCCCAAAATGGATTTAGCACGCGGAGACCAATTCTCCATTTGCGGCGCTGTTTTTTTCGCCATGATAAAAAGTGCCGCGGCATAAATCGCCACGTTCGGCGCGGTGTTTTCATAAAATAAAACATGGTAATACCCTGTCTTCAAACACACCGCGTAAGTGCCCGCGATACAAATACCCAATGTGATTAAAGCGCCCCAGGGCGCGTATTTCCCAATCTTTTCCGGTGCGATGGCCCGCAAATAATAGCCCAATACAAAATAACCGATCATGCCCTGAGCCATGCCCACCGGCAAATAGAATTCGGGCTTCATCCCAAAGAAGATTTTAGAAAAATCCTGCGCAAAAGGCCACAGTGAAGCGAAAACAAACCATAGACCGATGAAGTAAAGGATATGGGCCGGCTTGGCATAACGCACAAAAACACGGAGGATAGGTGTAACGAGATAAATGCCGATCAAAGCGTAAAAAAACCAAAGATGAAAATGAACTTGGTTTTTAGCAATGCGGGTCAGTCCCTCGCCCCAAGAAAAATCAGCGTGCAGAAAATATTTTTTCCAAACCAAGTAAAGCACAGACCAAACCAAAAACGGAATTAAAATGCGGTTGAGGCGTTTCTTAAAAAAGTCGCCTATCGATTGTTCGCTTGGCATCAGTAAGAGCGCGCCGCTTACCATGATAAACAAGCACACACAGCCTCGCACGAGGCTGTCGAAAAAATGAGTGAGCCACCAATCCAAACGCGGTACTTTGTCGTATTGCGCGATCACATCCGCCGCGACATGAATGAAAACAATCCCAAAGGAAGCGATGAAGCGGATGGCATCAATCCAAATGAGACTGGAACGAACAGCAGGCTTGGTCATACCTACTATTATCGGAACACCCCTCGTTTGCTATTAGCCTCGATTAAATTAAAATCTCCGGGGGACCGCGGTTTTAACCGCCCTCCGCGGAAGAAAAGGGCTTCGCTCCGAACATTTGGAGCTTGAGGCGCGACGCGATTAAGCGCTGATTCATAATTGGAACGAGACGTTTATAAACTTCATAGCCCAGCTCATGATCGACTTGCATCGCTCTGCGCAAGCGTACGCCGTCAATCGCCAAAAACTCCGCGTCCTGCTCCACCACCGCGTCAAACCGCCAGCGGTAAGGCGTAATCACCCAAGACCAGCCCACCACGTCTCCGGCGCCCAAAGTATGAAACACGCGTTTCTCGGGCTCAGCCTCGAAGCGGACATCCTGCTCAACGCCGATCAAATTAACTTTACCCTTTAAAATTAAAAAGAAATGTTCCGCCTTGCCGCCGTCGCGGAAAACCGTTTTGCCTTTGGCGATCTCGGTCACTTTGCCGAGCTTCGTGATTTGATTTCTGAAATCTTCGGACAAGCCTCTAAAAAAGGGGTGCTTCACTTTGGGTATAATCACTTTACGAGCATGACGCATGCACGACCTCCTTATAAATTAAAACACTTTGCTTCTGTGGCCCCGCCGACACCCGCTAAATTCGGATAGACACATCCTAAATAGGATAATCAAGAATGGCAACTTTTAAATTTGAGGGAAATGAGGGCTTCTTTAATTGCGGCTTTTAACGCGTTTCATCTTTCACGGCAACATTAAGCTGGGCGGCAATTTTCCGGGCTTCTTCAAGCGCCTGCTTATGTTTTATTTCCAAATCCGGCCCCATCGCCAAACCCGGCTCATACTGCAAAGTCGTGTTCAGCTGCTTCAAAATTACAAAACTGCCGTCCCGCAGCAAAAGCCCCACACGATAGATACCGCGCATTTTAAAATCAAAATAAGCCTTGTGATAGCGGACGCCGATTGCAAGCACTTGGTCACGGCTATAGACAGTCCTTCCCATCGCAACGCCCAACACACGGCGTTCGACCGCCACTTGCGATGAAGCGGTGCCTTCAACCAAGTGGTGAGAAATAATTTCCGGCGCCATCCAAAACAAAAAAACACCCAGCAAAATAAACGGCATCCATTTTTTCATTTTTCAACCCCTCCTCGCGGGGCGGTATACGTCTTATCTGTTTATTGGGTGTCTAACTTTTTTTGTCCGGCCAAAATCCATTTGTCATAACTTTTATGAAGCGAAACAAATGATTTAGAAATAGGGTTATGCGAAAAAGCATTCGTGAAAGTATTACGCGCCAAATTAAAATTGCCGCGAAAAACATACTCAAAGCCGCGGGCATACTCCAAGCGCTGACTGGGCTGCGAAAAATAAAAATACGCCCAAATCGCCAATAAAATCAGCGGCCATTTAAGCGCTTTCTTAAACAGCGCAATCCGCTGAGCCTTCTTATCGACGGGCGGCTTTTTTTCAGCGTACGGATTAACGTGTTCCATTTTACATCCTTTTCGCCGGAAGCGACTTTTCGTTATCGTCTTTGAAGAAGATAAACATTTTGACGCATCCCCTCAACCGCGGAAAGCCGAGGCCCCTCGCTTTTGGGCTTTTCACTTTCCATCAATTGAATATCGAACGCATCCGCGTAAAGCCGCTCAATTTCAGTCTTACTGATGCTAAACGGCGGGCCTTCCATTTTGGATTGATCATATTCATAAACAATCAAAAGATATTTGCCGCCCACCTTGAGAGAGTCGCAGATCACGCGAGCATAATCAACTCGCATGGAATCAGGCAAAGCCACCAAAGCGGCGCGGTCATAAATAAAATCATAAGAGTTCGTTTTATTCAGCTTAAAAAAATCACCGCAGCTGATACGAATATTTTGATGCGCATGGTCAATAAAATCAGCGCATTCTGTTTTGCACACAGACTCAAATTTGTTTTCAGCAAAAAAATCTTCGACAGCACCCGAATAAAGCTCGACGCCATGAACCTGCAACCCCAAACTCGCAAGCCAAACCATATCAATCGTCTTGCCGCACAAAGGCACCAGCACACTTTGCCCCGCCTGAGGCTGCATTTGCGGAAAATACTGCGTCAGCTTCGCATGATATTGTTGCTGATTAAACCCCGTCCGGCTCTCTTCCCAAGATTTAATCCAAAATTCAGGCTCCACAAATCATTCCTTTTAACAGACTAAAAACCAACGACTGAAGACCGAAGACTAATGTCTTCCCGCGGACGGCGTCCCGTTTTCACGGCGGAGTTTATCGTCGCCTCTTTTGAATCAAAATCGTTATTCCGAAAGCAAGCGCAAGAGAAACCACAAAAACAACTGCTGCAATGCCAAAAAACTTTTGAATTTGCGGTTGCCGCGTCAAAGTTCCAACACTATAGCCCAAAGGCAACAACACAAAACCCCAGACTAACCACTCAATCCTTGGTTGAAACTTCATTTGCGTAATCCTCAATCAGCTCAACAACAACTTAGGATTATGACAATGATATTGCCCAGTACCATTCGCCCAATTGTGGTGACAGCCTTGCGAATCCGTGCCCCCGCTGTGCGCAAAAGCAGAACCCGAAACTAGCATAACTAAAACAACAACCAATCCAAAAACTTTTTTCATTAATCTAAGCCCTCCCCGCCGCTTGTCCCGAGCAAAGCCGAGGGAGACGGCGTCCCGTTTTCCGTTTTCTTGCTTGGGCTCTGCGTCTAAGAGGTCTATAATCATTTCATGAATTATACTTCATCAGAAATTCTAAACCCGAAAAAAGCTTCCGAGTCGCGCGTCGAGACAACTTATTTGATGATGCCCCATCACGCGAACCCCGCCGGCAATATTTACGGCGGATCCATTCTTTCGATGGCAGATGCGGTCGCTTACATGTGCGCCGCGCGCCACAGCGGACCCGGGTGTGTCACGGTTTCTGTCGATCAGGTTGACTTTCGCAAACCTATTCTCATCGGTGAAGTGCTCACTTTCAAAGCTTCGATTAATTATGTCGGACGAACCTCGATGGAAGTCGGCATCCGCATTGAATCTGAGAATCTCAAGACAGGGAAAAAACAGCACACCAATTCTTGCTATTTCACGATGGTCTGCCTTGATGAAAACTACCAGCCAACTCCCGTCCCACCGCTTTTATGCGAAACCAAAGAAGAAAAACGACGGTTTGCCGAAGGCCGCATCCGCCGCGAGCACGCTAAAGAACTTTCAGAGAAAAGAAAAAAACTCGAAATATAAAATTAGTTCAAAACTCAGAGATCAGAAATCAGAACCATAGCTCAAAACCTATCAGCTAATCATCAAACTCTGAACTCTGATTTTTGAATTCTGAACTTTTCCTGCCTGTCCCCGCGGTACTCGGTACCTTTTTCTGGAAATGTTCCGATCTCTGTTTTGGAAACGCAAAAAAAGCATGCTGACAAAAACCATCAAAAGAAATAATCCAAGCCCCGACAACAAGAGAACATCTTTCAACTCCAAAATCTTAGCGCTGTTTAAATAAAATGCCGCTGCTAAAAATACTACCCCCGTAATAATCCCGCCAACAGGTACAATTAAAGCATAGGACTTAGAAACATCTATGGCTGACTGCAGTCGCCCTCTCTGTCCCTTTGAGCGCAAAATCGCATGGGGGTCGCGCAGAGGATGGAATGCATGATATCGATAGAGACACAGAAAGAAAATAATTACTCCACTTCCAATAAAAAAAGGCAGTTTTTCAAAAAAACTCATCTTGTCTTCAACTGAAAACTTAATGGCTGGCATCTTGTTGTCGGAATCTTCCAAGCAAATAGATCTTAATTCTTCATACGCCTTTGAATTCAAGCTCTGATGAGGAACATCAAATTTTTTCCCATTTTCACACTCAACCACAAATTTTTTTTCATTGGTCATTAGTGTGCCAAATACCAAGCCAAACACTACGCCAAAAATAGTAGCCCACCACAAAGAAAAACTCACAAATCACTACCTCCATCAGAAAAAACTAAGCTGTCACTCTCTTGCTGAGCCAACCAGCTGCTTTTAAAAATGTTCTGAACAAAACAGACTACAGACCGACGACTGAAGATTACCGACTAACGCTTCTGCTCGCCAAGTAATCACGCAGCTTTTTTTCATCCCCTACAAATCTTATATTGTCCCGTGAGATCCAACTACCAACGGTAACACCAACAGTCTCACCTTTGATCAGATTTCCTGTTTGCACTACGGTTCCCTTTTTAATAATGCCAAACATGGGCTGATTATTTATTTTTCCGAATAGTTCCAAATTAATATCTTCAAGAAGAACGCCATAAAAAGGAGAAGGACGAGGCTTCATCACGGCAGTCATAAAACCTGAGACATACACACAAAGCAGAACAATCACAGTCACAATTTTTCTTTTCATAGGTTTACCTTTTTAACCCGGCACTTTTACAAGCCGAAGCATCGCTTCGAACCAGTGGTCGCATGACCAGAAATGTTCCGATCGAAATCAGACTAAAGACCAACGACTGAAGACTAACGACTACTTTGAACCCGGTAAGCCTCGACATCAGTCGAGAACCAATGGTCGCATGACCACACTTTTAGAAATGTTCCGATCTCTGAGCAGACCCAAACATTTTTTCATTTATTTAACCCGGCACTTCCGGTACCGGTACCTTTTCTATTCAAATGACTAAAGACTACCCCTTCGACTTCGCTCAGGGCAAGCGACTACTTTGAAGCCTACACTTATTTATACAGCTTCCAAAATCTCGCTGACTTTTTTCCGGAAATCCTCGATAGAAAAAGGTTTGGGCAAAAAACAAACCATATCTCCATCGGCAAAAATACTTTTCACGCTTTCGCGACTCGACATCACAAGCACAGGAATATTTCGGTAAGGCGAATCCGGACGCTTGAGGTTAACAAGCAACTCATATCCCGTCATTTCAGGCATCAACACATCGGTAGCGATCAAGTCAGGCTGAATACGGCCCACACCATCTAACGCCGCCGCGCCATTGGAAAAAATGGTAACCTCATAATCCGCTCTCAGCATCGCCTTTAAAAGCGCCGCAAGGCTAGGATCGTCGTCCACGATCATTATTTTTTTCATCTTACCTGTCCCTTTGGTAAACGGTACCTTTTTTACTCGCCTGTCCCCGCGATTCCCGGTACCTTTTTTTGGGCGACTAACGTCTTTTTTAGTTATTCAAATAAAGACTCAACAAGAACGCGAACATCTTTTCCCGTCGCGCCGTCACCTTTTACCACGGCTGCAAAAGCATAATTTTCATTATGAGACTCAACATATCCGACAAACCAGCCATAGTTCGACTGCGGTGCGTTGTTCATGGCACTGCCCGTTTTTCCATAAAGCACGCTCTGCGAAACTTCCTTCACACGCATGATTTCTTTTAACCCTGCTCGCGTTTTTTCCGAAAAAGGCAATTGTCCTGAAACCAACCGGCACAAAAGCTGCGCTTGCTCAAACGGTGAAATCAAAATTGTTTGGCGGTTTTCAGCGGGGAGCCAAAAAACATCAAGCCCTGCACTGATATCCTCATTACCGTACCCGATGCGGTTCAGCCAATTTTGCATAGCCTCGGCTCCGATTGAGCGCGCCAAAGCTTGATACGCGGGCACGGAAGAAACACGGAATGCCTCTTTTAAATTCAAATTCTGATTCCAATCCGGAATCGCACGCGTCACACCGTCCCACTCGTAAAACGATTGCTCGGGAGAGGTCAGCACCCCCTCCTCAAATCCAATCAATGTATTCCAGATTTTAAAAGTGGAACACGGTGCCAGTTTTTTCGAAACCCCCTCGGGATTGAATTGCAAAGCTTGCTCCGACCCGCAATCCAGCATCACAAACGCACCGTCACGCCCCTCAAAAATAGATTGAACCCTCGCCTCAGAAACCGGTAAAACACTCTCATTCGCCGCAACCGATAAGGCAGCATTGAAACAGAAACAAATGAGCAGACCCAAACATTTTTTCATTTATTTAACCCGGCACTTCCGGTACCGGTACCTTTTTCTGTTTTCTGTAATTCAGAGCCCATGTTAATTAAGTCAGTTAAATTTGCTCCGGCTGCATAGCTAATCATAAATTTTCCGTGCTGAAGCTCTTCGATTAATTTTTTCAATCGATGAACTTTTATCCCAGCTTGTTCAATCAGTCTGACTTCATCTTCAGACTTCACATTGTGAATGACGAGCTCACTAGACCACGGTTTGTTGAAAAGAGCTTGCATCAACTTTCTCTTTTTAGGTTCATTAAATTTTATTTCAACCCATTCCTTGACACCTTGCTCCAGATCCCCAGGCTCTCGCTTAGCGCTAGTTGCACCGCGCCCTTTAGCCCGCTGAACTTCTTTTGGAACCCTAGATATATAGCTGACAGGACGCATAGAAGCTTGCACTTCGATATGCCGACATTCTTCAACCTCCGCACCTTTAATCTTAATTGCCAAAAGATCCATTTCATGAACACCGAGCTTGATACCACGAATGGTAAAATAACCCTGCCGATTTAACCATTCCTCCACAATTTCTTCTGCCAACAATGCCATAGACAACCTCTAGCTAACTTTTACCTTTTATACTTAACCTTTAACCTGCACTCTTACCTGTCCCCGCGGTACCCGGTACCTTTTTTTTCCAACCTGGCACTTCCGGTACCGGTATCTTTTTCTTAATCAAATCAGACTACAGACCAACGACCGAAGACTAACGACTTTTCGAACCCGGCACTTCCGGTACCGGTACCTTTTTAGAAAGGAACATTCTCATCCGGGGCATCGAGCACATCCAACTTCAGATCCGCTTCTTTCCATTCTTCAGGCGTAAAAATCTTTAAACGCCCTTCAGCATCAAATATACTTTTATTGAACTTCAATAGATGTATTTTCTTGCCTCGGGTCTCCGTCCATTCAATAAAATTGGGACTATCCCAAAGCTCTTCCACCATCATGGAAAAACCACGTGCTCTTAGCCAAGCCTCAAACTCTGATTTATTAGTAAAATAAATTCGATAGGGAATTTTCAACATTTTCTTAAGTTGATTAAAAATTGGATGGCTACCCAACAATATTTCTCGAATAGCAGCGTCTCCTCTTTCTTTTGCGCTGGTTAAAAAAGAAACCAACTGTTTTAGAGTTGCGATCATTTCTTTCATATCAGCCAGATCTAATAATTCTTTCTGCCGTGCATTCTCCTGAAGTAACCGCTGAAAAAGACCCGCCCATTGCTCCTGAAGATAGCCTGTAATATCTGCCGTAATTTCAAATCCAGCCACTTGATTATTAAATGGTAAAGCAAAAACTTCGTCCAAAAATTTATAGATTTTGAGATCATCAACAGCGGCCGGCTTAAACTGCGCGTTGTCTCGATTTTTTTCATATGTTTTGTGTTCCGCAAGAACATTTTTTTCAACAAAAACATATATTTGTTTGTTTAATTCAATAGCTGTTTTCAACTCTTGCTGTGAAATTGAATAATCTTTCTCTTTTGACGGGCTACCATAACGACCTCCCACAATTGAAATAATAATGTCACAATGCTCTATTTCCTTATAACAGTACTCTTCTAATTTTTTTTCTGCGCCATAAGCAACTGCACCACGCTCATGGAGAACAGGCTCAAAGCCTCTTTCCTTAATAAATCTTTCTAAATCAGCCCGAACTACTTTTAAATCGTAATAAGTTGAACTCACAAAAACCCTAGGTCTTGCCATTTATAAACTCCTAAATTTAACTCGATACAAAAACCCAACTCTTTCGATATTGCTTAGCTAGATCGAAAGAGTTATCAAAACAGGAAACCTTTTTGAGAGAAAAGTTTCTCCATTTCACAGCCCCCCACCCCTCTTTGAACGAGGGGTTCAAGTCCGTTCTTTCGAAGCTGCGAGTTCTGCGCCGTCAGGACGCAGTTGTCTGAGCAGACCGAAAGAACGGATTGAACCGAGCCACTTATATCGAACTGGATTCCCGCCTTCGCAGGAATGACAGACAAAAAATATAGAAACAATCACAGGTGTCAGGCACCGATTACGATGCCAGACACCCGAACAAACAAAAAGCCCGATGATTGCTCATCGGGCTTTTAAAACATTCCGACTACTTCTCAGACTGGATTCCCGTTAGGGAATGACAATCGTCGTTTTTTACTCGTCCCAAGTCAACGTTCCGCCTACTTGGTATTCGGTTACGCGCGTCTCAAAGAAATTCTTTTCTTTGCGAAGATCAATCACTTCACTCATCCAAGGAAAAGGATTTTCCGTCTTGCCGTATTGCTTATTGAGATTGAGTTTTTCCATGCGGCGATCAGCAATATGCTTAATGTATTGTTCAAGCATGGTATGCGTTAAACCCATGAGCCCATTCGGAAGAAGATCTTTCGCGTAAGCGATTTCAAGCGCGACGCCTTCACGGAACATTTCTTCACATTCAGCTTTAAACTTTTCAGTCCAAACTTCCGGGTTTTCTTTGACGATGGTATTGATCAAGTCGATACCAAAGTTAAGATGCATCGATTCATCGCGCAAAATGTACTGAACCTGTTCGCATGTTCCCGGCAAACGGTTTTGACGGCCGAATGAAAGCAGCATCACAAACGCCGCGTAAAAGAAAACGCCTTCCATCACACCCGAAAAAGCCACCATGTTGCGGAGCAAACGCTGTTTGCCTTCAAGCGTGCTGGTGTCGAGATTCGGATTGCAAAGATCTTCGGTGTAGCGCGCTTCGAACTCAGCTTTGTCATGCATGGTTTTGCATTCGCGGTACATGTTATAAAGCTCGGGCTCATCAAACGAAAGCGATTGCGGAATATATTGATACGCGTGCGTATGAATCGCTTCTTCGAAAGCTTGACGCAAAAGATATTGGCGGCATTCCGGCGCGTTGATGTGCTTATAAAGACCAAGCACAAGGTTGTTGGCGACTAAAGTATCAGCCGTGGTAAAGAAACCAAGGTTGCGTTTAATCATCAAGCGCTCATCATCCGTAAAAGCCTTAGGGTCTTTCCATTGCTCAATGTCGCGCTGCATGGAAACTTCCTGCGGCATCCAGTGATTAGCGCAGCTATCAAGATAGTATTGCCATGCCCATTCATATTTAATGGGAATCAGCTGATTCACATCCACCGCCTTCGAGGCAAGGATGCGCTTGTCATCCTTGTTAATCTTTTGCGTTGTGAATGGGATGATGTCTTCTTTTCTGTCTAACATGTTGAATTTCTCCTAATTCAGAAACTTATAAAAACAACTGACTCAAAAACTTAACACATCTTTTGATAACCGCAAATAGTATGCCAAACAAAATTAGATCAGAGTTCAGAAATCAAAGATCAGAACCATAGCTTAAAATTCAAAGACCTTAAAAATATCTTTGAGCTCTGATCTATGGTTCTGATTTCTGATCTATAATTTTTGAACTTGCCTATTGGCAGGCTTCGCAGTCAGGTCCGTTCTCGATACTGCAAACCATTTTCGCACGCGCCGCGGCTTCCGCATCGGCATCAACCACCGGTGCTTCAGGCTTTTTGTTGCGGCCGAGCGGGTCACCGTACTTATTCGCATCGAGCGTTGATTTCTCAATACGCGTCGCGCCAAGCGAACGGAGATAGTAAGTGGTTTTAAGACCGCGGGTCCACGCAAGCTGATACATTTGGCTCAAACGCTTTCCGTTTGGTTCTTCCATGTACAAGTTGAGTGATTGGCCCATATCGATCCACTTTTGACGGCGGCTTGCGCATTCAATGATCCATTCATGGCTGATTTCAAACGCCGTGAGATAGCGTTCTTTGATCGATTCCGGAATGCGGCCGATTTCCTGCAAATTGCCGTCGAAGTATTTAAGATCATCGATCATTTGCTGATCCCAAAGGCCAAGCGCTTTCAGCTCGTCTACGAGATAAGGATTCGCGATCGTGAATTCACCCGACAAATTGCTCTTCACATAAATGTGTTTGTACATCGGCTCAATCGACTGCGTTACGCCGGCAATGTTGCCGATCGTCGCTGTCGGCGCGATGGCCATACAATTGGAATTGCGCATGCCGTATTGCTTGATATGCTCGCGCACCGGCTTCCAGTCGAGACGGCTGGAAGTATCCATATCAAGATATCCGCCGCGTTCGTCTTTCAGCAATTGAATGGTGTCGATCGGAAGCATGCCGCGGTCCCACTTGGAACCTTTGTAGCTGCCGTAAGTGCCTTTTTCTTTCGCGAGTTTGCTGGAACCCAAAATCGCGTAATACGAAATGGCTTCCATGCTCGCGTCGGCAAAATCAACCGCCGCTTGCGAAGCATAGCTGATCGCCTGAATATAAAGCGCGTCCTGAAAACCCATGATGCCGAGTCCTACCGGACGATGACGCAAATTAGCGTTCTTCGCTTCGATAGTCGGATAGAAGTTAATATCAATCACGTTATCAAGCATACGCATCGCAGTTTCAACCGTATCCGCCAAAAGTTTTTGGTTGAGTCCGGATTCCGTTGTATGCGCCGCCAAGTTGATGGAACCGAGATTGCACACCGCAGTTTCTTCGTTGGAAGTGTTAAGCAAAATTTCCGTGCAAAGATTCGAGCTATGCACCACGCCCGCGTGATCCTGCGGAGAGCGGATGTTCGAAGGATCTTTGAAAGTAATCCACGGATGACCGGTTTCAAAAACCTGAGTCAACATTTTGCGCCAAAGCTGAACGGCGGGAATCTTTTTGAAAAGAGCGATTTCTCCGCGCGCGGCTTTTTCTTCATAAGCGACATAACGCGCTTCAAAGTCTTTGCCGTAAGTGTCGTGAAGGTCTTTGGCTTCATTCGGGCTGAACAAAGTCCAATCTTCATTCGCCAAAACGCGCTTCATGAAAAGATCGGGAATCCAGTTCGCGGTATGCATATCATGCGTACGGCGGCGGTCATCCCCGGTGTTTTTACGAAGCTCAAGAAAATCTTCGACGTCAATGTGCCAGCATTCAAGATAAGCGCAAACCGCGCCTTTGCGTTTTCCGCCCTGGTTCACCGCAACAGCCGTATCATTGGCAACCTTCAAGAACGGCACCAACCCTTGGCTACGTCCGTTGGTTCCCTTAATGATAGAACCCATGCCGCGCACGCGTGTCCAGTCATTACCGAGGCCGCCCGACCATTTGGAAAGCTGAGCGTTGTCTTTCACACACTTGAAGATGTGATCAAGATCGTCATCGACAGTGGTTAAGAAGCAGGAAGAAAGCTGAGAGTGCAAAGTGCCCGCGTTGAAAAGCGTCGGGGTCGAGCTGACAAAACGGAAAGACGAAAGCACTTCATAAAATTGAATCGCGCGTTCGGTTTTGTTTTTGCCTTCCACCAAAGAAAGCCCCATGGCCACGCGCATCCAGAAAGATTGCGGTGTTTCAAGGCGGCGGCCTTTTTCATGGATGAAATAGCGGTCATACAAAGTCTGCAAACCGATATACCCGAAAAGCAAATCGCGTTCAGGCTTCAAAGCCGCGCCGATTTTTTCAAGGTCAAACTCAAGCAAATCCGGAGAAAGGCGCTCAAACTTCACCATCGCCGTTAAAGCGGTGACGAAAGAAGTCGCATATTCTTTCTTCATATCTTTCATCATCAGCGGACGGCCGACGACTTCGGCATAAAGCTTGCGGAGAAGAATGCGCGCGGCAACCGAGCTGTACGCGGGCTCTTTTTCAATCAGAACACGAGTCGCAAGCAGCATCGCTTCGGTGAGCTGACTTTCTTTGATGCCGTTGAAGCAATTTTTAACTGTCCCCTTCAAAATTTCTTCAACCGAAACTTTGTCTTCAAGACCATGGCAAGTTTCAGCAATGATGAGCTTCAGCTTTTCAACATCAAGACGTTCGGTGGAACCGTCTTCATGCGCGACGCGGATATTGGTGAGGCTCGCAAGCGGCTGAGCCTGTTCATTGGCTTCGGCAAAACGCTGTTGGCGCTGTTTTTCGCGGTAAACGATGTAATCGCGCGCGACATCATGCTGCGCGGTTTCCATCAAAGACAATTCAACGATATCCTGGATTTCTTCGATATCAATCGTGTGAACGCCGGTATATTGATTCTTAAGGTAGTTCACCACTTTGTCGGAAAGCAGCAAAACGCTTTGCTGAGTTTCAGGCTGCAAAGGATATTGATTCTTGCAAGCGGCAAAAGCTTTCGCGAGCGCGATCGTAATTTTTTCAGGCTTGAACGAAACCACGCGCCCATCGCGCTTCTTCACCGTAAGACGCTCATGTTCGAAACGGCGCATTTCATGCTCGCGGCGGTAATTGTCATATTCTTTGGAAATATCTTCAAAACCGGCAGCCTGAAGTTCACGCACCACGGTGTTTTGAATATCTTCGATAAAAACGATACTGCCCTTGGCGCCTTCGGTTTCGCACCATGCCACAACCTTGCCGGCGATCTGTTTAATTTTGGCTTGAGAGTCAGAATCAAGTTCGGATTCTTGCGGAATACCCAAGTGAGCTTTGAAAGCGGCTTCAATCGCGTTAAAAATACGAACATCGAAAAAAGGAACCTGTTGTCCGTTGCGTTTTTTGACGGTAAGCGATGAGCTCACATAAGACGGGGTTTGCATGCTGGAAATCTCCTAACTTTGAGAGATAAAAATCTTAAAAAAACAATAAATCTTGGGTGCTTGACGGTGGGTCAAAAAACGTGCGGAAGTGATAATAAAATAAAACGGTCTAAGGCATCAAAATAAGACTGTTTTTCACTCCAACCGCCTTTCCTTTCGGAAAGTTTGATTTTTCCACATACTTCTATTGGTTGTATGTTAAAAAACCAAAACACCCCATATCTAGTACCGCTAAACTCATTATTCGTCCTGAATTGGAGAACCTTGAGAGTTATTTAGCAGAACTTTTTTGGTGTGTTCAAGCGATGCAAATTATGTCAGAAATTTATTCAATCGCAAGCGGTTTTTTAGTGTTTTTTTGCACTTTTTTTACACAAAATCTTTTTAAAACTTTTTATAAAAAACAAATGAAAACAAATGCTAGTTTTTAAGCGTTGACAGAAAAATTTTTCTCTGAAAATTTTTTATTTTTTTCGGATTTTTTCTGAAAAATATTTTTCACGCAAAATTTTTTCTAAAAAAACTTTTTCCGCTTTCATTTTATTTTTTTGAAAAAAATCTTCTCTCACCTACGTTTGTAGAGGAGAAAGACACAAAAAAACTTCGAAGAAATAAATTTAACTACAAAATTGGCGCAGAAAAATATTTTCATCGCGCAAATTTTTTATTTTTTTCTCAAATTTTTATTTTGTATTGGAGGAATTGCATTTAAAAAATAATGCGCAGCTGTTTTAATCGAGCCTTGTTCAAAAGGTTTTGGATGCTAGGCGCAAATGAGCGCCACCGAAGCTTGGACAAACTTAAAAATCGCTCAAAAAGGATTGATTGCGAGGCGCGAGCAAGCGCCCGACGAGGCGTATGCGGCAATACGCCGCAGGAGGAAGCGACGCTCGCAACGAAGCAAGCGGACTTTTTCAGCAATTTTTACTGAGCGTACTCCCAAGCGGAGAGGTAGCCGTTAACTTTCTCCACATACGCCAGAAAGTCTTCATAGAAAGGCAGTGAAGAAAGCGTGGCGCTATCACCGATCACGATCAGCTTTCTTTTCGCACGCGTCATAGCGACATTCATACGGCGGACATCCTTCAAAAAGCCGAGATCCCCCTCGAGATTGGAGCGCACCAGCGACAAAATAACGGCTTCTTTCTCACGCCCTTGGAAAGAATCAACGCTGTCGACCTCGATATCGTACCCACCCATGCCTTGCTCATCCATTTTCTGCAAAATCCACTTAATCTGCGCCGAATAGGGACTGATCACCGCGATTTCCGAGGAAGAAACACCTTTTTCGGTTAAATCTTTGACCTGGCGCAATACTAATTGAGCTTCGCCGGGGTTATAGCGGCTGAAACTGCCGTCTTCAAAAACTTCGTCATAAGACAATCCGGCGGTATCAATGAAAACGACGGGCTTTTCGGTTAACTCATGCGCGGTTACCTGCGGTAAATCCTTCAGCGTATGTGCGCGATTCGCTTCGGCGGCAATCAGCGCCCCTTCATAGAAGGCTTCGGACGAAAACTGCATAATCTCTTCATGCATGCGGTATTGCAACTCCAGCCTCAACTGCGAAGTCGCGGGCAAAACATCGTGAAACCGCTCAAAAAGCGTATAAGCCAGGCTGCCGCGCCCTTGATAGTTGGAAAGAACCGTCGGAGGCAGCTGTTCATGATCGCCCGCCAAAACAACACGGCCGCCCTGCGCGGTTCCGCCTTGAGAAGACGCATGCGCGAGCGGAATCCAGGTCGCCGGCTCAATCCCTTGACCGGCTTCATCCACGATCACCCAATCGAATTTCTTGGACTCAAGCAAAGGATCAGCGCAAACCACATGGGTGGCGATGACAATATCGGTGCTGTTCCACACCTCATTGAAAATTTGCGCTTTAATTTCTTTGTTCTCGGCCTTGAGCGCGTCAATTTCGGCATTCATTTCATCTTTTTCTTCCCAGCTCATTTCCCGGCGTTCACGCCGGCGCAAACGCTGTTTAAAGAGCTGATCGAGCTTGGCATGATTGGATTCGAGCAGTTTGGCGTAAGGATGCAAAGCGAGCTGGAATGAAAGCGTGTGATCGCGCACCGCGGGCGAAACGCGCGCGGGATGGCCTAAACGCGTGACCTTCAAGTTGCAGGCGGCAATGCAATCCACCAAATGATCGCAGGCGGCATTACTAGGAGCGGATATCAGCACGGTTTCACCGCGCTCCTTGGCTTGACGCACCATTTCAACCAAGACGCTGGTCTTACCCGTGCCCGGCGGGCCATGCAAAACAAAAATATCTTTGTTCTCAAGCGCCATCGCCACTGCTTTCTTTTGCTGCTCATTTAAACCCGGATGGAAAAAAGAAAGTTTTTCCGGTTTGACCGGATCACCCAGCTCAGGCGCCTTGAGCCCCAAAGCGATATCGCGCAATTTCGCCAAACGATTGTGTTTGGCATCACGCACGCGGTCCAGCATGACAAACATACGCTCAAACGAAGTGCGGCTTTCACCTAAAGTGAGTTGAAACAATTCCGTGTGTTGAATCCAGTCGGGCATTTCTCCGCCGGAAAAAGCCACGGTAATGGAATTGGCTGAACGCGTGTAAACCACACCTGCGGGCCATTCGCTTTCGGGAATACGTATCGCGGATAAACGGACGATATCGCCGCCGTTTAAGTTAAAGCGGGGTAAACGCTTACCGCCTTTTTGCTGAAAAGCAATCAATCGCTGACCGGACGGATTGTAATGCACTTCTAAAATGTGCAAACCCATCATCGCCTTACCGCGCTTTTCGCGCTGTTCGGGCAGAAGCTTTAAGACTTCTTCTTCATAACGGCTGCGGTCACGCGCCTGCTCAGCCATTAAAAGACTGCGCATATGGCTGAAATGCTTGCGGATCACCTTTTCTTCGCCCACCCAAATTTTACGGGTGGTTTTTTGGCGGAAGGGGTTCTTGTGTCCCGCCTGACCGGGCTTTTTGGTGAAGTATTTGCGTTTCATGGGGCGCCATTCTAGGTTACCGGCCCCAAAAGCACCAGAGCTGTTTTGAAAGCGGCTAGACGCGGTCTAAGCTGACTTTTTGAGCATTTAAACTGGAGACAGGGCGTTCGGAAAGAAAGGCTTTGCTGATCTCAAATTCCCCATCGGCATCTGAAACAGCCATGTAGTTAAAAACGCTGTTCTTTTTTTGAGGCACAGAAATTTGATAATAGCGCCATTGATCGGAGGCATCCAAATGCAGAAAAACCTTCTTTCCGAGAATTTGATTCAGCTCATGCTTCATTTCTAAGCTGAACAAGTTGGGTTTCCCGCTGCGATTTCGAATTTTAAGGTAAAGATACCGAAATTTAGAAAGATCGGAATACGGAACATAGCCGCCGCGCCAAGCGCGCCCGCCCTGAAATACGAGGCTGCCTTTTTCCGCATTGGCCCGATAAGGCATATCCCCGTGACTCAAGCGCCAAAAGCGAAGAATCGGCATTTCAGCCGGAACTGCGGACGCTGCCGCGGGCACCTGAGAAATTGGCTGAAGTATGGGATTCATTTTTTCAAGTTTTAAAGAACGAATCTCGACACGTCCTTCCCGCGCTTCGCTGCGCGAAGCCCCTTGAACATAGCGCGGATCATGCAAAGAAATAGAGACATAATTCAATGCCTTGTAATCTGATTCGGGAATCGGGTAAACCGGATAAACGACGGTTTTAAAGCGCCCGTCCTCTGAAATAATCCCCGCATCCGTTGTGCTGACAGACGCGGAAGCAAGCGTGATATCGTCGCTTTTAAGCTCAATTTCATAGCTGGCTTTCTTTGCATTCACGGGAATTTCAACCGTGAGATAATTCATTTCAGAAATACGCACCGCCCGATCTAAATAAGTTCCGCGAAAAGCCCATTGATCGAAATAGATAAAATGCGACGGGATTTCATAATGGAATCGCAGCAATTCGCCGGATTTCACATCGTCTTCCAGTGTTTCAAGCCCGACCGAAGTCACATTTTTTCCGTGTAAGTGGCCTGACTGCAAATGACGAGAAATATCAAAAGACTCTCCCGGATTCTCCGGCTTAGCAAATCGGGGCTCGAGAGACTCGCGCGGAGGGAGAGGGATCGGACGCGAGCTGCTCAAAATCGGTTTGTCACCGCGCTCATGCAGCATTTGATTATATTTGGATTCGAATAGCCGCATGAGTTTTTCATAAAGTGTCAAACCCGTTGCAGGATCAACCCGAGATTTTAAATAACCTTCAATCTCGGAAACAACTCCGCCTGAGGACGCTAAAAGAGTCATCCCCTTCGCGTCCGCAGTAAAAATGTCTGCAAAACCATCAGGCCCCATGGACTCCACCGCGCCAAAGGGTGTTACCAAACCCGGGCGCTGATAAAGGTACCGTAACCATTCTCCGCCCGTGATGGGAGAAATAAGCGTGGCAATCGAAGTTCCGAAAACAACCGCGACATCATCGCGATCCACTTTCTGTCCCGCAATCGCGGGAACACCCATTTGCCGATAAACACCCTGAGCGTCAAATGCCGTTGATGTGAATCCGGGTAAACGCTTACGCAGCGCATGATCCGCCTGCACAAAAAGATAATTATGGAAAAGCGGCGCCAGCGGGCTTTTCATGAAAGGCAAATACGCCAAAGCCCACCACTCATGAAACGAAGATCGAAAACCTTGGAAAGTGGATATTTTATCGCCGGATTGAGTTTCATAATCCACGGTCGGAATCTTTAAATTGGTCCAAGCCGTTTCAGGAATTTGATTATGTAAAACACCCCAAAGCACAGCCATTGTGCCTTCAAACATATCATTCAGATAATAGGTTTTGTCGCCCACCCAACGTCCGTCCCGATGCGCGACCTGAATGGTTCCGTGCAGCAGACCGGCTTGAGAATCATAAAAATGAGCGTAGTTTTGAATGGCCAGAATTTCTTCCGCCGCTTCTTTAATTGCAACTTCTTCCGGATCATCCGAGTTTTGAAAAACGGAAGCCACCGCGGCAATAGCCCAAGTCATCTGACCATTATCGAGTGAGGGTATTTTGGTGTTGGCCGGCGCAATCGTTCCATTGGGACGAATATCCACCCAAGGAAGAAAACCGCGGTAAGTCGGAAAGTCTTTCGCAAAACGCTTAACGGTCAGAAGAGCCGTCAGCAATTTCTGCCGCGCCAGCGGAACAGTCCAGCCTGATAAACGTGTAAAGCCCGGCTTCTTTTGAATCACATTTAGAAGAAACGGTATTGAAAGCGAGACTTTAGATGCAGCGGTGTAATTGCCAACCTCGCTAATCATTTGAGCCTGAGGCCGATAGCGAATATGGTCGTAAGGCAACCCGGTAACCTCATCCAGTCCAACACCCAACTCAAAGTACATGGCTTCTTTGGGAATCAAAGTTTGAACAAAAAAATCTGCGAGCTGACGGCTTGGCAGCTCTTTACGAAGCGAGCCCGTTAATCCGCGCGAAGGGTTGCCGGATGATGCCATCCACCGATTCAACTCGAACTGCATAGCCCGATCAACTTCGACTAAACTGGGTTGAGAATTCAAAGGAATCGAAACGACAACCGGAGGCTGCGTTAAGTATGTTTGTAAAGCTAAGGCGGGCGACTGAATTCGATTTTTTAAATGGCTGTACTGACTTTCACCTTCAGAGGCGGAAGTTTGAAGTACGGAAACATTCGCTGACGCTGTTTGTGAGAATGCAGCGGACATTCTCAAGAACAATACAACAAATACGGCGATTGCTACAAAAATGCCTGTTAAAAAATCTTCACAACGTAAGCGTGCCGTTTTCATCGAATTGCTTTTATCCTCTTTATACCGAGATGCTAGCGATTGCATTTCATTTTCCGGTCAAGATTAAGTAAATAATGCGTCAATATTTAAAATGTGCCGGTAATAGAACAAGGCAAATGAAGTGCCAATAATGTGCTGCGACGAAAAGAATTTAAAGAATGCGGGTTTTTTTCCGATTCAGCAGGCTGTTCACGGGTAAGAAATAAGATCGCTAGGGCTTAATTGCGGTTGAGCTGAGCTCAGAGCAAGAATACTTTTGTGCCGGTTGCGGCAAGGCCGCAAAGGCTAATCATATATGAGTACGCCGCGGTTGAGCGAAGCCCAGAGCAAGAATACTTTTGTGCCGGTTGCGGCAAGGCCGCAGAGGCTAAATTTATCAGAGCCCGAGACCCACGCGGTCTTTAACGCGCTGCAGAACTTTCTGGGCAGTGGGCCGCACTTTTTCAGCGCCTTCTTTGAGGAGCGATTCGATATATCCGGGTTCTTTTGAGATTTGATTGTATTTTTCACGGATAGGCTTGAGCGACTCAATCACAGCTTCCGCAAGACGGGCCTTAAAGTCGCCGTAGCCTTTTCCTTCAAATTCTTTTTCGATTTGAGCTCGGTCGAATCCCGTAAAAATCTGATAAATCGAAAGCAGGTTAAACAATCCTTTGCGGTTTTCATCGAAAACAATCGTGCGCTCAGAATCCGTGGTCGCCTTCATAATTTTGGGACGAATGACATCCGGCTCATCCAACAAAAAAATGGCGTGGCGGCTGCCTTGCTCGCTTTTACTCATTTTCTTTTCCGGGTCATCTAATCCCATCACGCGCGCGCCGATCTTAGGAATGACAGGATTTGGGATTTTGAATGTTTCGCCGAAGTTAGAGTTGAATTTTTCCGCCAAGTCGCGGGTTAACTCAATGTGCTGTTTTTGGTCTTCGCCCACAGGAACATAATCCGTGTCATAAAGTAAAATATCGGAAGCCATCAGCACCGGATAAGCAAAAAGGCCCAGCGTAATATCTTTTTCTTTTTGCTTCGCAGATTTATCTTTGAACTGAGTCATGCGGCTCAGCCAGCCCATCGGCGTACTGCAATTGAGAATCCAAGCCAATTCACTATGCTCGGAAATATCCGACTGCACAAAAAGCGAAACCTGTTTCGGATCAAGCCCGCAAGCGAAAAGCAAACCCGCTAATTCGCGAATCGACGCGCGTAGCTTTTGTGGATTTTGAGGAACAGTGATCGCGTGCAAATCAACAATACAGAAAAAGTTATCGTGCTCGGACTGGGATTTCACCCAATTTTGGATCGCGCCCAAATAGTTCCCGAGATGGATGCTGCCCGAGGGCTGAATTCCGGAGAGGACGCGTTTTTTAGAAATAGGGTTCATGGAGGATAAGGCGTTTAAAAACCCTCAGCCCGGAAGAGGCTGAGGGTTTAAAAAAGAGTTACTTCGCGGTAGCCTCAGCTTGGCTTAGCCATTCTTGCTGGCCGTTGTTGTAAACGCGATGCACGGTGACAACACCGTCTTTATTGGTGTAGCTATAGTCACGGTAGCTTCCGCGCCCGATAGTTGAACCGGAATCAGAAACAGTCGCGCATCCCACAAAAAAAAGAACCCCTAAAACAGCTAAGTACTTCATGTTTGCCCCCTCTTATTCATTTAATTTGCGCTTCGCGCGTTTATGAAAACAACTTTTAAACAGCCTTATTATAGCCCAAAAGCAGGGCTCAAAGCTCAGCTTTCTTCTCCGAATGACCCAGGTCTTTTTCCGGGGCAACGACGTCACGGACGATTTGCTTCAGTTCTTTGATGTCGGGAAAACCCTGATTCGCCTTGCGGCACCAAATCAGCTTCCCATTCAGATGAATTTGGAAAATCCCGCCTGTGCCCGGTGCCATTGAAACTTCAGCAAACTCATCCTGAAAAGTTGTGAGTAATTCCTGCGCCATCCATGCCGCGCGCAAAAGCCACCGGCATTGCGTACAGTAGGTAATCTTGATCGTTGGTTTATCCATAATTTGAGCTGCCACTCATTCGCCTATAATCTTGATAAGCACTCTTTTTTTGCGTCCGCCGTCAAACTCGCCGTAAAATATTTGCTCCCAAGGTCCAAAGTCCAATTGCCCGTTGGTCACCGCAACGGTGACTTCGCGGCCGAAAAGCTGCCGCTTCACATGCGCGTCTCCATTGTCTTCGCCCGTACGATGATGGCGGTAACCCTTCAAATCATACGGTGCGATTTTCTCGAGAAAATCTTCAAAGTCCTTCAGCAGGCCGGACTCATCGTCATTGATATAAACGCTGGCGGTAATATGCATGGCATTCACCAGACAAAGTCCTTCACGGATGCCGCTTTTCTCAAGCGTAGCGTTAACCTGCGGTGTAATATTGATAAATTCTTTTTTCTTTTTAGTTTCAAACCAAATTTCTTCGCGGTAAGACTTCACTGTGCCCTCTCCGTCAAACTCATTCCGAACCGTGGTATTTTGTCAAAGACTCCTATATTATGATGCTTCAGAAATAGGAAGTCATCCTGAAACCTGAAAAAATTATGCCTGAAGAAAAAAAATACCCTCTGCTAAAATTAATTGCTTACCGTATCGAGTATGCGGCTGTAAAGATGCTCGCATGGATAGCAAACTTGCTTTCGCTCGAGCAGGCATCCGCCTTAGCCGCTTTTTTCGGAAAGCTGGCTTATCTGCTGCTCGCCCGCAAGCGGAATACCGCGCTGTCCAATCTTGCCATCGCTTTTCCCGAAAAAACGGAAAGCGAACGCAAACGCATCGCTCAAAAATCGTTTGAAAGCGCCGCGATCAGCATGACTGAACTTTTTATGATGCAAAAAGTGGTTGATCGCGCGACGGAAATATTCGACGTCAGCGAGAGTGCTGCCTTTGATGATGCGATTAAACAACAAAAGGGCGTCATCCTGGCCTGCTCCCACTTAGGCGCTTGGGAATGTCATGAATTGATTTGTAATCTGAAAAAAACTCCCTTGATGGTCATCGTCAAAAACTTAAAAAATCCTTTTGTGAATAAGGAAATCAACCGGCTCCGTGCTTTATCCTCGGTTATTCCTTACGACAAAGACCGCGCCGTCCGCGGAGTTTACGCTGCCGTAAAAAATAAAGGCATTGCCGCTATTTTGCTGGATCAATGGTCCGGTCCTGACGGCATTTGGATTCCCTTCTTCGGCAAAGAAACTTCGACCACCACGATTGCGGCCAGATTTGCGCAAAAAACAGGCGCGATTATCGTGCCTTCTTTCTGCGTCCGCGTTCGCCCAGGACGCTACAAGCTGATTTGTCTTCCGGGATTACACGTTAAAGACGAAAGCCGTGAAGTTGAAATGGAGCTGACGCGCGAACTGAACGCCATTTTAGAAGAAAAAATCCGTGAATATCCGGAACAGTGGATTTGGGGACATCGTCGCTGGAAAAACAAGCCCGACCGGATTCGACTTCAATGAAGCCGCTTAAGTGTTCTTGCGGATCAATGTTTCAGCTTCTTCTGAATTCACGGGCTTGGAAAAGTAATACCCTTGGACATAATCGCAGCCCAGCTCTTTGAGTTTTTCAAAAACTTCGAGGGTTTCAACTCCTTCGGCTATCACATCAATGCCTAAGTTATGCGATAAACCGATGACGCCTTGAACGATTTCACGGCTTTCACCGTCATTTTCAAGCTGCTTAACGAACGACTGGTCGATTTTTAATTTTTCAATATCCAGTTTCCTTAACAGCGAGAGCGAAGCGTAGCCTGTTCCAAAGTCATCGAGGTAAAGCGGCAAGTTCAGCCTTTTCAGGGCTTCCAAATTAGCAAGCACCACTTCGCTTTCATCCAACAAAACGGTTTCCGTAATTTCAATACGCACGAATTCGGGATCAAGCCCGCTCTTACGCAAAACGTGCTTGATGTTGGTTACAAAATCCGGCTGATGCAGCTGCCGCACGGAAACATTGATACTCACGTAAAAATTGCTCTTAACCACCCCCCGGGCTTTCCAATCAATAATTTGCAGGCAAACATTTTCAAAAACCCAATCGCCGATCGACACGATCATTCCGCTGTCTTCCGCGAGCGGAATAAATTGCGTCGGAGAAACGTGTCCCCGCTCCGGATGTTTCCAGCGCGCCAAACTCTCAAAACCGACCAGCTTTTGAGTTTTGGCGGAAATGATCGGCTGATAAAAAACAGAAAATTCTTTCCGGTCAATCGCGCGGCGCAGGTCGCTCTCAAGCCCCATCATCGTCAGCGCTTTCGAATACATTTTTTCGTTAAAAAATTCGTGCCGTCGCCTTCCGTTCGTCTTGGCCGCATACATCGCGGTATCGGCCCCGCGCAAAACATCGTTGGCATTTTTAAAAAGCGGCGCACTGATCACGATTCCAATGCTGACGCTGGTGAAAATTTCATGCCCGTCTAAATGAAAAGGCTCCTGCAGAATAGCGCGGATATCTTCAACAATCGCGCGGGCGCTTTCTTCCGAAGCTACCCCCTCCACCAAAAGCCCAAACTCATCGCCGCCGACACGCGCCAAGGCGTCCATTTTTTGAAGTTTTTTGCGCAAACGATACGCGATGCTGATCAGCAGCTGATCGCCCTTAATATGCCCTAAGCTGTCATTGACCACTTTGAAACGGTCTAAATCCATGTAAAAAACAGCGAAATGATAACTCTCGTCACGCCGCATGCGGGAAAGTGCTTCTGAAATGCGGTCCATAAAAAGCGTCCGTGTCGGAAGGTCGGTCAACGAATCGTAAAACGCGTTACGCATGAGCTTTTCTTCCGCTTTTTTCTGATCCGTGATATCAACCGCGACGCCCAGAACGGCAAACTCCTTTTGGCCGGGAACTAAAAATGGAATTTTGATCGTCTGCAATAACCGCTGCCTGCCGGACGCATCCGAAAAGGTTTGGACGGGAATAAACTTAGGTTTCCCTTCACGAATCACTTCCTGGTCGTCACGGATAAACTCCTCAAGCTCATCTTTTGACTTATGGAAATCTTCATGCCGGGCGCCGATTAAAACTTCGATGGTCGTTCCATAGGCGTCTGCCATGGCTTGATTGACTAAAATAAACCGGCCTTCTTTGTCTTTGGCAAAAATCATATGCGGCACCAAATCAATGATTTTTCTCATCTTGCGCTCGCTGCCCCGCAAAGCCTGTTCGGTGTCAAGACGGCGGTTAAATTCACGCCTTAAAAGCAGCAAAATCACGCCCCAAAAAATACTCAGCAATAAAATCACGCCGAATGACGCATAGAAAAAAATCACGCGGTTTTTTTGATAAACCTTCAGCCTCTCATGTACTTTCTTTTTGAGGTCAATCTCATGCCGCTGAATTCCGTCTCGGTATTGTTTGCGTAGCACATGATATTCATGATTGGATAAAAGCTTGGTGGCTTGCAGGAACT
>CAZLTL010000008.1:0-27578 GCA_964562525.1 uncultured bacterium
CATCTTCCGCGATGTAATACTGCGAATAAGTCAGCCCCGGAAGCATTTCTAATTCTTGCCAAAGCTCCGACTCGGGAAATAACTGATTCCCTTTAAACTTCACTTCCCCGGTCAGATAACTTGCGCCTTCCTGAATCAGAATTTTTACCGTCATCAATTGCTTTTCTTCGTTATACTCAAACTCAGGCGCAACCTTAACGTCCAAATACCCTTCTTTCTGATACTGAAAGTAAATACGCTCTAAATCTTGGTCAAACTCATCTTCTTTGAAGGTCCCGAACATAAACCATTTCTTGGGACGATTTTTCATGAGCTTCAAAAGCTCTTTGCTTTTAAAACGCGTGTTACCCTCAAAAACAACTTTGCCGATTTTGTATTTTTTACCTTCCTCAATCAAAATCTTAATCGTGGCCTGGCCTGAACCGGAGTCTTTTTGAACATCGGATTTAACTTCGATGAAGCGAAATCCTTTTTTAGCATAAAGCTTGCGAATCTCTTCAACGCCTTCGCGCAACTTGTTTTCATCGATAACTTCCCCTTCAACTAAGGCCAGCGCCTTGCGAAGCTTTTCATCCTTAAAAACAGTATGTCCTGAAATCTGAATCTCTTTGATAACGGGCTTTTCGGTAACCGTAACATACAGCTTATAACCATCCGCTAAGTCTTCGAGCTTGATTTGAATATCTTCAAAATACCGCGTCGCATAAAGACGCTTAATGTCTTCGTTGATCATTTGCTGGCGGAGAATCGCGCCTTTACGGGTGCGCATTTTGGTAAGAATCGTCTGCGTACTGATCACTTGATTACCAAGAATTTCAACCGCGACAACTTTTTTTTCCGCGGCATCCGAAACAGAAGGGGCGCCTGCCGGAACTGTGGCATCATCCGCACTTGCTTGTTCAGCCTGCGCAACGGAAGAATCAGATGCGGCAACGGGCTCTTGCGAATCCGTCGGAACAGGTTGTGTTGATTCGCCGGATGGCGTTGTCGATGAAGTAGTGTCAGAAGAAGCCACAGCATCTGAGGAAGCCGAATCAGCCGCGGTTTGGCTAAATACTGTCGGAGGAACAAATAGAGTTGAAAATAAAAAAAGGACGGCTAACCCAAGACAGCTCACGCAGCGCTTGGCAGGCGTTCCCAAAACCAACAACAAACCACGCTTCATATTGAAACTTCTTGCCCTCTCGAAAATTCGGGGTTATCGAACCGCGTCCATTCTTTTAAGAAAACGAGCGGAACGGTTCCCGTGGGACCATTTCGTTGCTTCGCGATAATCGCTTCAGCCATATTTCTATTTTCTTCGGTAGGATTGTAATACTCTTCGCGAAAAAGAAAAACAACCACGTCCGCGTCTTGTTCAATCGCGCCGGATTCGCGCAAATCCGAAAGCATCGGCCGATTTCCCTGGCGGGCTTCCACCGCACGCGACAGCTGACTTACCGCGATCACAGGCACTTGCAATTCACGCGCCAGCGCTTTCAGCGATCGTGAAATCGCGGAAATTTCCTGCTGACGGCTTTCAACGTGCCCGCCCATATGCATCAGCTGAAGGTAATCTATCACAACCATTTGAATTCCGTATCGCATTTTCATGCGGCGGGCCTTCGCGCGAATTTCAAGCACCGTTTGACCCGGCGAATCATCAATGTAAAGCGGCGACTCAGAAAGTTTTCCCGCAGCCTGCGTAAGCTTCGGCCAATCTTGATGCGATAAATACCCCGTGCGAACTTTTTGCGCATCCACGCGCGCGTAAGAACAAAGCATACGCTGTACCAATTGTTCTTTGCTCATTTCCAGCGAAAAAAACGCGACCGGTTTTTTTAAATTTACCGCAGCATGCTCGCAAAGCGCGGTTGTAAAAGCAGACTTACCCATCGAAGGACGACCCGCAACAATAATTAAGTCAGAAGGCTGAAGCCCCGCGGTCTTCGTATCGAATTCATGAAAACCCGATGCCAAACCCGTAACGTGCTCTTTACGCTGAAAAAGCTGGTCGATCGTTTCCATCGTGTTATGAATAATGTCACGCATGGAGAAGGTTTTGCCTTCGATTTGATCCTGACCAATTTCAAAGATAGATCTTTCCGCTTTATCGATGACTTCACGCGCGTCTTTGGATGGATCAAAGCTCTCCTGAACAATCGTCGTGGCGGAATGAATCAACATACGCAACAAAGCGCGCTCTTTAACAATCTTGGCATAATGCTGGATGTTTGCGGAAGTCGGTACCGCGGCAGTCAGCTGTGTTAAGTAAGCCGCGCCGCCCACCGTTTCAAGCTGGCCGCGCTTGCGAAGCTCTTCGGAAACCGTCAACAAATCGGCGGGCTGA
Organism: uncultured bacterium; assembly: GCA_964562525.1. Lineage (GTDB taxonomy): Bacteria > Omnitrophota > Omnitrophia > Omnitrophales > Aquincolibacteriaceae > Multiplicimicrobium. The sequence continues at coordinate 2,330 of CAZLTL010000008.1, forward strand.
TTGCGATCAAAAAGAGTTTGAAGAACGGAAAAAACGTTGGCGTGGGATGTTTCGTAAAAATATTCAGGCTTAAGAACTTCAATCGCTACGGTCAATGCGTTTTCATCAAACAGCATCGAGCCGAGCACGCTCATTTCAGCCTCACGGCTGTGCGGCGGAACTTTTTCGAGATTTTGAACCGAACCGCCGGCAATCATGTTTCGTTCGGCCATGAAACAACCTTAACTAAATTAATGCTTATTGAGCACGGCACAAACCACGGTTGTGCCGGAGGCACAGAGTAAAATATCTCAGGCAGGCTGCGGCTCGCCGACAACCTCGACCGTGACCTTGGCCTTAACTTGAGGATAAACTTCGACTTCAACCAAATGAGTTCCGAGCGTTTTAATCGGCTCAGCCAACTGCACTTGTTTCTTATCAACTTTATGACCCTTTTTGCGGGAAATATTGTCTGCGATTTGTTCCGCGGTTACGGCACCGAAAAGTTTTTCGCCGGCACCGACTTTGGCTGAAATCACGACTTTAATACGTTCAAGCGACTTAACGACTTCTTCAGCAGCCGCTTTTTCTTTTGCGCGACGAGCTTCAACGCGAACACGCTGTTCTTCGATGAAATCACGGTTGGCGCGTGTCGCCGGCAAAGCGTAATGACGCGGAATCAAATAATTACGGCCAAAACCGTCGCGAACTTTTACGACATCACCTTTTCTGCCTACATGAGGCACATCTTGTATCAAAAGCAATTCCATGGCCGAACTCCTTCTTCTATGTATCTATCTTAGTAAACTTGAAAAGGCATCAACGCGGCGTGACGAGCCTTACGAATCAGCTTCTTCAAAGTCCGCTGATCTTTCGCATTCAGGCGCGTAATACGGCGCGGCAAAATCTTGCCTTTTTCCGTGACAAACTTCATCAACAACTCAGTGTTCTTATAATCATAAGTCGGGATCGGACGAACGCCGCGAAGCATGCCTGCGCCCATACCATCTCTGTCGCGAGGCTTGCGATCTTTCTTAAATTTCCCGTCTTTACTATTCGTTCTTTTACGCGGCTCTGGCATATTCTCTCGTCTCCCTTTAATCCTTATTTCATTAAACTTTTAACGCTTGTTGCTTTTATTGCGCTACTCATATGGCCGGTTGCGGCAGAGCCGCAGAGGCCAAATAAAACAGCACAGAGCAATATATTTACGACTCAGAAAGGAACATCTTCATCGGGTCTCAGCTCATCAGCTGAGATAGATGAAACACCTTTGGCGCCCTTGGCACCGCTTGAAGATTGGCTTCCGGCACCCGGAAAAGCATCCACATCATCAAAAATCGCTTCGTCCCCGCCGTCCATGGCCGGAGCAGCGCCTTCAGCACCGCGTCCCTGACCGCCACGCGGTAAAAACTGCACATTCTGAGCAACCACTTCAATCGCAGAACGCTTGGTCCCATCCTGAGCTTCCCAGCTGCGGCTTTGCAAACGGCCTTCCACAAAAACAGGGCTGCCTTTTTTCAAATACTCATTGCATATTTCAGCGAGGCGCGCCCACACAACAACACGAACATAGCTGACTTCTTCTTTTTTCTCGCCGGTCTGAGAGTTATAAACCCGATTCATCGCGATCGAAAAACTGGTCACGGGCTGTCCTGAAGGCAAATAGCGCAACTCAGGGTCACGCGTCAAATTCCCCATCAAGAAAACTTTATTCAGACTTGCAGCCACAATTAATCCCTTCCGTAGCCTTCGCGACCGTAACCGGCGCCGGCAAATCCGCCTTCATCCTGCTTGAAAAACTTCGGCACAGGCTTTTTAGAAGGAGGAAAAGTAAGTGTGAAGGAAAGAACCTTCGACTCATGATTAAGCATCTTTCTGAAAGCATCCACCTGCGCGGGATTCATTTGATATTGAACTGAGAAAGCTTTGGCTTCCGTGAGCTTGCCGATTTTGAAACCGAGTTTGCGGCTCCCTAAATCCGTAACCTGCTCCACAACGCCTTCAAAGCGCTGAATCCATCCGGTTATCTCAGCCGCAACGTTATCTTGCGCGGCGGTTTCCGGAGAAAAAATAAAAAGACCTTCATATGTTTTCATTCGAATAGCACTCCCTGCTCAGTATAAAAAATTGCTCTTAGTCACCAAATTCAAAACACAAGTTCACGGCTTAAGAGAAAAAAAGAAATGGCAAAAGCCATTTCCTTCCTAAATAAAGCACCTGATTTTCGGTGAAAAAGGTTGGGTAATTTATCACGGCTCATGCAGGGAAGCAATAGGGAAAATCAAGAAAGACGACAGACAGAAGACCAAAAGCAACAGACCAGCAAAGTTAGAAAATCAGGCCGAATTTCCAGTCTCCAGTCTTTTGTTTTTAGACTAAGATGCTATTAAATGCTATCCTTTTTTATATTTACTAAGCTGGCAGCAGCCTCAAAGGTCTTTTCGGACCAAAGCCGAAAAGCATAATCAACCTGCTTCAAAACCGCCGGAAATGCCTTTTCTTCCTCTTCCCGCAAACGCTCCAGCACATAATCTTCTAAGGGCTTCCCTTTCAAAAAGTCATTGATCGAATCGCACGCGTTCAAATGCCCTCCAACGCCAATACGCATTCGCGGGTACTTTGAGTGGCCCAAATGCTGCTCAACCGACGCAAGACCATTATGCCCGCCGGTGCTTCCTGAAATTTTAAGACGCACGGTCCCAAACGGCAAAGCCACATCATCCAAAACAACTAACACATCCCGCAGCGTGTCGATTTTGTAATAATCACAAAGTGCGCGAATGGCTTCCCCGGAAAGATTCATGTAAGTGTGCGGATAGGCCAGTAAAACTTTTCCGGCCGGATGATTCCAAGCGCAATAAGACGCTTTAAGCTTCGAATCATCCGTAAAAGACAAACGCTCGGTCTCGGCAAATGCCAAGATCGCGCGTTTACCGATATTGTGGCGAGTTAAATCGTATTTGGTTCCGGGATTACCAAGTCCAACAATCAGCTTCATAAGTAAGTCACTCCACCAAAAAAAGATCCCGGATCTCCGCAAAGATCCGGGATCTGCCCTGGTCTAATAATTAGTTTCACAATCCAATTGCGCTAAAAGCGCAGAGGAAAAAAAAACCGCGTTATTTCTTATCAGCCTTAGGAGCCGCAGGAGCTGCCGCGCCTTCAGCGGGTTCGTCTTTCTTCTTCGCCGTGAGAACTTCAGGCTCTTTCGCCGCGTCGCCTTCTTCAGCCTTCGGCTCTTCTTCAGCCTTCGGTGCGTGAAGCGCAACGATCACTTCTTCTAAAGGAAAATCTGAAGTAGCCCCTTCAGGAAGTTTGATATCGCTGAAATGAATCGCGTCACCGATGTTCATGTCTTTTACATTCACTTCGATAAAATCAGGAACCTGATTCGGCAAACATTCAATTTCAACTTCATGGTGCACCAAATCCAAAGAACCGCCGGCTTTAACACCAGGGGCTGAATCCGCGCCCTTGAGCTTAATACGAACCGAGACTTCAATTTTTTCAGTCATCGAAATAACCATGAAATCGATGTGGCTGATTTTGTCCGTAACGGGATTTGTTTGATAATCTTTCACGCGGCAAGTGCTCTCTTTGAGCGTAACACCTTCAACCTGAAGCTGAAACAAAAGGTTCAAGCCGTGGCCGGAACGAATGGTGGTGTTGAAAAGTTTTTCAGGAACCGCAACCGGAAGCGGGGTCATGCCATGGCCATAAACAATCGCGGGAATCGTTGCCGCGCGGCGCGCGTCATTCGCACCTTTTGAACCGAGCTTGGTGCGTTTTGTTACTTGTAATTCAATCGTTTCCATTTTTCTATCTCCTTAAGTTACGCTTGCCCATTACATTAACGGTTCAAGCCCGCCCCCCATTGATCCAAAATAGATCTACTCAGGGCGAAAAAATGTGAGCGGAATGATACCGAATCATCCCCTCGCCGTCTACTAGATTCTCCCAATCCCGAACCTGGTTCGGGATTGAGTTAAACAATATAATTTTTGCAGTCAAACCATAGCGTGAAGCAAACTATGCGGAAACAGCGACCAGCTCATGATTCGCAATAAGACTGCTAATCAAAGTTTGAATCGACTCGGCAAGCCATCCTCGGCCCTGACGGCGCAAGCCATCAATCTGCATCTGTAAATAATCCGATGCCGCTTCAGAATCAAGCATGGCAGCCTGTTTCAAAATACGAATCAAGGCAATTAAAGCCTGTGCGTCGCCCGCGTGCAATGTCTCGCGCAAAGCCATGACAAGCTTTCCGCTAATTTTTTCAAGACCGTCCGCCGAAGCAAGCAAAACGGCTGTGTCCGGTTTTTTCGCCAAAGCGGAAATTTCTCCATAAAGCGTTTCGGAATTTGCGCTCACCACCCGCAAAGTTTTTACTGCATCCAGCGCGGCTTGCTTCTGCTGTGCTGACAGCCTTGATCGACGATTATTGATTTTATCTTTCAGCCGCTGCGATAAATTTCCGGTCGTATCAAAAACAATGAGATCGGCAGAATTTTGAAGCAAAGCAAAAAGCCCCAATGCATCTTTCTCTTCCAAAAATTCTTCAACAAAAGAAATATCCAAAATAATCTTTGAAGAAAATTCCGCCGTTTCCGATTTAGCGAGATAATTTTTACCGCCATGGAAAGAAGCCAAAACACCGCGGCGCTCAACCGGAACTTCTTCAGCAAAAGCATCCGCGCCTGTAAGCGCGCGCACTTGCCTTGCGATATCTTCAACACCAACGGCTGAAAGCCAACGCTGAGGAACAATACCACCCAGCCAATTCAGCAGCTTCAACCGGGCAGCTTGTAAAGTCTGCCGATAAGAAAGCACCGAGGGAACAACAACCTCAGCATCAGAAGGGGCAACACGCTGCTCCGAACGAGCACTTACAATTTGATCAAAGATTGAAATCGCCGCTAAAAATTCGCGCACTTCATCGGGAATCGCAGACAAGACAAACATACGATCAATATCTTCAGACGTCAGGCCAAATGATTCCGCCACTTCATTCGCGCCGTTCTTAACAGCATCAAGGTCAGCCTCATTTGTGATTTTTCCGCCAAGCACAGCGCGAAAATCACTTGCGCGATAATCCGGATAGCGATCACCAAACTTTTCTTTTGACTGAACAATCAAAGTGACAATGCCATGCCCCATTTCGCGCAGCATCTGATCATTCACTTTTTTATAAACAGCCGGATATTTTTTTATCACGTATCCGATGAAATTTGTTTCCGATTCAGGAACAGAAAGCCCTTCCGCATCTAAAGCTTCTTTCAAACGGCGTACTTTCGCCACGCCCGCGGTTTGATTTTCCCAAGTGCGTATCGCGACATCCGGGGCAAGGCGTGTTCCGGAAGAAATCGCTAAGCCCAGATCCCAATCAATATTCCAAGTTGTAAGACCGCCCTCAGTTCGATCCCGCAGAAACATATAATTGGGCAACTCATTTTGGATGTAAGCGATTTCTTCACCGCCGGTAAACGGCTCGCCGTCCACCATCACGCGATGCGCCATACCGCTGCCTGGTCCTAAATAAACAAAGTTTCTAGCGCCGGTTCCATACAACAGGCTCATTTCACCCATCGCATGCGCGGTTCCGTCATGCAGAGTACGTCCTGAAAGTGAAATTCCATACTTTGCCAAAAGTTGGGCCGAAATCGAAAACTCATTCTCCGGATAATCAAAATGATATCCGCGATTCATGTGCGCAATATTCGATTGATTGGCGGTTAATCGTCCTTGATCATCAAACCAACCGGGAGCCGAAAGAACATAACCGCGGATCAAATCTTTGAACTCATAACCTTCTCCGCTCACCTCAAGAGAACGGTTCCAATATTCCGCCATAGGCCGAATAATACGCCCCACAATGTCTTCCAAGCTATTCGCAGCACCCGCAAGAGCCTCAATCTCAGCGCGCGGTTTTCCTACCAGCTTTCTTCCCTGCGCGTCCACATGCGTTGGCTCCTCGGTGCGCCAGCTCAAAATTCCCCAGCGCGAAGCAAGCGACCAGCCGATTGTGGTGCCGCCCATTTTTCCCGACAAAATTAATTTTTCAGAAACGCCATACGTTTTCAGAAAAGCTTTTTGAATCCGCTCCGGAAGAGACTCCACCATTGCTTGACTGCGACGAGAATCCAAAAGCTCATAATTTAAAGTAAAGAGTCGAATCGCTGCCTGCAGCGCTGCTGTTTTTACATCGCTTAAACGCTCCTCTTTTTCAACAACGGCTAATTGATCTTCAATTTGCCGAGCAATCGTAGCAGCCGCCAGATTCGTATGGGGTTTAGCCTGAGTCGGCGCATATCCACTCAACATCACTTGACGAATCAACCCACGCTTAAGTGAATCATGAAACGAAAGTCCGGCATTTTTTTGTTCAAACCAAGAATCCAAAAACACAGCGGGTGAAACGGTTAAAGAGGCAGGCACTTCAACTCTTATCGAAACAGTTTTAGAAGAGTCTTTCGGATCTTGGCGTTCAATCACAGCCTCCTGCAGTGGACTCCGTTCATCCCAATGATTCAAAAACAAAGTTTCAAGCGTTTGAGGCTCAATTTGTTTTCCGCCCAAGACCTTCCACACAAAATTCGCTTCGCGCGCTTCCGAGCGATTCTCAAAGAAAAACGAATCCTCGTTCTTGATGCGACTAAGTACGTTCTCATAATTTGGAAAGTAAAAAACAAGATTTGAAACCTTTCCTTCATAAGCGTCAACGCTCCAATCTGATCCATCTGAATACCCTCCGCCAGAATACGCATAACCTGGAAAAACATCTTGAGTTGCAACCTCAGCAAACCGAGCAGTTAAATCAATCCCTGAAACTCTTTTTCCGCCTTGATTGAGGGAATCAGAGATTTTAAGAAGTGCATCATTCAATCTTTCCTCGGTTGGAAACTGCGTCAAACGCTTCGGAAGAATAGCTGCCACACTACGCACAAAAGCTTGATGTTCTCTAACCTCTTTGATGTATTGATTCTCTCCACCCCATCTCAGAATATTTTTCAACTGAGAAATGTGCGATTCAATGTTTTCACCACTCTTTGTGTTCACAACAACTTTTTTTTGCTCCGGATTAGCAAGAGAAACAGCTCTAACATCGTAAATCCCCATGGCTTCCAAAGAAGGAATCACATGCCGTCTCACAATAAGATCGCGCCCCGATTCTGTTTCTAAAAGAAAAGGATAAATTTCTGATTCAGGTAAATAACCAAATTGAAATTTAACTACCTCCAAAATAGCAAATGGATCCCTTAGCAGTAATTCTAATTTTGTAAATGGACTAAAAAACCGTCCGATCGTAACCCCCTGGATAAAGTAAGCAGCGCTTAAAAACAAAACAAACCCAGTCATGGCAGCAAGGAAAAGCATTGGCGCTCCAAGCATAAAGAAACTTTTTCCAATTACTAAAATTCCGAAGAATCCAATACCTGCCAACACCAGCGGAGCATATTGAAGCCACTTCTGAACTTGATAAACAACGGGATGCGCATCACGCCCAGCGGATTTACGCGCATCTGCTTCTAAAATTTTATTTGCCATTTTTCTTAAAAAATGCGCGCGAAATCTTGACATTCCTTCACCCGCAACAAATTCTCTTTCCGGCAAAATCCCAATTCGCGCTTCGGAGCGGGCTAGCGCAAACTCAATCGCATCGAGTGCAACCTGATTTAAAGGCGACGGAACAATGCTCTGATAGGCACCGGTCTCAATTTCGATTTGCTTCGCTCTTAAAAGATTAATGCGATCAAGGTTTGCCGAGTCATCTAAAATTTTTTCTAGATTATCAAAATACTTTGTATCTAAAACATCACCATAGACCAATGCAATTCCAAAAAAACCAATAATAAAACCGATTCCGGCACCCACCACAGCCCAAGCTCCAAGTCCAAACGCAGCAAAAAGAATTCCCCCGACAACAATACCAACGAGCCCTGCGAAACTTTTACTCAACCAAATGCCGCTGTTATTTTCACGTTCAAGCACCAGCTGATCTTTAAACACTTCAATCGGGTTCATTTCCCGCGCTTCAGAGCGAAAGACTTGGGGATAAGCGCTTTGTGTTTGACGCAAGAAATCGCCTACATAACGAGGGATAGCAGATCCGCGCCGTCCGCCAGACACTCCTAAATTACCCAAATGGCGGCTCGCCTGCCCGCGAATATCTGAAGGCACCTCCATGTGATCTTTAATTTTAGTCAGGGCTGCGCGCGCCGACGCCACATCATACAAACGCGCTTCGGAGCGCATAAGGAATTGACGAACCACTTCTAAGGTTTCACGGGGCAAATGATCTTCCGCATGAAAACGAATAAATGGTTTTTCGCCTTGATGCCATTCGTTTAATCGCCAAACCTGCCCTTCACCATCGCCCTTGTCGCCGAACATAATGAGCCTAAGAACATCTTCGGCTTCCTTTGCCATCGGAACACCCTCTTGAATCTCAGGCTGCGCTGCAGCGTAAGAAATAAACTGTGGCTGAATATCTCCAACTTCATTGACCTTAGCATTGTCTGCCCACTGGTATTCAAAAATTCGTCGAGAAACCAACATGCCTCCCGGCATTTGGGTCAAAACTATTTTCTTAAGTGAAATACCGCGCGCTTCAAAAGCCGCGCGTTCGCGCGCAAGAATCTCGGCGACAACGCCTACATTTTGACCGGTATTCATGGACTTGTCTTTTTCATTAACAAAAATTTTATCTTTCCAGTAATCAGCTAAATTTTCTTGGGCTAAAATCTCTAAAACTTTTTCTCGAATATTTTCATATTCAGGCTTTTTGATTTGCTTACCGTCCTTATCCAATCCGCCATTACCCACAATCAAAATAGCCTGAGGGTTCATTTTCTTAATTAGCTCGACAACTTGCTGCGGATACTCAGGCGTCGGATTTCCAAGCACCGCTAAAATTCCGCCCTCCGGCAGAATATGCCGCTCAGCAAAACGCCGAATAACCAAGTTTGCAGCCGATCGGATTTTAGGTTCATGCGCGTAAAAGCGAACAATGTCCGATACATTTTCAATGGTCTGATAAACAAAAACACGAAGCAAAGTGCTCACCAAATTTTCAAAAAGGAACTCAATCATGACCGTAGCCATGGTTGCCACCATCGCAAAAAGCAACCCCTGAGCTCCCAAAAAAGGAATCGACAAAAAAGCAACAAAGAGCCCGACCCACGCCGGTGTCATCTCGTAAAAAAATCCTTTATAGTCTTCCGCGCCGCCCTCAAAGTGACTTAAAGCCCCCTCGGGTTCATAACCAAAATTAGTGTGCCCATATTTTTGAAAAAAAGTATTCTCTTTTACGCGATTATTAAAGGATAAAAAATAGGGTCTTAACATCAACGCTAAGTTCAAAAGGGCCCAAGCGGCGGTAATACCAATTACCACCGGGCTTGCTGCAGCCATAAAAGCAATGGCGCTTACAGCTGTCCAAAAAACAACCGAAGGCATCAACTTTGAGCTTCGCGCTTCGGAGCGGTGAGGCCCAGTTTCACCAATACTTCTTTCATAAGCGCCGTCGCCAATAGCCATAGAGCGGGAAGCAAGATGCGGAGCCATGGACCCCGCCGGCCGCGGGCCACTTTCTCTAATGCGGAAAAAGTAATTCATAACCTCTCCCTTTATATAATCACTTTGCACGCCATGCTCTGAAATCACACTCGTCAAAATAGGGTAACTCTTCTTTTTTTCTTCAATCCAGTCATTCACAATGGGTACAACAACTTCCGCAACCAGCTGCAAGTTCGTCTTGCTGGCTTTCGTCTCGGCGTCACGGTTAAAGGGGTTAAGAGCTTTAACTATTTTTTCGCCAACCCCCTGAAAAGCAACCCTCAGCTTTCTTTGCGAAAGTAGCAGCGCGCTTTCGGAACGGGGCCTTCCCAAATAAGGTGAATATAAAAAGATGTTTAAAAGATGTTGCTCCCAGCCTTTAGCGGTCAAACCCAAGATCATTTCTTTTGTGTAATGCCGTGATTCAGAACGGAAAACCTGGGGATATTGACTCTCAACTCCGCGCAAGAAATCGCCAACATAACGAGGAACAGCAGATCCGCGACGTCCGCCGGACACTCCTAAATTACCTAAATGGCGGCTCGCCTGCCCGCGAATATCCGAAGACACATCGCGATGATCTTTAATTTTAGTCAAAGCTTCGCGTGCAGATGCCACATCATACAAACGCAATTCTGATCGGTTTGCGGATAAGGATTGCCGAATAAGCTCACGCAACTCAACGGTTTTATCCGTCGGAGCTGTTTCTTCAATAAAATGAAGCGCGTCCTCATAGGCAGCGCGAATGACTTCGGGTTTCGAACTGAAATCTGCGCTAATTTCTTCGAGCGTCCCTTTTTTATCGGTAAGCAATTCATTAAGCCGCTCCGCAAGAATATCCCGCAAAGTACTCCATGCCTTTATTTCATCAGGAAGCTGCTTAGGAAGATTGAGCGGATTTAAAATACTTTCGGATAATTTAAAAATCCGCGGATGGATGCGATCAGCAGCCAAAGAACTTCCTGAAGACATCATCCAAGCTAAGCCTCCCATTAAAAATAAATGACGGGAAATCCCTGACGTTCCGCTTCGTTCTGGCTCTTCGGATAAAGCAGGAAGTGAATCTATTTTGTAATTTAAATAAAAAGCCCGAACAACCGCGAGCGAGCTGAATAAAAACAATCCCAACATTCCCCATAAAACATCAAGAAATAAATCAGACTCGGGATTAACCAAAGCATAAAACTTATTCGCAGCCGCAATCGGCAATTCCAACCAGAGACCGGTCAAACCCAAAAGCATGGCTCGATCTGATTTCCGTTTGATTTCGTCCGCACGCGCCTCGGAGCGCAAGGTGGGCATGCCCACCGCGGCATAAGAAACACCAAATTGCGAAAAGACCGCGGGGTTAACAAAGATATGACGCGCGTCAAAAATAAAAGAGGCCGTAACCTTGCCAGCCGCATCACGGACCAATTTTTCCGGTTTATTTAAAAATTCAGGCGAAACATAAGCGATCACCTGCATCTCCGTCGCACGCATAGCCTCATGAAGATCGCCAAAATAATGAACCTGCTGCGCGGTTGAAGTCTTTTTGAGAAGATGATTCACACTTGTGCGCACGCCTTCATCAGGATCCCATGCATGGATTTCCGCACCTTCCGCCGCAAGCGATTGAATCAAAGCTATCGATGGCGAGCTATCAATGTTTTCACCCTGCTTGTGGGCGAGGCCGGCCACAGCAATTTTGACTCCGGCAAGGGACGGTCGACCTAACTCCCGCTTCATTTTTTCTACCGCAACTTGAATCTGGCGCTGATTGATCGCTTTGGCCGTATCGACAAAAGGAACGCGCGTGTTTTCTAACGCATCCTTTGAAATTCCAAATTTTTCTAAAATCGCATTCCTTGCGGCATCGAATTGATTGAGCGTCGCAAACAATTCTGCCTGACCGGAAAGATCCGCCATAAAATCAACCGCGCGCGGTAAATGGTACCCGCCCCAGCCCAGCCCCGGATTTAAATATTCAATTTCGCCGCCCTTCGCGGCATTAGAAACAACCGGGTCATAACCGAACCCCTGCTTCACATCGTGAATATTGGCGCCCAATTTTTCTGCCATTTCCGCCAAGGTATTCATATAAGAAATCCGCAATGCCAGAAAAAGCAAAGTGACAGCGCTAATAAATTTTCGCTTATCAACAAGCTCAACATTTTCTTCTCCGCGACCTAAATCGAAATACTTAAAGCCTAAGTCCCGAAGCTGGTTTCCATTCAATGCATTGCGCCCGTCAAAAACTTTAGGAAGCTCGACGCCCCGTTCAAACAAACGCCGAACCTGATCAAAGCTGATCGATTTAAACTCTTTCCACTCTGTCACCAGAGCGATCGCACTTGCGCCACTAAAAACCTCAGATTGCTTTTCCAGGTTTGTATAAAACTTCAACCGCGCGCCATAGCCTTGCAGTTCCCGCTCCAGCTCACGAATTGCGCCTTGATCCGGATCCACCACAATGACGTTAGCGCCCTTAGCCAACAGCTCACGCGCGACAATAATCGAACGCGCTTCACGTGTATCGCTTGTCTCGGGTTTAAATGCTCCGCCCAAAATAACAATTTTCTTGCCGCTCACGCCGTCCAATTCGTTGATCATCTGCGAAACAAAACGATCGACCTGAACTTGGTTAACGGCCAGCGCGTCCAAAACAATTCCGGGAGAAACATCAAGGTCTTTCGCCATTTTGACAAATGCAGCTAAATCTTTGGGGAAGCATGATCCGCCAAATCCAAGCCCGCAATTCAAAAAGCTGCGCACGACGCGCGAGTCTTCGCCGATCGCGTTGGCAATTTCATCAATATCAAAACCCAGCTCCTCGGTCAGCCAACTGATGTAATTGATAAAAGAAATTTTTGTGCCGCGCCAACCATTCGCCGCGTACTTCACAAGCGGGGCACTGACTAAATCCGTCGTAATAATTTTGAGCTGTTTGCGCGGCGGGTTGAGATTGGGATTAAAATTCTCATAAACAGCTTTCACACGTGCGGCAACTTCCGGTGTTTCGGCGCCAATGACAATGCGCGCAGACAACTCGCGGTCATCTTCCACTTCCGCGCCCTCGCGCAAAAACTCAGGCTCCCAGGCAAATTGAATGTCCGTATCCTGAACAATTTCGTCACGTTCACGGCGCTGCGCCAAAACCTCATTCACAACCGCGCGCAAAGCATCCACCGTCATCTTCGGGGGCGCAGTGCTCTTTCCGATTAATATTTTTCTTTCACCGGGTTTAACCGCGTTGGCGATTTGTCGAACAGCGTCCTTAAGAAAGCGGATATCTGCTTCACCAGACTCGGATTGCGGTGTCGGTAGGGCCAAATAAACAATTTCGCGTCCCAACAGCGCGGCGGCTAAATCTTCAGGGCTATTGGAGATAAAATTTAATTTACCGGAATCAACCGCTTCCTTCAAAAGTTCAGGGAAATATTTCGCGGTAAAGGTGGGCTCACCGCGCGCGAGTTTTTCACGCTTTTCAGGCGATGCTTCCACACCCACAACATCATGACCATAATCCGTCGCCGCTAACACCGCCTTCGTTGCGCCAACAAATCCCGTTCCAATCACCACTATTTTTTGGCTATTCGGATTCTTCCATTCTCTCGCCTCGGAACGATTGCTTCGTGAGTCGTCGCCTTCTTTCCGATTGAGCTCGGAGTGAGCAATATGAAGGACCACACCAATCCCGACACCCACCAAACCAAATGCCGGCGCACTCCAATCACCTTTACCATACAACCACCAGCTAGCGATAAACCATGCCCCGTAATAAAGCACCGCTTTTTGAAGGGTTCGCGGCAGCAATACAAAAACCGTCAATGCTAAAAATTGCCATGAAATCGGCGCGAGCAAATCAAGGATTTCGGGGCGTTCAGCTTCATCTTCAAGCATTTTTTGAGCAGGCTGGATTACCGTTTGATAATAAACTTCACTCAGGGCATTTGCCATAAACGCGGATGCCGAAAGCGTTGCACTGGCCGTAGCCAAAACTGCTTTCCAAGGAAAAACACCCATTCCTCGCGCTTCGGAGCGCTGAGAGCGTCCAAGCGCTTGCGAGACAGCCTGACTCATCAACTTTTGAACGTCATCTTTGCTTTGTTCCCATTGCCTAATATCACGGATCAAGTCACTTGCCGAGTTAAACTGATCTCGGTAATCACTCAATTGACGGAAGGCAAAATCATAATCATTGGGCTTGGCATCCGGATCCTTTTCGGAACGGTTCGCTTGGCCGCCAACAACCTCAATCGCATCAGCCAATATTTCGCTGATTTCGAATTTATTGCCGGCCACATTAACTGATGAATTAGCCGCATTCTCTTGAATATTACTCAAAGAAATCACATGCTGCCGAACCTTGCCATTTTCATTTTCGTAAACGCGAAACGGCATTTGACTTTCGATTAAAACCTGAAAAGAACTGGAAAGTTCGTGCCGCTGAACCGATAAAGGCAGGCTCACCACAGCTCGCTGAGAGCCATCCGCTGCCAGAACAACAATCTCTTGTTTATTCTCCTCTTTCGGAGACAGCGCAACCCAACGTTCATCTTGAAATTGTTCGATTTGGAAGCGTGCTGTTCCTGTCGTGACTCGTCCCCAACGCGTCGAGCCAAAAAGGAATTCGCTGACTCTTAATCTGAGGCGCAAATCCGAACTTTCGATAAGCTCAAAAACCCCGTCACGAGTTAATACTGACTCACGAGCTTCAGACCGAGCTATCGCAACTCTCGCCATAACCGGCAACGCATTTGAGCGTGCCGCGCGCCACCCTTTCAAAGCTTTGCCAGTACGAACTCGGGCAACAGTAAGTGCCGTTCTTCTAAGCTGTGTTTCTTCGCCCAACCGGGGACCGGATCCCAGAGCCAACTCGATCATTTGATTTGATGCTGTCGGTTGAGATACCGCCGTCGTAAGCATCGCTTTCAGATAAGCTTGATAACCGGCTTCGTCCAAACCGGTAATGGCCGGCGTAACAACGCCGTAGGCATAACCCGCTTTTTCAAAGTGCTCGCGCATGGGCTTGGAATGAAAACCGCCTGTTACCAAAACCGCAAATTGGGGGTGATGCTGTTTGAAATAGTCCTGGGCACGCTGAATCATCGCATCATCGCGAAGCTTGGCGCCTTGATAAAATGCAACCGCTTCGTCAAAAACAACATCCAATTCCGCTAAATGCGGCACAGAAAAGGACAGCCGTTTCGCAAGCATGGACGGCCTAATCTGCGCGGACGCTTCCGCGTTCACTTTATCAAAATCACTTGGAGTTAACTGCAAAGCCAATAGTTTTTCAAGCAGGCGGTAATCGGCAAAAATTTTAAGCAGTTTTTTTTCGTCTTCGCTACGGGTTAATTTTTCGGCGATCAAATTTTCAAGACGGCTCATCTCCTCGGCAAGCGCGCTAAAATCAAGCTGGCTTTGCAATACAAGCAAGGCGATCCATTTTCCCACTTCCCGATAGGGTTCAAAATCAAAGTCCGCCGGCAAAAATCGCAGCATCTCCGTAAAAGCATTTTCCGTTTCAGGCTCGGGAAGCTGAACGCTTTTGCCTAGGCTGTTCAGTAACAGCTCAACCCGCGCATATAATCCGCCCCCTTGCGGAGCCGAACCGGACGCGGGAAGGTATTTTTGGATTTGAATTAAAAAATCTTTTTTCTCTAACTCGAATTTTTCTGATTTGAATTCCTGGGAGATGCTTTGAATTTTAAAAAAACGCACCATCATCGGCCAGCGTACCTGCCAAGCCGCGTCATTCAAATCAAGGCTCAAATATTTTAGGGCTGTTCGCCGCAGCTCAGGCAGCCAAACATCAAGCGCAACAATTCCGAGCGCGCCCTGTTCAAGACGTTTTAAAAAAACACGCAACTCGGGCGCGAAAGCGGCGGCCTTTTTTTCCATTTGAAGCTTGAAGGATTCGGAAAAATTCTCGGCCTCCTTTTTCGCCTTTAAGACACGTGCAAACTGGCTATGATTTTTTCGATAGGCTGCTTCGGATTCAACGCCAATGCCTTTTGCGTTTTTATTTTGCAGTAAAAACAACTCCGAGCCCGTCACCAAAGATTTCTTAGCAAGCCATCGCGCGTTTTGAAGATTGGCCTCAGGCTGCCCCGGGAAAAACTCAAGTCGGGATGGATCGAGCTGATCCGCGGCGCCTTCCAGTAAAATCGGAAAATCCCCAAATTTTTCTGAAAGCCAGCCTAATAATTTTTCTATTTTTTCCTGCGCCTCATAGTGACCATGCGCGGTTTGAATATGAAGAATGGTCCCCTTCGACCCCGGTTGAAAACTATCCATGCGCCCCAACTCAGCCGGTAACCCTAATGCAAGATTTTGTTCGAGTTTAAATGAAGACGGCACAGCCACTTCCAGCGGAATAGAACCGGAAGCTGCGTACGAAAGGTCAATGCTTGTCGGGAGGTAAGCAACAAGTGTCGCTATCGCGGTCGCACGTAAAAAGCGATGGAGACGATTTTTCAAGGGACAACCTCTCAAAAGAAAATAGTTTAAAAAAGATTCGGAAAAGGTTCGAGAAATTTACTCGCTGAATGACTTTAAAACAAGGCTGATAATGAAAAAAAATTCAGATCTTTAGTTCAAATCTAGTGATCAGAGCAACAGAAGCGCATGAGGTAAAAATAGATCTAAAAACAAGGCATGAAGCAGAGCTAAGGCAGATAAACGATCAATTTATAGCATTTAAATTCAAAAAAGAAGCCGCATCTTTCTGGAATGGATGCGGCTTCTCTAAAAGCTTAAGCTTCGACTCCGGAACGCTTGAAAAGCTCGCTCACAGAAACGTTGTAGTGAATACGGGCAATCGCATCCGCCAGCAAGGGCGCAACGGAAAGCTGGGTGATTTTTTTGATTTTTTTCTCGTTTGAAAGCGGAATACTGTTGGAAACAATCAATTCCTTCACTGGCGATCCAGCCAAACGTTCAATCGCGGGACCCGCCAAAACCGGATGCACAGCAACAACGTAAATATCAAGCGCACCATTCGCTTTCAACGCTTTGGAAGCTTCCACAACCGATCCGCCGGTTGAAATCAAGTCGTCCACAATCACGACATTCTTCCCTTTTACCTCACCGATGATGTGCATCACATGAGTTTTCGCGGCGTCTTCGCGGCGTTTATCAACAACGGCAAAATTAGCCCCGAGCATTTTTGCATAAGCCCGCGCCATTTTGATTCCGCCGACATCCGGAGAAACGATCACGAGATTTTTTATTTTCTTTTTCTTCAGATATTGCCCCATGATATTGATGGAATAAAGATGATCCACGGGAATATCGAAGAAGCCTTGAATTTGGCCGGAGTGCAAGTCCATCGTTAAAACACGATTCGCGCCCGCGCTCACCAAAAGGTTCGCGACTAACTTAGCGGTAATGGGAACACGCGGACGGTCTTTACGGTCTTGACGAGCGTAGCCATAGAAAGGAAGCACGGCTGTGATGCGGCGGGCCGAAGCGCGGCGCGCGGCATCCACCATAATCAAAAGCTCCATCAAATAATCATTGGGGGAATTGCAAGTCGATTGAATCAGAAAAACATCTTTGCCGCGAATATTGTCGCGGATTTGAACCTGAATTTCGCCTTCCGGAAAACGGCTGACCAGCGCGTCACCCAACTTTACATTGAGTCTTTGCGCGACTTCTTTCGCCAACTGCGGATTTGAATTTCCCGTAAAAAGCATCAATGAGTCATGATTTTTTGATTTCAAATTCGCTGCCATAAAAACCTCAGTTCGTATTGATTAATTTTTTAAAAACTTCTATTTTTTTCGGTTGGGGCAACCCAGAGAAAATAATTATTTCACAACACGGGCCGGAACGCCCACAACCGTATCACCAGCACGCATGCGTGTTTTTTTCGTTACCACGGCTCCCGCGCCGGTCTTAACTCGTTTAGGAATCACAACCGGCGCCACCAGCACGGTGTTCGACCCGATCGCCGCACCGCTGCCAACTTGCGTTGCGTGTTTTTTCTTTCCGTCAAAATTCGCGGTAATGGTGCCGGCTCCAAAGTTCACGGCATCCCCCACAACGGCATCGCCCAAATAATTTAAATGTTTCGCGTTTACTTTTTTCCCGAGCGTCGAACGGTTCAATTCGACAAAATTGCCCACAATGGAATCGTCGCCGATTTTGGAACCTCCGCGGATTTTTGCGAAAGGTCCGATTTGGCAATTTTTCCCGATTACGGTGCCAGACTCAATCCAGCACCAAGGATAAACCGTGGTTCCCGCACCAATTTTCACCCCGGGAGCAATCCACGTATCCGCCGGCGACAATACATTGACACCCGCCTGCAAAT
Organism: uncultured bacterium; assembly: GCA_964562525.1. GTDB lineage: Bacteria > Omnitrophota > Omnitrophia > Omnitrophales > Aquincolibacteriaceae > Multiplicimicrobium. The sequence continues at coordinate 20,169 of CAZLTL010000008.1, forward strand.
GCCCGTCGATCGCGCGGTCCGTCAAAAACCGCGATGCGACAGCAAGGTCCCGCTTCGAATTCACACCCACCGCTTCTTCCGAAGATGCGAGGCAGCAAGCCTGAGCGCCTTCGCCTCGCGCCCGCAAAATTTCAATCGTATCAGTCAGGTAATACTCGCCTTTTTGGTTATGCGGCTGAACTTCTTGAAGCGCCGAAAAAAGGGCTTCCCGGCTGAACAAATAAATCCCCGTATTCACTTCCGTAATTTTGCGTTCAGACTCGCTCGCATCCAGCTCTTCGCGAATCGCGACAAATTCACCGTAAGAGTCGCGAACTATGCGTCCGTACCCAAAGGGGTTGCTTTGGCGGCATGTCAAAACACTGACTGACTTTTTTCCCTGGCGGTGAGCTTTAAAAAAAGCCTGCAATGTTTCCTTCTTTAAAAGCGGCATATCGCCCGGCCAAATCAAAACTTCATCGGCGGCATTGAGAGCCTTTTCAGCGACCATCACCGCATGACCGGTCCCTTTTTGCGGGCTCTGCAAAACAGTTCGGGCGGATTGACCTAAAAACGAGCGGACACTTTCGGCTTGATATCCAACGACGACACAGGGTTTCTTGATTCCAAGTGATGTCAAAGTATCCAAAACATGTCCCAGCATCGGACGATCCCAAACCGGATGCAGAACTTTAGGCAACTCAGAGTACATGCGAGTGCCTTTTCCCGCGGCAAGAATTAAAGCATCCAATTTTTTGGGAGAGGATTTTTTAGCCATATTAAATAATCAAAATTAACTTTATCGTTCGGCTCAAAAATTCTCGGATACAAGGCGCGCACAAGCGCCCGCGGAGGCGTATTCAAAATACGCCGCACAAGGAAGCGAAGTGCGCAACGACGTAGACGGGATTTTTCAGCCGAACGCTCTAGCCTTTGATGCCGGAAAGTTTTATCCCCTCAACAAAAAAGCGCTGAGAGAAAACAAAAACAATCAAAATCGGCAGCATCATCATCACGGTCGCGGCCATAAGCAATTCCCAGTTGGTATTATGCAAGCCCTGAAAATAAGAGAGCCCGACAGGCAGAGGAAACTTCGACGCGCTGTTCACAACAATCAAAGGCCACATCAAACTCATCCAAGATCCCATAAAAGTAAACGTGGTCAATGTCGCGAGCGCAGGCCCCGAAAGAGGAAGAATAATATGCCAAAAAATTCTTAAATAAGAACAGCCGTCTATTTTGGCAGCGTCTTCCAATTCTTTGGGTAAAGTCAAAAAGAATTGGCGCAGCATAAACGTGCCGTAGGCTGTAAAAATTCCGGGAAGAATCATCGCTTGATAGGTGTCAATCCATCCCAAATAACGCAGCAAAACAAACACAGGAATCATGGTTACAGCGCCGGGAATCATCATCGTCCCGAGGTATCCAAAAAAGATTTTGTCGCGTCCAGGAAAATCAAGCCGTGCGAAAGCATACGCCGCCATCGAACTGGTAACAACCTGCCCTGCGGTCAATGCCACGGAAATAAAAACCGAGTTAACGTAAAAGCGTCCAAAAGGAACAACCGACCAAACATCGATATAATTTTTCCAATAAAAAACGGTTGGGATCCACTCTTTCCACCAAGCCCGTTCCGAAAAAATGGAGCCCGGCGCGGAAAGCGACGTCGTGATCATCCAGAGAAAAGGAGCGATCATGGTGATCGCGCCCAAAGTTAATCCTAAATAAATAAGACCGCTGCGGAACAAGGCGCCCCATTGACGCTGCTTGCGCGCTTCCTTAGATTTAACCACCGGTTCTATTTCATCTTGATACGACATAACTACGGCTTCCGCTTTTAAGTGTAATGAATGTTTTTTCCAAAAAACTTCCACTTCAAGAAGGTGATCAGAAAAATAACGGAAAATAAAACCCACGCAATCGCCGCGGCATAACCCATGTGATACCAGACGAAAGCATTGTTATAAAGATAGTAAATAATCGTGGTCGTGGAACCATTAGGTCCGCCACCGGTCATCATATAAGCTTGATCAAATCCGGCTTGAAATCCGCCGATTAAACTCATAATTCCGATGAAAAAGGTTGTGGGAGAAATTTGCGGCCATGTCACAGCCCAAAACTTTTGAATTGCGTTCGCGCCGTCAACTTCCGCGGCATCATAAAGATCACGCGGAACTCCCTGCAAAGCAGCAAGATAAAGAATCATATTTTGTCCGCCGACGCTTTGCCAAACGCTCATGATAATCAAAGCCGGCTTAGCCCAAACCGTGTCAGTAAGCCAATTCGGACCGGTTAGTTTCAGCCCGATTAAATCACCGAAACCGGCAATGAGCGCATTGAAAGCGCCGAACTCCGGGTTATACATCAAACGCCAAAGCATAAAAATCGCAACGCCGGCGCAAATCGTCGGTAAATAATAAATCGTGCGGAAGATGACCATGCCTTTAAGCTTTTGATTCAGCGCGATGGCCAAAAGCAAAGAACCCGCCATGGAAATAGGAATCGCAGCCATCAAATAAACGGTGTTCAGGGAGTACTGCCAAAAACGTTTATCTTGAAAAAGTTCAATGAAGTTTTTTAACCCAACCCACTTCGGCGGAGTAAACAAACCCCACTCCGTAAAACTGAGCAAAAGAGAAACGACCACAGGAATCGAGGTAAAAACTAAAAAACCGAGCAAATTCGGCGCAAGAAAAGCGTACGCCGCGATCGCTTCTTTTGTTTTGTCTTTTAAAACTCGCTTCATAATCATTCCAATAAAAGTTAAATTTTTTACGCAGTCTTTTCCATGCGCTCAACCGAAGTCAGCACGGGCTTTGATTTTCCGGCAATAACGTCTTCGGTAATCAGCACCTCGGCGACATCCTGCAAAGAAGGAATATCATACATCAAATCCAGCATCGCCGTCTCGAGAATTGACCTTAATGCGCGAGCTCCGGTCGTCTTCTTTAAAGCGCGGCGGGCAACCTCTTTAAGAGCTTCATCGGTCAGCTTCAGTTCAACACCTTCCATCTTAAACAGCTTCTGATATTGGCGAATAATCGCGTTCTTAGGTTCGGTTAAAACCCGCACCAAATCCTCTTCCGTCAACTTATGAAGTCCCGAAACAACAGGAAAGCGGCCGATAAATTCCGGAATCAATCCAAACTTAACCAAATCTTCTGGTTCAAGATGATCAATCATCTTCCCGGCTTCTTTTTCCTTCTTTAAAGAAGCATTCTGGGCTCCAAACCCCATCGCTTTACTGGTAATGCGGCGCTCAATCATTTCTTCAATTCCGCCGAACATCCCGCCGCAAATAAAAAGAATGTTGCGCGTGTTGACCGTAATATATTCCTGATGAGGATGTTTGCGTCCGCCCTGCGGGGGGACATTCGCGGTCGTTCCTTCTAAAATTTTAAGCAATGCCTGCTGAACGCCTTCGCCGGAAACATCGCGGGTAATTGAAACATTGTCCGATTTTTTGGCGATCTTATCGATTTCGTCGATATAAATAATCCCGATTTCGGCACGCTTAACGTCAAAGTTGGCGGCTTGCAAAAGGCGTAAAAGTACATTTTCAACGTCTTCCCCCACATACCCCGCTTCGGTAAGTGATGTCGCATCCGCAATCGCAAAGGGAACATCAAGAATGCGCGCTAGTGTGCGTGCGAAAAGAGTTTTGCCGGAACCGGTTGGTCCGATTAAGAGCACATTGCTTTTTTCGATTTCAACATCATCTTCGCCCTTTGAGATAATGCGTTTGTAATGATTGTGCACACTGACGGCGAGGCGTTTTTTAACCAAGTCCTGGCCGACCACATATTGGTCGAGTTTTACTTTAATATCGTGCGGCTTAGGAACTTTAAAATCTTCAACCTTAAAGGGCTGCTGAACAGATGCGGGAAGGGGTTCTTTCAAAAAAGCGTCATTGCAGACGCGCACGCAAACATCACAAATAAAAGACTGATTCCCACTGAAAAGCTTTTTGACTTCGGTTTTTTTACGCCCGCAAAATGAGCAGCACGCGTTCGGATTGTCTTTTTGAGTGGTCATTTATTTTTACTTTGAATTAACTTTATTTTTTTATCTCGTGGCCAACTCTTAATTTGAAACTCACGCTTTAAAGCTTTTGATTTTGTCGCGCATTTCTCGCTATAGACCAATCCGGCAACACCGAAAGAACTCGTAAACTTTCCGCCCTTGCCTGACTGATGCGCCTTAAGCCGTTTTTCAAGGTTATTGGTCATACCGGTATACAACGCTTTGTTTCGGCATTCCAATATGTAAACAAACCAGCTCAAATTTTAGCCTAAATAATTTAGCTTAATGAACCTGAACTCTTGCCTGCACTCGTCTTTGACGAGCGACCGCTTCGCGGTCAAAGAGCAAACAGCTTATTTAAACGCCTTCTGCCCGACCAGGGCTCGAACCTGGAACCTTGCCTCCAAAGGGCAGTGTGATACCATTTCACCATCGGGCAATAAAGGCGTTTAAATAAGCCTATAAAAATCTTTTTTGTCTTTCAAGACAAGTCTTAAAAGACCATTTCACCATCGGGCAATCGCTCCCTGCTGGCAAGCAAGAGCAATATCACCGCGAAACAGACCGATTCAAGACCGCATAATCTACCCGATTTTCCTCATTTTCCCAAGACCCGATTTTAAAAGGCCTTAGAAGCCATCGGTAAACCGCCCTCGGAAAGTCAAAATCAGAGCGAATGGCAAAGAATAACCCTCTTCCGAAGAGGTGCAGCCAGCGACTTCAATAGACTTTTGATCTTTTCTTGTGAATCCGAAACAGCAAAAACCGTTGGGCCGCTTCCGCTCAATAAAACGGATTCCGCCCCACCCTTTTCTAAGAGCTTGAAGGTCTTTTGGAGAGAGGGGCGCAAAGCCAACGCGGAAGGCTGTAAGTCATTCACTGATTCGTTCAAATCTACGGATTTTTTTGAGAACCCGCCGTTTTGCTCACGATATTTCTTATAAACGGCAGGCGTGGATAAAGGCTTTGGATCGGTCAGCAGCAAAAACCATTTTTTGTTTTTGGCGGGCAAGGCTTTCAGCTTTTCTCCGATACCCAGCGCGCGCGCCTGATTTTTTTGCAGAAGAAAAAAAGGCACATCGGCTCCAACCCGAACGCCGATTTTCATCAGACGCGCTTGGCTGATTTTTAATCCATAAAGCCGGTCCATGCCCAAAAGAAAAAAAGCGGCATTACTGGATCCCCCGCCCAGGCCGGCTCCAATAGGAATGCGCTTCACAAGCTTGGCATGCACCCCGCCCAACTTGGGGAAACTTTTCTGAAGCTCGACATACGCTTTAAAAAGCAAATTACCTTCGCGCTCAGGCAAATCGGCATTCGATGAAAAAGAAAAGCCGGAATCTTTTTGGGTAAGCGTCAAAGTATCCGCGAGCGAAAGGCGGTGAAAAAGCGTGTCCAACTTGTGGTAACCATCCGGACGACGCCCCACAATGCGCAAATAGAGATTCACTTTGGCCGGAGATTTGAGAATAATTTTTTTCACGAATAATAACTCTTAGGCGGCTACGCCTTGGCGTCAGGCAGAAAGATGCCCGAAAAAGAAAACGGGAAACGAGAAGCCTTTGCTCTCGTTTCCCGTTTCCGCTTACGCGGAGAATTGGACCCGCCGACTATGACCAGTCTTTTTTCTTGTGGCGGTTTTTGCGCAACTTCTTTTTGCGCTTATGCTTGTTCATCTTCTTTTTACGCTGTTTTTTTGCCCAGGGCATGCTCGGGTTCTCCTCAGTCGATTATGGAATTACTTTGTTCAAAGGGTATTCAATGATGCCGTGCGCGCCGGCCACCTTCAAATCAGGAATTAAATTGCGCACAACAGACTCATCGATAATCGTATCCACATCATACCAGCCATCTTCTGCGAGAGAAGAAACAGTGGGCTTTCTTAATGCGGGCAAAAGCGAAACAACTTTGTTCAAATCTTTTTTGGCGACATTCATTTTCAAGCCGACTTTTTCCTGAGCCCGGATCGCGCCCTGAAGAAGCATGACCAACTGATCCATTTTCTTGCGTTTCCAGTCGTTTTTGATGCTGTCTTTATTCGCGATAAACTTAGGAATCGAAACGATCACGGTGTCCACAATGCGCAAACGATTCGCTTTCAGGCTGGAACCGGTTTCAGTTGCCTCTACGATCGCATCGGCAAGACGCGGCGGCTTCGCCTCAGTGGCACCCCATGAAAACTCAACTTCGGCCTTCACCTTGTTCTTTTTAAGATAGGCTTTGGTCACATTCACAAGCTCAGTCACAATCTTTTTACCTTGTAAGTCTTTAATGCTCTGAACTTTGGAAGACTCATGCACAGCCAAAACCCAACGCACGGGGTTGGACGTTTGCTTAGAGTACTGAAGCTGGCAAAGCTCGGTGACCTTGGAGCTATTTTCAACAATCCAGTCATGGCCGGTCAAACCGCAATCCACAATACCATCTTCAATATAACGGGACATTTCCTGTGGGCGGAAAAGAATGATTTCCAGCTCAGGGTCATTGACCGAGGGCGTAAAAGAACGGGAGCTGTTACGAATCTCAAAACCAGCCTTTTTGAACAAGGCAAAGGTTGATTCTTCTAAAGATCCCTTGGGAAGCGCTAATTTCAATGTATTCATAGAGGGCGGATTATATCGGGACATGCCTTCAGGGACAAGAGGGAATTTTAGGCAGAAGCAATCCTCAAGTTAGGCTGGGCGGTCAGCCTGAGTCCCGAAATATGACCTTTTTCAAAAAGCTCAAGGCCCCGACGCGCAATCATCGCGGCATTGTCGCCGGTCAATCCAAGCGGCGGAAGCAGAACTTCCACTCCTTTTTCCAGCGCCATACGACTTAACTCGGACCTTAGATAAGAATTCGCACTCACTCCCCCGCCTACCACTAAATGTTGAGCGCCCTTCAGTTCACAGGCCGCAAACGTTTTTTCAACAATCCACCCAATCACCGCATGCTGAAAACTGGCGGCCAAGTCTTCGCGCGAAGGCGCATCCGCTTTAGGCAATCCTGTTTTCATATCGCGCATCGCGTAAAGCGCAGCGGTCTTAATTCCGCTAAAACTAAAATCGAGGGATTTTTCTTGTTTTGGTTTTTTAAACAAAATAGCGCGCGGATTTCCTTTCGACGCCAAAGCATCCATCAAAGGACCCCCGGGATAATCAAGTCCCATCATCTTTGCAACTTTATCGTAAGCTTCTCCCACAGCGTCATCCTCTGTTTCGCCAATGGTTTCAAATTGCGAGTTCTTGCAATGCACCAGCGAAGTATGGCCCCCTGAAACAAGCAAGCCAATATAGTTTTCCGGAATGTCCCGACCGACAAAGTTGGCGGACAAATGGGCTTCCAAATGATTCACTCCGACCAGCGGGATGTTTAATTGATAGGACAATGCTTTAGCAAACCCAACTCCGACGAAAAGCGACCCAA
>CAZLTL010000008.1:27678-99636 GCA_964562525.1 uncultured bacterium
TTTAATTGATAGGACAATGCTTTAGCAAACCCAACTCCGACGAAAAGCGACCCAATCAAACCCGGACCCTCGGTCACAGCAATCAAATTCAGCTCATTCCCAGAAACGCCCGCTTCTTCGAGGGCTTGCTTAAAAACAAAGTCGATTTGCTCGAGACAATGCCGCGAAGCAATTTCTGGAACAACACCGCCAAATTCTTTGTGGCGGAAAAGACTTGAAGAGATCACATTCGAAAGAATTTCATCGCGCCCGCGTAGAACGGCGACGGATGTTTCATCGCAGGAGGTTTCTACCCCAAGAACCAAAGGCAGGTTCATAGGCTCAGGAGAGTTTTTTTGTAAGAATTTCGTTGATCATCTTCGGGTTAGCTTTACCCTGAGATTCTTTCATCACTTGTCCAACCAGAAATCCAAGCGCTTGTTTTTTTCCGGCTTTAAAGTCTTCAACTGATTTGGGATTAGCGGCAATGACTTTATCGGCAATTTGTTCGATCAATCCCGTGTCTTGAACCTGCGCCAAACCTTTTTCTTTCACGATTTGGTCGGCGGATTTATTTTCAGAAAGCATTAAAGGCAAAACATCTTTTGCGATTTTTCCGTTAATCGTGCTGTTATCAATCAATTGAATCAGCCCCGCCAAAGCTTTGGGAGAAATAGGCGAATTTTCGATTTTGATTTTCTTTTCATTGAGCGTCCCGAGCAAATCATTTAAAAGCCAATTCGCAGCCAACTTGGCACTCGCGCCTTCAGTGATCATCGTTTCAAAAAATGCCGCTAATAATTGGTCTTCAACCAAAACATGCGCATCCGCACGAGGAAGCCCTAGCTTTTCTACAAATCGTTTTTCGCGGGCGCGCGGAAGTTCGGGTAAAGTTTTGCGCACCGCTTCGACTTTTTCACGGGCAATTGTAAAAGGCACTAAGTCGGGTTCGGGAAAATAGCGGTAATCATGCGCATCTTCTTTTGAGCGCATCAGTTTGGTTTCACCTTTGGCTTCATCCCAAAGTCGGGTTTGCTGCTCAACCACACCGCCGTCTTCAATCACCTGAATTTGACGCGCAATTTCATAATCAATCGCTTTTTGAACAGCGCGGAAAGAATTCAAATTCTTGGTTTCGGTGCGTGTACCAAATTTTTCTTGGCCTACAGGACGAACAGAAACGTTGGCATCGCAACGCAGCTTTCCCATCTCCATATCACAGTCACTTACCCCGGCATATTGCAAGACAGACTTCAAAGCCGACAAATAAGCATAAGCTTCTTCGGCAGAGCGAATATCAGGTTCAGACACAATTTCAAGCAAAGGAATTCCGCCACGGTTGTAATCAACTAATGTTCCGTCAGTAACTCCTTCATGCAAAAGTTTTCCCGCATCTTCTTCCAAGTGGGCGCGAGTAATACCTATTTTTTTCTCAACCCAATTCCCCTTTGCGTCCTTAAATTCAATCCACAAATGGCCATTTTTATTCACAGGCATATCAAACTGAGAAATTTGATACGCTTTGGGAAGATCGGGATAAAAATAATTTTTGCGGTCAAACTTCAACCGCGCGTTAATTTCGCAGTCCAACGCCAAGCCCGCGCGCATTCCCAGCTCCAATGCTTCCGCGTTTAAAACCGGCAAACTACCCGGCATACCCAAGCAAACAGGACACGTATTGGCATTCGGTTCAGAACCAAAATCTGTTGGACATGCACAAAACAGCTTGGACTTCGTTCCAAGCTGAACATGCACTTCAAGGCCGATGACTGGCTCGTATTTCATTTGTGTCATTTTTATAAAGCAGGTTTCTTTTTGTAAAACTGCGTCTTCTGTTCGTATTGATGCGCCATACGCAAAATGGTTTCTTCTTCAAAAGCACGGCCCATCAACTGCAGTCCAATCGGGAGTCCTGTGCCTGTAAATCCGCAAGGCACAGACAAAGCCGGAATCCCAGCTAAGTTTGCGGGAATGGTATAAATATCTGATAAATACATAGCGAGCGGATCGCTTGATTTTTCGCCGATTTTAAATGCGGCGCACGGCGAAGTCGGAGAAAGAATCACATCCACCTCTTTAAACGCCTTGTCAAAATCATTGCGGATTAAAGTGCGAACTTTCTGGCCCTTCAAATAATAAGCTTCATAATATCCCGCGGATAAAACGAAAGTTCCGAGAAGAATGCGGCGCTTGGCTTCTTGTCCGAAACCCGCACTACGGCTCGCAAAATAAACTTCGCTTAAATCTTTGGCAGCTGCGCGCGCACCGTAACGCACGCCGTCAAAGCGCCCAAGATTCGAGCTCGCTTCCGCGACCGCAACAATATAATAAACTTCTACCGAATACTGCACATGCGGCAAAGAAATTTCTTTCACTTCCGCACCCAAACCTTTTAAAACTTCCACGGCTTCGCGCACGGATTTTTCAACATCTTTATCCATGCCGCCAGTTGAATCTTTTGCGGTGTTTTCCGGGAAGAACTCTTTGGGTAAGCCGATCTTCAAACCTTTGATCGAAGTGTTTAAATTTTTTGTATAATCGGGAACCGAAACATTTGCCGAAGTGGAATCCATCGCGTCATGCCCTGCCATAACATTCATTAAAATCGCAGAATCTTCGACGGTTTTTGTAATCGGTCCGATTTGATCGAAGCTCGAACCGAAAGCAATCAAACCATGGCGAGAAATACGGCCATAAGTCGGTTTCAGACCCACAAGTCCGCATAGCGCGGCGGGCTGGCGAATCGACCCGCCGGTGTCACTGCCCAAAGCAGCATAAGCCATGTCAGCGGCAACCGAAGCCGCGGAACCACCCGAAGAGCCGCCCGGAACACGCGCTAAATCCCACGGGTTTTTGGACGGGCCGTAAGTCGATGTTTCACAAGAAGAACCAAACGCAAACTCATCCATATTGCAGCGGCCGTAAATCGAAGCTCCGGCGCCTTTTAACTTTTGAATGACATGCGCATCATACGGCGGAACATGGCCCTTTAAAATTTTGGAAGCACAGGTGGTTTCCTGTCCCTCTACGCAGATATTATCTTTTACAGCAATGGGCACTCCTGCCAAAACGCCCGAAGCACCGCCCGCGATAACCGAACTGTTTTCAAGTCCAATGAAAGCATTAACCGAAGGATTTAATTTTTGCGCGCGATTTTTTAAAGCGGTCACCAGATCAGCGGCTCCGCCTTTTTTTGCATGCTCAATCGCCTGTTTGAGTGTTAAGGAATGAAGCTCGCTCATCATTAAGCCCGGGAAACTGTTTTAGGAACTTTAAAAAAGAAGCCATCGCTCGCAGGCGCATGTTTCAGAACCTTATCTCGCGCGGATGATTTTTTCACTTCATCAGGACGCGTAACGTTCTCGAGATTCAAAACATGACTGGTCGGCTCAACATTTTGCGTGTCGAGCTTTTCAAGATTTTTCACATAATCAAGAATCGCGCCCAAGTCTTTCGACAGTTTGGCAGCCTCTTCGGGCGCCAAAGTCAGACGGGACAGTTTTGCGACCTGCTGAATATCAAAATTCATCTGTTTCCTCTTGCCTCTGAGCCAGCGGCTCAACCGGCGAATCTAATTCACAAACTAGAACACAATTAACCCATTTAAGGAGAGCAAATTTAACATGTCAAACCAATGGACGCCAAGCTGAATCTTTGAAGGGTTTATGCCGATAATCGCCCTATGCAAAAAGCCTTTTCATCTCTCACCCCAACCCGTTTGGCATGCTGGATTCTAGCCTTGGGAACTTTTGTACTTTACGCGCCCACGCTTTTCTTTCAATTCCTTTACTATGACGACAATGAATATGTTTTTGAAAATCTGCATATCCGCGGCGGGTTAACGCTCGATTTCTTGCAATGGTTTTGGAACGCCCGTGTTTCAGCGAATTGGCATCCCTTAACCCTGCTTTCGCACGCGCTTGACGCACAAATTTACGGTATGTGGGCGGGCGGACATCATCTCACGAGCGTCTTGTTTCACATCGCAAATGCTCTACTTGTCTTTATTCTCTTTCACCGCATTACCCAATCGGCAGGAAAATCTTTTCTGCTTGCGGCAATTTTCGCCTGGCATCCGGTCAAAGTGGAATCGGTTGCCTGGATCGCGGAAAGAAAAGACGTTCTCTCTACTTTTTTCGCCTTACTATCTATGCTGGCCTATGAACAAAGCTCAAGACCCGAAACCCAAGGCCCAAAAAAGAAATGGCTGCTCAGCCTAACTTGTTTTGCCTTGTCGCTGATGAGCAAACCTATGTACGTCAGCCTTCCCATCATTCTTCTGCTTTTTGATTTTTGGCCCTTACAAAGAAAAGATAAAAACTTTTTCGGCTTATTGGTGGAAAAAGTGCCTTTCATCGTGCTATCAGCGGTCTCTTGCCTAATTGCTTTGAAGTATCAGTCGGAAGGCGGCGCCATTAAAAACTTCACCCATTTGCCGCTGGCGGTTCATGTTGCGAATATTGCGCAAGCGTATTGGGATTATATTTTTCTTTTCTTACTACCCGCCAAACTCTCCATTTTCTACCCCTACACCCCAAACTCGCATGTCTCGCTTTCGCTGCTGATCGCTTTATTCTTCAGTGCTGTGACAGGGCTTTTATTTTGGAAAAGAAATATAGTGCCGGCGCTGTGGGTGGGATGGTGCTTGTTCCTAGTCTGCCTTCTCCCCGTCATCGGCATAGTCAAGCTAGGATCACATTGGATTGCGTGCCGCTATCTTTACTGGCCGTCAATCGGTCTTTCCTTCATTTTAATTTGGGGTTGTGGGGCGATCATTCAGAAGCTTACGAGTCTGCGCAAACTTTTCCTAATTGGAGCTGCAATTTTGCTGGTAGTTTGGAGCATTGCAACCGCGCGCTACTTAGAAAAATGGCAAAATAGCTATGTCCTTTTCACTCACGCGAAAAAAACTGTTCCCGAAAACTGGATCGCTCACATTAATTTACGTGCGGCATACGGACGCGATGGCAATCATGAAAAAGCCGCGGAACATTATTTGGAAGCGATTAAGATCTTTCCAGACGTTCTTGAGAAAATCGAACCGCATTGGCTTGATTTTTATTACATGGGCAAAATCAATTGGAAGCGGGGTCAAATTCCGCAGGCTGAAAGTTTTTTTAAAGAAGCGGCGCGTTTAATTGCCGCAACTCCTCCCAAAAAACTGCATCCCGACACAAGCGATGAACGTAAAGTTCTGGCGAGCTGCCTTGCCGCGATTCAGTCCAACCAGCCTCAAAGCTGTGCTTTTTAAGCGGCTTTAGCTCGACGCTCCGGTGCTCGCGGCCGTAAGCGCAATCATAAAAGCATAATCACGGGCAATTTCCTTGAGAAAGGCATAACGTCCCGACGGTCCACCGTGACCGGAGCCCATGTGAATCACCATCAACAGCAAGTGATTATCTTTTTTTGTGGCGCGCAATTTAGCAGTCCACTTTGCGGGCTCCCAATATTGAACTCGCGGGTCATTCAATCCGCCGGTCACCAACATATGCGGATAATTTTGCGCGCGAATATTCTCATACGGCGCATAACTGCGGATTAAATCAAAGGCCTCACGCTCCTGAGGGTTCCCCCACTCATCATATTCGGTGACAGTCAAAGGCAAGCTGGCGTCGAGCATAGTATTTAAGGCATCCACAAAGGGAACATCTAAAATCACAGCGCGAAACAAATCGGGCCGCAAATTAACAACCGCGCCCATCAAAAGACCCCCGGCGCTGCCGCCGGATATTCCAAGCCTTGAAGGCGAAGTATATTTTTCACGAATTAAAAATTCAGCGCAAGCGATGAAGTCTAAAAAAGTATTCATTTTATTTTTAAGCTTGCCCGCGTCATACCAAGGGCGCCCCATGTCCCCGCCACCGCGAATATGCGCGATAGCATAAACAAATCCTCTGTCCAACAAACTTAAGCGGCCGGAAGAAAAAACGGGATCCATGCTAATACCATATGACCCATACCCATAAAGCCAAGCCGGTGCGGAACCGTCGCGCTTCAGCCCCTTCTTATAAACAAGCGAAACAGGAATGCGTGTTCCATCATGCGAAACGGCAAAAACACGCTCAGAAGCATACTTTGAGGAATCATAACCGCCTAAAACTTCTTGCTGCTTCTTCAGTTCTTTTTTACGTGTGCGCATGTTGTAGTCATAAACCGTGGACGGCGTCAGCAAAGACGCAAAACCTACGCGCAATACTTCTGAGTCATACTCCGGGTTTGACCCCGCACCGGAAGTATAAACTTCTTCACCAAAATCAATTTTATGCTCCGTCCGGTCCTTGAGATGCATAACGCGAATTTCAGTGTTGCCGTTCGTGCGTTCATATAAAACCACATAATCTTTAAACGCGTCGAGACCTTCCAATTTGACTTCGGGCCGGTGCGGATACCACTCTTTCCAGTTCGCGCGCGCCGAGAGAGCAGCCGGAGTTTCCATCACGCGAAAATTAACCGCATTCCAATTGGTTACAATTAAAAATCGCCCGTTTTCATGCTCAGCGGAATATTCGATTCCCTCTTCACGCGCGGCAAGTATCTGAAACGCTTCAGTGGGTTTTTCCGCGTTGAGAAAGTGTTCTTCGCTGGTGTTTTTGCTTTGCAAAGAAAGATAAATAATCTTTTCGTCTTTTGATTTTCCCGCGGCCAGAAAAAACCGCTCATCATTCTCTTCATAAACCAAAACATCCGCCTCATGACTCGAACCTAAAACATGCCGGAACAAACGATAAGGCCGCTTCATCGCGTCCAAAGTACTGTAAAAGAAAGTGCGGCTGTCCGCGGCCCAAACCAAACTTGTCCCCGTTGCGGGAATTTTTTCGGAGAGCAGCTCTCCGCTTTCAAGATTTTTTACCTGCAGCGTATAAGTTTCCGCGCCGGAATTATCCCAAGAATAAGCTAAAAGCTTTTGATCGGGACTGATCGCAAAAACTCCGAGCTCAAAATTCTCAACTCCCTCCGCAAGAACATTAACGTCGAGCAGTACTTCCTCCGGAGCATCCAGCGAACCTTTCTTTCTGCAATAAATCGAATAAGCTTTGCCCTTGACCGTACGTGAGTAATAAAAGTAGCCTTTGCGCCTAACAGGAACACTTAAATCATCTTCCTTGATTCTGCCCAGCATTTCGTCATAAAGCTTTTTTTGAAAGCTTTCCGTAGGCTTTAAAATTTTTTCGGCATAATCGTTTTCAGCTCTGAGATAGCTGATCACTTCAGGGTTTGTTTTTTCGCGCAGCCAAAAGTAAGGATCTTGCCAAGTTTGGCCATGTGCTGTCATCGCATGCGGTTTTTTTGCGGTAATCGGCGGCTTTTCTTTTAAAGCATTCTCAATCGAAAATTCAGGCATTGATTTCTTTCCAATCCAATTCGTCACAATGACCGCAATCACAGCGGCCAAAACTAAAATAAAAAATATTTTTTTCAAATATCACCGGCTCGATACGTGCAAATAAGCTCCGTTCCGAAAAGCTAGCTTTGCTGAAGCCGTTCCGCTGCGGCTTGTCCCTGGAGCATCTGCTCCGCCTCTTTACGCTGAGCATCCGAGGATAGTCCCAGTGCCTCCGCGGGAGCTTGAACCGCGCTATTCATGACCACACCGCTAACCTCTTCAACCGCGTCACCGGGAATCGCCGCGATTTTTTTGGCGGTATTAAGCGTTTGGTCCAATACTTTTGATTTCGCGGAAATATCTCCCGAGGGTCTCAGACGCAAATCATAGTGATCATTCTCGAGGTTTTTCATGGAGCCCGATACAAAATCAATCGGCCACGCGAACAAATGCCCTAGCCCAAGCGTCCACTTGCTCCACTTTTGCCAATTGATCCGGGTGGAATAGCGAAAACCCTCGCTCGAAAGCTTGGACCAAACTCTGAACTTAACAACCTCATGTCCGGGAGCTTGACTGACGCAATCATGGCTCGAAGCACGCCGCAGCATCAAGTTGCCGGGGAGCTCAATCGCTTCTCCGTGACAATTCACCGTGGCTTGCGGTGCATTTGATTTAAAGTAAACCCGCACCCGGTCATTTTGCCGTCCATAACTTGTCGCGCAGCCCTGCAAAAGAACAACTCCCAAAATAAAAAAAAGGGTTAGCTTCATGCTCATGCAACTCACTCCCGGCTTAAAAGAAGGCGCAAAGCCTCCGGATAAAGTTCGTACTCCGTTTGGTGGATGCGCTCTTCAACCGCTTCCAGATTTTCACCGAGATAAATCGGAACTTTTTTCTGCAAAATAACCGGCCCGGTATCCGTGCCTTCATCCACATAATGCACCGTCACTCCGGTTTCAGGGACTTTAGCCACATACGCGTCCCGGATTGCGTGCGCACCCGGAAAAGCAGGTAAATAAGAAGGGTGAATATTAATTAATTTTTTAGGATACTTACGGACAAACCAAGGCGTCAAAAGTCGCATGAATCCCGCAAGACAAATGAAGTCTGGCGCGGTCGAATCAATCACCCTGGATAACTCAATATCAAAATCTTCTCGTTTTTTAAATTGCTGATGATCAATCACGCACGCGGGCACACGCAGCAAAGCCGCGCGATCCAGCGCTCCGACTTCGGGACGATTTGATATCACAAGAATCGGCTCAGCCGGAATCTCCCCCGAGCGCATCCGCTTAATCAGATTCTCCATATTGGTTCCACTGCCCGAAACCAAAAGCACAATACGTTTCACAGCTTATTCCTCATCTTCATCAGGCAAACCTTCATCTGGCAGCCGTGCACCCAAAATTTCTTCATCGGCAACATGCGGCAAGCCGGTGAATATTTTTTTACGGTTGGCCCCGGCAATCATCAGCACCATCTCACCTTTGCGCGGACGCTTCTTTAAATTATCTGCGATGCGGCTTAATGTTCCACGCAAAGTTTCTTCAAATTTTTTCGTCATCTCACGTGCGATCGCGGCTTCCCTGTCGCCTAAAACTTCCAATGCTTCCGTCACGGCTTTCTCAATCCGGAAAGGCGATTCAAAAAAAATAAGCGTTTCCTCTCGTTCTGCGATTTCAGCAAAAAGCTTCTTGCGCTGTGACGATTTGGGCGGCAAAAAACCAAAGAAAGAAAAGGAATCCACGGCGAGCCCACTTAAAACCAAAGCATTGGTTACCGCGCAGGCACCCGGAAGAACTTCTACCGGCACCTGAAACTCACGCGCAAACCGCATCATTTCAAATCCGGGGTCATTTACAAGCGGTGTCCCGCCGTCTGAAACCAAAACAATATGTTTGCCTTCGCGCAGCATGGCCGCCAGCTTGCGCTTGCTTTCAGGCGAGGAATGGTCATGATGGCTCAGCACCGGTTTATCAATCGCGTAGTGTCGCAGCAGAACAAGTGTGTGGCGCGTATCTTCACAAGCCACAATATCGCATTTCTTCAGCGCCTCAAGCGCGCGCAGTGTAATATCACCTAAATTGCCTATCGGAGTTGAAACAATGCTCAGCATAGACTCACCTCCCTATCGGGTCCGTTCAAGTATGTAACCCGCTAATTTTTCTAAACTTTGCCGCGCGGGTGTGTCGGCAAAGGATGCCAAACAATTTTGCGCTTTTAAAATTTCTTCCCGGGCGCGCTGAAAAGTTGCTTCTAATCCGCCCTGCTCCGCAATCAAAGAGCGCAACTGCTGAAAAGCTTCAGGTGAGGCGGATGCCTCAATCAAACGAATCACTTCGGATTTCAATTGAGGAGTTTTGCGCATGACCTCAATTAACGGTAAAGTCATCACACCCGCTGCTAAATCGGTCCCGAGAGTCTTGCCGAATTCTTCCTGATTCGCCGTAAAATCAAGACAGTCGTCAATCATTTGAAACGCTAAACCAAAGTGGGTTCCAAACTCCGCCAGCAAACCTGCCTGCTTATTATCAGCTCCGGCTGTACGCGCACCCGCTTCCAAAACACAGGCTAAAAGCGACGCGGTTTTTTTATAAATAATTTCCAAATACTCCGCTTCGGTCAAATCAAAGTAGCGGACACGGCGCAGCTCATGAATTTCACCGTCACAAACCACGCCCGCGGTTTTTAAGAACAAACTCATTACCTCGCGAGGCGAGTTTTCAAAAATGGTTACCAAAGCACGGTCATGCAGATAATCTCCAGCTAAAACCGCCGTTGAAGAACCCCATTTGGAGTTAACCGATGCTAATCCTCGCCGGATTTCGGCACGGTCAATAATGTCATCATGAATTAAAGTAGCTGCATGAAAAATCTCAAAAGAAGCGGCTAAGTTAAGTAGTTTTTTCTCTGCCGTTTCCGAGCGGTCTTGAATCATGGCCGCGCCCAAAAAAGTCATCGCGGGGCGAAGCATTTTTCCATGCGCCTGAAAAAAATGATCAGTCACATCCTGAATTAAAGGATTGGAAGACTCCAAAATGATTTTGATTTGGGCCGGAACGCCCTTCAGAGAATCCGCAACCGGAGCATAAAGTTCATCAAGAAAAGACTGGGTCTTCATGAACGTTATTTTATCACAGGGTGCTGGAATGAATTCTTAAAAAAAGTGCGGCGAGCTTTTCAACGGAAAGCTGATCCGCGCGAATTTTTAAATCAATCTCACACGCGGTAAAAAAACTTTCCATGCTAAACCGATCGGGCTTTTTTCCTTTTTGGCTCAATAGCAATGTCAGCAGGGTTTTCCGGCGTTCGCTGAATGCGGCTTTAATGAACTCATGAAAAGCCGGCATCAACTCAAGATCAACAATGGGTTTCTCGTTAAAATGAAAACGGATGACATTCGAATCGACGCTAGGCGCGGGGGTAAAACAACCCTTGGAAACGGAAAATAATTTTTCAACGCGTCCTACCGCGGAAGCGGCCGCGGCCATTCTTCCGTATTTAAATGACGCGGGCGGTGCGGATAATTTTTCGACCACTTCCTTCTGCATCATTAAAACAGCCTCTGAAAAGGAGGGCTGTTCTTCGATCAGTTTAAATAAAATTGGCGTTGTAATGTAATAAGGTAAATTGCTGACCAATTGCACGGATTCAAACCCTTCACAAATTTCCTTAAAATTACACTTAATTACGTCCGCGTGAATTAAATGAAAGGTCTCGGGATACTCCGGCAAAAGCTCTTGTTCCAAAATCTCAACAAACTTCGGGTCCTTTTCAATGGCGATAACATCCATGCCGTGTTTCAAAAGCTCACAGGTCAAAGCCCCTAAGCCGGGCCCAATTTCAACCACGGTTTGGCCGATGCGTGGATTTAAAGCCCCGACAATTTTGCGGACCACATTCCCATCCAGCAATAAATGCTGTCCTAAGTCCCCTTTGACTTGAATTCGATATTTTTGCAAAAGGGCGGTTTGAGAAATCATGTCATGCTCCTTAATTTAAGCACCAAGTCAACCGCGCTCAAAAGCGATGATTCATCGGCTCTTCCTTGATAAGCAATGTCTAAAGCTGTGCCATGATCGGGTGAAGTGCGGAGATAAGGTAATCCCAAAGTCACATTCACGCCATCCCGAAAAGAAATCATTTTAAACGGTGCCAAAGCCTGATCGTGATACATTGCAAGCACGGCGCCGAATTTTCCATGGTAAGCGTCGTAAAAAACACTGTCGCCGGGATGCGGGCCGGAAACGATATATCCTTTTTTGCGGGCTTTTTTCAGTGCCGGAATAATCACACGCTCTTCTTCATTGCCCGTTTCCTTGCCGTGAGGATTTAAAGCGCACACTGCAACCTCTTGCTTAGCAAATCGGTAACGTTTAAGAAAATCGGCTGTCAGCTCGATTTTTTCCAAAAGCAACTTTTGCGTAATAGTCGAAGCTACTTTTCGGAGAGGGACATGTATTGTAGCGAGAGCAACAAGAAACCGGCTCCCAACAAACATCATCGCGTATTTTTTAACGCGGGCTTTTCCCGCCAAATATTCCGTATGCCCGACAAACCTGGGAGAAGACAAACGCACGGCGGTTTTATGAAGCGGAGCAGTCACAATCGCGGCAACTTGTTTTTTACGCGCCCACTCTTCGGCCAGCCTGACGGCTTCAAGCGCTTTGGCGCCATTGATCCGGCTGAGTTTGCCAGGCTGAATTCTTCCGCCCGTGCTAATATCGATATCTTTAAAGTAAAGTCCGTTTTTGAGCTGAGACGGCTTGCCTTGATCAAAAAACTGAAAAGGTAATTTAAGACGCAATTTCTTTGCGGCAAGATCCAAGGCCTGCTTCGATCCAATGACTAAAAATGGCGCGAGCTTGCGCTGGCGTTTAAGCGCTTTTAAAACGATCTCGGCGCCAATGCCGCCCGGATCACCCATTGTTATCGCAATTGTTTTTGATTTCATAAAATAAGATTGAAAAGGGATAGGCTATTTTACGCGATCAAATTAAATCGATCGCATAAAACAAAACTTTACGGGATTCTTAGACTCTCTTACCCTTGACGGAAATATAAGCTCTTTTACGCAATTCTTCCATCCAGCGCGTAAAACGCTCTTCGCTTTTTTGAGTAAGAAGCTTGTCGTAAATCTGATCTCGCACCTGATCAAACGTTTTTTGAACCGGTAATTGTTTCTCAACCACTTTAAATAAATGATAGCCGATAGGAGTTTCAATCACATCGGTAAGCTGTCCGGCGGGTGTTTTAAAAATGACTTCATCCACCGCCGGAATCATTTGCCCACGCAAAATCCAGTTTCCCTTACCGCCCCGGTCCGCGTTTTTATCTTCAGAACTTTCTTCTATCAGCTTATCAAAGTCTTCACCCTTAACCGCCCTTTCCTGCAGGGCTTTGAGACGCGCTTGCGCCGCCTCATCGGCAATTCCTTTCGCGCGGGATTCATCGCTTTTTTTAATCGTAAGCGACGTAATTCGAATTTGCTCAGGCGCGGCGAATTCCGTTTGATGCGCGGCAAAATACTCTTCGATTTCTTTAGGCGAAACAACCACCTTCGAACGGACTTCAATATCATGAAGCTTTCTTACCAGCGCTTGTTTTTTCAGTTTATCCTGTAAATCTTTGACGCTGATATTCTCTGTGCGCAAAGCTTCTTCCAGCTTCGCTTCACTGCCGAAACGTTGACGGAAAACCGCCATTTCGCGGTCCATTTCGGCTTCGCTCACATCCAGCTTTTTATTAACCGCTTCCTGATAAACAAGCCGGTCCTCAATCAGCTGACTGAGCAGTTTATCTTGCGCCTCGGCCAGCATCTTCATCACGGTTTGTCCGCTGTAATCACGCATATACTGTTCATACAATGGGCGCAACAATCCATCCAGCTCGCTTTGCGTAATGACATCGTCATTGACCACAGCGACAACACGGTCCAGCAACTCTTGTTTGGCCTGGGCAGAAAAGGTCCATGCCATCGCAAAAAGAAACACGCCAACGCAAAAAATTCGACTTAGTTTATTAATCATATTCTTCTGACGGCCTCTGTGTTTTGATTATTCATTTGTTCTTCAATCGCTTGTTTCAGCATTCGGCAATACATATCAAAACCCACCGCATGAATGAAGCCGCTTTGCTCATGCCCCAAAAGATTCCCCGCTCCGCGGATCTGCAAATCCTCGACGGCAATTTTAAAGCCGGACCCCAGATCTGTAAACCGCTCAATCGCCTTAAGACGCTTTGAAGCTTCCTCTCCCATCGCCGCCTGCGGAGGGATCAATAAATAGGCATAAGCCTGCCTTTCCTGATGATAGCGTCCTACACGCCCGCGCAGCTGGTATAAATCAGCCAACCCGAACATGTCCGCCCGATCCACAATCAAAGTATTCACATTGGGAATATCAATCCCGGACTCCACGATATTGGTCGCAATCAGACAATCCAGCCTATGCTCCATAAAATCCTTCATCACTTTTTCAAGCGCTCCCGAAGGCATTTGCCCATGTGCCACTCCCAGACGAACATCCGGCAAAAGTCTTTTCAGCTTCAAATAAACTTTTTCCATATCCTGCACACGGTTGTGAATAAAATAAATTTGTCCTTTTCTCTCAAGCTCTTTCTTCACAGACTGCGTAATGAGCCCCTCGCTATAAGGGGTCACATAAGTTTCAACCGGAAGGCGCGTTTTGGGCGGCGTATCAATCACGGACATATCCCGCACGCCCAACATCGATAAATGCAAAGTTCGCGGAATCGGAGTCGCGGTCAGCGTCAAAATATCCACAAGCGCGCGCATGGACTTCAATCTTTCCTTGTGCGTCACGCCAAAACGCTGCTCTTCATCAATAATCACCAAACCCAGGTCTTTGAAATGAATATCTTTCGAAAGCAGCCGATGCGTCCCGACCACGATATCGATTTCGCCTAGCCGTAAGCCTTCGCTGATTTGCTTGCCCTCTTCTTTGGTTTGGAACCGCGAAAGCAATTGAACGCGTACGGGAAATTCTTTTAAACGTTCTTTAAGCCGCAAGTAATGCTGTTCGGCAAGCAAGGTTGTGGGAACCAGAAAAGCCACTTGCTTTCCATTCAAGGCAGCGCGAAAAGCCGCGCGAATGGCGACTTCGGTCTTGCCATAGCCCACATCGCCGCACAACAAACGATCCATGGGCCGCAAGCCTTCCATGTCAGCGTAAACTTCTTTTAGAGAGCGCTTTTGACCTTCCGTTAGATCAAAAGAAAAACCTCTGGAAAATTTTTCTTCCCACTCCGCCTGAGCCTTAAATTCAAAACCTTTTTCAATATTCCGTTTCACCTGAATTTCAAGCATGTCGGCGGCAACCCGGTGCAAAGCATTTTTTGTTTTTTGCTGAACTCTTTCCCAGTCTTTGGAATGCAGCTTGGTCAGCTTGGGGCGCGCGTAAGATCCGCCGATGAAGCGCTCGACAGGTTCGCGCGTTGAGACGTAAAGTATTTCGCGATCGGCATATTCAATCGCAAGATGCTTCTCTTTTTTTCCGGAATCATTCAGCGTTTTGAGTCCTAAGAATTTTCCGACTCCGTAATTGGGATGAACGACGTAATCCCCCCGCTCAAGATCCTTCGACTTAAAAACCGGTTCGAAAAGAGCGAATTGCTCTTCCAGCTTATCCAGCTTCCGTTGAAAAAGATCGGAAACCGGCATCAAAAAAACTTCGTCGAATTCGGTTAAATTGCGCCCATCTGAGAGAGTGAAATCCCGGATATTAGCAATGGCGTCATTGACAATGCGCACGCGCACCGGAAGACGATAAGACACGGGAAAAATATCGCAAGCCGCGCCCCGTAAACTATATTGCCCCGGAGTGCTGACCGCCGGAACAGACTGGTAGTGCAATTCGGAAAGCTTGCGTTCAAGCTCATCGGGTTTGAAAGATTGGCCGACTTTAATTTGATGCAGTTCCATAAAATCCCATTATAGGCTCGGAACCAAGAAAGCGAGAGTTTACGCGCGAGCTCCGGTTGAGCTCAGAGGAGAAATATGAACGGCCATGCGGCGGACAGCCTCTTCAATATCTTTTTCAGAAGTCGCGTAGCTAACACGGATATGTTTACTGCTTCCGAACGGTTCGCCCGGCACAACCGCAACCAAAGCTTTTTCAAGCAGCAAATCAGAAATCTGCAATCCCGTCATTCCGGTGTCAGCCACATTGATGAAAAGATAAAAAGCTCCGTCAGGACGAAAAGGCTTGAGCGAAGGAATTTGCTTCAGTAA
This sequence comes from uncultured bacterium, assembly GCA_964562525.1. Classification (GTDB taxonomy): domain Bacteria; phylum Omnitrophota; class Omnitrophia; order Omnitrophales; family Aquincolibacteriaceae; genus Multiplicimicrobium. The sequence goes on from CAZLTL010000008.1 coordinate 43,233, forward strand.
ATGAATAAACAAATCCCGGCGCTTTTCATAAACCGCGCACATTTTTGCGGCTTCCGCATCGCCCTGATCCAGTGCGGTAATACCGCCGGCTTGCGCGAATGAATTGGGGTTCGATGTCGAATGGCTTTGAAAACTGGAAAAAGCTTTCGCCATCGCCTTATCAGGAATGCCGGCATAACCCAAACGCCAGCCTGTCATGGCATAAGCTTTGCTGTGGCCGTTCACAACGATTGTACGTGACGCTATTTCAGAATCCAAAGACGCGATAGAAACCGCTTTAACGCCGCCAAAGCACAGTTTTTCATAAATTTCATCGCTTAAAATCTGTACATGCGGATTTTTTTTCAACACTGGTATCAGCGCTCGAAATTCTTTTTCTGAATAAACCGCGCCGGTCGGATTTGACGGCGAGTTCAAAATCAAAATTTTGGTTTTGGGTGTAATTGCTTTTTCAAGCATTTCCGGCGTAATTTTAAAACCGGTTGCTTCGGTTGTTTCAATCAAAACACTTTTACCACCGCACAAAGTGGCCATTTCGGGATAACTAAGCCAGAAAGGCGACGGAATGACAACTTCATCACCGGGATTGAGCAGAGTATAAAACAAATTAAAGATGACATGCTTCGCGCCTGAACCGACCACCACTTGTTCGGGCTCAAAAGTCAGTCCCTGATCGCGCTTAAATTTACGGATAACTGCCTGCTTAATTTCAGGCGTTCCGGTTTCAGGCGTATATTTCGTAGCGCCTTTTTGAAGAGCTTGAATAGCAGAGTCTTTAATGCTCTGCGGGGTATCAAAGTCAGGCTCCCCGGCACTGAGGGAAATAACATCCAGGCCTTGCGCGCGCATAGCTTTAGCCTTCGCGGCAATACCTAAAGTCAGTGAAGGTTTAACTGCTAACACACGGCTCGAAAGAGGAATTGAGGTCATATATTAAATGTTCCCAGCGGTTGGGCTGTTCGGTTGCGCTCGCGCAGAGGCAAGCTAAACAGCCCAGAGCTAAATAAAAAACAGAGCTCTGAGCTTCGCGCAACGATGCGGTTGAGCGAAGCTCAGAGCTGAGCGTGAACCGATTATTGTTCGCGCTTAAAAAACTTGCGCAAGTTCCCGACAAAACCCTTTTTCTTTTCAGGATCTTTATCTACGGCTTTTTCTTCAACCTTAGGCGCTTCGGCTTTTTTGGTTTTCTTTTCCGTGGCAACGGGAGCCTCAGCCGCTACATCTTTTTTAGCTGCAGCCTTCTTCGTTTTCTTCTTATACACAGGCGCGTCAAAAACTTCCGTAAATTCAAGCAACGCACGCTGGGCATTGTCACCCGTGCGAACGGTTGTCTTCAAAACACGCGTATAGCCGCCCTTACGAGAGCCAAACTTCGGCAAAACCTGATCAATCAGCTGTTCCGCCGTGCGCGCACATCCCAATTTCGCAATCAGCAAACGGCGCGCGTGCAAACCGCCGCGTTTCGCGATTGTAACCAAACTATCAACAAACGCGCTGGCTTCGCGAGCCCGAGCATAAGTTGTAACAATCTGCTTATGATGCACCAAGCTTTTCGCTAAATTACGCAAAAGCGCCGTACGGTGATCGGTTGTAACTCCAAGTTTTCTTCTCATTCGACGATGACGCATATCAATCTACCTTTTTCTTAATTTTCTATTTGCGCTTGTGCGCAGCACAAAGCAAAATTTAAAAGCTTAGGACGCGGAAGCTGTTTCAGGGCTTGCGGCAGGAGCTTCCGTTGAAGCTTTTCCAGCAAGACGCGCATCCACATCCATCCCAAGAGAAAGCCCCATAGTAACGAGAATCGCATTGATTTCGTTCAAAGACTTCTTCCCAAAATTCTTATACTTCAGCATCTGCGCTTCGCTCTTGCGAATCAAATCCCCGATGGTTTTGATATTCGCGGCTTCAAGACAATTCGCGCTTCTTACTGAAAGTTCAAGCTCGCTGATCGGCTTCGCAACAACGTCACGGAACCCTTTGTCTTCCTCTTCTTCTTCCTCTTCTTCTTCAGGAATTTCGCCGTAATTGACGAAAATATCCAAATGACGTTGAAGAATGTTGGAAGCATAAAGCATCACTTCTTCAGGGCTCATCGCGCCATTGGTCCAAACTTCAAGGTTAAGCTTGTCATAATCCGTCATCTGTCCGACGCGGGTATCTTCAACCGAAAAATTAACCTTGGTTACGGGCGAATAAATCGAATCAACGGGAATAATTCCAATCCCATCATCTTCTTTTTTATTGCGCTCAGCAGCAACGTATCCGCGGCCGCGGCCGATTTCAAGCTCCATCCGGAATGGACGATCTTTCGACAAGGTGCAAATCACAAGATCCTTGTTCACGATCTCAACCGTTTCATCGGCTTGAATATCTCCGGCTGTGATCGGGCCTTCTTTTTTGGCTTCGATGATAAGCTTTTTGGTACCTTTGCCATGATAACGAAGAACAAGCTTCTTCACATTGAGGACGATTTGAGTGCCGTCTTCATAAACGCCATCCAAAGTCGCGAACTCATGCAGCATACCTTCAACTTTGATGCTTGTAACCGCGGCACCGTCAATGGACGAAATCAAAACCCGACGAAGCGAGTTTCCGATGGTCGTGCCGTATCCGCGCTCAAAAGGTTCCGCAATAAATTTGCCGTATGTTTTGGTAAGAGTTGTCTTTTCAACCTCTAACCGTTTCGGCAACTCAAAAGTTTTCCAACGAATTCCCATTTACAACCTCCTGGTGAACTAACTCTAAAAACTAAAAATTTTTTGCTTTTATGTGCTTCTAGCACACAGAGTCCAATAAAACTAAAAACAGTTTATTTGGAATAAAGCTCGACGATCATCGACTCTTCAACCGGCAGATTCGCGTCCGCTTTGGTCGGCAAACGCAATACTTCCGCCTCAAGCTTTTCTTGATTGAGAGAAAGCCATTCCGGAGTCTTAAGATCATTCCACTTCTCAAGATAATCCTTCACGCGCTTGGTTGTTTTCTCTTTCGCCTTAACCGAAATACGGTCACCGGCCTTAACTTGATAAGAAGGAATATTAACCTTCTTGCCATTCACTAAAACATGCCCATGGTTTACGAACTGACGCGCTTCACGGCGTGTCGTTGAAAACAAAAGCCGATAAACAACGTTGTCTAAACGGCATTCAAGCATGCGAATCAGATTTTCACCGGTAACACCCTTTTGACGGGCAGCACGCACAAAGAAAAGGTGAAATTGACGCTCAAGCAGTCCGTAAATTCTTTTCAGCTTTTGCTTTTCGCGAAACTGTACGCCGTAGTCAGACATCTTGCGCTGACGACCAGCACCATGCTGCCCGGGACGCTTTTCCAAACGTTTTGTATGTTTGTCATCGGTATCACGACGGCCTTTAAGACCGAGGTTTATCCCTTCCGCGCGGTTAAGACGAACAACTGGACCAATATACTTTGCCATAATCAGACTCTCCTTTTCTTGGGAGGACGGCAGCCGTTATGCGGAACGGGTGTGATATCCGTAATTGAGCTTACTTGAAGTCCAGCAAGCTGCAATGCGCGAACCGCGGATTCTCTTCCGCCGCCCGGCCCCTTAACAAAAACTTCAACTTCTTTCATTCCAAATTCCATCGCCTTTTTAGCCGCCTTTTCTGAGGCAACCTGAGCCGCGAACGGCGTTGATTTTTTCGAGCCCGCGAAACCATTCGCGCCCGAAGAAGACCAGCACACGGTCTGACCTTTCGGGTCAGAGATCGTTACGATCGTATTATTAAAACTAGCGAACACATGCACGACACCCTTCGTCAGATGCCGGATCTTTTTCTTAGCCATTCGTTCTGTCTCCTGTTTACTTACTTATCTAAATCTTAATGCCGATTGGGCGAAGCCCAGAGGCAACAACTATCGATTACTTCGCGGCCGGCTTCTTCGTGAGACCGCCGATGGTCTTGCGCTTACCTTTACGCGTACGTGAATTGGTATGCGTTCTTTGTCCGCGTACCGGCAAACCCTTCAAATGACGAAGACCGCGGTAAGTGCGAATGTCCATCAAGCGCTTAATGTTCTGGTGAATGTCTCGGCGCAAATCACCTTCAATTTTATAATCACGCTGCAAAATCATCGTAATTGCCGAAAGCTCACTTTCGGTCAAATCCTTGGCGCGCTTGTCAGGATCCACTTTGGCGGACGCCAAAATCTTGTAAGACAAAGTCCGCCCAACCCCAAACAAATAGGTTAAGGCAATAAAAGTTTTCTTTCCCTGTGGAATATCCACACCCAAAATACGCGGCATATTTTCTCCTGTTTATCTTTGGCTTTGCGCTTGCTGCGCGACGGCCATCATCTAGCTTCTAAAAATTTTCTTCGCGGTTGCGGCAGAGCCGCAGAGCCCAACGAAACGGCTTAACCCTGACGCTGCTTATGCTTCGGGTTCGAACAAATAACATAAACCCTACGCTGACGTCTTACGATCTTGCAATTCTCACAAATTCTTTTTACTGACGAACGAACCTTCATATATTCCCTCTTTTATCTAACTATCTAAACTCTCTGGTTTCGCGATTGGGCGAAGCCCAGAGCAAAAACAAAACTGGCCGCGGCTGCGCGCAGCGCGAAAATCATTTAACGCGATAAGTAATACGTCCCCGGCTCAAATCATAAGGCGATAACTCCACCTTCACTGAATCCCCCGGTAAAATACGAATATAGTTCATCCGCATTTTCCCCGAAATATGCGCAAGAATAATATGTCCGTTTTCCAATTCAACACGAAATTGAGCGTTAGGCAAAGGCTCAACCACCTTACCTTCAACTTCAATCGCGTCTTCTTTGGCCATATTCTTTTTTTATCTTTGCTAATTAGCGAATTTTTTCAACGCTCAAACTCTGTTCAGAGCTTAACGCTGTATCCGCCCGTTAAATTTATAAATCCATCTTCTAAAAATGCGATGGAGTCTTCATAGTGACTCGCCCACGAGCGGTCCTTCGTCACCACCGTCCACCCATCCGCCAACATCTGAACTTCATAGGAACCGGCCGTCACCATCGGTTCAATCGCCAATACTAGCCCGGGTTCTATTTTAAGACCCCGACCCGCTTTACCGTAATTGGGCACTTGCGGCTCTTCATGTAAACTTTTTCCGATTCCGTGACCAACAAAATCACGCACAACACCAAACCCGCGCGACTCGATATACTTTTGAATCGCTTCTGAAAGATCGCCAATCTGGCAACCCGGCCTATAAGCTTTGAGCGCAGCTTCCATTCCACCCTTGGAAGCATCCATCAAAGCTTGTGTTTTTGCATCCGGTTTTCCGCCTACGCACCAAGAGCGCGCCGCGTCCGAATAAAAATCTTTGTATATAACACCAATATCAAAACTGACTAAGTCGCCGTTTTTCAGCTTCTTGTTTCCCGGAATCCCGTGAACAACTTCTTCGTTTACCGAAATACAAGCAACCTTCGGAAAGCCGCGGTACCCTTTAAATGCTGACTTACCGCCTTGACTGCGAATGATTTTCTCGGCAATCGCATCTAAGTCGTTCGTTGTCGCGTTTTCACAAACAGCCGGCTGAACTGCCGCAAAGATTTTTTGTAAAATCAACGCTGCTTCCTGCATGATTTCAATTTCGCGCTTAGACTTAAGCTCGATCATGAAATCAAACTGAGTTTTTCAAAGAGCTTTGTAATAATTGGCTGCAATTCCGGAACATCCAAGTCACCCGGAATATTCTGCAGCAAATCACGTTTCCGATAAAAATCAATCAAAGGACTTGTTTCGTTGTCATAAACATTGAGACGATTTTTAATCGTCTCCGGCGCATCATCCTTGCGCTGAATGAGTGCTTCACCGGTATCATCACAAATGCCTTCTTTTTTAGGCGGCATATTCCGAATATGGTAAACACGTCCGGTCGTCGGATTCACTCGGCGGCCCGATAAGCGCTCCAAAATTACTTTTTCGGATGTCTCAAAATTTAAAACTAAATCCAAAGGAATTTGTTCTTTTTCAAGAAAAGCTTCCAACGCTTCCGCCTGCCCAAGCGTGCGCGGATAACCGTCTAAAATAAATCCTTTATCCTTGATCGCTCTGATTTCGGAGAACATCATCTCGTTCACAAGATTGTCTGAAACCAGCGCACCTTTTTCAATTGTCGCGCGCGCCTGAACTCCAAGCCCCGTGCCTTCTTTCATATGGCGTCGCAAAATATCGCCGGTTGCCAACTGAACTAAGCCGTGCTTTTCTTTAATAATTTTCGCGTGCGTTCCCTTGCCCGCGCCCGGAGGCCCCAACAGAACCATTCTCATGTTTAGGCGCGCCTCGACTTGAGTTTTCCGCTCTTAATAAACCCTTCGTAGTGACGCATCAAAAGCTGCGATTCAATCGCTTTCATGGTATCCAAAATAACACCTACGATAATCAAAAGACCGGTTCCGCCAAAAAAGCTCGCAACCAAAAAAGGAAGCTTCAAAAGCCAATTCGCCGAAACGATGTTCGGAAAAATAGCGATAATGAAAAGAAACACAGCTCCTGATGCTGCGATACGCGTCACAACAAAGTCCAAAAACTCTGCTGTGTTTTTTCCTGGGCGAATTCCGGGAATAAAACCGCCCGACTTTTGCAAATGATCAGCAACTTCAATCGGGTTAAAAGTAATTGCCGTATAGAAAAAAGTAAAAAACAAAATAAGTCCGCCGTAAATCATGGAATAACCTAAGCTTCCATAACTTAAAAATTGCGCAACCGAGGTTAACGCCCCCGCTTGAGGAAAAAATCCGGCCAATGTTGCCGGGAAAAGAATAACCGACTGAGCAAAGATAATAGGAATAACGCCCGCCTGGTTTACTTTCAAAGGAATGTAAGTACTATTGCCGCCATAAACACGGCTGCCGCGAATTTGCTTTGCGTGCTGAACCGGAATTCTGCGCGTTCCCTGAATAATATAGATAACACCGACAACAGTAAAAAAGAACAGGGCAACCATAATAATCAAAGCCCACCATGCCAGCTGGCCGGTTTGAAAAAGAACATAGGTTTGACGCAATGCTTCAGGAATCGACTCCACGATACCGGCGGCAATCAAAATTGAAATCCCGTTTCCAATTCCAAACTTGTCAATCTGTTCGCCCAACCACATGATGAATGCGGTTCCGGTCGTCATCGTAAGCATACACATGAGACGAAAGCCCCAGCCCGGATTCGGAACGATGACTTCGTCCTGAAACATTCTTGGATTTTCAAGCCATAAAGCGATGAAGAAAGTTTGGATTAAACCCAAAATAATCGTGCCGTAACGGGTGTATTGCGTGATCTTCTTACGGCCTTCTTCACCTTCTTTTGCCATCTTCTCAAGCGCCGGAATAACAACGGTTAAAAGCTGGAGAATAATTGACGCGGAAACATACGGCATAATTCCCAAAGCAAAAATGGACGCTTTTTGAAGAGCACCACCGGTGAACATACCCATAAAACCCAAAAGATTCCCACCGCCCATTTTTTGAAAAAATGCAGCTAAAGCAGTTTCATCCACGCCCGGAACAGGAACAAAAACACCCAAGCGATAAACAACAATCATCGCCAAGGTAAATAAAACCTTGTTCCGAAGCTCTTGAATTTTGAATATGTTCTGAAAGGCTTGAAGCATCGAAAACTCTTATGCGTCGATGAGAACGGCTTTTCCGCCCGCAGCTTCGATTTTAGTCTTTGCCGAAGCGCTAAAAGCATGCGCGCTCACGTTCAAAGCTTTTTGAATTTCTCCTGTGCCAAGAATCTTAACGGATGCATTCTTTTTACGAATAACACCGTTTTCAACTAAAACAGCAGGGGTTACGTCCGAAACAGAAAGCTCAGAAAGCTGATGGAGATTCACCGCCAAATAACGCTCTTTGAGATCTTCGCGGCTAAATCCACGCTTAGGCAATTTACGCCACAGAGGATTCTGTCCGCCTTCAAAACCGGCGCGACGGCTGTAACCTGAACGGGCTCTTTGCCCCTTATGACCCTTGGTTGAAGTTCCGCCGTGTCCGGAAGAACCCCCGCGTCCGAGTCTCTTTGATTTCTTTAAATATTGCTTTTTAGCCTTCATGGCCGGCTTCACTTTCTTCTTTGCGAGTACGCGTATTAACCAAGGACAAAAGCCCTTGAACGGTCGCTTTGAATACATTAACTGAGTTATCACTACCAAGACTTTTTGTCAGAATATCTTTAATTCCGCAAGATTCGCAAACGGCACGCACCGCGCCGCCGGCAATAATTCCAGTACCGGGAGCAGCGGGCTTCAAAAGAACTTTCGCCGCGCCATACTGACCGATTACTTCATGCGGGATAGTTGTATTGCGCAAAATAACACGAACCGAACGCTTGCGCGCGGCAGTTAATGCTTTCTTGATGGCATCCGCAACTTCATTGGCTTTTCCTTGGCCGTAGCCAAATTCGCCATGACCATTGCCGACAATCACAAGCGCGCTAAAACCAAAACGCTTACCACCCTTAACAACCTTACAAGAACGGTTGATCGCAACCACTTTTTCAAAGTTGGTTGACTTTTCAGTTCCGGCGGAAACTTCCTCAACAACCGCAAGCGCGGCTGCGGGATTCAACAGCTTCTTTGCTGCTTCAGCTTCAGTTTCTTTTTTTGCTTTCAACTTATCTGCCATATTTCCTCAGTTTTACTTTTTGTTATTTCTTATTCTGCTTTCAATCGCGTTTGCGTGAAAAACAGAGCAAATTCGAATCAGAACTGTATTCCGCCTTCGCGCAAACCATCCGCGAGAGCTTTAACGCGACCATGATACAAATAACCTGCACGGTCAAAACTAATCGCCGAGATCCCTTTGGCTTTCATTTTTTCAGCGTAAAACAAGCCCAAGCTTTTTGCCAAATCTTTCTTGGCGGCTTTTTTCGGCGCTTGCTTCAAAAAATCTTTGTCCAAAGTCGAAAAAGAAATCAGAGTGCGCTGAGCCATATCATCAACGACTTGCGCCTGAAGACTTCTTGCGGAACGATGAACGGACAAACGCGGACGCTCCGGTGTTCCCGAAAGTTTTTTTCTTACGCGCTGATGCCGACTCTGTCTTCCAATTTCTCTCTGATTCATATTATCCTCTGACTTAACTCTTGTTTACTGTCTTGACGGTTGGGCAAAGCCCAGAGCCAAATTAAACAGTGATTAGCTTCCTACTTTTTTACCCTGCTTGCGGCGAACCTGCTCGCCAACATAGCGAATCCCTTTGCCTTTATACGGCTCCGGCGGATTGAAACTTCTGATCTCCGCCGCGGCCTGACCAACTGACTGTTTATCCGCTCCGGAAATAACAATGCGAGTCGGGTTCGGACATTTAATATCCACACCATCCTGGATCGTATAATCAATCGGATGCGTGAAGCCAAGCGACATGCTCAAAACTTTTCCCTTAATGGCAGCTTTCGCTCCCACGCCGATAATTTCAAGTTCTTTAACATAGCCTTCAGATACACCCTGAATCATATTCCGGATCACGGCGCGAGTCGTACCATGCAAAGCACGGTCAAGCGGCTGATCGGATGAGCGGCTGACCAAAACTTCACTCGCCTTCGACTCAACCTTGATGTTCGGATGAACTTCAAAATTAAGTTCACCCTTAGGTCCTTTTACTTTTACTTTCTGCCCCTGAACGGTTACTTGAACTTTATCAAGAATCGATACGGGTTTTTTTCCTACGCGTGACATATTTAATCCCTCAAAATCTTACTTATTTGCATGTCGAGCTGAATCGAGACATGCAAATATGAATCGTTACCAAACAGTGCAAATAAATTCGCCGCCAACGTTCATCTCTTTAGCCTGACGGTCTGTCATCAAACCTTTTGAAGTTGAAACAATGGCGACACCAAAACCACCCTGAACATTCGGAACTTTCTTAACACCGACATAACGGCGCAAACCGGGAGTCGAAATACGGCGAATGCCCTGCAATGCGGGCTTGCGTCCTTTGACATATTTCAAATTGACGCGCACAAATTTCTTGGCACCTTCTTCAAATCCTTTAAAGCTTTGGATGAATCCTTCTTTTTCGAGGATTTCCAAAATTTTCAAAGCTACGTTTGAAGACGGAGTTGTGATTTTCTCAAGACGAGCCTGAGAAGCGTTCCGCAAAACCGTTAAAAAATCTCCTACAAAATCACTTTGTGACATAATTCCTTATCCTTCCGCTTACCAGCTCGAACGAACAACGCCCGGAATCAATCCGTCGTTTGCAAGTTCGCGAAAACAAATGCGGCATACTTGATATTTACCGATATACCCACGGGCGCGCCCGCAGCGCTGACAACGATTATACTTACGAACTTTAAACTTAGGCTCAAGCCGCTGCTTGACAACCAAACATGTTTTTGCCATGAAACGCTACCTCTTTACCTTATCTTTTTTTAAAGGGAAAACCAAGAAGCTCTAAAAGTCTTTTTGCTTCTTGATTGTTGTTTGCTGTTGTCACAAAAGTAATATCCATACCCTGAGATTTTTTTACTTTGTCGAAATGAACTTCGGGAAAAACAGTCTGTTCCGTCAATCCAATTGAAAAGTTTCCGCGGCCATCAAAGCTGCGGTCTGAAAAACCCTGAAAGTCACGAATACGCGGCATCGCAATATTGAACAAGCGGTCCATGAATTCGTACATACGCGCCTTGCGCAATGTTACCTTCAATCCAATGGGAGCGTTTTCACGCAGCTTAAACGCTGAAATCGCTTTTTTAGAGCGGCGAACCACCGGCTTCTGACCGGCAATCAAGGACAATTCTTCAGCGCATTGCTCAAGAATTTTAATATCCGAAGGACCTTCTTTAATTCCCATGTTGATTACGATTTTATCAATGTGAGGAATCTGCATCGGATTCTTATACCCAAATTCTTCCCGAAGCTGCTTCACGATTTCATCGTCATATCGCGCCTTCAAACGGGGCGTGTATTTCTCTTGTGCCGTTGCCATATTAGAAAACCTCTCCTGACTTCTTCGCTAATCTTTGTTTTGTTCCATCCGCAAGGCGGGAGTAACCCACGCGCGTCGGCTTACCTGAGCGCGGACATACAAGCTTCACGTTTGAAGCATGCAATTTGCCTTCGATCTTTGAAATTCCACCCTTAGGATTCTCTTGGCTCTTGCGCAAATAAACCGTCTGGTAATTAATTTTCTCAATAAGCAAAGCCTGCTCTGTTGAAAAAACACGCATAACCTTACCCTTTTTACCCTTATCCTTGCCCGCAATCACGAGCACTTCATCGCCTTTTCTAATCTTCATAACCTAAACAACCTCCGGAGCCAAAGAAATAATCTTGGTAAAAGAACAATCACGCAATTCACGCGCCACAGGCCCGAAAATACGTGTTCCACGCGGGTTCTTCGCATTGTCAATTAACACAATTGCATTCGATGAGAAGCGAACGGTAGAGCCGTCCTTGCGCTGAATCGGGAAACGCGTACGAACAACAACCGCCTTCACGACTTCGCCTTTTTTAACAGCCGATGTCGGAATGGCTTCTTTTACGGAAGCGGTAATAATGTCGCCCACTTCCGCCACCAAAGTTCCGTGACGGCCAATAACGCCGATCATGGACGCTTTTTTTGCGCCGCTGTTGTCTGCAATATCAAGTATCGATCGAATCTGAATCATGCTGCCACCACTTTCGTAATGCGCCAACGCTTACTCTTTGAAACCGGTCCGGTTTCGACGATATAAACTTTATCGCCAATCTTAGAAACATTTTTTTCGTCATGCGCATAGCACTTAATCTGCCGCGCAATAACTTTTTTAAATTCCGGATGCTGAAACACTTTCGTAACTTCAACAACACGCGTCTTATTCATTTTGTCACTGGTGACAACACCCTCTAAAACACTCGCTGATTTTTTTATAACTTCCGCCATATTAAGACGCGCTCCTCTTTTGATTCATCACAGTCAAAACACGTGCAATATCCCGGCGAACATCACGGATCGTCGAATGCTTTTCAAGCTTTCCCAGCTTCGCATCAAAGCGCAACTGCATGAGCTGCTTCTTGAGCTGCCCTTCTTTTTCGATAAGCTCTTCTTTGCTCAAATTTTGGAAATCCGCTACTTTCGCCATAATATTTACCTTTTCTTCTACCTTTTATTCTTCAATTGCCTGATGGTTTCAACCCCATCAGCAAAATAAATCAAAAATTCTCGCGTTTTACAAATTTCGTACGGAACGGAATCTTGTGTGCGCACAGACGGAAAGCCGACTTGGCAAGCAATTCCGGAACACCTGAAATTTCAAAAATAACTTTTCCGGGCTTAATAACGCAAACGTAATACTCAGGTGATCCCTTACCTTTACCCATACGAGTCTCGGGCGGACGCTTGGTATACGGCTTATCCGGAAAAGCACGAAGCCACAATTTACCGCTGCGCTTAACGTGGCGAGAAAGAGCGACACGCGCCGCTTCAATCTGAATCGCTGTTAAATATCCACGGTCAATTGCTTTCAAACCAAAGTCGCCAAACGACAACTCGGCACCGCGGGTGGCAACACCCCCCATGGATCCACGCTGCATTTTTCTATACTTAACTCGCTTCGGCATTAACGACATAACAATTCCTCTTTATTCTTTTCGGGCTTAAGCTTTAGCCTGATTCGTCTCTGCGCCGGCAGAAGCAGCTTGTAACTCAGCTTCTTTGCTTGCTTGCAGAGCTCTTTCAAGGCGTTTTTCAGCTTGCTCTTTTTTAACCAAAATATCACCCTTATAAATCCAAACCTTACAGCCGATTGTACCGTAAGCCGTAAAAGCTTCGATAAAGCCGTAATCCACATCCGCGCGGAAAGTCTGCAAAGGGACTTTTCCCTCATGATAGCCTTCAGCACGCGCGATTTCCGCACCGCCCAAACGGCCCTTCACTTGAATTTTAATTCCGAGCGCACCCTTTTGCATGGCAAGCTGCATCGCACGCTTCATCGCACGGCGAAAGCCAATACGCTTTTCAAGCTGCTGAGCAATGTTCTCCGCAACAAGCTGAGCGTCAATCTGAGGAACTTTCACTTCTTTGATATCCAAGAAAATTTCGTTCTTGGTAATCTTAGAAATATCATCCTTGATCTTGTCGATTTCTTGTCCGCGGCGGCCGATGATCACACCCGGCTTTGCGGCAAAAATACGCACGCGAACACGCCCCTGCGAACGCTCAATCTCAACGCTTGAAATACCGGCTTGCGCTAATTTCTTCTTAACATAAGCGCGGATCTTGAGATCCTCGTGCAAGAGAGTCCCTTCCGCCTTATCTGAAAACCAACGAGCTTTCCAGGTGCGAATGTAACCTAAACGAATTCCGTACGGATGAACTTTCTGGCCCAAAACGAATCCTCCCTATTGCCTAAGCTTTAACAGCTTTAGACTTCGACTTTTTTGACTTTTCTTCAACAACCGGAGCAATCACCGGGTTGACAACTTTTTTACCTTCAGCAACGATAACCGTAACATGGGTTGTGCGCTTTAACATACGATCCATACGCCCCTGTGAACGCGGAAAAATTCTTTTCATGGTCGGACCGTTATCAGTCAAAACCTCTTTAACAATCAACTTCGACTCATCCAACCCTTTGATTTTGGCGTTGGCTAAAGCACTTTTTAAAACTTTCGCGATAATGCGCGCACCCTTTTTATTAGTGACCTGCAAAATCGCAACCGCGTCAATGGCTGGGCGCTTGCGAACAATGTCCGCAACCAATCCCATTTTACGGGTTGAAATTCTCGCATACTGCCAGCTGGCAACAGCGTGTTTATCGTCGTTATTTCTATTTTTTGCTAAAGTTCCGCTATGACTCATTTCTTCATCTCACTTTTTTTCGTAATACTTTTATTACTGCTCTGTATCGCGGTTGGGCGAAGCCCAGAGCTAAAATTAATTGCTATGTTTTCGCGCCTGAAGCAGCAGCAGCGGCTTTTTCACCGGAGCTACCATGGCCTTTGAACTTACGGGTCGGAGCAAATTCTCCAACGCGATGCCCTACCATTTCTTCAGTGATAAAGAGACTCAAAAAATCTTTTCCGTTATGAATCGAAAGATTAGCACCAACAAAGTCAGCGGTAATTGTCGAACGACGCGACCATGTTTTAATCGGCTTGCGATCTTTGGTTTGAACAGCTTTTTGAACTTTCATCAAAAGCTTCTCATCCACAAACACACCCTTTTTCGACGACCTGCTCATATTTTTTCCTTACCCACTCTTATTTTGTTTTTCTGCGGTTGTGCGCTTGGGCGCACAGAGCAAAATTATTTACGTCTATCCTTAACGATAAACTTGTTTGTAATCTTAGACTTCTTACGAGTCTTAAAACCCTTAGCTTTTTGACCCCAAGGACTCTTCGGATGCTCATTTGATTTCGACTTCGCTTCACCACCACCCATCGGATGGTCAACAGGGTTACGAACAATCGCGCGAGTAATCGGGCGACGACCCAACCAACGAGTTTTACCAGCCTTACCATAGACTAATTTTTCATGCTCAAGGTTAGAGCACTGGCCAATCGTCGCATAAGCATTTGCCGACACCAAACGAACTTCACCAGACGGCATCTTAATATGCACGTATTCGCCTTCTTTAGCCAAAATCTGGGCGGCAGCACCGGCGGCACGAACCAATTTTCCGCCGCAGCCAACACGCAATTCAATGTTATGAATGTTTGCGCCCTCAGGAATACGGCTCAAAGGAAGATGGTTTCCAACTTTGATCTCGGCATCCGGACCGCTTACAATTTTTTCGCCAACTTTCAAACCATCAGGGCAGATAACATAACGCTTTTCACCGTCTTCATACTGAACCAATGAAATACGGGTGCTGCGATTTGGATCATATTCCACAGTCAAAACAGTCGCAGGCACACCAAAACGATCGCGACGAAAATCAACAAGACGAATACGACGCTTATGCCCGCCTCCGCGGCCACGTTTCGTGATGTGTCCGTGATTGTTACGGCCACCCGTTGAACTCTTGCTAATCGTCAACGACTTCAGAGGACGGCTTGCTGTTAACTCAGCAAAATCCGCTACCTGCTTATAACGTCCTGACGGTGTAATCGGTCTAAATTTAATCAAGCCCATTTCGTATTCCCCTTATCGCTTACTTCGTAAAATCGATTTTCTCACCCTTTTTCAGAGTGACCGTTGCTTTTTTCCAGCTCGCCGTAAGGCCAGGCTGGGCACGCAGACGACGCTGCTTGCCGTCGTAATTAATCGTATTAATCTTCGTGACATGAACATTGTAAAATTTTTCAACAGCCGACTTAATTTGCTTTTTATTGCTCGCGCGATGAACCTTGAAAGCATATTTTGAAAACTTTTCAGATTCTCTGGAAGCTTTTTCAGTGACAACCGGCTCCAAAATCACATCATACATGTGCAGTTTCATAAGTTACTTTTCTCCTACAATCCTTTGATCAATCACTGCAAGCGCTTCTTGATCGATCATCAAGCGGTCACGCTGCAAAACATCATATGCCGTAAAGTTACGCGCTTCTTTCACTTCAATCCATTCACGCATATTACGGGAAGCGCGACGAATATTCTCGTCCGCTGTTTTCACCACGCAAAGAGCGCGACGACCATCAAGCGGCTGAGCCTTAACCAAATCAACCCACTCTTTTGTTTTAGGAGAATTCATTTTCACTTCTTCCAAAACAACCAATTTTTTATCCAAAGCCTTTGAGCTCAACGCAGAAGCCAACGCGGATAAACGCATAGACTGAGACAAATGCTGAGAATAATCACGTGTCAAAGGACCAAAAATCGTTCCGCCGCCCTTCCACAAAGGTGAACGGTTAGAACCTGCGCGAGCACGACCCGTTCCTTTTTGGCGCCATGGCTTCTTACCACCACCACTCACGTTGCCGCGAGTTTTTGTGTGCGCGGTTCCGCTGCGTAAATTTGCGGCATAACCATTGCGAATCAAATTCAACAAGCGCTGATTAACCCGAACTCCGAAAACTTTCGGATTCAAGACTACTTCGCTCTTTTTCTTTCCCTCTTTAGAGTAAAGGGGTGCCTTCATATTTTTGTCCTCTTAATTATTTCTTTTTGCAGCTTTATTTCGTTTCCGACCCAGCTGCTTCTTGAGCAGGAGAAGCACTAGCAGATTCTGATGAGTGAATCTTCCAAGACTTTGCTTTACCTTTTTTCAGTGAATTACGGATAACAACGTACGCGCCGTTATGCCCCGGGATGCTCCCGCGCACAATTAAAACCCCCTGATTTTCATCAGAGTCAACGACATAGCAATTTGATTTCGTAACCGTGTCCGTACCCATATGTCCGGCCATCTTACGGCCGCGATAAGTACGTCCCGGAGTTGAGTTTTGTCCGGTTGATCCAGCTTCACGACCAAACTTAGAACCGTGAGCAGATTCACCACCCTTAAAACCATGCTTTTTAACAACGCCCTGAAAACCCTTACCTTTTGAAATGCCGGTAATATCGATAAAATCTCCGGACTCAAACTGCTTCACGGAAAGCTGCGCACCAAGTTTAAGACCCTCTGTTTTTTCAGAACGAATTTCACGCACAAATTGCAAAGCTTCTTCAACGCCGGCTTTCTTAAGATGACCAACGCGCGCTTTTCCAAGCTGCTTAGCCTTACCTTTACCGTAACCGAGCTGAACAGCCTGATAGCCGTCTTTTTCCTTAGTGCGGATAGCGGTGATATAACAAGGCGCACAATCAAGAACCGTCACAGGAACCTGGCGGCCTTCTTCATCAAACACCTGAGTCATTCCAACTTTTTTTCCGAGTAAACCAATCATTTTCTTTTCCTTTGTTATTGATGCGTCTTAGTGTTTTGTTTCCACAAAACAGCGCAGAGCAAAACTTAAACTGTTACAACTTAATCTGAACGTCAACGCCCGCCGGCAAGTCAAGCTTCATCAAAGCATCAACTGTGCGCGAAGTAGGCTCTTCCAACTCAATCAAACGCTTATGCGTGCGCACTTCGTACTGATCACGCGCTTTCTTATCGATATGAGGACCACGCAAAACAGTCGTCTTCCAAATATGCGTCGGCAAAGGAATCGGACCAACTACCTTAGCACCGGTGCGGCGAGCTGTTCCAACGATCTCATGAACCGACTGGTCGAGCACGCGATGATCGTATGCCTGAAGCTTAATTCTGATTTTTTCTTTCACTTGGACCATTTTTTGAAATCCCTTTTTATACTATCTCGCAGCTCGACATAATCGAGGGCCGCATTAATGACTGTTAAACTGTAATAATTTTCTCGGCAACGTTACGCGGAACTTCTTTATAACCCTGAGGCTCCATAGTGTAAGTTGCGCGCCCCTGCGATAACGAACGAGATGCCATCGCATATCCAAACATTTCACTCAAAGGAACATGCCCTACAATCGCTTTGAGATTACCGCGATTACCCATTTCCTGAATTACACAACGGCGAGACTGAAGATCGCCCACGATATCGCCCATATATTCATCAGGCACACAAACCTCAACCTTCATCATCGGCTCAAGCAAAATCGGCTTAGCTTTTTTGAAAGCATCTTTAAATGCAAAAATACCGGCCATCTTAAATGCAATTTCTGAAGAGTCGACGTCGTGATAGCTACCATCCGTAACGGTTGCCTTAACATCCGTCACAGGATAACCAGCAAGAACACCGTTCGTGCAGGCTTCACGCACACCATCTTCAATCGCCGGGATAAATTCACGAGGAATACGCCCACCAACAACTTTATTGACGAACTCAATACCCTTACCCGATTCAAGGGGCTCGATTTCAAGAAAGCAGTGCCCGTATTGACCGCGCCCACCGGACTGCTTGATAAATTTACCTTCAGCATCAGCTGAGCCGGTAATCGTTTCTTTATAAGCAACCTGAGGCTTACCCACATTCACTTCGACGTTATATTCACGCTTCATCACGTCAACTTTAATATCAAGATGCAATTCACCCATTCCACCAATCAAAGTCTGACCCGTTTCCATATCGGAACGAACGCGGAAAGTAGGATCTTCAGAAACAAGACGCCCCATAACATCCGACATACGATCACGATCAGCCTTTGTTTTAGGCTCGATTGACATCCAAACGACAGGCTCAGGGATGAAAAGACTTTCGAGAATGACTGGATTGTTTTCGTCACAAATCGTATCGCCGGTTTTGGCTTCTTTGATACCGACCGCAGCAACGATATTACCAGCACCCGCAGACTCAATTTCTTCACGTTTGTTGGCGTGCATCAAAACGAGACGACCAAGACGCTCTTTCTTACGGGTACGAGGATTATAAATGTAAGAACCACTTGTAAGCGTTCCGGAATAAATGCGGATATAAGTAAGCGAGCCTACGAATTTATCACTCGCAATTTTAAACGCGAAACATGCGAGAGGCTCATTGTCGCCAACCTTGCGGATGATCACATTGTTTTCGTCGTTCGGATCTTTGCATTCAAGCGGTGGAACATCACACGGAGCAGGAAGATAATGCACAACCGCATCCAACAATTGCTGAACACCCTTATTTTTCAAAGCGGATCCGCAAATGACAGGCTGAACTTTAATATCAATGGTTGCCTTGCGAATTGCACGGCGAAGTTCGTCTACGCCGACTTCTTTACCTTCGATAAACTTATTCATTAATTCATCATCATGCTCAGAAAACTTTTCAACCATGTAATCACGCGCCTTCTTAGCGGCAGCCTGATATTCAGCAGGAATCGGCTCAACAGTATATTTCTCGCCTTTATTTTCTTTTTCAAAAATGTTCGCCTTCATCTCAACCAAGTCAATCAAACCAATAAAATTATCTTCAGCACCCATTGGAATCTGAATTGGAACGGCATTGGCACCCAATTGGTCGCGCATCTGCTGTACGTTCGGCTCAAAGGTAGCGCCGGTACGATCCATTTTATTAATAAAAGCGATACGAGGAACACGATAACGGTCGGCCTGGCGCCAAACGGTTTCAGATTGCGGCTCTACACCTTCAACCGCGCCGAACACAGCGACACAACCATCAAGAACTCGCATGGAACGCTCAACTTCGATTGTGAAATCAACGTGACCAGGAGTATCAATAATATTCAGACGGCAATCATTCCAGAAGCAGGTGGTTGCGGCAGATGTAATCGTAATACCGCGTTCTTGCTCCTGAACCATCCAGTCCATAACCGCGGTACCTTCATGAACTTCACCAATTTTATAGGTACGGCCCGTATAAAAAAGAATACGTTCCGTCGTCGTCGTTTTACCCGCGTCAATATGCGCGGCGATTCCGAAGTTTCTGATTTTTTCCAGCGGATAATGCTTTTTATCGTCTGACATTTTGTTTACTTATTCTCTTATTTAAAAAATTAATATCTGATAAGACTCAACTTACCAGACCAAAAAAAAATCGTTCTTACCAGCGATAGTGTGCAAAAGCGCGGTTCGACTCCGCCATCTTATGCATATCTTCGCGCTTCTTAATCGAAGAACCCGTCTTCTGATAACTATCCAAAATTTCCTGAGCCAGCTTGTGACTCATCGGCTTTCCTTTTCTGTCCGCGGCATATCCCTGCATCCAGCGCAAAGCCAAAGCAATACTGCGCGACTCTTCCACATTCACAGGAACCTGATAAGTCGCTCCGCCAACGCGCCGAGACTTCGTTTCCAAAAAAGGTCGGACATTCTCTACTGCCTGACGGAAAACTTCAAGAGGATTTTTGCCTGTTTTTTCTTTAACAATATCAAAGGCCTCATAGACGATTGATTCAGCAACCGGCTTCTTACCACCCTGCATAACCATATTGATCATTTTTGCTACAATAAGATCGTTAAAGCGCGGATCTGGATCAATTGTACGTTTACCAGCTGTTCTTCTTCTCATTTTCCTATCTCTTCCTTACTTTATTTGTTATCCGCGGTTACTCTTCGTTTAGAGCAAAATACCCTACGGTTGGGCGTTAGCCCAGAGTAAATGTTGTTTACTTGGCTGCAGCCTTCGAATCTTTTTTAGGAGTTTTAGCTCCATATTTGGATCTTGAGCAAGTACGTTTATCAACGCCCGCCGTATCAAGCTTACCGCGCACGATATGGTAACGAACACCCGGCAAATCTTTAACTTTTCCGCCGCGCACGAGAACAATCGAATGCTCCTGGAGGTTATGACCTTCCCCCGGAATATACGCGGTAACTTCCATGCCGTTTGTCAAACGAACACGCGCGATTTTACGCAACGCGGAGTTCGGCTTTTTCGGTGTCTGCGTTCTTACGAGCAAACAAACACCTTTACGAAACGGTGCCTTTTGCAGCGCCGGTGATTTCGTTTTGAAAACAACTGGTTTTCTACCTTTGCGAACAAGCTGATTAATCGTGGGTGCCATGAAATCTAATTTCTCCTTTATTACTTAATCTCTTGCGCAGACGCAGCTTCAGCACCGGAAAGTTCTTCTTTCTTGGCAAGCCCCGGCAATACGCCTGAAATATCTTTTTCAATTCTGAATGCTTGATGCGTCTTGAAACCCGTACCTGCGGGAATCAAATGACCCATAATCACATTCTCTTTCAGGCCGCGCAAATAATCGCGCTTCCCGGCCGCAGCAGCTTCCGTCAAAACACGCGTTGTTTCTTGGAAACTCGCCGCAGAAATAAAGCTCTCTGTCGTCAAAGAAGCCTTCGTGATACCAAGAAGAATCGGAGTTGCTTTTGCCGGCTCTTTACCCTTCTTGAGCATCTTTTCATTTTCTTCTTTAAACTGCTGACGCTCGATATGAGATCCAACAAGAAAATCCGTATCGCCGGAATCTTCTATGCGGACTTTGCGAAGCATCTGGCGAACAATAATTTCAACGTGCTTATCGTTCAGCTTAACACCCTGAAGACGGTAAACTTCCTGAACTTCTCTTACGAGATAATCCATCAAAGCGCGTTCTCCGGAAACCTTCAAGATATCCTGCGGAACAACCGGTCCGTCAACAAGCTGCTCACCCGCAACAACGCGGTCACCCGTGTAGACGTTCAAATGTTTTCCGTGCGGAATCAAATATTCACAAGTCATTCCGGAAGGGCTCTTCACAACAATTTTACGCTTACCCTTAACCACGTCTCCGATTTCAACGATACCGTCGATTTCAGAAATAACCGAAGGATTCTTCGGTTTACGAGCTTCAAAAAGCTCAGCAACGCGGGGCAAACCACCTGTAATATCGCGAGTTTTTGCAACTTTACGCGGGGTTTTGGCAAGCATCATACCGCTTGTTAATTGTTGTCCGTCTTGCGCCACAATGTGAGCGCCTGTCGGAATCGGATAAAACGCTAATACGGCGTCATTCTCACCGACAATCAAAAGCTGCGGATGCAGATCTTCTTTGTGATCAATGATCACGCGGTCAATCAATCCGGTTGTCGCGTCCATTTCTTCGTTCATACTGACGCCGACTTTAATATCTTCGTACCGAACCTTACCGGCAACTTCAGTCAAAATAGGAACCGTATACGGATCCCACTTAACAAAGGTTTCACCCTTTTCAGTTTTTCCGCCGTCGCGAGGAGCAATAATAGCTCCCGAAGGAACTGTGTATCTCTCAAGTTCACGACCCGTATCATCATGAATCGTAATTTGACCGTTACGATTCAAAACAACAACTTCTTTACCTTCCGTTACAACGGTTTTCAAGTTGTGATACTTCACGGTACCCGAATTGCGTGCACGGAAATAGGATTGCTCAACAACGCGTGACGCAGTACCACCGATATGGAAAGTACGCATGGTCAGCTGAGTTCCCGGTTCACCGATCGATTGTGCGGCAATAATGCCGGTCGCGGTTCCAAGCTCAACCAAACGGCGGTTGCCAAGATCGCGGCCGTAACATTTTGCGCAAATACCTTTTACAGATTCGCAGAAAAGCGGTGAACGGATGCGGATCTTTTCAATTCCAAATTCATTGATTTTTTTCACAACGTCTTCATCAATCAATTGACCGGATTTCACAATAACCTGGTCAGTGATAATATCGACAACGTTGTCTAAAGCCACGCGGCCAAGAATACGCTCTCCGAGAGAAACGATTTCTTCTTCGCCTTCATAAACCGGCTCCATCACAATACCCTGCAAGGTTCCGCAATCAATTTCGCTGATGATCACATCTTGCGCGACGTCGACGAGACGGCGAGTCAAATAACCCGCGTCCGCGGTTTTAAGCGCGGTATCCGCCAAACCTTTACGCGCACCGTGAGTGGAAATAAAGTATTCCAAAACGGTTAAACCTTCGCGGAAGTTTGCGGTAATCGGACTTTCGATAATTTCACCGGACGGCTTCGCCATCAATCCGCGCATACCCGCCAACTGACGAATCTGCTGTTTCGATCCGCGAGCACCGGAATCGGCCATCATGAAAATCGGATTAAAGTCTTCGAGTTCTTCAAACATCGTATCGGAAACACGATCCGTGATGTGAGTCCAAATATCGATAACTTTGTTGTATCGCTCACCTTCGGTGATGATACCTTGACGATACTGACTTTCAATCGACTTAACTTGCTTGCGGCCTTCATCCAAAAATTTAATTTTGGAAACCGGAATTTTTGCATCGTTGATACCGATGGAAATACCAGCAGCAGTCGCATTTTCAAAACCAAGCTTTTTCAGACGATCAAGAAGCTGAATAACTTCATAGTGACCAAATTGGTTATAGCATTCGGCAATAATCTTACCGAGCTTTGCCTTAGTCATAACGTCATTCACAAAGCGAAAACCCTTCGGCAATTCTTTGTTAAAAAGAATACGTCCCAAGTGAGTTTCAACAAACTCGCCGGTTTCCAGACGAAGCTTTACTTTGGCATGCTTATGAACTTGTCCGTCAGCAAAAGCAAAAGCAGCTTCTTCGGCTGTTCCAAAAACAAGCCCTTCGCCTTTAACACCCTGACGCGCTTTGGTCAAATAATAGAGACCCAAAACGATATCTTGAGTCGGAGCCACAATGGGCTGACCGCTCGCGGGCGAAAAGATGTTATTTGCGGAAAGCATCAAAATACGCGCTTCCATAATCGCTTCCATCGAAAGCGGTACGTGAACCGCCATCTGGTCACCGTCAAAGTCAGCGTTGAAAGCGGTACAAACGAGCGGATGAACGCGAATCGCTTTACCTTCAATCAAAACCGGTTCGAAAGCTTGAATACCAAGACGATGCAGCGTCGGAGCGCGGTTAAGCATAACCGGATGCTCTTGAATCACTTCATCGAGAATATCCCAAACTTCAGGACGCACGCGTTCAACGATTTTCTTCGCCGAACGAATCGTGTGAACATGACCACGGTCTTTTAATTTGCGGATGATAAAAGGCTCAAAAAGTTCGAGAGCCATTTTCTTCGGCAAACCACATTGATGAATTTTAAGCTCAGGACCAACAACGATAACGGAACGACCTGAGTAGTCAACGCGTTTACCAAGCAAATTCTGACGGAAACGGCCTTGCTTACCTTTAAGCATATCGCTCAAAGATTTCAACGGACGATTCCCGGGTCCAAGAACCGGACGACCATGACGACCGTTGTCAAAAAGCGCGTCTACAGCTTCCTGAAGCATGCGTTTTTCGTTGCGAATAATAACGTCAGGAGCTTTCAAGTCGAGAAGCTTCTTCAAACGGTTATTACGGTTAATCACACGGCGATAAAGATCGTTCAAATCAGAAGTCGCGAAGCGACCTCCATCCAACGCCACAAGCGGACGAAGATCGGGCGGAATCACCGGCACAACATTCAAAATCATCCAATCAGGCTTATTTCCGGATTTACGGAAAGCTTCGACGATTTTCAAAATTTTCATGCCGCGAGCACGAGTCTGTTTGGATTTCGCGGTACGAACCTGACGCTGATACTTCACAGCCATTTTATCAAGCTCAAGACCGGCAAGAAGTTCCTGAACAGCGGCCGCGCCCATGCCGGCTTTAAAACTGTCAAAACCGTATTGCTCAACAGCCTTCTGATATTCATCTTCCGTCAAAAGCTGATGCGGCTTAAGCGGTGTTTCTTTCGGGTCAATCACGATAAATTCTTCATAATAAAGAACTTTTTCGAGAGAGCGAACGCTCAAATCAAGCAGGTTTCCGATGCGGGAGGGCATCGTTTTGAAAAACCAAATATGCGATACCGGAGTCACAAGATCAATGTGCCCCATACGCTCGCGGCGAACACGCGACAAAGTCACTTCAACGCCGCAACGATCACAAATCACGCCCTTATACTTGATGCGCTTATATTTTCCGCAAGCACATTCATAGTCCTTGGTAGGCCCGAAGATCTTTTCACAGAAAAGACCATCCTTTTCGGGCTTAAGCGTACGATAGTTAATCGTTTCGGGCTTTCTTACTTCACCACGAGACCATCCGCGGACGATTTCAGGTGACGCAATCCGAATGCTGACTGAGTCGAAGGTGTTAATATCGTATGTCATACTTTGAGCTTCTCCTTCGCGTCTTGCTGCTGCTTTTCTACCTGCGCGGCTTCTACTTCCTGAGCCAAGGCAATGCCCAATTTGGCTTTTGCACCATTCTTCTCAGGAACAATATCAAGACCCAGCGCCTGCAATTCTTTCACAAGAACGTTGAACGATTCCGGCGTACCCGCATGTAATGCAGGCTCACCCTTCACAATGGCTTCATAAACCTTGGTGCGACCCACAACGTCGTCTGACTTTACAGTCAAAAGTTCTTGCAGGGTAAATGCGGCACCATAAGCTTCAAGCGCCCAAACTTCCATTTCACCGAAACGCTGACCGCCGAATTGGGCTTTACCACCCAAAGGCTGTTGCGTTACAAGCGAATAAGGTCCGATTGAGCGGGCGTGGATCTTATCATCCGCCAAATGCGCCAACTTCAACATGTAGATTTGACCCACGGTGACTTTTTCATCAAAAGGCATACCGGTGCGTCCGTCATAAAGATCTGTCTTACCATTCTCAGGCAAGCCAGCCTCTTTCAACATCGACTTGATTTCACCTTCCGTTGCACCGCTGAATACCGGCGTCTCGATTTTGATACCGAGCACTTTAGCTGCCCAGCCCATATGCGTTTCGAGCAACTGCCCCACGTTCATACGTGAAGGAACACCAAGCGGATTCAAAACGATTTCAACCGGCGAACCATCCGGCAAATACGGCATATCTTCTTCGGGAAGAATCTTCGCGATAACACCCTTGTTACCGTGACGACCGGCCATTTTGTCACCCACAGAGATTTTTCTCTTCGAGCAAACGTAAACAACCACTTTCTTAATTACACCCGGAGGAAGCTCGTCGCCTTTTTTCACGTGTTCAATTTCGCGAGTACGTTCGATAACAAGCTCATCGATTTCATCGCTCCAAACACGCGCAAGTTTTTTCACGGACTCTTCGGCTTCTTCATCCGTTAAACGAAGAGAATCCCAATCGGCGTTTTCAAACTTTTTCAAATCTGCTTTTGAAAGCGTATGTCCGGACTTCATCAAAACTTCGCCCAAAACATCATCAAGCAAATCATCCGCCAACTTGGTGCCAACCAAAAGGTCAGTCACTTTGCTCATGCGAATTTCTTTCAAAGAATCGATTCTCTGCTGATAGCGATCTTTGATTTCCGCGATATCGGAAGCTTCTTGCTTCTTCTCTTCGCGTGTTTTTGCCTGAGATTCTTTGCGGGCAAACATTTTTACATCAACAACAATTCCTTCCACACCGGGAGGAACGGTCAAAGACGCGTCGCGAACATCGCCGGCTTTTTCGCCGAAAATAGCGCGCAAAAGCTTTTCTTCGGGAGAAAGTTCGATTTCAGACTTTGGAGTAATTTTGCCGACGAGAATATCGCCCGGCTTCACTTCCGCGCCCACACGAACAACACCTTCCGCATCCAAATCTTTCAACGCTTCTTCGCCGACATTCGGAATATCGCGCGTAATTTCTTCGTTGCCCAATTTGGTGTCGCGGGCTTCCACTTCAAATTCTTCGATATGAAGTGAAGTGTAAACATCTTCTTTACTAAGACGCTCACTCAAGATGATAGCGTCTTCAAAGTTGTATCCACCCCATGACATAAAGGCCACCATCACGTTGCGGCCGAGCGCGAGCTCACCACCCTGAGTTGCGGCACCGTCAGCTAAAGGATCACCCTTCTTGATTTTGTCGCCTTTTTTAACAAGGGGACGCTGATTCAAGCAGGTTCCTGCGTTGGAGCGTTCAAATTTATTGAGCTTGTAGCTGATATCGTCAACGACGATTTCATCAGCGGAAACATACTTAACGGTTCCCTTTTGCTTTGCTACAACCACAGCACCGGAGTCGCAAGCGACATATTTTTCCATACCGGTTCCAACCAAGGGAGAATCCGTGATCAAAAGCGGAACGGCTTGGCGCTGCATGTTCGAACCCATCAAAGCGCGGTTCGCGTCGTCATGCTCAAGGAAAGGAATCAAAGAAGCGGCAACCGAAACGAGCTGTCTCGGCGAAACGTCCATATAGTCGATTTCTTCAGGCTTCTTTTTCAAGAAGTCACCGCGGCAGCGGCAAGAAACGATCTCATTATTGAACTTACCGTTCTTATCAATTTCTTCATTCGCCTGCGCAATAACATAACGATCTTCAACATCGGCTGTTAAATAGTCGATCTTATCGGTAACGCGACCATTTTCAACTTTACGGTACGGCGTTTCCAAAAATCCAACTTCATTGACGCGCGCGAAAGTCGAAAGCGACGCGATAAGACCGATGTTCGGACCTTCCGGCGTTTCAATAGGACATACGCGGCCATAATGAGAAGGATGAACGTCACGAACTTCAAAGCCTGCACGTTCACGGGAAAGACCGCCTGGCCCAAGTGCCGAAAGACGGCGCTTGTGAGTTAATTCCGCAAGCGGATTGGTCTGATCCATGAACTGAGAAAGCTGGCTGCGGCCGAAGAAATCCTTGATCGCGGCCGAAATCAATTTCGGATTGATCAGGTTATGCGGCATCGCGGCATCCAAATCATAAATCGACATACGCTCAACGCATGAACGCTTCATACGCGCCAAACCGACGCGGAACTGGTTCTGAAGCAATTCACCCACGGAACGCACACGGCGGTTACCAAGATGGTCAATATCATCCACACGAATTTCGCCTGAACGAAGCTTAAGCAATTGACCAAGAACCTTGATTACATCTTCGTAACCAAGAGTCGTCTTATCGGATTTGCCTTCCATATTCAATTTACGATTCAACATGAAGCGACCTACATTACCGAGGTCATAGCGCTGCTGGTCGAAGAAAAGCTTATGAATCAAATCTTTCGCAGTCGATTCTGTCGGTGGATCACCGGGACGAATACGGCGATAAATTGCAAGCTGCGCATCCGCGCTCGTCTGATAAGGATCGCGCTCAAGTGTATTCATAACGCAAAGATCATCATTCGGCATCTTTACGGTTGAAAAAGACTTCACTTTGTTTGCCGCGAAAACTTCCAAAATATCTTTGGTCAAACGGGATCCGGCAAGCGCAATGGTTTCCTGAGTTTCAGGATTCAATACATGATCCGCACAGAAACTATCTTCAAGTTTCGAAATCTTAGAGCGGTCAAACGCTTTCACTTCTTCTATTTCATAGAAGCTTTCCAAAAGCGAGCGAGTCGAAGGACAACCCAACGCACGGAGAAGCGTCGTTGCAAGAATCTTACGCTTACGATCGATGTAAGCATAAATCACGCCATTAATGTCCGTTTCGAACTCAAGCCATGCGCCGCGATAAGGAATAATACGCACGCCATAAATCTTTTTTCCGCTCGGATGAATGGATTCTTCCAAAGAAAGCCCGGGTGAACGATGAAGCTGACTTACAACAACGCGCTCAGCACCGTTAATTACGAAAGTCCCAGTTTCTGTCATCAAAGGAAGCTCACCAATGTAAACTTCTTGCTCTTTAGAAACACCTTTGCGTACAAGGCGAAGCTTTACTTTAAGCGGCGCGGCATAAGTCATGCCGCGGCGATGACATTCAAGAATGGAGTACTTGGGTTTACCAAGAACATACCCTTCATATTCCAAACGGCACGTACCGTCAAAGCTTTCAATAGGGAAACAATCTGCAAAAGCAGATTCAAGCCCCTGACGCTTGCGTTTGCGCGCGGAACCAAAAGTTTGGAGAAATTCTTCGTATGAACGAATTTGAATTTCAACCAAGTTCGGCAACGCGACCGTGTCTTGAATTTTAGTAAAGATCTTTCTTTCAGTTAAAGGCACAGTAGGCCCTCCCCGATGAATCTCTGGAAAAAATCGGGGGCTCTGCGAGCCCCCGCATTCGAATCTGAACCGAAGCGATTACTTAATTTCGACTTTCGCGCCAGCGGCTTCGAGAGTCTTCTTAATTTTTTCGGCTTCTTCTTTCGTAGCGCCTTCCTTAACAACTTTAGGAGCAGCTTCAACAAGATCTTTTGCTTCCTTCAAGCCAAGGCTGGTAACGCCGCGGATTTCTTTAATAACATTGATCTTCTGTTCGCCAGCGCTTACAAGAACAACGTCAAACGCTGTCTTTTCAGCGGCAGCAGCACCACCCGCAGCAGCGCCGCCGGCAGCAACGGCAACAGGAGCAGCTGCAGCAGCTGCACTCACGCCGAATTCTTTTTCGATCGACTTGACCAAATTCGCTAAATCAATAACCGTCATTTCTTTAATTGCGGTCAAAATTTCCTGACCTTTTGCAGAAAGCGGTGCTTCAGTTGCTTGTGACATAATCTTCGTTCCTCCGTTGATAGTTAATTTTTTTGTCTGCCGCGGTTGTGCAATTTGCACAGAGCCTAAACAAACAGCGCGGTTTCCCGCTTACTTTTTGCCCTGCGCTACGCATACGCAGAACATAAACTTTTTATTTGCGCCCCTTAACACCTTGCTCTACAGGAACGCCGGTTGCGGCTTGCTGCAGAGGCAAAATATTAATTGGAAGCGGACGCAGCTCCCTTTTGCTTTCCGACCTGATCCAACGAGATCGCGAGACCGCGAATCGTATTGGACAATACTGAAGCGAACCCGGCGATCGGAGAATTCAATCTCACAACCAGCTGAGTCAAAAGCTCGTTACGCGACGGCAACTTCGAGAGCTGCTGAACAAACTCAGCGCTTTCCAACCTGCCTTCAAAAAGAACGCCTACGCATTTAATTTTTTCTGAAACTTTCGCACCCTCAACAACGCCCTTGGAAATGTCCTGTGGCTCTTTGTCGCCGAAAGTCAAAATAACAGATCCCTTTAAGAGCGAATCCACATTATCAATTCCGCGGCTTTTCAAAATCTTGCGCGCCATAGCATGCTTCACAAGCAATGAACGCTTTGCCGATTGATTCATTTTCGAACGCGCCTTCGAGAGATCAGACACACTCAAAGATTCAAAATTCGAAAAGAAAACGTAATTGCTCGCGCTGAACTCGCGTTCAATTTCCTGAAACATCATTTCTTTTTCAATCGCTGGCATAACTTCCTCTTTTTACTTATCTTTTCGCGGTTGGGCGTTAGCCCAGAGCCCTATTTGACAGTCGCGGTTGCGCCTTCGGCGCAGAGCCAAAATCTATTAAAGCGCGCTTAAATTAAGCGTTAACCCAGGCCCTTGCGTTGGCGCCATTGTGATCGCTTTCAAATACTCACCCTTGCTCGTCAAGGGCTTAGCATCACGAACAGCCTTGATCACGCTTTTCGCGTTTTCAAGAATAGCCTGCTCAGAAAACGAAATTTTGCCGCAAATCGCATGCAAACCACCGGTCTTATCACTCTTAAACTCAACGCGACCCGCCTTCAGCTCTTTTACAGCTTGTCCAACCTGAGGCGTAACGCCACCGGTTTTTGGCGTCGGCATCAAGCCCTTAGGCCCAAGAACACGCCCAAGCTTTGAAACTTCACGCATCATATCGGGATGCGCAACAACAGCATCAAATTCAAACCATCCACCGAGAACTTTTTGAACAAGCTCATCGCCGCCAACGTAATCGGCACCCGCTGATTCCGCTTGCTTAACAGAGTCGCCTTTGCAAAAACAAAGAACACGCACGCTTTTACCGCTGCCATGAGGAAGAGAAACCGTGCCGCGCACGTTCTCATCACCAGAGTCCGCTTTGATTCCAAGCTGGAAATTCATAGCCACAGTTTCATCATATTTATTATCAGAAACCTGCTTAACAATTTTGACGGCATCCGCAAGCGAGTAAACTTTGTTTACTTCAACGAGCGCGGACCGTTTTTGCTGACGCTTACTTTTCTTCATACAGTTTCCTTTTTAACTCTGCGCTACGCGCAACCGTTATTAACCATCAATAACTTTAATGCCCATGCTGCGCGCGGTACCTTCAATAACTCGCATCGCGCTTTCAAGCTTGGTGGCATTCATATCAACCATTTTCTTCTTCGCGATTTCGGCAACCTGCGACTTCTTAATCTGACCGATTTCCACCTTACCTGCTTCTCCGGAAGCCTTGGCAAGACCAACCGCTTTTTTGATCGAAGCGGATACCGGCGGCTGCTTTAAGATAAAGTCAAAAGACTTGTCTTTGTAAACCGTCATCACGACCGGGAAAATCGTTCCCATGTCTTTTTTAGTGCGCTCGTTAAACTGCTTGCAGAACTCCATGATGTTCACACCATGTTGACCGAGAGCAGGACCTACCGGCGGCGCGGGATTCGCCTGACCACCCGGAAGCTGCAATTTAATATATGTTTTAATTTCTTTTGCCATTGTCTTTATCTTTCCTTAAATACGTTCAACTTGCCAGTATTCGAGCTCAACGGGAGTTGCCCGTCCAAAAATCGTTACGCGAACGCGAAGCTTCCCGCGATCTGGATTGATCTGCTCAATCACACCGTTAAAGTTCGCGAAAGCACCTTCTTTAACGCGAACGCTTTCACCCTCACTGAATTCAACCTTCGGCTTCGGCTTAGAAGTCTTTTCTTCCTGCCCCTGAATAATCTCGCTAATTTCCTTATCAGACAAAGGAATCGGACGCTTACTTGATCCAACAAAACCCGAAACACCCGGCGTATTTTTTACGAGATACCAAGTCTCATCGCTCAAATCCATGTGCACTAAAATATACCCTGGAAAAAATTTGCGCTCACTAATGCGCTTTTTGCCCGCCTTGACTTCACTGACCTTTTCAGTCGGAATCAAAACCTCATGAATTTTTTCAGTCAAACCTTGCATTTGCGCGCGAACCATCAAACCTGAGCGAGCCTTGCCTTCAAGACCCGTCTGCGTGTGAACCACATACCATTTAAGATCCGGCATAATTCCCCTTAACTCCGTCTAATCAAAAAACTTAAAACCGTTGAGTTCGCGATATCGATCACAAAAATCAACAAAGCTAAAAATGCCGTCGCAATCATCACAACCATGCCCGCCTGAAAAACCTCAGAACGAGGAGGCCAAGTCACTTTCTTCAACTCCAAAAAGATTTCCGTAAAAAATCCGCCGACCTTCTGAAACATTTTTATTTTCCCTAAATTTCTTTTTCTCTTCGCGACCGCACTTTGTGCAAAGCCGTTTACCGGTTGAGCTTTCAGCTCAGAGGCAAAAACAATTCGTACAGGCCTGGTAGGATTCGAACCTACAACAAGCGGTTTTGGAGACCGCCGCTCTAGCCAATTGGAGCTACAGGCCTATGTCTCTCAAAACTTCTGACCACCCGGCGACTTCCACCGGTTGAGCCAAAGGCTCAGAGGCCATACAAAAAACTGTTACTTCTTCTCTCGGAAAATGATGTGCTTACGCAACACCGGGCAATACTTTTTCCGCTCAAGACGATCGGGATTCTGCTTCTTATTCTTCCGAGTCATATAAGTCGTCGGACTCGCAGGATCAGTCGCCACCAAAGTTATAATTTCACTTGCCATTTTAATAGTTCCTAATTTATCAATATCGCCACAGAAAAAACTACCGGCGAAACCGCCGGTTGCACCGCGTGCAGAGGCTAAATAAATACCCCGCCGAAAACGGCGGGGTATTTGAATATTACGCGATAATTTCGCTCACAACACCCGCGCCAACGGTTTTACCGCCTTCGCGAATAGCGAAACGCAATTCTTTTTCCATCGCAACCTGGCTGATCAATTCACCTGTGATTGAAACGTTGTCACCAGGCATAACCATTTCACGACCTTCCGGCAACTCAACGATACCGGTAACGTCGGTAGTACGGAAGTAGAACTGAGGACGATATCCCTTAAAGAAAGGAGTATGACGCCCGCCTTCTTCTTTGCTCAAAATATAAACCTCAGCCTTGAACTTCTTATGCGGAGAAACTGAGTTCACAGCGCAAATAACCATACCACGCTGGATCTGATCTTTTTCAACACCACGAAGAAGAAGACCAACGTTGTCGCCGGCTTGACCTTGATCAAGCAACTTGCGGAACATTTCAACGCCAGTTACTGTAGTTTTCATCTTCTGACCATCAGCCTGAAGACCAACGATCTCAGCTTCATCACCAACCTTGATGATTCCGCGCTCAATACGACCCGTTGCAACCGTTCCGCGACCCGAGATCGAGAAAACGTCTTCAACCGACATCAAGAAAGGCTTGTCAACTTCACGCTTCGGCTCAGGAACATATTTATCCAAAGCATCAATCAACTCTTCAATACACTTGATTGCAGCAGGATCCTTAGGGTTTTGCGCGGCAGGAAGACCTGAACCACGAACAACCGGAATCTTGTCCCCGGGGAATTTATACTTCGTCAAAAGATCGCGAACTTCCATTTCAACAAGATCCAAAAGTTCTTTGTCATCAACAAGATCAATCTTGTTAAGAAAAACAACGATCGCAGGAACACCTACCTGACGAGCAAGCAAGATGTGTTCGCGCGTCTGAGGCATCGGGCCGTCAACAGCAGAAACAACGAGAATAGCTCCGTCCATCTGCGCAGCACCGGTGATCATGTTCTTAATGTAGTCAGCGTGACCCGGGCAATCAATATGCGCGTAGTGACGCGTCGGAGAAGAATACTCAACGTGAGAAACGGCAATAGTAACGATTTTGGAATCGTCACGAACAGTTCCGCCCTTAGCGATTTCCGCGTAAGTTTTGATATCCGCAAGACCTTTTGCATTTTGAACCATGCAAAGCGCGGTAGTTAACGTGGTCTTACCATGGTCGACGTGGCCAATAGTACCGACGTTCACGTGCGGTTTTGTTCTGTCAAATTTTTCTTTTGCCATTGTCGTATCTCCTTGAATTTAATTTACTATTTTATTTTTTTCGCTTCACACCGCACGCAACAAATTGCGCAAAGCTCAAAGCAAACATATCACTACAAACTCAGCTGAAGATGGGAATCGAACCCACGACCTCGTCCTTACCAAGGACGTGCTCTACCAACTGAGCTACTTCAGCACCAGCTGAAGAAAAAATCGTTCCTCTACCGCTCAAAGGGTAGAGAATACCCTATAGGGACTCCTGTCCTGAGGATAAAAGAGCTGACATTGTATCTATGCTTTTTGGCATGTCAATTCTTTTTTAGATATTTTTTTATATTGTGGTTTTGGTTTTGCAGCTGGGGTTAAAACCCCCGACACCGAAAAAAATCTACCGGCCTAAGCCCGTCTAGTCATTTTTGATTTTTAAAGCTAATTATTAATCTTTTTAGATCTCTTTTAAATGCTTATGATAATTATTGACAACGTTTGATTCTTCTTCCTCAAGGCTTGACCTAAAATCATGTTTGTCTATAATGTCACGTCTTTTTCAATAGCACGCTATAAATATTGTAAATAAGCAGAAGGAAAAATCATGGCAACTCTCATTCTTATCCGTCACGGCGAATCTCAATGGAATCTTGAAAACCGGTTTACAGGATGGGTTGACGTGGAGCTCTCCGCCAAGGGAATCCAAGAAGCGGAAAGTGCCGGGAAAAAGCTTGCCGTTTACAAGATTGATAAAGCCTATACTTCCATCCTCAAGCGCGCCATGAATACGCTTGATCTAGCTATGAAGTCAGCAGGCAAAACAGGTTTGCCGATTGTTCGCGATGCAGCTCTCAATGAACGCCATTACGGCGCGTTGCAAGGGCTAAACAAAGCTGAGACCGCGAAGCTTTACAGCGACGAACAGGTCCATATTTGGCGCCGTAGCTATGATGTCCCACCTCCGACAGAAAAAACTGATTTTAATCCTGAAGGAATCAGCGAAAGCCTTAAAGACACGGGCGCGCGTGCGATTCCCTACTTTCAGAAAAATATCGCCGCAGATTTAAAGTCGGGTAAAAATGTGATTGTTGCCGCGCACGGAAACAGCTTGCGTTCGATCGTGATGCATTTAGAGAATATGACCAAAGAGCAGGTTTTGGAGCTCAACATTCCAACGGCAACTCCGCTCGTCTATGAACTGGACGGTAACCTTAAAATTATTTCGAAGAAAATCCTGAATTAAGACCCGATTTTCAAAGCGTCAGGGCTGGGCTCCGCAGGAATGAATCCGGCGCTTTCTTCGGAGATCTTCTCGGCTTGATCTCTCAAGCTTTCTTCCACAGACGCAACAATCCCCTTATATTCGGGCGGCGGCAAAGACGCGGTCTCAGCCCGGGGCGCTGGGATCCCAGCTAATAATTTTTCAGAAAAAACAGCCATAACCTCATGCGCTGTCGTCTGTTGTGTAACAAGAATCTCTTTGTTTTCTATCGGGAGATTACTTCTTTTTAAAAGCGGCCCAGTTGAGTCTTCTTCCGTCACCTTCTCAATATAGAAGTAAGTTTGGGAAGGGATAACAGTCAATCCATTTTGTTTAGGGTCCGATTTAACAAAAAGCTCCAAATTTAAATGCCCACTGACCCGCCGCATCAGTTTGATCTCGTCCACAAAAACACGAATCGGTCCGAAAAATAAGCTTTTCTTAGAATAGTCCAGCTCCCGGAACGACCATTCTATTTTTTTGATTTTCAGCATGTCCCCGCGCGGAAAACCATAAGGGTTGCCGACTGTGACGGATTCTAAAATAATTCCCGGCTCAGAAAAATCAGCCCGAACAGCTTGAATTTGAATATCAACTCCCCAGCTTAGCTCCAACATCGAAGTTAAAATCGGTTTAAATAAAAAAACACAGAAAAAAGCGGCCAAAGCAGAGCCCGCGCAAAACCAAACCAAACATATTGATAAAAAACGCTTTATTTTCTTCATGAATTACTTGACTTTTTACTTTCTTTCAGCATAATATTCGCGATTTCTTTAGCGAATGTAACTAATTGAAATCATTAGGGTTGTGACAAATTAACTTTTTCACACCGTTCGTTGTTTGGCCGCCAAGGATCAGCAAATAGTTAAAACCATAAAAATTATCGGGCTCGCACTTACCATTCCTACGGTTTTGGTTTGCGGTCCTCTGCTGGGATATGGCGCCGCTTATGTTTTAATAGAAAAAGGGGCGCCCCCTTCTGTTCTGCCTCTCTTTGTAGGTGCGGGATCTATTTTAGCATTAGTCCAAACTTTTAGAACGGCCAAATTAATTCTCAGCATTGAAGAGAAGCCATGACGGAAAATTCGCACGCCATTACCGGAGCAGTTGAACACGCAGCACACGAAGCGGCGCATCATGAACCTCATGAGCTGCCGAACTTTATAATGCTGCTTTCCGAGCGCTTTCACGATTCCGCAATTTTAAAATTTTTACACGACTGGGAAAATGTTTTTTTCTCGGGCGTCGCAATTATTCTTGTTTCTTTCGTACTTTTATTTACCGCAAAAAAGAAAGCTCTCATTCCTGCGGGGCTTCAAAACTTTGGTGAAGCTTTGGTCGAAGGCGTTGAGAATTTTGTTGTCGGCATGATGGGCGAAGGCGGACGCAAACACGTTCCGTTTTTGGGAACCCTTTTCTTTTACATCTTGATTATGAACTACTGCGGCATGGTTCCTTTTCTCAAAGCACCGACATCCGTCTGGAGCACGACGCTCGCCTTCTCATTAATCGCAGTTGTTTATGTTCAAATCGCCGGTATTCGCGCGCTGGGAGTTAAAAGTTATTTTCATCACTTGGCCGGTTCTCCGCCAAATGCAATCGCCTGGACTATCGGCATTCTCTTAATTTTTCCGCTCAACCTTATTTTGGAATACATGGCGGTCCCACTCAGTTTGTCACTGCGTCTTTTCGCCAACATCTCAAGCGAAGACAGATTGCTTTATAAATTCGCGCTCATAAACGTCGACACAAATTGGCTCGCCTTTCCCCTGCAGCTTTTTGCCAACGCGCTCGCTTTGCTTTTCAGCGCGATCCAAGCTTTCGTTTTCACTTTGCTGACTTCCGTTTATATTTTCACCTTGATGCCGCATGATGAGCATCACGATGAACACACGGAAGCAACAGCAAGTTCGCACTAAGTTTTAAATTGAATTTGAGTCGCCTACTCACAACGGATAATTTTATTCGTTAAACTAGACGACTTATCACCGTAACTAAGGAGATAAAAATGACAACTCAAGTAGCTATCGCTTTTGGAGCCCCCCTCGCACTCGGTCTTGCCGCGCTTGGTTGCGGACTCGGTCTTGGCCGCGCCGTTGCGGCCGCCATGGATGCAACCGGCAGACAGCCTGATGCTTCCGGAAAAATCATGGTTAACATGTTGCTTGGCTGCGCGCTTATCGAAGCGCTTTCTCTTTACGCGCTTGTTTTCGCCTTTGCTCTTCTCGGAAAAATGTAATTTAGAAAAAGACACCTTTTATGGAGTTCTTTAAACAAAACATTATTCCGGCTGAGGTGCTTGTTCAGCTGGTTGCTTTTCTCATTGTTTTTTTTACTTTGAGAAAATTTGCGTGGGGTCCCATTCAAAAGTCGCTTGCGGATCGGCGTGAACATATCCGCAAAAGCATTGAAGACGCGGAAGCGGCAAAACGCAACATGGAAAAGCTGAAAGCCGAGTACGAAGCACACTTAAAGCAAATCGAAGAGCAAACCCGCGCAAAAATGGCTGAAACGATTGAAGCCGGTCGCGCGATTGCGAAAGAAATGCAGGATAAAGCCCGCGAAGAAGCTCAGCGCACTTTTGATAAAACAAAAGCCGCGCTTGATTTGGAAATCGCGAAAGCGCGCGTCACCCTGCGTTATGAAATCGCGGACATTTCGATTCATGTCGCGGAAAAAGTGCTGCGCGAAAATTTAACCGACGCCAAACTGCGTGAAAAAACATCGCAGCTTGTGGGCGAATTGGAAAAAACAGTATGAAAGACGCGGAAATCCTTGCTAAGCATTACGCGAACGCGCTGATCAATCTCAGCATCAAGGAGAAAAACCTGGCTGAAGTTGAGAAGGCTTTTGATTCGTTCACGAATTCCGCTTACAAGGATCCGCGTTTTTCTGTTTTCATGGGAAGCCCGGTTATTCCGCGTGATAAAAAAGAAGCTTTGTTGGAGCAGATACTGCCTGCCAACACGCCTCAAATTTTAAAGCTTTTTCTTAAGCTTGTTTTGGCGAAAAAACGTTTTGAAATTTTACGTACGATAGAAACCAAGTTTCAGCTACTTTCTGAAAAAAACCGCGGAATACGCCGCGCTGAATTTATCAGCGCTGCTCCCGTTGCCGCTGAAACAGAAAAGAATATTATTCGCTTTTTAGAGAAGCAGCTTAGTTCTGCCTCCGGGCCCCAGGCTGCAAAGATCGAAGTAAAGCTTATTACAAAAACCGACCCTGAATTGCTGGGTGGATTTGTTTTGAAATTTGATGAAAGCGTCATCGACGCGAGCTATAAAACAAAGTTACAGGAATTGCGGCAAAAACTCGACACGGTCGCAGTTTAAGCCTTATTAAGGAGTGTCATTATGATTAAAGCTGATGAAGTAACACAGGCGCTAGAGAAAGAAATCGCGAAGTATCAATCGAAACTCGAAGTCGAGTCGGTTGGTTATGTTCTGCAAGTCGGCGACGGTATCGCGCGCGTTTACGGACTCGACGCGGTTATGGCCGGCGAACTTGTGACCTTTGAAGACGGAACCGCGGGTTTAGTTTTGAACCTGGAGCCGAATCAAGTCGGTGTGGTTATTTTGGGCGATGACCGCAAAATCAAAGAAGGCGGCATGGTGAAGCGCACCGGTAAAATCGCGCAGGTTCCTGTGGGACCCGCTTTGATGGGCCGTGTGGTTAACCCGCTCGGAGAACCGATGGACGGCAAAGGGCCGATCGTAACCGATCGCTTCCGTCCGATTGAAGCGTTACCTCCTTCCGTCATTCAGCGTCAGCCGGTAAAAGAACCTTTGCAAACCGGTATTAAAGCCGTGGATGGCATGATTCCAATCGGTCGCGGACAGCGCGAATTAATTATCGGTGACCGTCAAACCGGAAAAACCGCCATTATTCTCGACACCATCATCAATCAAAAAGGCACGGGAATTCACTGTATCTATGTCGCCATCGGACAAAAACTTTCGAGTGTCGTTGGTATTGCCAAGACGCTTGAAGAACAAGGCGCGATGGAATACACAACGATCGTTTCCGCTTCTGCGGATGATCCGGCTCCATTGCAGTTTTTGGCGCCCTACGCCGGCTGTGCCATCGGTGAAGAAGACTTATATAATGGTCGTCACGCACTTGTCGCCTACGACGATTTATCGAAGCATGCCGTGGCTTACCGCCAGCTTTCGCTTCTGCTTCAGCGCCCACCGGGACGCGAAGCTTATCCCGGAGACGTTTTCTATCTTCACTCCCGTCTTTTGGAACGCGCGGCAAAAGTTCGTCAAGACTTGGGCGGTGGCTCTTTGACAGCTCTGCCTGTTATCGAAACCCAATTAGGCGACGTTTCAGCTTATATTCCAACCAACGTGATTTCCATCACAGATGGTCAGATTTATTTAGAAACAGATTTGTTTTACGCCGGTGTTCGTCCCGCGATCAACGTGGGACTTTCCGTTTCCCGCGTCGGCGGAAACGCTCAAACGAAAGCGATGAAACAAGTTGCGGGAACTTTGCGACTTGTTTTAGCTCAATACCGCGAACTCGCCGCTTTCGCTCAGCTCTCGACGGATTTGGATAAATCGACCAAAGATCAGCTGACACGCGGAGAGCGCATGGTCGAACTTCTCAAACAAAATGTTTTTCAGCCTATGCCGTTCGAAAAGCAGGTGGTAATTATTTTAGCCGCTAATGACGGTGCGTTGGATGATTTGCCGCTGAAGCGTTTGAAAGATTTTGAAAAAGAATATCTCGCTTTCTTGGACAAAAATTACGCGGACGCGATACGCGACATTCAAACAACGAAAGCGTTGTCGAATGAGACTAAAGAAAAATTGAAGAACGCGGTTGCGGCGTTCAAATCGACCTTCCGGTAATGTTTGGACGATTTACATAAAGTAAATCGTCAGGATGGAAAAATAAGGCAATATGTCAGGACAATTAAGAACATTAAAAAATCGAATCCGCAGTATCTCCAACACGAAGAAAATTACGCGTGCCATGGAGATGGTGTCAGCGGCGAAGCTCAAGCGCTATCAGAAGATGGTGCTCGAGGGCGCGCCTTATGCCGAAGGCTTACTTCAGCTTTTGAAGCGTGTCAGTGCCAGCGGTGTCGCAGCTGATCATCCCCTGCTGGGCGGCAACGCATCAAACCGCGGTGAAAAGAAAAAGGCGCTTTTTGTTTTCACATCGGATACCGGCCTTTGCGGATCACTCAATCTTGATTTGATCAATTCGGCTCAAACTTTTTTAAAAAACGAGAAAGAGTCTGCTGTCATTGTCGGTATCGGAAAAATGGGCGTCCTCGCTCTCAAGAAATCCGGCCGCACGATTGAAAAGACATTTATTGAAATCAAATCCACAGAAATTGAAAACACAATTGTGGAAATTAAAAACTTGGCTGCCGAACTTTATCTTTCCGGGCGCGTCGACAGTGTGTACGCGACTTACAGCCGTTTTATCAGCGCGACACGGTTCAAGCCTGTCACCGAAAAGTTACTCCCTTTCAGTCTGGATGCCGCGTCTGCGCCTTCGACACCGGGAACTTCGGCAAAGGCCTCAGAAGATTATTTGATGGAGCCATCGGCGGATGTCCTTTTCGATAAACTCGTCCCTGCTGTTTTTAGCATGCGGGTTCGGCAAATTTTTCTTGAATCGTTTGTCAGTGAACAAATGGCGCGCATGAACGCAATGCATCAGGCAACTGAAAATGCGTCGGAATTAATTGATGAGCTTGTTTTGGCGCGCAATAAGGCGAGACAAGCAGCGATCACAAAAGAATTAATCGAAATTATTTCGGGCTCGCAAGCCCTCAAAAACTAGTTCCACAAACCGCGAACCACGAGCCACGAAAACGTGGCTCGCTGCTCGTGCAACGTGGCTCGACAACCGGAGGTTGTGTATGTCATTCGGAAAAGTAGTGCAAGTTATGGGGCCCAGTGTGGACATTGAGTTCGGCACAGATCAATTGCCGAAAATGTTGAACGCTGTAGAAATCGAGTCTGCCGACAAAAAGTCCAAACTCGTTTTGGAAGTCGCTCAACATATCGGCGGGAATGTCGTGCGCTGTATCGCGCTTGCTACCACCGACGGACTTGTCCGCGGCATGAAAGCGATTGATACCGGTGCGCCGATTTCGGTTCCGGTCGGCAACCAAACCCTCGGACGTATTTTCAATCTTCTCGGCCAACCGATTGATGAACAAAAAAATAAGCCAATTGACCTTAAAAAGACTTATCCGATTCATCGCGACCCGCCTTCTTATGAAGAGCTTCTTCCTGTTTCCGAAATTCTGGAGACCGGCATTAAGGTTGTCGATCTTCTCGCTCCTTACGCTAAAGGCGGAAAAGTGGGTTTGTTCGGCGGTGCCGGTGTCGGTAAAACAGTTATCGTGATGGAATTGATTAATAACATCGCCAAACAGCATGGTGGCGTATCGGTTTTCTGCGGCGTCGGCGAACGTACCCGTGAAGGCAATGACTTGTGGCTCGAACTCAACGAATCAGGCGTACATGAAAAAACAGCGCTCGTTTTCGGTCAGATGAACGAACCGCCGGGAGCGCGTTTGCGCGTTCCTTTGACCGGCTTGGCAATGGCCGAATATTTCCGCGACGAAGCACACCAAGACGTTTTGCTTTTCGTAGACAATATTTTCCGTTTCACTCAAGCGGGTTCGGAAGTTTCCGCACTTTTAGGACGTATGCCTTCCGCCGTGGGTTATCAGCCCAACCTTGCGACCGAAATGGCTGCCTTGCAGGAGCGTATTGCTTCTACAAAGTCCGGTTCGATTACTTCGGTTCAGGCGATTTATGTTCCCGCGGACGATTTAACTGATCCTGCGCCGGCAACCGCTTTCTCGCATTTGGACGGTGTCACCGTTCTTTCGCGCCAAATCGCCGAGCTTGGAATTTATCCCGCGTGCGATCCGTTGGCTTCAACTTCGCGCATGCTTGATCCGCGCATTTTGGGCGAAGAGCATTACAATATCGCCCGCGAAGTTCAGCGTATTTTGCAGCGGTACAAAGATTTGCGCGACATTATCGCGATCTTGGGTATCAACGAACTTTCTCAGGAAGACAAAGAAATCGTGGCGCGCGCGCGCAAGCTTGAAAAATTTCTTTCACAGCCTTTCCATGTTGCCGAGCAGTTCAGCAACTTGAAAGGTAAGTACGTTCCGCTCAAAGAAACCATCGCAGGCTTTAAACGGCTTATCGCTGGGGAATTTGATCATATCCCCGAGCAATGTTTCTATATGTGCGGAGGCATCGAAGATGTCGTAGCAAACTACGAAAAGATGAAGCAGTAATCAGGAAAAAGACACTGTGAGCTATCAATTACAAATCATCACGCCGCAAGGCAAGGTTTATGAAGGTCAAGTTGAGCATGCGGAGTTGCCCGCGGAATATGGCTTTACGGGCATTCTGTCAAACCATGCTCCGCTTCTGACTTCTTCGTCCGGCGGACGGCTTTCATTGCGCGAGAAAGGCGGGAAAAACCGTGTTTTTTCGGTAGGTCCGGGTTTTTTCGAAACAAGAAAAAACCAAGCCGTTCTGATGACCGAGTCGTTCTCGGAAAAAAACTAGGCACCGCATGGGAACCGTTTTCTTTTGGATCACTGCCGCTTTAGCCGTCGCAAGTGCGCTTAGTATTCTTTTCGTCAAAAAACCGACGCGCGCCCTGCTTGCCCTCTTAGTCTGCATGATTTGCTTGGGCGTACTTTACACACTGTTACATGCCTACTTTGTTGCTATCGTCCATCTGATTGTTTATGCCGGTGCCGTACTCGTTTTGTTTTTGTTTGTGATCATGCTTGAAGGCTTGGGCGCGACAACGCTTCCGATCCAGCGCCGTTTTTCACCGCTTCACCTCGCTTTAACCGCAGCGGCCGGACTTATCTTTTCTTTCTTTATTGTGAAAATTTTATGCTCATCCAAGCTTCCCGCTCTTCAAAACGCGGCCGGTACGGTTGAAAACATCGGAAAGAATCTCTTCACGAACTATCTCCTTCCTTTTGAACTGGTTGCCGTGCTGATTCTGGTCGGCATTT
The DNA here is from genome assembly GCA_964562525.1 of uncultured bacterium. Taxonomy (GTDB): domain Bacteria; phylum Omnitrophota; class Omnitrophia; order Omnitrophales; family Aquincolibacteriaceae; genus Multiplicimicrobium. Next base: position 85,631 of record CAZLTL010000008.1, read on the forward strand.
TCGCCGCAGTTTCCCTGATTAAACCGGAAAACAAAAAAGCATGATGACTCCCGGCGCCGAACATTATTTAGTTTTAAGCGGTATTCTTTTCTCCATCGGTCTTTTCGGTCTTTTTGTCCGCCGCCACATTTTGATTATGCTTTTATGCCTTGAGTTAATGCTAAATGCGGCTAACCTGGCTTTAATCACCGCTTCATCCGTGCACGGACAAACCGACGGGCAAATCGTTTCTTTTTTCGTCATGGTGATCGCCGCGGTGGAAGTGACCATCGGTCTTGCTATCGCGGTTCTTTTGTTTAAAGAAAAAAACACGGTCGACACCGAACAAATGACCACCCTTAAGGGGTAATTTTTATCATGCTGAATCTTTGTTGGATTATATTGGGATTGCCTTTGGCCGCAGCGGCATTGATCAGTCTGCTGGTCATTCCTTTTGAAAAAGCCTCCAAAGAAAAGGATTTTTTCCGGACTCTTTCCGCCTGGATATCCGTATTAAGTATCTCTGCGGCCTTCATCTTAAGCATCATCCTTTTCCGCCAATTTCAGGCCGCTCAGGGACATTACGGTACTGCGCTCGAGGCGTCCCTGCCTTGGATGAATCTTGCGGGCATTAAAATGGAAATGGGCATTTTGCTCAATCCAATCGCCTTGATTATGCTTTTGATCGTCAACGGTGTCGCGGCCTTAGTCGCTATTTTCTCAGCCCGTTATATGCAGGGTGAAGACGGCTACTCCCGTTATTTTGCCGCGCTTTCGTTTTTCGTTTTCGCGATGCTGGGAATTGTACTGGCGAATAATCTTATTCAAATTTTTATCTTTTGGGAACTTGTCGGCGTGGCATCTTATCTTTTGATCGGTTTTTGGTTTCAGAAGCCCAGCGCAAGTCTGGCTTCCAAAAAAGCTTTTTTAACAACCCGCATCGGCGATGCCGGCATGATGCTCGGAATCTTACTGCTTTTTGGCCTGCTTGTTCAATCCGGTACCGGAACTTTTAACTTTCTTGAACTGGAAACCAAGCTTCATCAAAACGCATTACCTTCTGGGCTTTTGACTTGGGCGTGTATCGGTTTATTCTTAGGCGCGGTCGGAAAATCAGCACAGGTTCCTTTGCATATTTGGCTACCGGACGCGATGGAAGGTCCAACTCCCGCCAGCGCGTTGATTCACGCCGCTACCATGGTCGCCGCGGGTGTTTATATGCTGGCGCGTTTATTTTTTCTGTTTGAAATGAGTCCCGTTGCTCTGCAGGTCATTGCCTGGACGGGTGTTACCACCGCCCTCATCGCCGCGACCATCGCGGTGGTGCAAAACGATATCAAAAAAGTTTTGGCTTATTCCACGCTTTCTCAACTTGGATATATGGTGATGGCAATCGGCCTGCATCACCCGGAAGCGGGCATGTTTCATCTCGTAACGCATGCTTTTTTCAAGGCCTTACTCTTTCTTGGCGCGGGCAGTTTAATCCACGCATTGCACACGCAAGATATTTGGCAAATGTCCGCAGCGCTCAGCTCTCAAAAAAATGTCGGCTTTAAAAAACTTCCGATTACCGTAATTACCTTTTTAATCGGAACTGCCGCATTAGCGGGTATTCCGTTCACCAGCGGTTTTTTCAGCAAAGAAGAAATTTTAAATGCCGCATCGCATGGGCCCCTTCCTGTTTTTATCGCGTCGTTAGTTGTGGTCATGCTGACGGCTTATTACATGGGCCGCGTTCTCACCGTCGTCTTTTTTTCTTCGGCTTCCAAAGCTCACGGGAAACACTCCCATGATATTCATGAAGATAACGCGCTTGTGACATTACCTTTGATTGTTTTGGCGATTTTTTCAATTGCAGCCGGCTATCTTCCGTTTCAAGCGCTTTTAAGCGGCGACTCCCATGCCGCGCATCCGCCGCTTTGGCTTGCGATTCTTTCCGTGGGGTTGGCTGTATTCGGACTTTTGCTGAGCTTTGTGCTTTACCGCAACAAAGCAGAAGACCGCCACGCGGCCCTCTTTCAGATTCCAGTCAAAATCATTCAGGAAAAATTTTATTTTGATCATTTCTATGATTGGCTTGTATCGCGAGTTCAAGGCGGACTGGCGATTGCCGCTGATTTTTTTGAAAGAAAAATACTGGTCGCTTTCGGAACAGAAGGCGCCGCAAAGCTTGTCACGGCTGTAGGTGGTGTCGTTCGAAAAATGCAAAATGGCTGGATACAGACCTATGGTTTGCTTTTTGTCATGGGCTGGATTATTTTGATCGCCTATTTAATCGGAAGCGGAGGCAATTCATGATTGTGACACTGCTTCCTTTCATTGCCTTTTTGGGCGCAATCCTTACTTTGCTCACGCCGTCAAAGAATTTAAAAACTTTGCGGGGCATTTCACTGGCATCCACCGCTGTTTGTTTGGCTGCGGTTCTTTATTTATTTTGCACCTGGGATTTTTCTCAAGCCGGTTTTCAGCATGTCCGCGCCTGGGATTTTTTTGCTCAAGCGGGCATTTGGTATCAAACCGGTCTTGACGGAACCAATCTTGTTTTTTGTCTTTTAAACGGACTAGTTGCTTTTGCCGGCGCCTGGATTGCCATAAGCACCACCTCGCGTTTAAAAGAATATCTTTTCTACTACTTGCTCTTAACCGGCTGCATGTTTGCCGTTTTTACAACGCTGAATGTTTTCTTTCTCTATGTTTTTTATGAAATGACTTTGATTCCCGTTTTTGCCATGATGGGCATTGCGGGTATACGCGCAAAAAAAGAAAATGCCGCCATTCGAGTGGCTTTATACATGACTGCCGGCGCGGTAGTCGGTTTATTCGCCTTGCTGAATCTCTACGATATTTTAGGCCCTGGTTTTCTTGATCTGACACAAACCAAAAACATACTTGCCTCCAAAGCAGCGCTTTTGACGCCTGAAACTCAAAAATGGCTGGCTGCACTATTGATCCTTGGCTTCGGTATGATGACCACGCTCTTTCCTTTGCATAGCTGGTCACCGGCTTTCTACTCAGCCTCACCGGTTTCTTTGGCAATGGTACATGCCGGTGTCAAAGTGGGTCCTTATATTCTGTTAAGAACCGCAGTTTCGTATTTGCCCGAAGGCTTTCAGTTCTGGTCGCCGTGGATTGCGGGACTGGCTTTGGCCGGCATTCTTTACGGCGGATTTGCAGCTTTGCGTCAAAAAAACCTGCGAGATCTTGCGGCATTTTCGAGCATCAGTCATATGGGAACTCTCTTTGTGGCTTTCGCCGCGCTGAATACAGCCAGTGTCTCCGCCGGTATCTTGCTTGTTTTTGCGCATGGTCTTATGACGGCTTGCTTCTTCGCTTTGATCGGGGTTTTAGAAGACCGCGGACAAACGGATGAAATCAATGCCTTCAGCGGACTCGGAAAATCGATGCCTTTTTTTGCGGTTTGCTTCATGCTCACCGCCATGGCATCTTCGGGTATTCCGGGGTTTGCAAATTTTCCCGGCGAACTGATGGTTTTTGTCAGCGCGTGGAAAAGCTTTCCGTGGGCAGTTGCAGCCGGAATTTTGGGAGTACTTTTAACCGCTGTTTATATGATCCGCGCCGTTCAGGCACTTTGTTTTGGACAGGATCATCCCCGCGCCGCAACGTTCAAAGATATTGTTTGCTTCTCGGAAAAAATCCCATTTTTGATCCTTCTGATTAGCTTAATAATTTTCGGTATTTTTCCGGCCGCTCTTTTAAAAGTCATTCAGCCTGCCATCGAGGCTCTTCTATGAACGCATTAAACTTATCTTTATTTATTCCCGAGTTAATGACTTTGGTTTTCTTTGCCTATTTCATCTTGGAGTCCGTGCTTGCCGGAAAAAAAGACCGCCCTTCCATTTTCAACGAGATGGCTGTCGGCGCCTTGCTTTTGGGAGCGGCTTTATTTTTATTCGGAAACAAATTTGGCGCCGGATTCGGCGGTATGGCGGTTGCCGATGCTTTTGGTTTTTATTTTAAAGTCTTTTTTACGGCCGTCTTTTTTGTCGTCGCTTTCATAAGCCGTGAACAGCTTAAGAATACCGCCCAAGACAAGCAGGGATTTGGCTTAATTCTTTGGAGCTCATTGATCGGCCTCTATTTTCTGACTTCTGCTTCCCACCTACTGGTTTTATTCGTTGCGATTGAAATTTTAACCATGTCGCTTTACATTTTGGCAACCTACGGCAGACGCACTTTAGAAAATACCAGTAATGCAAAAGCAATCGAAGCGGGCCTCAAGTATCTTATTCTTGGCTCTGTGGCATCCGCGTTCATGATTTTTGGGATTGCTCTGCTTTATTTTCAAACCGGCACGCTTTCTTTCGCGGGGCTTGCTTCAGCGCAAAACATTTTATGGTCAACGCCGATCGGCATCTTAGGCTTACTTTTATTTTTTGCCGGTATCGGTTTCAAAATCGCGGCAGCTCCTTTTCATTTTTGGGTTCCCGATGTTTATGAAGGCTCCCCCGCTCCGGTTTCAGCTTTCTTATCTGTCGCTTCTAAAGCGGCGGGTTTCCTCGTTTTGATTCGTTTTTTTCAGCTGAGCCTTTCACCCTTGCCTGCAAGTTGGCAAACCGCCTTCGCTGTTATTGCAGCGGTAACACTGCTTTACGGAAGCTTGGGTGCTCTCGCTCAAACCAGCCTTAAAAGGCTTTTAGGGTATTCCAGCATCAGCCACGCAGGCTACCTGTTAATTGCCTTTACCGCAGGCACAGCACCGGCATCGCAAAGCATTCTGTACTATTTGGCGGGTTACGCGGCAAGTACCTTGGCGGCCTTTTATGCAATTACCCTGATTGAAAAGCAGCAGGGTTCGGATGCCTCAAAAAATCTAGACGGCCTCGCACAAACCTCGCCCTTTTTGGCAGGAGTCTTTGTGGTTTCGCTTTTTTCTTTGGCAGGCATTCCACCGTTGGCCGGGTTTATGGGGAAATTCTGGATTCTTTTCTCGGCATTACAGGCCGGACAAAATATGCTTGTGGGGCTAAGTCTGATCGCGATCGTGCTGGGAATTTTTTACTATCTTTCGCTGGTGTCCAGAATCATTTTACGCGAACCGCAAAGTCCGGCAACTTTTGAAATCCCTGTTTCTGCAAAATGGCTTTTAGGAATACTCAGCTTGCTATCGATCGCGATCGGTCTTTTTCAAGCGCCGTTGATTCAAGCCGCTGTGATCGCAATTAAGAATTAACTATCTCGCTAACAACTTCCAATAATCTTTCCGCTGAAACATATCCCTGAATCTTGGATTTAATTTCCCCGTCTTTGCCGTAAAAAGCAAGCGTAGGCAAAGCCCAAACCTCGAAAGCCTGGTTGCGTGCGATCGTTGTTTTATCTTCGCGGAAAGACATATCGGCTTTGAGGCGATTCCAGCTTGCAAGCGCGTTTACGACACGTTCATCACGGAAAGTGGAAGAACGGAGCTGTTGGCAGGGCCGACACCAAGCCGCATAAAAATAAACCAAAGTTGGCTGGCCTGAATCTTGCGCTGTCTTTAAAACTGTTTCATCAAATTTCTGCCACTCCACATTCGGCCTGGAATCGCAGCCCGAAAGAGCCAAGATAATGAGCATGACGCAGTAAAGCTTTTTCAAGTTCTTGCCTTAAGCCTGTCTTTACTCCAAAACTCAACGTCCCGCAATATCCCGTTAGAATAGAGAATCCCGACCAAATCTTGCTGACTTTGCGGAAGCGCAAAAACACGGTTGTTTTTAAACAGCAGAACCACGGTTTCTGAATATAAGAAATTTCCGACTGTATACTCCCAAACATCAAAAACATCCGCGCCGTTTTTCAGCGATGAAACATAGTCAGGCTGACTGCCCATCAAATGAATAACTTGTTCCGGCGTATTCCCGATTTGAATACGATCCATTTTGTTATAAACATAAAGTCGGGTCCCCGCGTCGGGAATAGCGGTACATCCCGTCATAAAGACCAACAGCAGAACAGACGCCATCGCTCGAGACAAAAATTTTAAAATCATAATAATTGGGTTACAAAAACCATCAGCCCGCCGACTAGTATTGAACTTCCCATAATCGCCGCCATCGCACCGCGATTTCCCCAAAGCGCCCGCCCAATCGGCATAAAATCAGGGTAGGACAAAAAAACAAAAAGAAACTTGGCTGCGGCAAGCGTCGCCATACCGGCAGCAAGCAATGCCATAGGCGTAATATGGCGGGCAAAACCGATCCATCCCAGAATAGCCCAAGTTAAGTAAAGCCATGTCGCAATAGCCAGCCACTTAGGACGATTGGCTGAAAATGCTCTTTCAGCGGAAACAGATCCCATCGCCAGCAGCCCCATCAAAGCAATCAAAATGGTCGTCACACCGGACGCGCCTATCGCAAGAGCTAAAAGCATTCTATTTCCCTTCCTGAATGGGTGCATGGCGCCAATAAGCGGCACACAAACTCCCAATAACCGAATGCATGGCGCTCGAAATGGCGCTTGGAATTGCGGTCAACGGATCACTAAAATTTTTTCGCGCCAAAACTACTCCTAATCCGGAGTTTTGCATTCCAACTTCAATCGAAATAGTCCGCGCCAAAATTTCAGGCACTTTTAAAAATCTGGCGGCAAGATAACCAAATAAAAATCCGAGCGCATGCAAAGTAAAAACAGCGCCTAATAAATGCATTCCATGCTGAAGAACAGCTTCACGTCCGGCTCCGATTATACTCGCCACTATCATAACAATAAAAAAAACAGCTGTTGCCGGTAAAAAATGCTGAACACGATTTACAAAACGACCGGCATAACGGTTAATTAATAGTCCGGCAGCGACAGGCAACAGAACAACCTGAGCAGTGCTCAAAAACAATCCGCCTAATGAAACTTCAATACGGCTTCCGGCAAGCCAGGCCGTCAAAAAAGGCGTCATTACGGGAGCAATCAGTGTTGACGCCGCTGTCATGCAAACCGAAGCGGCAACATCTGCCCGTGCTAAATAGCTCACCACATTCGATGCCGTCCCTCCGGGACAGCAAGCCACCAAAACAATTCCTACCGCAAAGGGTGCAGGAAGCCCCCAAGCCATGCTAATAACCCATCCCAGCCCCGGCATAATCGTGTATTGGAGCAAAACAGCGATGATGACCGGTTTTCCGCCGCGTAAAGTTCTCGCAAAATCCGCAGCAGAAAGCGTCATGCCCATTCCCAACATAATCATCATCAGTCCGAAAGTAATCCATCCACCTGAAAACCAAGTAAAACAATTTGGGAAAATCAAAGCCGCAATGCTTGCCAAAATAATCCAAACCGGAAAAAGCTCAGTCAGCTTTTTTGTCATGCTTCACGTCCACGCTCACATTTTTATATTTTTTCCAGCCTTCCACAATTAGCGACACCGCAATTACGAAGCAGGCTAAGAATCCCGTGAGTGCAAAAATAACATTGGATTGAGCGCCGCACCAAAACGCGACAAAGAAAAGAAGAATCGCAGGTAAAACAAATCTTAAAATAAAATCACGCAAAGTGATCATTTTACTAAACCAAACTCTTGCAGTGAGGACATTCGAGCATCACTTTCATGACCGGCTTTCGACACTTCGCACAGCGACGAAAACCTTCGGGCGCAGGGCCATAGGAGCTCCAAACCCATTTAGTCAAAGAAGTAACCAGCGCGACTCCCAAAACACCTAAAATTAAAAGCTTCCAAATTTCTAAATGCTTTTCATCAATTTTTAAACGAAAACAATCGTGTAATATCTCGGGCAATAACCAAGCAATAACCGCGGCAGAAACCCATTTAATGACGCGCGGCAATGGCCGCGTGGTTAAATCTATCCAGCCCAACGCGTCAGCAATCAACAGTGCCCCTGCGGGAATAAGTAAAGTAAGCCAGCTCATACCATTCCTTTTTCTTTCAAAAGATCCCAATGCTTTTGCAATACGGGCTGCACAGACAAACGGCTGCCTTTTTGCAAAAGCAGCATGCCCTCAAGCCCTTTTATCTTTTTGATTTGTTCTAAAGAAAGAATCTCTTTAAATTTTTTGACAAAAGCGACATCAACAAGATACCAAGTCGGACTATCCTTCTTACTTTTCGGGTCAAAGTGAACATCTTTTTTATCAAAAGCCGTTGAATCAGGATAGGCCTTGCTCGCAACTTTGGCAATCCCCGCAATTCCGGAAGGCTCGGCATTCGAATGATAAAAGAAAACGAGATCTCCGATTTGCATTTGATCACGCATAAAATTGCGGGCCTGATAGTTTCGCACGCCATCCCACATCGTCTTACCGTCACGGGCAAGATCGTCAATCGAGTAAACTGAGGGTTCAGATTTGATTAGCCAATAATTCATATCAACTCAAAGTTCAAAAACCAAAAATCAGAACCACAACTCAAAGCCGCAAAGATGCATCTAATTGCCTTTAATGTATGTTTCTGAACTCTGATTTTTAAGTTCTGATCTTTTTTGCTCCCATAATCATAAATAGCCAACCGATCATCAGCAGAACTCCGCCAATCGGTGTAACGGCACCAAACATTTTTATGCCACTTAAAGCCAAAAGGTAAAGACTGCCTGAAAAAATGATGATACCTGCCGTGAAACAGGTTCCGGCTCTTAAAATGAGTTTCGAGTCAAAAACAGCCACTGCCCAAGCGGCTGCGAGCAGCGCAAAAGCATGATAAGTCTGATAACGAACACCGGTTTCAAAGATAACAAGCATATCTGAGGATAGACTTTTTTTAAGGGCGTGCGCGCCGAAAGCACCTAGAGCAACGCTCAAAAAACCAAAAATGGATCCGGTTAAAAAAAGAAGTCTTTGCATAGGGTTATTATAAGTTGGAAAAGCCGAGCCGCCAACGGCGAGAATAAATTATCTTACGCAATCTCGGCGCTGCGTTTCACAAACTCATCCACGCTGGCTCTGTCCGCGCCCATCAAACCTATTTTAATTCCTTGCGCTCTTAAAACACGGTTCGACTGGACAATCGCATAAAGAAGAAAAAGCACGCCGAGAATTCCCACAAAAAAGCAAATTGCCATCACCGTCCACAAAAGCCATTTCTTTGAAAAAAATTGCATCATGCTCGAGAGATGGTAAAGCGCGTGAAACATCCAGATAGAACAAAGCCAATAGGCGGCCTGAATCACGTAATTCATCAGTTGAAAAAAAAGCGGGGGCTGAGCTTCCGCGCCTGCGGGAAGGGTTGTATTTCTGGCAATCAAAGTAACAACCAAAACTAAAAACCCTGTGACAATAAACCGAGCCGCGAACCAAACGAACATCTTTTTTTGGTGATAGGCGATCAGTCTAATTTGATCCGGAGTAAAGGAAACATGATTTGAAGACCCCATTTTAATTGGAGAGGACTTTTTTGAGATCTTTTTCAGCAGCCACTTTAGCGTAAAGCGGATTTGGATTTAAAAGTTCAACAATATCCAGCTTCATGGATTCACGCGTATAAGACGCCATATCCAAAATTTGCGTATCCATGCGAATTGCGTCTTCGGGGCAGGCTTCCACGCAAAAACCACAAAAAACACATTTACCCAAATCAATATCAAAACTCTTGGGACGTTTTTCAATGTTAACATCGGGGTGCTCTTCCGCCACAATCGTAATACATTTCGCGGGACAAACGGTTTCACACATCATGCATGCAACACAACGCGGTGTCTCATCATGCCTTTTGGTCAAACGATGGCGCGTGCGCAAACGCGAAGGAGGTTTGCGTTTTTCCTCGGGATACATAATGGTCACGCCCGCGCGAATCGCTTTAAAAAGACCCAGCCAATGCATGGTATGAAAAAAGAGATTTTTCCAGAAATGTCCGCCGGTAATCCATACCCCGCGAAGGATTTCAGGAATGTACATCTGCTGCCAGAAATTGAGTTTCGGTCTTACGACCGTCTTAGTTTTGATTGCCATAAGAAGCGCAAATTGTAGCACAACCCTCTCTTCGCTCCAAGAGGGCGCAAAGCGCTAAGCGGCGCGGAGAAATTCGCGGGAAATCATCAGTTTTTGGGCAAAAGCTTCTAAGCCCAAAGCTGAATACAACTTGGCAAGCCGCTGATTAGTCATAATCACCCAATCCGATACTTCACGCTTAAGCTCGGCATGCTCGACAGCTTCATCCGGGCTAACCCATGCTGTTATCTTCTTGGCATTCAGCCATTTCTTAGCCGCCGGAACATCGTTAAAAAATCGAATGTTGCTTAGGGGTGACACACCGGCTCCCAACACGGCAACCTTTTGTCCGGTGAAAAGCAGTTTGGCGGCATCCCAAAAGCCCTCACGCGCCGTTAAATCAGCCCCGACAATCAATCCTTCATCCACCTGCAAAGCAAGCCCCGCTTTTCTGAGAGCTATTTCACGCATATTCTTTTGACGCAATGCCGCCATTTCCGGAAAGAAGCGATCGTAAAAACTCCGGAATTCCGAGCGGCTCATCGCCGCAACAAATTCAACAGCAAAAATGTTTTGATTAGCTTCCGCAACAGCCGTGCGATCATGATTTGCAACAGGTTGAGTTTTATTTACCCGTGTTTCCGACCGCGAAAATTTTTCTTTTGTCCAACTAGCAAACTCCCCTTTTTTTACAATCATGGGAGCATATAGCCGCTCAAACACCGCGCTTCCGGAAGGCAATGCTTCAAATTCAACTTCACGATCAAATAGAATTTTGAGTCCAGCAGATTCAAGCTTATCCCGTTCAAGTTTGGACATAATCGAGTAATACAACGAATCTTTTTTAGATTTTCGAATAACCATGACGCCGCCGGGAGCCAAAGCATTCGTCAACTGCACCATCTCATCGGCAATAACATCGGGTGCATTCAAAGTAATGAGATCATAATACTCGGACCTTTGTTTTGCGTGCTCGCGAAAATCCCCATCAATCCATTCAGCCTGCGAAGACTTTACCCCCCAATAACTTGATGGCAAAAAATCAATTGCGGTTATTTTTACGCTTCGATTTCTTTCCGCAGCTAACTTTTCAAAACTCTCCACAAAAGAGCCTTCTCCCGTACCCGCGTCTAACAATCGAATTTCTTTATCGCCCAATTCAGCTCCGAGAAAATCAAAAAAATCGACTTTGCTTGGGCCTTCCTTACGCGCCTCGCTGCTCAAGCTCTGAGATGCGGGATCTAATTTTTCATTTCGCATTTCAGACCGCGCGCGGTACTGAGCCGGCAAAAGCGGTAATTTCTTTTCTAGCTGAAAAGCGGTTTGAATAAACTCAAACAATTGCTTCCGCGACTCACCGGGTAAATTCAAAACGCTTTGATTCAAATCGCTGCCGCCCAATTCTTTAATTTTGGCGGCTAATCCCTCAACGGCTTTTACTTTTTTACGATTCAGCGCATCCTGAAGTGATTTGGCTCCCAGAATCTGGCTCAAGACACGCAGCGCCTCAAAACGCGGATTCGAAACGCGTTCTTTCTGAACGGTAAGATGAATGGGTTCACGTGCAAACGCATATAAATCAAACCAAGCTGAAGGCCATTGCGCACGGTTGTTCAGTTTGCGCTGGTTAATCAAGTCTTGAAATACCGTTCGAAAAATAACGTCTTCATCCATTTCTTCTGATTTGCTTCCGATCTCACGCTTTCTTTTTTCAAATTCAAACAATGCATTGTGCCGCACGTCCGAAAATTCAACTAACCCAAGTGCGGCCTCAACATAACGCAAAAGACGGGCCTCACCTTCAGGGCTGGAGGCTTTCAGGCTTTGACCAAATCCGGACTGAATACCTCGCAATAAAGCAAGAATACCTTCGTAATCCGGTTCACGAACTTGCTCTAAATCACGGATAATTCCCGCTATTTTAGCCTGAACCGGGCGCGGCTCACGCGCACTTCGCCAAGTAAATCCGGTTGTTCCGAAATAACGCTCTAGCGTGACCTTCAGCGATCTTAAAGACCTTGCAAAATAATAGTTCCGTGAAATAACTTCGTTCTTAAGATCTTTTTCACGCAACCGCTGCACCGAGGCGATCATGCCTTCTAATTCATCCGAACGCGTCTTGATCAGCCATGACGCATATTCCGCAAAACGCGCAACGCGGGAACGAACTTCTTGATGCTCAAGCTCCACAGCAAACTGCAAGGCTTGCGCGGCAAGCTGCTTTTCAATGACCCACTGAGCTTGCATTGTTTTTAAAGTTTTTCCCAATCGCGCGGATAAGTCGGGCGGCAATTCTCCCGCCGAATGCTCGAGAAAATCCTGAATATCATTCAAAACCACCAAAGTTTCACGCGCTTGCGTCAGCTCCAAAGTCATTTTTTCGAGCTGATGATCGAGTGAACGAGCAAGCTCCCAGAGTGAACTAAATTGTTTATCCTGCTTTTGGGTCATGGCCACGCTGCCGCGCTTTCCAACCTTCACATTCCGGTAAACTCCTTGCTTCAAAATCCATGTTCCATCTTTCAAATGAACAATTTTTCTTGAAGCAAGGCTGTCTCGATGACGTCTGCCTTGTTTTTTTATTCTGGGCTCATACAGCTTATTCAAAATGTCTTCTACCGCTTGAGTTAAAGCGGTTCCTGCGGCAACCGGGTTACGCTTAGTTCCGCGTTCCGCCAACATATTAAGAGCCGACTTGATCCGTGAAGCCAACTGCCCACGAATGCGCGGATGTCCCTGTAAAAGTCTTTGCAACTCCTTCAAGTCCACGACAACCGCATCATAGACGGCTTGCTTCTGATCATCCTCTTCCGCGGGCCGATACGAAGCGCGCGTCATTTCAAGATGCAACCTCAAAATCTCACGGTAGAAAAAACGCAAAGCCGGAAGACTATCGCGTCCGGCCTTCGGCATACGCATTTCAGATCGAGCCGCAGGCTCACCATCGTGATACTGTACGGATGAGTAATTGCCCAGAACAACATTCAAAGCATTCTGAATCAGTTTTTCTTTATACGCCAAGCCAACAAAATCTCCGCTCATTTCAAAACCATCAGCTTTAAGCGCGGCAAGGGCCTCGCGCTCCAAGTTACTCCAAGCGTTCACGGCCCGATCACGATAATAAGCGAAGGTTTTCAGCTCTTTTGTGCTTTGGGCTAAATACATTAAATACTGCATTAGCTTAGGCGCGATCAAAAGCTGGTACATAAGGTTCCGGTCCATTTGCCCGCGCTGCTCATCATCTTTTTTTTCCAAAATTCGTTCAAGCTCACGCACCGGCATAACCCGCCCCTCGAGATAAACGCTCATAGCCGCTTTAAGATCAGGAAAATTAATCGTTGTGGGGGTGTTGAATCGAAAAAGACTCTGCAGTTTGAGCGGGTTGGCAGAATGATCGCGCATAGCCATATGCAGCTCGGCTAAAATTTCACCCATAACCTGCGCGGCGGTAGGAAGCTTTTCATACCCAACCTTGGCAAGCAGCCGTCTTTCGTTGATTACCTTCTTAACTCTCTGATAATGCTCGGGATATAAACCCAAAACAAAGTCCGAAAAAATGCGCAAATCCGCGGCAACGCTCTCCTCCAACTTTTCGGGATTGACCACATCCTGATCTTCAAAAAATATTGGCTGCGGATAATCTTCAGAAATCTCAGGGCGATAAAGACCGCGGACATTGATTAAATAATCCCAAACATCTTTGGTTTCTTTTTCATACCGCTGATAACTAGGAACGAGAGCATAATCAAAGATATTAAGTTTTTCTTCCAACAATCGCGACATGGTGCGAAGTTGATGCGCATATTTTTCATAAACACGGTGAACGTATTTTTCGCGCGTCGCATCGCCATCATCTTCAAGCACAAGCAGCGCGTCGGAAAGACGTTTACCCTTGCTCTCACGAAATTTTTTCTCAAACCGGGCGATATACTTCCCATCCAAAATAACGACGGAATCACGGTGCAGCACCCATTTGTCTTCGTAGCGGTTACTACCGTCTTTTTGCGTGCGGTGCCAAGCCTGCGGAATCACAATCTCAATGCTGTCAATGTCGTCAGGGTTTCCGACTGTTTTAATTTTATCGAGCAAGAGCGGGGGGGTAGGCGGTTCAAAACTCATGTTTAAAAAATCGGGCACTAACCACATTGCGTCAAATGCCGCAG
>CAZLTL010000009.1:0-97793 GCA_964562525.1 uncultured bacterium
TTGGCACCTCGATGTCGGCTCATCACATCCTGGGGCTGGAGAAGGTCCCAAGGGTCCGGCTGTTCGCCGGTTAAAGAGGTACGTGAGCTGGGTTCAGAACGTCGTGAGACAGTTCGGTCCCTACCTGTTGCGGGCGTAGGATACTTGAGGAGAGCATTTCCTAGTACGAGAGGGCCGGAAATGACGAACCGCCTGTGTACCTGTTATTTTACCAAAAGTAGCGCAGGGTATCGGAGTGCGGAAAGGATAAGCGCTGAAAGCATATAAGCGCCAAGCCAACTCCAAGATAAGGTATCCCAACCCTAAGGGTTAAGAAGATCCGTCGAAGACTACGACGTTGATAGGTAAGAGGTGGAAGTGCCGTAAGGCATGTAGCTGACTTATACTAATTGATCGTTCGGCTTAACTTTCTTTTTTTAAATTTTGAAGGTTCAAGCGTAATTTAGCGATGAATTAGCTTCTTCGCACTCTGTTTGAAATTTTTCGCGAGGTCGAGAAGTCATTATCCAGCTTTCAAAAAGCTGGACCAAATGCTAAGTTTAGACTTTGTCTAAGCAAGGCTCGGAAATAATATTTCGTGTAGAAATACACAAACTATTTTTCCGGTGGTGATAGGAGAGGGGAAACACCCGTTCCCATTCCGAATACGGAAGTTAAGCCCTCTACCGGCGATGGTACTATATGAGCAGTCATATGGGAGAGTAGCAAGCTGCCGGGATTTTTTAAAACCCCCTAGGTAACACCTAGGGGGTTTTTCTTTTACAGATAGTTTGCTTTCGCAAACACTTTGAGGAAAAAATCCCTTTGGGATTCCCGTATCATTTGCGATTCTCACAGGTTCCAATCGCGATCAATTCATAAGCTGCAATGGAGTATGCGGCTTTTTTATTTCTCGGTTGTCTGTAGTCGTTAGTCGTTAGTCTGTACTATAATTCACGCATGATTCGTGTTTGGATTCTCTTCATTGTTTTGGTAGCGTTGATTGTCTGGGGCGTTGTTTATTTAATTAAAAAGCGCCGCGGCAAAACTACGCCGCAACTACCGCGCTTTGCCGCCAAAGCTCCCGCCGGAGAAATTTGGGCACAGCTTTACGAAACCGATTCTCTGGATGAAATCACTGTTTTGCGCGCCCAATTGCAGGGTGAAAAGCTCGATCATATGATTTACGAGCAAGGCAAGCGTGACAGCTATGGCAATGTTCCCAAAAAATATGGCGTTGTCATGTCGAAGGGACATTTGTCACGCGGACAAGCTATTTTAGCGCGGGTCTTAAGCTAATCTCTAAAACGGCCGATGCATTGAGGCATGAAAAAAGTTTATTTTCCAAGTTTAGGCATCGGTTCCCGTTCTTCAAATAATTAGAAGTATGCCGATTCAAAAACAAATTTCGGTTTTCGTTCCCAACCGTCCCGGTTCTTTGGCGCGTCTTTGCTATACGCTGGCTGATGCCAATATCAACATCGTTGCCATGACCTTGCACGACACCACCGATAACACGCTTGTGCGTTGCATTGTCGATAATCCGATGAAAGCAGTTTTGCTTTTAGAGCAGGAAGATTATTACGTTTCCGAGCAAGATGTGGTTGTGGTGGATATCTCTACTGAAAAGGGTGCGCTCATGCGCATCAGCCAAAGCCTTGCCGAAGCCGACATTAATATCTACTACCTTTATTGCACGTCGACGAAGAATCAAGAGGGGGGATGTGTGGTCATCATGTGCGACAACGCCGATCGCGCCCTCGAAATCATTTCTAAATAATTTGCTGAAAACGGCTCATCTGCGTCGTTGCAAACTTGCAATCTTCGGTCAACGTATTGCTCAATACGCCTCCCTCGATTGCTCGCTTGCGCCTAGCATCTGAACCATTTTGAGCAAATTAACTGCGCTATTTAATTTAAAATAAAAATGTCAAAACAAACACCGCCACCTCCTGGATGGGGAAACGACAACCTTTCCAAATTTATGCAAGCCGCATATGAAAATAGCTATACGACCTTTTTTAAATTTCCGGACTTATATGCACGGCTTCGAAGAATTGATGATATCTTTGAAAAAGCAGGGACCTTGTTAGAGAAGGGCTACTTAAAGCCACAATTGTTGAGGACGGTGTGACGATGTATTCAGCTGTGAAATAAAATTCTCAATACTTCTAACTGCCGGGTTAAAGACCCGGCTTTTTTTATTTCTAGTCTTCCATCCCAGATCCTGTATCTGGGATGGGTTGCCCAGCAGAAAACGGGACGCCCCCTCAACAAGCTTAGGGCAAGCTGTCCGCGGGGAGAGGTTAAGTTGTTAGTCTTCGGTCTTTAGTCTATGGTCTAAAACTGGGGTTCTTCGAAGGGAATATCGACGACGCTGGGGTGGTGGTCTGACAAAGGTTCTTTGAGGGATGTGTTCAGCTCTTCCAGTGTTTCACCGAAGTGGGGCGCGAGTTTGTAGGGGCCGCTTGTGTCTTCATTGCCGTAAATCAGTCCCGACTTCACAAAAATCCAATCGAGGCGGAATTTTCCTACAAACCCCAAAGCGCGCTTGACGCTGAAAGAAGTTTTAAATCCCTTCATGCCGCGCTGATTTGAGTTGGACAAAAGACCATCGCGACCGTTTATGCTGCGTTTAGCATCGCCGCGAAAATCAAAAGTAGTTCCGTCTTTGAAATGAAAATCGCGAATGGGCTGAAACATGGCTTTGAGTTTATTTGGCGCAATCACTTTAATATTGCGTGCAAAAGGGTCGTTGAAATTTTTAGTTAAATTGGTTGCCGTGCGTGTTGTGTTAATGATTAAGCCGTGGGGTGAAACATAATTGACTCCGAGATTGAGCCATGTGGTGGGGTCGGTTGCCGTGCGACTGAGTACACGTGTCAGTGAAGTTGGGCTGATGTCGCCCGGCGCGGCATTAAAGTCACCCATCATCATGACCGGATTTTTAATGTCTTTGATATAACCTAAAATTTCTTTTACCTGCTCAGCACGTGCCGCGGGAAGACATTTGATTTCGGTGTGGATGTTGATAATCGTTAAAGTATTGTCGGGTAAGCCGGGCACTTCCAAATCAACCCGAAAAAAACCGCGACCGCCGCCGATTTTCATTTCGCGCGTCATTTCATTTTTAAAAGTGGTTTTAGTCCCGAAGCGGCGGGCTTTTTCCAAAAAAGAGATATTTCTTTTTTCGGAGTGATACCAATCGTATGCCTGATATTCCAAAGGAAAAATCTCAACTTTTTTGATCGGATAGCGTGAAAGCACGGCTGAGCCGAATACACCTTTGAATTTAGCCGGATCTTCTAAATAATATTCATTAGCCTCTTTATCTTCGGTTCCGTCGTCATAAAGCAGCTTTTCGGTGCCCAGCATAACGGGATCCACTTCCAGATATTGTGGGGCGTAGGCGTAATTCATACCCAAAGCCTTCGCGAGTTCTTCCGTGGCGTTCAAGTACCCTGAGCGTTTAATTCCGATTTCCATTTCTTGCAGAACCCAAATATCAACTTTTTCAAGACGTGCGCGTTGCTGCAGCACGGTTTTAAGCTCGATGGATTCAGCCGCGGCTTTTTCAGAATCAATCATACCGTTGATTTTCGAATGATTCGACATCATGTCAATGACGCGCGGAACCTCCATTGATTTTTCAATATTCCAAGTTACCGCCCTTAAATATTTTCCCAAGCGCGGATCCGTGGGAGCGTAGGGCTTTGTGCCCGCGTAATGTTCCTCATTGTTAATGATCGGCGTGGTAAAAAAACGGGCAAGTTTTTTTGCTAGGGCCTCATCGGCTTGTGGATTAACAGAAAGCCGGCGCGCTTCTTCGTAGGAAATATATTCAATGTCTTGGCTCTTGATAATATTGGCGGCGGATACAGTAGGAAAAATCGAGCTTAAAATAAAAAACGCGACAAAGAGCCCGCCGATTCTTTTAATAGGGGTTCGCATGCAAAGATTATAGCGAGTCTTGTGTCCAGAGGGTAGGCTGGTTTTTAAAGCCTATATTACCCTTTGATTAAGAAGGGTTTACGGATGTATTCCAAATCTGATATTCTCTAGGTTCTAAGGGGAGATAAATGAAGATATTGTCATGGAATGTGAACGGAATTCGAGCCGTTCAGAAAAAAGGGTTCTTAGATTGGCTGCAGCTGGATTCCCCCGATATTTTAGGCCTTCAAGAAACTAAAGCGCATACCGAACAGCTCGATATTTTTCTGCTGAATCCGCCGGGTTATCACACGTATTGGAGTAAGCCTGAGCGTAAGGGCTATAGCGGTGTGGCCATTTTTTCTAAAGTGAAGCCCGAAAATGTTAGCCTGGGTTACGGCATTTCCAAGTTTGATTGCGAAGGGCGCGTGATTCAAGCCGACTACGATGATTTTTCGTTTCTTTCGATTTATTTTCCGAACGGAAAATCACGTGAAGAGCGCCTGCAATATAAAATGGATTTTTACGCAGAAACGATGAGCTATATTAAAAAGCTGAAAAAGAAACAGCCCCGCGTTATTATTTCAGGAGACTATAATACTGCGCATAAAGAAATTGACCTTGCGCGCCCGAAAGAGAACCGCGATGTTTCGGGCTTTTTGCCAATGGAATGTGCCTGGCTGGATGACTGGGTTAAAGCGGGGCAGGTGGATGTTTTTCGTGAGTTCAACAAAGAACCGAACCAATATACTTGGTGGGACATGAAAAGTTTCGCACGCGAAAGAAATGTGGGCTGGCGCATTGACTATCATTTTGTGACTGAGGATTTGGTTGGGGATGTGAAGCGGGCTTGGAATATGACGGAAAAGACTGGCTCAGATCATTGTCCGGTAGCAATAGAAATCAAAGATTAGGGCTCAAAAATCAGAACCACAACCTGAAACCATCCAGATGTTCGAGCATCTTTGCGTTTTAAGTTATGGTTTTGAACTCTGATCTATTAACTCTGAATTGAGAAAAGTGAATCAAATAAAGTTAGATGTTCAATTTGACGCGCCGATTGAAAAGGTGTGGGCGATTTTAGCGGATGTAACCACGACGCCGGAATGGGTTTATGGTGTGAAGCAATCCATTCCCGTTGATGAAGGGGTTGCGCGCAAAGGATTTTGCTGGGAAGAGAAAGTGTCCATTGATGGTCAGAATGCCGACGTGAGCCATGAGTTCGTCGAGTGGCAGGCTCTCAAAAATGCCGCGATTAAAACTTCGTTGCCCATGGGAGGGTGGATGCGCAAATCATTCCATTTTTCAGATCAAGACGGAAAAACAAGCCTGCAAATTGAAATGACTTGGAACCTTGGAATTCTAGAAATGCTCGCTGGTCCCGCCAAAGTGTATGCCGCCCTCGAAAAAAGCCTTCTTAAGACAGTTGAGAGTTGGAAGAAACGCGCTGCAGCTTAAAATTATTAAATTCTAGAGGTGTAAGCTTGTGCTTCAGCGGCTGTGATTAACCCCGCTGCGAGTGCGCTTTTTGCTATATCGCTTGCCGTCTCAACTTCATTACGAGAATCTAAAATTTGAAGATAGATTTTGATCTGCTCGCCGGTAAAAACGTTAACGGCGCCCAATTTGTTCGGATTGGCGATCGCCTCCAAAATTAACGCCTTCGCCGCGTCCATATGGATTGTACCTTCTGAATACCAGCCTAATGCTAAGAACCGATCAATGGTAAATCTTAATCCGAACGCATCCAACATGCCGAAATTATAAGTATGAATAATTAAATTTGTGGCAATTTCCATTTGCCCTTGCTGTATGCATTCTTCGATATACACATGGACTAACCGGAATCTTTGGGGCGGCGTTGTGGCCACTTTCAAAATTTTTTCGGCGTGTAAAAAAGAAGGGGTTCTTGATTGGTTCGCGTCGCCAAGGGCTAAAAATTTGTCTAGATAATAGGCAATTTCAATTTCTAGGTTTGCCGGCAGCAACTTCGGAATTGCGGCAACGATAATTCTTGTGGCCCGGTCGAGGTCGCCTGCTGCCATGAAGTGATCGATATAGGGTTTAATTTGAGTAAAACTAAGTAAGGTGACATTATTGGCCGTCACGATAAAAGGCTTACCCTGAGCAAGACTAAGTAAGGGGACATTATTGGCTGCCACGATAATTTCTTCAGCGCTGTCCGGAAATGGGACTCTCAATTTATTGGCGTCGCCAAGAGCTAATAAAATATCTAAATAGCTTATGACCTGAGCCGGAGTAGAAGCTCGAATTCCCAACGAGCCCACAATCAATGCTGTTGCTGTTTTGATATCTTCCGGGACCTGATTTCCCGCGGCCGTGGTATAACCATTGATCATTTTTGAAATATATTCATGAATTTCTAGCGCGGCAATGAGACTCGAGTTCATCAACTCCAAGATCAGCTTTCCTGCCGCCTCTGTGAAGCCAGCCTCAAGGTATAGGTTTATGCTCGCTCTTGCTTCCGCTAAGGTTGCAGAGATGTTAACTTTACCGTTTTTAAGCTTAATAAAATTAACTTTAACCTTATCGAGATCCGGTTTTTTATCGGCGGGTTTTGGCTTATCCGAGGGTTGGTTGCTGGTATCGTTATTTGTGTTTTGTAATTGCGAGGGTTGCTTATTTTCGCCTTGTTCTAAATTACTTCCTTCTACTTGAGTTTGAGGCTGTTTTATTTCCGGGACCGTGAAGCTGGTTGATGTTGGACCCGAAAAAGATACGTAGTTGTAATCACTCGAAGCTATTTCGACATAATAGGTTTGCCCTTGTGCTAGTCCGCTGATGTCAACGTCCTGTGAGCAGTTGTAGCAGTTGCCCAAATAAGTTTCACTAATTTGGTTGTAAGAAGAATCTTTTAAGCGCAAAACCAGATTGGATGATGTATTGCCATAGTTGTAAAAATTGACATTCGCCATATTGGGATTCGAATCAGAAACAGAGACATTTAATGATTGAATATCGACATAGTTTGTATAAAAGGTTGGGTTGACAGAAGCTGTGTCGTAATAATAAGCATAGGTTGTGTCAGGGGAAGTGTTAAAGCTTGTTGAGGCCGTTCCTGAAACGTAATTCGAGCCATTTGTAAGAACATTTACCGTGTAGTAAGAGCTGGGGCTCAGCCCGTCAATCGATGTTGAGCAATACCCTTGGCAGTAGAAAGATGTTTGCGTGTGAACATTATTAGATGCGTCTCTTACCTCAAGAGTGATATCTGAGTAATTGCCGGATAAATTAACATAAACGGTTGCGTTGGTCGTCCCTGCTGAAACGTCTATTGAGGATATATTGATACTTGTTGAAGCGGGGGAATAAGCATAGTCATATGATGTTGTAAAGTTTGCTGATGTTTCACCTGAAAGAGCGACATTTGAATCATCCGTAGTTGGGCACAAAGGGTCGCAGCCTGTTCCGGCGGCAGAATTTTCAGACGAAGAGGATTCGATTTCAGTTGTCATCTCGAATTCATTGGTTGTCGGACCATTTAAGTATTCTGAGTCATAGCTCTCATTAAATTCTTGGGCTAATGCGGGAGAGCAGAATGATTGAAGAAAAAAAACGAGAATGATGATCGCTGTCATTTTATTTAGGACAGTCTTCATTTATTGTCTCCTCTTCGAAAGAGTTGTTTAGTCATTTAAAAAAGTAGCTCTTGAAAGAGTTGAATGCAATAGCGGCTTAGCAAATGATCAAAGGAGCTAGTTTGTTAATAAGAATTAATTTTTTAAATAATGAGAATGGTTCAATAAATCCAATCGCCTGAAAGCTTGTTAGGATGTAAGAATTGTGAAAAGATCCCGCCAAGTGTATACCGCCCTCGAAAAAAGCCTGCTTAAAACCATCGAAAACTGGAAGAACCGCGCTGGTTGATTGCGTTCCGGCAGATCACAAGTACTTCTGCAGTTCTGCCGAAGGCAAAACACCTAGACTAAGCGCGCGTTGCGCAATTTTCTTTGAAGATGCCAAACTGTTTCGGGCGTAAAGAGCTTGAAGGTAAGCCCGCACTTGAACGGCTGATACAAGCGCGACTCGTGCTAGTTGGGAGGCGTTGAAAGATTTGTTCATGGCCTCCAAAAGCAAGGATTCGCCTTCGGCCAGATAGGCAGTGTTTTTTGCGTATTTTCCGACGGCTAAAAATTGATCAATGTAATCTTTAAACTGTGCCGGGGTCAAATACAGGCCGGGAACATCCCACGTTCTTGAAATGAGATTTTTTGCGATGGCCGCACTGCCGGTTTTAAGAAACTGATCGATGAAAACTTTAAGCTGTGCTTGAGTAATCATGGGAGGCTGTGAGCTGACGGCCGCGCTGACGATTTGCTCGGCCTTGCTCGCATCAACGGTGTTTTTGGTGTATTTTCCCAAAGCCAAAAACTGATTCGCGTAATCCACAATATCCTCATTGGCAATCAGCCTATAGTTAGGTGTGCGCAGCGCGTCGACAATCATGCGGACGGCGCGGTCAATATCGCCGAGCTTCAAAAATTGTCCGATGAAAGTTTTGATTTGTGCTTGCGTCAGCATCGGGGGTTGAGAGTTCAGAGCCGCCACCATGATCTGTTCGGCTTTATCTGCTTTCACCGTATTTTTTGTATATTTGCCTAAAGCCATAAACTGATTCATGTAATCGACGATTTCATCGTTGGTCAGACGCCGCGCTCGAATAGTATCGACAATTAATCGTACTCCGCGGTCAACGTCATTTGTTTTCAGGAATTGATTGATATAAACTTTGATTTGAGCCGGAGTGAGCATGGGGATTTGAAAGTTAACCGCAGCTAAGATGATTTGCTCCGCTTTATCCGCTTTAACCGTGTTTTTCGTGTATTTGCCCAGAGCCATGAATTGGTCCGCATAATCCACGATCTCGGCATTAGTCAAGCGCTGGGCGCCAATGGTATCAACAATCAGCCGCACTCCGCGGTCGGTTTCATTCAGTTTCAGAAATTGATTGATATAGACCTTGATTTGGGCGGGCGTGAGCATGGGAATTTGAAAGTTTACGGCGGCCGAGATAATTTGTTCGGCTTTATCCGCATTCACCGTATTTTTCGTATAACTACCCAGAGCCAGGAATCGGTTGGCGTAATCCACGATTTCAAGATTCGTCAAACTTCGCGCTTGAATCGCGTCAATAATTAGTCGTACAGCGCGGTCGATGTCGTTTATTTTTAAGAATTGATTAATAAAAACTTTCATTTGGGCGGGTGTGAGCATAGGCGTAGAGGAATTAACTGCCGCAGCAATGATTTTTTCAGCTTTAGCTGCGTCGACCGTATTTTTTGTATATTTACCCAAAGCCATGAACTGATTGGCGTAATCCACGATTTCAGGGTTGGTCAGGCTGCGCGCCTGAATAGTGTCGGCGATTAAATCTACAGCCCTGGCGGTTTCATTCAGTTTTAGAAACTGGTTGATGAAGCTTTTGATTTGATCCGGAGTCAGCTGAGATTGTCCGGAATTGAGAGACGCCGAAATAAGTTGTTCGGCATTTTCGGCACGCGGAGTATTTTTTGTGTATTTGCCCAAAGCCATAAATTGATGAATGTAATCAACGATAGCCGGGTTTGTGATAATGCGCGATCGGATTGCGTCAGTGAGAATTGTTACCGCGCGCCCGAACTCTTGTTTGGTGATGAAATGATTCACATACTTGGTGACAACCGCCTGATCAATCATCGATTTGCTGGAGCTGACCGCGTGAGTAATAACTTTTTCGGCTTCATCCATGTAAACAGCGGTATTTTTGGAATATTTTCCGATCGCGAGGAAACGATCCAGATAATCCGTGAGGAAGGCTTGCAATTTCGGAAGGTCCGTAATAAGCGTGGCTGTCCTGTAAAAATTAATTTGAGCCACGAGAATGTTAGCTACACGCGGAAACTCTCCGAGTTCCGCGAGACGGTTCGTAAAATTAATGAGCGGTTGCCAGCTTACTTGGTCGCTCGAGCGCAAAAGCTGCTTTTGCCAAATCGCGCCGGGAATTGAAACCATTTCGGGATAGTCGATGGTGGCTTTAATGACAGCTTCTCCTAGTGCGGCCTGAGGCTCATTGTTTTTATAAGTTCCCATGGCGAGCAACTGATTCAAATAGCCTGTGACTTGCGCGGAATTCATTTTTCTTAGAGAAAGTGCGCGAACGATCACCTCGGTGGCAGACGCCAAATCATTTTTGGCTAGAATTTTTACTATAAAAGAATTGATTTCAGTCGCGGTTAAAGCCTGGGCTGCCGCCAAAGTGAGTTTTGCCGCCGCCGCAGTTTGATTCGCTCTCAAATACGCTTCAATTCTTGCCTTTGTTGCGGGAAGATCAATTTGCCCGTCCTTAATTGAGACTGAAACATCATTATCAACGGTGTTTGTTGCCGGGGCAGGCGCCGGATTTGTGACAGTTGCCGCTGTGTTCGTTTGGTTGTTTGTCGTCCCACCGTTATTTTGGTTTCCCGCAGCCGGAATATTGTTCGCTCCCGCATTTCCGCCATTTTGATTTCCTGCGTTTGCATCGACATCTGCAGGCGCTGCATTATTATTGCTGTCGTTTATCGCGTTACTACTTTCGGCTGTGTTTTCCTGAGCGGTTGTTTCAGTTGGTTGCGACGATGAGGAATCAGCTGGCTCATTTAAATTTTGTGTTTGATCCGAAGTGTTTGAATCCGTTTCCCCATCGTTCATTCCGGTTGAGCTATCCGTGTCAGAATCGGTTGCGCCATTGTCGTTTGACTGAGAGTCAGTTGAGGCGCTGTCTTCTGTTTGGTTGTGCGTCTCATCTTCTGTGGTGTTATTTTCAGAAGAATTATTATCGGAGGAGTTTTCTGTGTTTTGCGATGAGCTATCTTCCGTTGGAGGGCAAAGCGGCTCGCAGCCATCGCTTGATGTTGTCGAAGCTTCTGGTTCCGTTGTGCTTTCAACGGAAGGCTCAACATAGGGGGTTGTTTGTTCCAAATAAGAAGAATCCGGAGAATCATAATACTCTTGCGCTATGGACGGTGCGCAGAACGAGAAGATATATGTTATGAGAGCAATGAGCGAAAAGATTTTTTTATTAGTAGAAAACATAGTTTGCTCCTTTGACTCAATCTTTGTAAATCTATTTTAAAAGTACACCTGTATAAAAGAGGAGTCAATAGGCTAAAATCAAATGATAAAAGATGCTATAAATTAAAAAAATATTAAAGACCATCTATAAGTATCCATTGGGTATCAAAATATAGCATTGGTGATCTGGGTGGATTTTTTGGACAGGAGGCCATGTTTTTAGCCCCACTAAAGTGTATACCGCGCTCGAAAAAAGCCTGCTTAAGACAGTTGAGAGTTGGAAGAATAGAGCGCTTTAGCTCATCTCGCCAAGCCAACTTTGAACGGCACCTGTCGATGAAATCGAGATGGTGTAGTTCTTTACCGCGATATTTGAAATTCGTTTAAATACTATTCCGCCGGCTGTCATTTCGACAGTAATATCATTGCTTAAGTTAGCGCTTTTCAGATTCGTGATAATCGCAGCCAGGGTCGTGGTTTTATTTGTGTTTTTATCAAGAAAAGAAGTTCCGAAGTTTTTCAAGTAGAGTTCGACAAGCGGCAATGTGTTAGCAATCGGCCCTGAAGTCAAAGGCGCTGAGGTGGAAAGAAAAATCCCCCCAAAGAGAACTTTCGTGCCTGAGCGGATAGTTGAAAGCGTGAGAGATTGATTGGTGCCGTCACGGTTATTAAACCAGCTGACAGTAAGAGTTCCGTCTGCAGCCTTTAAAATACTTATCCATTTAACGGCTGGTGGTGTTGAGTAAATTTGTGAGCGCAAAGATTCCATTGCGACTAGATCTGACGAAGATAAATGACCGAAATAATCATCAACGGCTTCAAATGCTTTTTTGGCGTCGAGCATGCCTGTTGCAAGGGACGGCATCGCGGTGGGAGCTTTTGCCGCAGCAAAGATGCGAATGGTTTGGCTTGAGGTCAAAAATATCGTGAATGGCTTTGAATTGAATTGACCGGAGAAAACAGATAATCCGTTGACGCGCTGAAGTGTTACTCGACTGCCAGAGTTGTTTGTGAGAATGCTTTTAATGTCAGCGGCAAGTCGCGCTGTTTCCTTGTCGATCACCATGTTTTCAAGGTAGAGCTGGGCCTGCTGAGCGCTTATTTCAGTGAGCTGCTCATGCGAGACAACCAGTGTTTTTTGCTGATTTCGCGGATCATTTTGAATTTTGAGCGTTGTGAACTTGCCGTCAATATTGCTGAAAAACTGAATATAAACGGAACCATCGCGATCCATGGAGCTCAAAATGTTGCCGCCGGTTTTTAAAAGTTCGGTTTTAAGCGCAAGCACTTCCGCTTGAATTGTGGCGCCGGCCGCCGGCAGAACGGCGTTTAACAAGGTTTCGGTGCTTTTCCAAAGAGCCAAGGCCGGTAATTTGACATCGAAAACTTGCATCACATCTGACGGATTGGCACTTGAATTAATTTCGTAGCGTTTTCCGCCGAAAGACAAGATTAACTTAGAAGCATTCGGATCGTAAATTTCGAGTTTGGCGGTGCTAAGGGCAGTTAGAACATCAATTAAATTTGTTTTGTTTGAAATTTGACCGATGGCATCCCGCAATGCTTTAGCTGCTTGCTGATTAATGTTGCTTCCGCCGTTGATTCCGTTATACGAGAAATAAAAAGAGTTTGTTGTTTCTTCTATGCTTCCAAGTCCCTGGCCGTCATAATTTACACGGACATAAAAGTCGATTGTTTTCACTTCCCCGAGTTTGGTTGTTGTGTCAACAATGCTGAATTTATAGTTTCCGTTCAGTTCAAGCGTCTTTGTAATGATAGTTCCCGGAAAGATTTTTTTCACAGAAGCCTCTAATGGCAAGATGTAACGCAAGTCCGTCTGCTCTTCGATGAATACCGGCGGTGTGCTGCCGCGGGCGTAGCTGACTTCATAATCTCGGTTTTTAAGTGTGAAGCTAAAGCTGTTTACCTTGGGGTCATAGGTTTTCAAAATAGAAACTTGAGTGACGGCTTTGATTTTATCTTCGAAAGAAGTAATGGCTGACAATGTGACGGGAGATTGCCCCGGGGCATCCACACCAAACGAAGCAAAAAGGGCTGCGTTAAAATCCGCAACAGTTCCCGCCGGAACCGTGATTCCTTGGAAGTTTGCGGCAAAGCTGCTAGGAACCATTTCAATGTTGCCATTATTCATTTCCATCTTAAAAGTCATCGACGCGAAGTTTTTTGCGGGAATGGTTTTTAGCAGCGAAGAGATTTTTATATTATAAATTCCTTGAGGTGAAATAGACACAATCTCAACTTTGAGATTTGTATTTGCCAGATGATTGCGCAGAGTTGTCATAACATAGTTTGTCACGGCTGCTCTATCGGTGATGTCTTCCACGAGCCAATCTTTTTTTAATGCGGAATATTTCACTTCGTATTGGCGACCATCTTTTTCATAAGTTAAGAGCGCGGCTGCGTTCGCTGTTCCTGAAGGCGGAATGGAATTGATTTTGGCGTTGAGCAAATGCTGAAAAGCTTGAGATGAGCTTCCGGCTGAAAATAAAATTCCAGCATCGCGCAGCATGTCTGAAGCTTGAATCCCCACGCTGATACCATCTTGTCTAAAGAAAACCGGCGCAGGCTTGGTTTCAAGGTTGGCACCTTTAATTGAAAACTCGATTCGCTGAATAGTGCCGTTTTCAGCCCCGTTTGTTAACCGCTCAATGCGCACGGTGATAATTTCACCGGCTTTAGCCGATGCATTGACACGATATGTGCCTTGACCGAATAAGGAATCAACGGAATCTTGTAGTCCAAGAATGTAGTTAGCAGAGGCGCCGATATTCGCGCTCTTGTAACTGCCTTGAATTGGAAGGCTGTCTTTTTGAATGCCGACAAAGTCGATGCCCTCACCTTTAAAGTTAATTGTGCGTGTTAAACTTGTGGTTCCGGTTGTTTTTGCGGAAGCGACTGTTAGTTGTGATAAAGCTAAAACCTCATACAAACCGTGGGGATTAATAACCGAGCTTTCTGCGGCAATCCCTGCTCCGGAATTGCGAACAAGCCCCGTCTCAAGAGCGGAGCTTAAGGCTTCACGAAGAATAGATACATCTTGTTGTGATGGCGAGGTCAGCGTGCCTTTGTAGCTTAAGCTCAGCGAGCTCATATCAACACTAAACTTATTATCAGCTGCAGAGTTTAAAGTTACTGAAAGTGAAGTAAGCGTTCCTGCAGTTTGGGCTTTCGTACTGCTGTAGCTAATTTTAAGTTTTTCAACACCGCTTTCGTTTACGATGTCCAGGGTGTAGTTTGATGGCAACGTAGCGCGCAGCCCATCATAAAGACTTTGACGATTTTCATTTTGAGAGGGAAGTGAGGAAGCCATGGCTGAGAGCGGGCTTTCGTTTCGTTCTTCTAAATCACAACCTGATTCCCCGCAGTGATTGGTAACATCCGGGTTACCTGTGCTCTCGGGAGACACTTCGGGCGTTTGCTGATTTTGAGCTTCGATAGTTGTTGCTTGTTGGGCCTCTGCCATGGGAAGAAATGAAAAAGTAAGTATCAAAACAAGTGTTCCGGCGACCCATTTTTTTAATTGCGCAAGCATGAAAGCCCCTTATTTTGTAATTTAATTGTCTTTTTAAATCTAATGAAAATGTATCCTAACCTATTATCTAAAGCAACCACTTGGATAGCAATGCTATTTTTTGCTATAAGAAGATGCTGCCGTCCCAGATACGGGATCTGGTATGGGTGTATAAAAGGCGAGACCTCCGAAGGCTGTTTTAAGCTTGCCTTCGGAGGCGCATCGAAGAGATCGTTGAAACTTTGTTTAGGCTTGTTGGAGACGCTTTCTTCTTGCGTCTTCGTCTTCTTGATCAATATAAATGGGCGTTAAGCTTTCGCGCATTTGTTCCCACATGGTCCAAAAAGCGCCACGGTATTCGGCGGTGCGATCCATCAGAAGTGTTTTTACAAAATTCAATTCCGTGGGGTCTTTAACCAGTTCGAGGGTTTGCTTCAATTCGCCCATGTTGCCGTTTTCATCTGCTGCGTAAAATTTGGCATAATTGTCTTGAAGAACTTTAAAACCAATAACTTTACCGTCTTGGCTATAAAGCTTGTCGGTAATGATATCGGATGGGCATGGTGTTGTAATGCAATTGACAGCGGTTTTTTCAGTTGTTTTGTAAAGGGTTCCCTCATTGCTGAGCCCTAAAACACTTACGGCTAAGTCTTGCTCAACTTGACTTAACGCAACCGCACCTTCCGGAAGCTTGTTTGCTATCGCGGACATTAAGTCTTCGCCCTCCGCGATCATTTGACTCATAACTTCACGAGGATCGATCGGCATTGCCATGGGTTCCAAAGCGATAGGAGCGAGGACGGGAAATTCCATTTTAAGAGTTTCAAGTTCTTCAGCTGAGGTTGCCGCGCTGATTTTTTCCTGATAAGTGATAAGGTCGTTGGCCAACATTTGGTGCGCTGCAATTTCTGATTTAAGCGAAGCAAGTGCACCATAATGCAAGAATGATTCAAAGATTTCCTTTTCCTGCTCTAATGTGTTGTCCAAGAAAAAGCGCATTTCACTGAGTTTTTCCGCGATGGCATCAATCGCTGGGGTATTGGGCCTGTCGCTATCAACTACTTTTTGCATTTCCGTCATCAGCGCTTCAAGCCGGGTTTTCAATGCGTTGATTTCGGCGCCAAATTCTCCGACGCGCTGGTCAGCCAGGCGTTTCATTTCTTCGAGGCTTGCAATAAGCCCGGCCAAAAGAGAATCGTTATCAGCTTGTGCGGAATCGATTCTTCCCAGAAGTTCATTGCGAGCCGTTTCAAATTCGAAAAGCGGGCTTGTGATTATTGTGTCGCTTACCTTGAGTCCCGCTGCTAGCGTCATATTCATGGTGGCTTGCAGCGTTTTTCCGCCTGACGCGGTAAATTCAAGCTTCAATGAAAAATTATTTTCACTTGAAGATATGATTTTTATCGACTTAATCACAATTTCAGGTTGGGCTTCAAAATTAATGCCCGCCTTGAGCGCGGCTTCTTCATAAACAGCCAAAATAGCTTTCGCTGCTTCAGCGCGACCGCCTTGAATTAAGATGCGGAACAAATTCGTATTAATTCGTGTTGCGCCGGCGAATAAGCTTGAGCTGTCCGGCTTGCTCACAAAGCGAATGACCATGTTGCGTAAATCCTTAAGTGAAGGACCGGGTAGCATGTCATACATAATGTTGTCAAACACAGAAGGCATAAAGACACCATCGCCGGGATTAAAATCCCCGACATCGCCTGTGGTTAACCCTTTGAGTTTCAAATAATCTTCCGGTGAAGACCAACGATCCAGCCCCAGGGCATTCATTTCACCGATTAAGGCGTTAACCAGCTCTGAAACGGGAACGAGCATTTTCTCTCCGACATTACCGCGGAAACTGGTGATTTGAACCGAGCGCATCATCAAATTTTCGTAAAAATTAGCCAACCCTTGCATCGCTTGACGCTCAACATCTTTTGCTTTTTGCGGCCCATACACAGCGCTGAATTCGGTTGGAGCGCTTTCATCGCTTTGGGTGTAGCCATTTTCTTGCAGCCATGTTGCCAGGCGGGTGATCGCTGCGCGAACTGCGGTAACGGTATCAGCAAATTTTCTATCCATTGCCGGCATATCATCTTGGTTGATGACCGGAGGAATTTGCATGGAGACTTGCATTGCTTGCGCGATGGATTGCTGTGTATAGCTGAGCTGCATCGCAAAACGAATTTTATCTGTTTTGACCTGCTCGAGCGTTTGGTTCATTGCGCCTGCAAATGCACGCATTTTTTCAATAGGGTCCACACCCGGCTCGATATAGATCCCGTCAAAAAACAACTCGGGCAATTTTCCCTCGAGATCACGAAGCGCCTCGAGGCTATCCGCATTTTGAAGGCTGTTTTGATAAGCAATCAAATTTTGAGCGTGGTTATTTCTTCCTGCGGCTTCCATATCAAGAAGATGACGGAAGCTGTGAATGGTATATTGAATTAAAGCGTCGATTTCACCTTGAACAGTGTTATCCAAATAACTGCGCATTTCTGCTGCTTGAGCCTCGATTTGAAAACGGGTTTCGGTGCGAATGTCATCGCTTTCAAGTGCTTTTTCAAGGTCAGCGAGCATTCCCTTAAGCTTTTGAATTAATTCTTCAACTGAAGCATTAATTTCTAATTTCTTTGCTTCAAGCAATCTCTCTGCTTCGGCGATGCGGTTTCCTAGGTCGGCCATAGCCGCTTCATTTTTATTTATTTCATCTTGCGTTTTTTCAAGCATGACCGAACGCAGCGCTTCAAGCTCTTCTTTTACATCCTGAAGCTTTACGTTCCCCTCATCATTAATTTCAACGTTGAAAAGGCGGCCATCCAGCGTGACGGTTTTTACGGCAGGGTAATCGACTAAAGCGGTCGTTTGTCCGTAGGAACCGTCTTCTTTTTGACCCCATTTTGAGAAAACCAGACCATAGCCTAAATATTTAGGCGTATAAGGAGAAGGCTTCATAACCGACTCGGAGCCATCGGTTGTTGGAGAATAAACGACTAACTCCATTGTTTGCTCATAAGCTTCGCCAAAGGTAATTGAGTAATCACCGAAATTTTGATTATTACGAATCAAAATATCATCGGATCTCTGCTCTGTTCCCGCAAGCAAATCAACCTGACCGACAACAATATAGCCGGTTTGATAATCCGCCATTTGCACAAAGCGGGGAGTGAGACCGTTTTCACCGCGCGCATAAGTGACTGAAAATTTAAGACCTTCCCATTTATTTGCGTCGCCGGAAAAATGGTATTCCGTTTTGATGCGAGCATGCTGATCAATCAGTTCATGATTGCCTGAAGAGTTGATGGCATTAAAAACGTCAGCAGTAATTGTTGCGGAAGCATATTGCACGATATGCGGCGGAACGGACACCCAAGTATCGGGATGACAAGGTGCTTTATAGCAGCCTTGGTCAGTTTGCCAATAACCTGCGGTTACATAGTTTGTGTAGTTTCCGGAGTAAGTAGTTTCACCATTAACAGTTGAGCTTGAAACGGAAATGATTTGTGAGTAATTGCCTTCCGCATCATAAGCATAAAATGTTTTTGTGGTTGATTCGCTTGCCGGGTAATAGGGGCGCCAAATGGGACGATAATATTCCACATCAGGTTTGTAAGCTCGGTCGATTTCTTCATTTGTGATCGCCGGCTTTTCAATAGGTCTAAGATTATCATATTGCTCGACTTCAATCGGGCGCTTGTAGTAATAATCATGATTTGCTGTATGAGAAATGATGGAAGCAATTTTTTGTTGTCCGTTTACAAGTGTGTAGGTGTACGATGTTTTCCCTGAGCTATAACCGTTCTTATAGTAAGAAGTGAACCACGACTCAGCCTCGATCATTCCGTTTTCGTTATAGTAAGTTGTCGAGCTTGAGGCATGATTCCAATAGCTGCGCTCTTCCTTTCTTTCAAAAGAGATAACGCTATTAAGGCTTTCCGAGAGCTGTAAGGTCCATGTCTTTTCGCCTTCATAGTAGTAGGGATACCACATCTCGACCATTTGGCTTGAAAGCGCTTGCTTATCTTCATCCGAAATTACCGGAAAAGACGAATCAACCGGCTCAACGGCTTTTTCTTCCGTGTGAAGAATGTAGTCGTATTCTTTGTAATCCAGTTTATTTTTTATGCTGAGGTTGATTTGTTTGGTGTCCGGGTCGAATGTGCCCGAATATTGTGTTCCATACCAAGTCACTGTCGCTGTGCCGTCAAGCGCGACCGAGACCTTCAAGTTATTTTGGCCGCCATCCGTTGAAGCCGGAAGCACAATTTCAAACGGCTTTTCAATCATTTGTTTAAGCTCAATCACGCCGTCTTTATTCAATGAAATTTCATAAAGAACGCCGTCAAGCGTAACGCGGCTTTCTTTCGGGAAAGCGGCAAAAACACTTTTACCGGTACTTGCATTTTGGAAATAAATCCCAACGGTTGAACCATGAATGCCCCAAGGTGTGAACCAGTTGGCATAATAATTTTTTCCGTTGACGCTTACTTTGGGTTGATTGTATTTGATCAAAATATCATCACCGCTTCCCATCGGAGAATCAGGTGTGCCCACAATGGCATAAGCTGTGTATTTCCCACCAGTGAAAGAATCTTGCACTAGTGGCTTTTGATCCCAATTAGCCGAACCATCGTTTGAGTATGTGAGGCGTGAGTCAAACTGATTGGAATTTTCCGGATAGTTAGATATAGATTTATAAGCCGCGATTTGCAATGCGGTTTCCATGGTGAGGTCGGCCGTCACCTTGGCGAAATCTTCTTCGCTCATCTCGCGCGTGGTAAAAGCAGTTGTTGTGCGGCTTCCGTCGCTGTTTGTAACCGAGCTTTCAAACCAAAAATAGTATTCAGTTGTTTCGACCCAAACCGTGCTTGGGGGAGTAAGACCCATAAAAATATCTCGTCCGGCTGTAATGGTTATGTCCGCGCCGTTTGAATCTTTTCGAAAGAAGTAGCGCGATTCGTTTGTCAGTTTTCCTTCGGAATCGTGAATGGTCCAAAGCGTTTCCGATTTCACTTGTGTGTCATCGATGTAATTGTGAACGTAGGTGTAGCGGTCGCCCCAGCTGTAAGTCGTTTCTTCTTTAACCAGACGGCCCAAATGGTCTTGGACAGTTGTTTTGGTTTCACTTTCAGAAACATAAATAGAAATGATTTGTTTTGTGTTGCCTTGAATTCCGCGCCAAGTAGTGACGGTGGTTTGCTCGTCGGGCTTCAAAATTGTTTTTGTGCCTAGCAGATTTCCATTGGCATCAAAATAAGTCGCTACAGATTTGTCTTCATTTTCTGTTTTATAAGCGGCTTTTTTCTCGAAGAGCGTTTCAGCCGTTGTATTTTCTTCTGCTGAAACATCAAGCTTTTTCACGGCTTCTTCAAGAGTGACGCCCCCGTTGTTTGTCATCTTAATGTTGTATTTAATCCCGTTCAGCTCAACTTGAGCTTGTTTGGGGTATTCGACAAAAGTATTTTTGCCCATGTCGTAAATCACAACACCAAAGGGCTGAAGGCCTGTTTCTCCATTAATAACCGGAAAGCTCCAAGAAATAATTGCGTTGCGGTCTTCTAAGCGGAGATTGTTTGGCGTGACATTAAGTTCGATGTCATCACCTGTGCCCGGATTGCTATCGGCATTACCCACAACAAGGAAATAGCGACTTGTTTGAAGGTTCTCAATGACAGAGCGATAAAGAGGCGTTTCGCTCCACGAGCCGTCTTCTTTGCGAAAAAAATGGTCAGTGATTAATTTACCGGCAACTTCAGAGCCTTTTGAGAGGGCCGCAGTTGTTTTGATAAATTCTTCCAGCGAAGTAGCTGCATTTAGATTTGCAAGAAGGGGGTGGTTGGCGCGGACTCCGAACCCTGTGTATCCAGAGGCGTTCTTTCCATCCGCTGTAAAAAGATGGACGACAATGATCGATGAAATCAAGTTGATTTCTACGCGCAACTTATCACCATTTTGCTCAGTTCTTTTAATGGTTATGTTTTCAAGAATGAGCTTGCCATCACTTTGTTTTTCAATCATATGCTCTTTGACCATGTCCGACGGCAGGAAATACTGAGAGCGCTTTTCAGTTCTTAATACGGGGGTCTCTACCGTAACGATTTTGTTTAGAATGTTCCAGTTGCCGTCATAGGAAACATGAGAGATTTCTTTTCGTGCAACCGTTCCATCCTGGGTATAGTCAGTGGCTTCGGAGTAACTTTCCTGGTTTGGATGATATGTTGTCAAAGTCTTTGAGAGCTCTTTGCCGGAAGCGTCGGCAAGAGTTTGAAGCTCAGAATCAAGCTCATATTCTGTGCCGTTCGGGCGGATCGATTGAACCCATTTCACAGAAAGCAAAAAGTCACTTGTGAGATCAAATTGACGATATGTTTCTGTTTTTGTATTTATTCCATTGACTACTTCGTAGGTAAATGCGCTTTCTTGTTCGTAGGTTAGAGTTCCGTTCGCAGCAAAATCACTTAAAATTTGACGGCTGTATTCTGTTGATGTTGCATCGAGATAAGTTGTGATCTGCTTGGAAGTGATGCCGTTTGGAATTTTGTATTCATAGTATGTTTCGCGCCCAGCTGAATCTTTCAATGTAGTAAGCGTATAGTTGTTACCTGTGACCACGGTCATTGTTTGCTTCGTGATGCCAGCAGCATCTACCCAAGACCCAAATTCTTTCGTGTAAGAGCCCATTACTTCAAAATTCTTATTGAAGAAGTAATAAGTGTGAGTTGGCTCGACATCGGGACACGCCCCAGCCCCAGAGCAGTCAGGTGATCTGCGTAATAGCTGATAAGCTGGCATTTCCCCAAAAATATGATCTGCGATTCCGCTGAAGGTAATTTCAGTTTGAAATTGGACCTGCGAACCGTCGGCGTTTTTCCAAACGATTGAGTTTCGTTGAATATCTTGTACGCGGCGGATACCAATTACGTTGTTATTCTCATCAAAATAAGATGTCTCCGTCCAATTCTCACCGCCGTCCATAAGGTCAGAGCTGTGACTCCCCGTAATAACTGCGTAATTGGCTTGTCTTCCAAAAATAGCATGGATTGTCAGGTTTTCGCCTGCGGAAATATCAAGCCGGACATCTTTTTTCAATGGGGCAACAATAACCCGACCATCTTCCGCGCGATAAGCCTTGTAGTTGTTCTCGCTGACTGAAAAATAAACCGCGCCATTTTCGACTTTTACAACATTGATGGACATCATTTGCTGGAAAACAGAGGCTTCTCCGACAACGTTATTGATAGCAATCATTTTCATCGGGCAAATTTGACCTTCAGGGCACACATTCATAGCGGCAAATAGTAATTCAGCATCTTTGCCCGAAACCATGGCACCGTTGTAGTCAACATTCATGGATCCGGAAATTCGGGTTCCGTCCGCGTTGAGTCTAAAGGACATGGAGCCGAATGAACCCGGCGCGGGCGCAACCATAGTACACATCATGTCTTCGGGGCATTGGAAGCTGCGGTCAATCGAAACTAAATAAGTGCCATCTTCTTGAAGTGAAGCATTAATTCTTGTGTTGTCGTTTCCGAGCTGGTCTCGAATGGTTTGAATATAACTTGCGATAGCCGGAGGTAATGAACCATTATCATTTTGTTTCTCAAGTACAACCTGTCCGCTTTCATCACGGAAGGCTTTGTAACTATTTTCACCTCTTGAAAAATATATCGCTCCAGCTTCGACTCGAGTGACAGAAGTTTTTGTCATTTCAACCAGCGTTTCCATGTCGGTGATGAATCGTGCTGAAATCATTTTGCCGTTATCAACCGTACTTTCTTTGATTAAAGCTTGGCGCAATCCTTCAAAGAGCAATGTTGCATCGTTTTTTACTTTGTCCCCATAGAAGCTTACTCCGATAGATTCGGGTAATACGTTCCCATTTTCATCAACAGCGAAGCTCATCGATTGAAAGCCGGATGTGGGTTGCATGAGCCATTCTTTCGAATCAGTTACGCGGATAGAAAAAAGACCATTTTCTACTGTAATGGAAACAGTCAAGCCGTCGCCGAAAGCGGCTTGGTAGGCTGCCACTGCAGGCGGCAATGTAACCTCGTCCAGCGAAATTTTTTCTCCGTTGGGTCCGAACCATTCTTGCCGGCTTCCCCAATAGTTCAACGCGTAACCAATCATTTTTTTATCGTCATCAAAGTATTGAATTGTGTCAGGACGCATGACTTGAGCGCAGGCTTCGCCTGTGCAGTTCGCTCCCGAAATGGTTTTTTGATAAACAGGCGTTTGTTTGAAAGCTTTTGTTGCATCTTCGAGGAATTCCGTTGCGTTAACAAGTTTGAGATCTCTTGCTTGCCCCCAGCGATCAAGGTGCGCGATGGGATTTTTATCATCTTCGGGGACGTACACAAGCGTATAACTTTCGATGGTTTGCCCGCCGGTTGCTTGGCTTACATTGGATACACGGCCCAAATAACTGCCGGAAGCCGAGTAATAAAAATGATCTGTGGTGTCGGAGCCGGTGCATTTGGGCGGGATTGATTTTGTGCAAACAATGCCGATGTCCGAGTCTTCTGAGCGGACATAGGTCGTTGTTTCTCCCAAGTAGTCCGTTGCGATATGGTCGGCTCCGGGGTCAATGGCTCTCAAAGGTTCGGATGAAGTGTATGAGCCGTCCTCGTTCTTTTTGACTGCATAAAAATATTCCCCGCGCTGAATCACAAACTGTGCATCATTGAGGGTCCCGCTTACAAATTTAACTTCTACATTGTCGGAAGTTGTCCAAACCGTTACTTCCGGGGTGGATGAGTTGTATTCCATCTTTCCTAAATAGGACCCATCCGCTGAGGAGTAAGTTGTTCTTGTGTCATAGCAAGGGTCTTGATCGCAAACAAGGTTTGTCTCAACTCTTTTATAAATAACAGGGTGAGTTTCTTTGTTGATATCCAAAATCACGGTGGTTTGCTCTGATTCGGTTCCTTCTACTTGAGTCTGAGGCTGTTGTGTTTCCGGAACGGTGAAGCTGGTTGACGTTGTGCCTGAAAAGGATACGTAGTTGTAATAATCGTTTGAAGCGATTTCAACATAGTAAGTCTGGCCTTGTGACAGCCCGCTGATGTCGATGTCTTGCGAGCAAGAGCCATAGCTGTAGCAATTGCTCAAAGAAGTTTCGCTAATCTGGTTGTAGGACGAATCTTTCAAGCGCAGAACTAGGTTAGGGCTTGTACTGCTGTAGTTATAGAAGCTGACATT
The DNA here is from genome assembly GCA_964562525.1 of uncultured bacterium. Lineage (GTDB taxonomy): Bacteria > Omnitrophota > Omnitrophia > Omnitrophales > Aquincolibacteriaceae > Multiplicimicrobium. Next base: position 23,687 of record CAZLTL010000009.1, read on the forward strand.
GGCTGTCGTCGGATTTGATTCCGAAGTTAAAACATTGAGCGATTCGATGTTGACATAGTTGTAGGAAACGGGGCTGGTGTAGCTGTAATAAGATGGATCAACATAGGTTGTGTCGTAATAATAGGAATAGCTTGTGTCCGGAGCCGTGCCAAAGCTTGTGGATGTTGTCCCTGAAACGGAGGTGTAACCGTTTGTACTGGGCGCAAGAATGTTTACTGTGTAAGAAGAGTTTGGGCTAAGTCCGCTAATGGATGTTGAGCAATATCCATAGCAGTAGAGCGATGTTTGAGTTTGAACATTGTTATATACATCTCTTACTTCAAGTGTGATGTCTGAGTAATTGCCTGACAAGTTAACATTGACCGTAGCGTCGGTTGATCCCGCGGAAACATCCATTGACGATACATAGATATTTGTAATGGGCTCAACGACCTGGGTTTGACTTGTTGTTTCTGTTGTTGACGCCAAGCTTGTGTCTTCCTGTGTAGTTTCATCGGTACCATATTGATTTTCAGCACCACTTTGATCTACAGCGCTGACGACCTGGATAGAGCTTTCCCAAGATTCTCCGGTTTGTATTTGCTCTTGGCCTTCCATATGTTCGGCCAAGTCGGGATTTTGTGGTTTATCAATAGACACACCTTGGCTGTCTAAAGCGGGGTCAGTTGCAATCATGTCAGCCGCAAAGCTGAATTGGGTTGGCGAGAAAGCGAATGTGAATGCCACAGCAAGCGCTGTGATCTTCTTTGCGGCTGTAATCAATTGCATAGAATGACTCCCTTAATAATTAGTCTTATTTTATCTATTGGGAAAGTAACTTGTTGATAGAAGGAATTCAATGGTGATAATCAGAATGCTATATATTGCTATATTGTTAATTAAAATTAACTGTGTATATTAATCTTGTGATAGCAATCGAGAGCATTATTAATCACTTATTAAATGTTGTTATTTACGGTTGCAATGCGGGGAAGAGATGGTAAGTTTTAAAAAACTTTCACCAAATATCTGAAAACAATGCGAATTAAAAAGCTTACAAGTTGGTTTTTGACTATATGTCTGCTAATAACACAGATATTGACGCCTGATCTTGCCCAGGCAGCTAGTCTCGTTTTTGCTCCCGCGCAAAGTGAGGCTCAATCGGTGGCGGCTTGGGAGCCATCCACGTTAACCGGCAAGGTTACCCAGCGTGTTCTGACCGAGAACTCAAAGGGTACGATTATTCACATTCAAGACGCGCATGCTGTCTTTGAAGCTCAAAAAAACATCCAATCGCTAATTGCCCAAGTCAATAAGGTCGCCTCAGCTGAAGCTATTTTCATTGAAGGCGGTATAGGTAAGTTGGATCCCCAAATGAAGCATTTCTTTCCGGATGGGTTAACGCTCAATCCCGAAACTCGCGAAGCATGGATGAAAGAAGGCCATCTTACCGGTGCGGAAGCTTATTTAATGGAGAATCAACGTGCGCGCGGATTCGGAATCGAAGAAATGAAAAGTTATTGGGATAACGTCGAACTTTATCGTCGTGTCGATGCCATGCAGAACGAAAGCGCGGAGTTTCTTAAAAGCTGGTATGAAGTTTGGCAGGAAGAAGCCGGAAAAAATTTTAAACCTTCTCTTAAAAAATATTTACAGACGTACGCCCAATCACAAGTGGAGGTTTCGGCTTCCGCGCTTTGGTTTGATGCCTTAAGTGAGTATATCAAGGCCGAATGGAATCGCGATTTGAGCTCAATCGAAGAGCAAATCGAGTTTCCGATGCTGACACGTTATATCTATCTTAAAAAAATGGATGGCACGCCTGATTTTTCAAAAATCGAAAAGCAAAAGCAGGAATTTTTTGCTTCGCTAAAAGGCCTAGACCGGAGCCCGTCAACAGATTCCATTTTTCGTGAAATCGACAACCTTATCGAAAAATCCAAAACTGAGGCGATTGATTTTTCCGGTGCGCGCGAAGCATTTGAACAGCTTGCTGCATATTTACCGGACGATTTTTCTATTGAGCGCTGGCCCGACTTAAAAAAACTGATCGAGCGGATTATTCTTGCGGGTGAAATGGATTCAGAAAAACTTCTGCGTGAAGCTAAACGGCTTCATATTCAGGTTATCAAAAAAGATGCTCAGGCAAAAACACAGCGAACACTGGCGCTTTTACTTGAAAAGCAGATCTTGCTTACCAAGCTCTTGAGTTTGGAATTAACCCGTGAAGATTTTCAAAAAACTTTAGATCATCCCGCGCAACCTCAAGAGTTAGCTGCGGAATTGGAGCGCATATCCAACAACGCTCCTGAAGCTGCAGGACGCATCTTCGGTAGTGCGCAAAGTGGCTTTACAAAAATTAATCAAACATACAACCAGGCTGTTGCCTTTTATCAAGGTGCGATTAATCGTGAAGCGGCCATGGAGCGTGCGATCTTAGAGAAAACCAAATCAGGTCAGATTTCAATTGTTGTTACGGGTGGTTTTCATAAAGAGGGAATGGAGTCTTTTGCGCGTCAGCAAAATTGGAATTATGTCAGCGTGATGCCGCGTATTTCAAAAATTCAACCCGAAGATTTCGCTCATTATCGCCGCGCGCTGTTGGGGGAAGGCAGCGCGCGCAGCGAAATGGGCACTCCTTCGGAAGTTGCCGCCGCGCTTTTAACTAGCGCGGAAGTATTCAAAGATCCCCGCGCCGCCGCCCGTGAGGAAGCTGCTTTGGTTTTGTCCGGCTCGGAAGAAGCAATGCGAAGGCTGGCGCACCACGACGAAGCCCGCAAAGGAAAAAATGCACCTCGCATGAAAAAAGCAGCGGAGCGTCCCAGAACAAGTGACCGGCCTCTGTCTGAGTGGGAGGGCGCGCGCGCTCGTCCGTCGGCCCGCTCAGAAACGCGACTGCAAGAAGCAATTCAAAAGCTCGACCAGTGGAAGTTGCGGCATCAAGGATCCGATATTCTTGAGCGTTATGAATCCGATCCTTTTATGACCAGGCTTGAGGCTCAAGCGTCATTAATATTTAAACAGCTGCGCTTGAATGAGCTGACCGTAGGAGAGCGCGCCCAATTTGTCCAAAGTGCATTTGGAGATGTTCAGCCTGCCGTTTCTGACTTTGTCGCAGGATGGATTGATAGTTTTTCACCTGAAATCTTAAACAGCGCTGATCCGATTGATTACAAGGCATTTCACCAAGTGAGCTCAAATATGTCTAATCTCGAGTATCGCTATAGCTTGATGCAAAATCAAATGATTCGCACAGCAGGCAATTTGGTATTCGACTTGAGCGAACAAGAAAAGCGCTTTTTTGAACTCGAATATCTTTGGCATGAATTTGATAAAGAAATGCAGAAATCGGGCACGGGTGATATTCCGGTTGTTGCCGCAATGCAAGATTTGCACGGAGGCACGCGCCGAGCTTTAGGATTGATCGCAAAACTTTATGGGTTACCTCCGGATTCGTTTAAAAAGATCAAGAACTTGACTGACCTTAAGCGATTGTTGGATGAACAAAACCTTTCGACTGCAAGTTTATCCGGCAGAGTGGTGGGATTTAGCGATTTGGTTGACCGCGGTGATGACCCGGTGGGAGCAATGGAATTAGCGCGCGAGTTTAACGAAAATTCACTCGGACGATTCATTTTAGGAAATCATGATTTATGGAGAATCATGGGTGTCTTAGGTGTTCATCAACTTTTCGGAAAAGAAAAAGAAGAAGATTTTGATGTCACGGAAAAAGCGGATCATCCCGCTTGGTGGGCCTGGGAAGCGTTTCATCATGCCGGATGGGGAGACCGAGAGCTTGAGCAGTTGAATGAACGGCGCATCAACAGTCGTATTCGTGAAGCGAACTCGGCTATTCAGCGGCATAATCAAAGCTTTCCCGATCAAGCGCAACTCCTTCTTGAAGAAGTCAATTTGGAAGCTTTTGGTGAGGAGTTAAACAAAAAGCTGAAAGAAGCTAAGAAGAAAAACGAAGCTATTCGCGGGGCTTGGCAAAAAGCGGTTGTGGACGAAGATAAAGCTGCTCTTGCCGATTCTCGTCCCAAGAAAACAATTCGTGAACCTGAGTTTGTTCCTCTTCCTGATGTGTTTCAAGAAACGTTGAAATACACATATGAGGTGGTGGAGAAATACGAAGAGAGTGTGCGCAAGTTGAAGCAGCAAGGCGTGGATCTCGCGACCGACTTTAAAAGCATTCGCGTTGTTACGCGTGACAATTACCAACAAGACCCCGATGTTTTGAACAATATGCTTTGGCAAGTTCAGAAATTTCGTCTTTTTTATATTGATATTTTAGGCAATCTTCACATGCATAACATTATTCCCATGGATTATGAAGCTGGAGGTATGGCAGTGCATTATCGCGGATTGGATGGCATTGCGGCGCTTGAACTCATGACCAAAGATATTCGAGAATTTTTTGAACAAGTGACAATTGATGATTTGATGGGACCGCCTGAAAAAATTAGTGAGTTTAGGCAGCGCATGTGGAATGCCGTAGGCGAAGCTTTTACGATTATTAACTCATGGTATTCCGACCGCGTTCCTGTCGCCAAAGCGATTGCTGTTCAGAAGTTTATTCAGGAGGGAAATATTGAGTGGTATTTGGGTTCGGCAGGGGCGTTTGTTGATCGTGAAATTTCTGGAGTTGTTTTTTGGGGGCACAATGAAGCCAAGAAATTTGTTGAAGCTAATTTGGCCCGTTTCATTATTTATCCGCAACATGGATCCGGGCTTATCAATATTGATGGAGGTATGTCCAAAGGTTATGAAAATCGCGGGCTTGAAGTTACCTTTGGTCTTCGGAATGAGGCCGGACATATTCAGGGGTTACAGGCTTGGGGATATCACTCCAAAGGAACTGATCAAGACACTGAAACGGTGGTGGATTTAACTCGATCGGGTGAGTTAACCGATGCGATGAGCGATGAGCAAAAAGTTCTATTGGGGCATTTGACCCACGGTCCTACTTATTTGCGTTGGCAAAGGCATAAAATTTTAACTCTGCTTGATCGCGGCTTAGAGTCTTTTCTTCGGTCTTCCACCGGGCAGCGTCGTGAAAAAATTGTGAAATTGCGAAAGCTTCAAAAACACGTTCATGAGCATTTAAAATCAGACAAAGATCCTTTGAGGTCGATAGAAGCGGTTCGATCGATAGCGCCTGAAGAAGCGGTTCAAACGGTTGATTTTTCGGTGATGGATCAAATTGAGAGCGTGAAGACTTGGAAAGAAGCGTTTTCCGTTATTGAAAAAATTTTAGCATTACCCACGACTGATCTTGCCGTTGCAGCGCTTAAACGGTTTATTCTGAAAGTTCGTTTTAATGGCGCAGGATTTGAGTTTGCGCAAGAACACTCCTCCGACGACTATTCCGATGATATTTACGAAAAAGGACGCGAGCTTGGAGAGAAAATCATTGAAAAATACGCGGATCATCCCGAGCTTGTGCGCCACTTCGTTTTTTCAATGCCTTTTGATTTGGATCGTGACAAGAAAAATAAGCGAGAGCTGTGGGGGCTTGCTGCGGATTTTGATGATCGTTGGATGCGTGACGAAGATGGAGGTGAAACCGGGTATGCGAACACGCTCCGTCGTCTTATTCATCGCGCCGGATTCAGTTTTTCAAAAGCGATGGAATTAGTCCAAGTTTATATTGATTATTTGACGAACCCTAAAACTGATGGTGCTTGGGAAAATGTAAGGCGCGTTGCCGTCGTTAATTTTCCGAGTGCGGCGGACAGAGAATTGCGCGACGAGGTTCAGAAGCAAATGTCTCAAGGCAAATCCTTAGGACAAATTCAATCCGAGCCTTTTCAGATTTTGTGGGACATGCGAGAAAAAATTTTGCTGGCTCAAAATGGAATTCGGCACAAAGAATTCTTTGATCGTTGGCAGCGATCTTTGTTAGCTCAAACGCACCCTGAGATTCAGCCTTGGATTGATCGAATTCTGAGACCTCAGATGCCGCGTGATGATCTCTATGCAGTAAATGAAGCGATGAACTGGGTGAGCGAGCTTGGGAAAAAGCAGCTGCCACCTGAGATTCGCTACGAACAAATACATTTTTATCAGTCGCTTGGATCCATACTGCAAGATTTGATCCCTTCTTATTTGGAGGGAATCAGTGAATTGCCGGATATAGAACGCTTTCGGCATATCGCTGAAGTTGTTGTTGTTTTGCAGCCGATGTTAAACCGGTTGCGAGACCAAGGATATTTGACTCGCGATAGTAAAGACTGGATTGTTTCGCTTCAGGAGTCGTCGCTGCAGCTTGATCAAATTTATGATTTACTTCAAAAAATCCGAGAAGACATCAGCTTTTTCACGGGGAAGTTTTTTGATTCTTACAATCAGGAGGCGCATTTACTTTTTGGCGAAAACACGGTTACTTTAGAAACAACCTTAAATATGCTCTTAAAAGAAGAGCAAGAGGTAAAGTTAGCAGGGCAATTGATTGAGGTTTTATCTCATGCGATTCAAGGTATGCCGATGGAGTATCGACAGAGGAAATGGCGCTCGTTGTCTGATGTGTTTCCATCAACCCAAGATGCGCGCCCCCAAGGGCATGCGGCATTTGCGTTTTTTAACCAACCTCAAATATGGATGAATCAAAACACTCGCCGCATATGGGGTGGAGAAAAAGCATCAGTGCTTGCTCTTGCGCGGAACCGCTTGGGCGTTCCGGTTCCGCCGGGTTTTGTGGTTCCTGCAGATTTTTTTATGACTTTGCAGACGTCGCAAGCGTGGGGTCAATTCAATCAAGAATTAATTCGCGGCGTTCATCAGATTGGAAAAGAATGGAATGATGCTTCATCCGAGCAGCTCCGCTTTGGAGATCCGGATCGTCCGCTGTTTCTTGCCGTTCGTTCCGGATCGACGTTTGTGATGCCGGGGCAATTAGCAACTTTTATCATGATTGGGATGACGAGACCCATTTTAAAAAAAATGATTCAGTCAGATTCTCCCAAAGAAGGATATTTGGCTTACTACTATTTTTTATTTTCGGCGGCAGAGCTGCTGGATATACCTTCCGAAGAAATGCATCAGCGTGTGAAGACTTACCTTGAATCAATAAATGAAGCCAAGGTGCAGGATCTTCAAATTGAGCAAATGAGAAAATTAACGGAGTGGATGGAGCGTTTGTTTGCAGAAAAGCAAATGGGTGAAAACCTGGAAGATCTTTTGGCGTACCCGGACAAACAACTTTTTCTTGCTGCCAGCAAAGTCCGTCAGTCTTGGGATGACGAACATGCCCGCGCTTATCGAGTCGAGAATAATATTTCCGAAGCGTGGGGAACTCCGCTTATTGTGCAGAAATATGTTTTAGGAAGTTCAGAAAAGAAATCTGGTTCAGGATTGGCGCGTTCGAGAAATTCGAAGGGCGAAAAAATTTTAAACGGTGATTGGCTTGCTGCCGCGCAAGGCCTCGACTTGGTAAGCGGATTCCAAACGCCGCGCAGTTTAGATGCATTAGCGGAAGAACAGCCGGTTATTTATGATCAGCTTCGTCAAATGGTGGAATCTTTGGAGGCGTATTTTGGACGGCCGGTATTGGTTGAGTTTACTGTTTCGAATGGCCGACTTTGGATCTTGCAAGTTTCGCGAGATAAATCAGTGAAATCATTAAAGTTGCCCGCTCTTTATTTGAAGGATTTGCGACAGCAGACTATTTTAGGGCAAGGAGCATCTGTTTATGCTTCAAGCGGTGGTTTTCGCGGCAAGGCTGTTTACGATCTTTTGTCAGCGTTTGACGCAGATGGAAGATTGAACTCCGGATGGTTGCAAGAAATTCAACAGCAAAAATTGGATGGATTAATTTGGATCGTGGAATCAATGACCCCTAAAAAAACAGCCATGATGCTGAAGGCAAAGAAAGAATTAGAATCGCAGGGATTGCGTCTGGTTGTTGTGAGCTCTGAGGGAGGCGCTTTATCGCATGCGGCAACCTCAGCGGCAGAAGGTCAAGTTCCTGCGGTTGTGGGTGTTCAGCAAATGCAATTTTCTTCGGGAGAGGTCAGAGTTTTAAATGGTGCGGTTCTTCTGCCTAAGTCGGTTTTGACGATTAAATTTGACAATGGTTCTATTTATTATGGACGGGTTCCCTTAGAGTTAGAGCGATCGGAAGCGCGCTCCGAAATACGGCTTCCGAAAAAACCGGAATGGCTTGAAGATAAAGCGCGCGCGAATTATGAAGCGATTTACGGCAAGAATGGGTTTTTAGATTCGCTGGAACATAAAATCGAAACCAACCGTAATTTAAGAAAGATGCTGGAGTCGGCGGAAATTTTGGTTGTAATTCCGATCGCGAATGAAAAGTCGTGGGCGCGCACCAGCAATTTAATCGATGATGTCCGCCGTTACGCCCGTGAAAATAGTGCCAAAAAATTGAAAATTGTGGCGATTGCCGAAGAAGGTAGCCCTACGGCGGTCAGGTTAGCGCCCAGACAAGACGAAGGCTTTCAAATTTTATATAAAGACAAAAAAGACCAGGGGAAAGGCGCCTCGGAATTTGCGGGAATTTATTTGGCATCCCGATCCTTAAAAAAAGGACCGGAATATTCCGGAGCGCAAGCGGTCGTTTTTTTAGATGCTGATTTGAAATTGAGCAATGGGCAGGAAAGCGCTAAAAGCTTGCTGGGTTCTTTGATCTCAGAAATTGAAAAGCATCCCCACTCCGCGATGGTGCTTTTGCACGCGCTGAAGCGCCGATTCTCGGATGATGATGGCTTGGCACATTTTTGGACTTTGGCTTTTACGGAAGCGCTTTATGGGCTTTCCTTTTTTCAGTCACATGGCGGTGAGTTTGCTGTTTCCCGCGAGGCCGTGAAAGCGCTTTTAGAATCCGGAAAATCCGGCGATGAGCCGGCGATGAGCGTTCACGATGTTTATGATCTTGAGCATCCGCTGATGCTGCGTCTTGCTTCGTTGATTTCTCGGAAAAAGCTTCCGGAAAGCTACTTGGTTCAGCATACCAAAGTTTACAAAGACCATACGGAGACAGAGCCGGAGCGTATTTTTAAGCGCATGGAAGAAGAGTTAATCCCCAGACTTTTTGAAACAGCCCTTTCGGATCAGGATTTTATTCAGGCTCGTCCCGATTTAAGCCAAAATCTTTTTTATGATGAGGATGGTCTTAAACGGCGTGTTCGGGATAAAGAAGTGAATACCACAAAATTTTTTGATATGGCCGGTTCCTTTTTACAAAATCATTTTCATGAGCTGGAACCGCTCGCGCACCTTGACCGCCACCCGGAGCTGGAGCCCTTTTTGAGAGGTCTTGAAAGTGAGCGCGCCCAAATTCAATCCGCGGCTATGGCGCGCGATTACATTCACTTTGAGTTTCATCCCGTATTTTTTGGACAAGTTACCCGCAACGCCCTTTTTCTTTTTGCGGCTGAGCCTGAAGAAGAAAAGCGTAAAGATATTACGCGGCGGTATATGCTCTTCGTCAAAGCTGCCTTTTTTGACTATGCGGCAACTATTTTGAAAGAAAACCCGAACGCGTTGCTTTTGGATGTTGTTCTGAACCGCAAAGACGCGCCTTTTGCACAAGCAATTGAGGGCGCTTTTCGTTCCGAAATCCGCGCGGGCAAGCCAAGCTTTTTATCGAAGGTTCAAGGACACGTCGACGGAAGGCTGCTTTTTGCCGGCGCGTTTGTTTTGGGAATCGGGCTTTTACAAACCATTTTGGGACTTGCGGCTTTTAAGGTTGCGCTTGGTCTTGTGGGAGCGGCATTGGTCGGAGTTACTTTTTTCAGTGCCTTTCGCGGAATATATCTCGATGCGAAAAGGAAAGCAAAGCTCGCCCAAAATGAACGTTTTGCCGACCTTGAAAGAAAGCATCAGCTTCGCAGCAAAGTTTGGACGGCGTTGGATGCTTGGCCCGCGCCCGCGATTCAGACTTGGATTGAAAAAGAGGAGTCCGCGGCGATTCCCGATTTATCTCAAATTCGTGATCACTATGTTTTAGGTGCTCTTCACTTCAAAAAAGCCGCCGGCTATTTTCGCGCGGGAATGGATGCGGAGCTTTCAAACGCAGAGATTGCGCGAGGCATACGCTTTGAATTAAAAATAGCGCGTGATGAATTTCAGCGGGTTGATTATGACCGCGACGCGGGCGTTCTTTTGAATGCGCTAAATCGTCTTGCGCTTGATTCAGAAGAACCGTCACCGGCATTAATTCACTTTGTTGAATATTTTATTTTGGCGCGTCTCAGGGCTCAGCCGCGCAAAGCTTGGGCTGATGCACCGCTTCCTCAAGGCGGATATGTGCTTGGGAAAAATCCTACTTCCGCCGAGCTGAAAAATTATCTGCTTCCGCTCAAGAAAAACGCCGTTGTTTTTCTGCTTCCCGGTGAAAGCAAAATCGCGTTTAAATTGAAACCGCTTTATCGCGATTTACGCAAAAATAAAAATAACATCCGCTTTGTTGAGCTTAAACCGCAAGACTATGCTTCGCGCGAAGCGCTCATCGATAAAATCCGCCAAACTGATTCGGAAAAAGCAGATATTTTAATTACACCTTTTGCCGGCTTGATGCCCGAAAAAAACAATCCGTATCCTGCTGAACTTCAACGTTATTTCGAAGATGCCAAAGATTTGTATGAAGTTGAAATCGGAAAGCGGGTGGATCAAATTTTTTATGAAACCGATCTTGTCCCAACACTCGCCAATTATTTTGTCGCAGCAGATGAAAAGACGGCTCGAATTTCTTCGCAGTCATTATTTGAAGGTCATAAAACACAAGAATTTCGCACCCCTTATTCCGTTATTACAGTGCTTATGGCTTTTGTTGCGGGCACTTTGGGCATGAAGAAGGGCATCTTAAAATTCTCAGAAAAGCCTACGCTTGCGGATGCGTTTTACCGCACAGGCATTTACGGAGATGAGCGTCCTCAGCAGCCGAATGAGCCCTCCAAGCTGCGGCGTATTTTCTTGGTTTCGCCGCATCCCGACGACGATGTCATTGCCGCAAAAGCAGTGCTTGCTGAGGCGATGAAATTAGCCCAAGAAGGCGAAGTCGTTGCGGAAGTGATTGTGATGCAGCCCGGCGAAAACGGGGTGGTAGATTTAAATGAAACACAAATGAAAGAGGCGCTGCGGCTAGCGCTAGGATATGACGCGGGAGATTTGAATGCAGCGCGCGTTACCGAACTTAAAAAAGCATGGGGAAAAACTCTCATTGAAATCCGCACCCTGCACGAAAATGTTTTAGCGGAATATAAAGAGCGTTATCCCGCGGCGGCTGAAAAATTTAAGGCAAAACTAGAGACTTTCAAAGGCGTTGATTTTGATGCCTTGTTTGATGCTGCGGCAAACCAAGCATGGAGCTATGAAGAACTGGCGAAGTCGGGAATCCAGAAGAAAGAAATAAATCAAGCAACCCAGGCCTTGTTGAAAGAAACAGCGAAGTATTTTATTCGCCGTATTGAAAATCAGCGCGCAATCGACTTTTTTAATGAGGCTTACCCGGGAAAAATTCGCGCCCAATTTTTTCCCGAGTTTTTAGGCTACCCTTCATCGGGTCCGCAAGACTTGCGTTTCATTCATGAGCTTGAAGAACATGCCGCAGTCGTGCTGCAGCATTTATTGATGAAATTTGAGCGCTCAGTAAAAGACGCGCCGAAGGAGGCGGTCATTAGTATTGTGGCGCCGCATCGTGTGGATAGTCATCCCCATCATGTCGGCTCTTGGAAAGTGATTAATGAAGCGATGAAGCTTTGGTCGACACAGGCATCGCGTCAGTCAAGCCGTGACGTGGAAGTGCTTTATTATTTCGCCCCATGGTCGGGCAATTTACCTGCATACCATCTCTCGCCGCAAACAAAGAAGTCAACCAATGCGGATTTATTGCGCGCCTTAATCGCCGGCGAACTTACTGCTTCGCGCTTTGGTTTGCCGTCACCCAAAGAATTACAAACCATGCAGGCCCAACGTTATCTTGTTCGCCCCTCCATTTTGAATGCTCGTTCAGAAGTCCGGAGTAACAGGCAGGAGAAAAGCACGAAATTTTTTCTTGCCGCGGCGGAAGCCCTTAAAAAAGGGGATCGTCGGCGATTTGAGTCTGAGAAAAGCAAATTGGAAAAATTGGGCATGCGTGTTTTGGCGGTGGGCAATTCTGAATTTTTTCCTGAAAATTGGAAAACAAAAAGACCGCGCGTTTATACCCGCGCGGAACGCGAAGAAGTTTTGCGCCTTGTGACCGCTAAAGTTAAAAAAACGATGACGCCCCAAGAAAAACGGCAATTGCGCGTGACGGTTGAAAGCCAAATTCTTGCGATCGGTGAAGATGAAGTGGGTTTAATCGGGGTGCAAAATTATGCTGAAGGGGAATCTTCAAAATTTAATGACCCTCATTTACAAGTTGTTAGCGCTTCGGATTCATCTCGCTTGGAATCCATGACGCGCCAACTTGCGAGCGGTTTTATGAATATGACGCAATACGGCGGAGCCGCAAACATAGAATATCAAGTTCAGTACTTATGGTGGGGCGGGACAGAGGCTTTTACCGCGACAAGCGAACAATTGCATGGCGGATCCTACAGTGAGGTTCACCGTTTTTTTAATCCCGATGGAAGTTCGCATGTCGTTAAAACCGCCGATCCTCGCAAAGACGGCGGCAAGCTTTTGAATGAAGCTAAAATGATACAGTCTTTGCCCGAAGATGCCGCTGCTTTTTTCCCCAAAATCTTGAAAGTGATTGATCAGCCTGGAAAAACGGAAGTTTGGATGGAGGATCTTCAGGGAGCAAGCCTTACGGGACTCATTAACAGCGCGCCGGGAATGGTGCATATGTCGCGGAAAGAAGATTTGTTAAGCTTTTCACCTTTTGTGGTCGCGCGGCAAATCTATAGTTTGTTGTTGGGTATTTTTTATATGCGCAAGAAAAGTGATACACCCGATGACTTTGCGGAGAAATACCATTTCTCAAAGCTTGAAAAGCGCTGGCAGGAAGCCGAAGCCGTTTCCCCCGCGTTTAAAAAATGGATAAACGCGCCTTATGTGAAAGTTTACGATCATCGAGGACAAGAGCATCTTCTGCCTAATTTTAAAATGATGCTTCGCATCTTCAGAGCTTTAGCGAAGGCCTATCCGGATTATTTCAAGCCCCCGTATTTATCTTACGAACACGGCGACTTGCATTTTGGCAATATCATGGCTGATATTTTTGATGTCATTTCTGACAAAGCCTTGCTTCGATTTAAACTCATTGACCCCAAGTGGATGCCGGAGGGGAATGACCCGCTTTATGATTTTGCGAAATTACTGCATAACTTATTCGGACATTATGACTTGGCTTTGGATCACTCCGACACCTACCATTTCAATATGCAAGATCCGGGCACATCCGCGGATCCGTTGGAGATGAGCGATTATGTGGATGATGAAGCAGTTGGCACGCTGGAAATGCTTGAACGCACGCGGCAGTTTCAAATTGAAACATGGGATTTTTTGCGCACTCATCGCGGCGCAGCTTTTCCTTTCGAGAAGGATCCGGTGGCTTGGCGCGTTCGATTACTTTTCACGGAAGCATCATTGATCGCGGGACTTTTCCCTTTTCACATTAAGTCCTTGGAGAAAACCAGCATTCTCTATGAGCGCGCATTGACGCTTTTCAATAACACGATCGGATTGTTTGCCAGCCTTCAGGACAGCTCTTTGATTCCGAGTAAAGATAAAAAACTGCGCAAAGCTTTGAGGAAATTAATTTCAGCCCAGCAAGCGGTAAATGAACCTGCCTTTGTGAAAGCCTTGAGTCAAGTTGATAGCCTTGTTTCCGCCCGCTCGGAATCAAGAGAGCGTTATCAGCAAACACCGGAGCAGGTTTCGAAAATGGTTTATCCGTTTCAATCCATTGCGCATATTAGCTATGAAATGGCGCCGTTTTTTAAACGAGGTGGGCTTGCGGATGTGGCGGGGGACTTACCGCCTGAGATGATCAATTTGCGACCCGGTATGGATGTTGCCATGGTGATGCCTTATCACAAAGACTTGAAGTTAGAAGGCAGTGAGTCTCCGCGTAGTATCGGCAAGTTGGAGTTTGAAGAAAAGGAAACGCGCGAAAAATATGAATTTGAAATTTTTTATTTGAAGCATCGCGGCGTGAATGTTTTCTTTCTTGCGCATCCCGATTTTTTTCAACTGGGCTATAACAATCCGGATGCGGACCGTGAGCGAATCTTTTTTGCTAAGGCAGCGACCGAGTTTATGGTTCAGCGCAATTTGAAATTTGATGTAATTCACGCGCACGACCAAGCGGCCGCGCTCGTGCCCGCCTTTGTGCGCTATACACGCGATGATTTTTTTAAAAACTCAGCTGTCATTTACACCGCGCACCATTTTTCACCCGCTTATCAAGGGCGCATGGATTTGTCTAAAAAAGGAATGTTGACTTCTCTGGGAATGCCCGATGAGCTTTTCAAATTGGGTGGGCAAATGGAGTTAAACGGTCATCTCAATCCTGTCAAAAGCGCGATTGAAGTTAGCGATTTTGTCACCACCGTAAGCCAGGCCTTTGCCGTAGACGCTGTTTTTAGCGGTTTAAGCGATGGACTGCAAGGCTCTTTGCACAAGCGGTTTAATGAAAAAACATTGGTGGGTATTAATAATGGCATGAACCTGGATCTGTGGCGCCCGGATGTGGCGCCCGGAGTTGAAATTCCATTTAGGCCGGATGATTTAACCGATGGTAAAGCTGCCAACAAAGCGGTGCTTCAGCAGGCTTTGGGGTTAGCGGTTAGCCCTGCAGCAATGCTTGCGACCATGTTTGCCCGCTTCGATGGTGTGAAAGGTTTTGATATTGTGGCGCAGGCTGCGGCTCCGCTTTTGTATCAGTTCAAAGATTTGCAGTTTGTTTTTGGCGGAGGCGGTGACCCGGCGATTACGGATCAATTGCTGGGAATTCAAGCCGACCCGCTTTTTAAGGGACGCATGGTGGTGATACCGCAATTTGTGAGCGAAAGCGTGATTCAACGTGTGCTCGCTGCGGCGGATATCGGCTTTGCGCCTTCACGCGTTGAACCGCACGGACTCTTTCAGCTACAAGCGAAACGTCTTGGTGCGACCCCCATTACTTCCAACGTTCATGGTCTGGGTGAAACCGTTTACGATCGCCGGCATGGCGATCTTTTACAAACCGGAATTAAGTTTGGTCTTGGTCAACCCGCGTTAGAGCTTGGAGTCGGCTTGGCGCGTTTTGCAACTATGCGGGAAGTTGCGCCTGAGTTTGTACGAAATATGCGCGACGATGCCATGGGCTCCGTCCGCTCATGGCAGCAAATTGCTCCCGAATATTTTGATCTTTATACTCAAGCTGTTCAAAACCGGAGACAATTTATTCAAAATCGATCCGAAGCCCGCACGGTTGACCCGGTTAAAGAGCCTGTTTTTGATCAGCAAGGCTGGAGTCAGCGCGAACGCGAAGAAAGTCCCGTCGCTGTTCCGTCCCCGCAAACATTTAAAGGGAAATATTTTGTTGTTTTAGATGACAAAACTTACTTGCTTGAAAGCTATGAGCAAATACTTAAAAGCCACGGCGCTGAGAATGTTTTGATGGGCGCTTCATCCGAAGATGGATTGCGGCTTGTGGCTGAATTAAAAGCCAAAGGTGTTGCGGATGAAGATATTGTTGTGATTACGGACTATCAATTCAAGGGTGAGGACACGGCTCTCAATCTGATTAACTTTTTGCGCGCGCCTAAAGACCAAGCTGTTTTTAAAGGCCCTATTTTAATTGTGTCGGGCAGTATCGTGAGCCGTCACGAAATACCCGGTATTCAAGAAGGCAAGTTAAGCGAAGAAATGCATAAAAAATATGGTTTGGCTTATCTTGAAAAAAACGGCGGTTATTATTTCCGTGAACAGCTTTTAGCGGCTTTAGGCGAAGTGATCAAAAACCACGTTGATGCGGATGCCTTTGCTCGTGAGCCCCTTGCAGTAAAAACGGCAGAAGAAATGCAGATCCCTCAGGCTCAAGTTCATTTGCAGGGCGCAATTAACGATTGGGAAGCCGCGGCTGGTCGCGCTGTTATTCAAAGCTTAGAAGCTCTTTTGGCTGCCGCTCCTGAACTTTCCGAAGAGCAGGTAGCTTTCATCGGAAAGCGTTTAAATCAAATCCTCAAACGCATTGAGTTCGGGGCAATTGACCGGCGCATGAAATTCGAACGCCGGGTTCACGATTATAAAAGTGCTTTGCATCAAGTGCTTACGGTTGAAATGCGCGAAGCGCTTGATGCTGCGGAAGCGTTAAGCGGCGTCAAAACGGAAGCGCTCAAAGCGGAGCTTTCACGGCTTGAATCCTTTTTAAAATCAGCTTTTCATAACGCGTATTTCTTGCAGCAGCTTTTTGATGTGTTGCGTCGCTTAGACAAAATTCAAAAGATGGAGCCGCTTTTACAACAAGCAGTGATCCGTTTTCAGCAGCAGCATGAAGGTAAAGCATCCGAAGCTTGGGATCCTGCGTCAGGCATTGCTCAGGGTTTTGCGGAATTGCAAAACTTTGAAGCCGAAATCGCGCGCAAAGAAATCGAAAAAGCGCTGATTGCGTGGGGGCGTTTGCGCAATGATTACAAAGCCGTTGAAGAAACTTTAAAACCCCTAATCGGGGAACAGTTGGGGACTCGCTCGTCTGCCTTTTTAGAAGCAATGAGCGCAACGATTAACGAATTGTTTCAAGCTTATGTCAGCCAATATGGCGTTGCGGGGCTGAAAGCCGCGGAGCCGGGCCGTGCGGCAGGGCGAATCAAAATTTTAAAAGGTACCGAAGACCAAATACGCGCCGAGCTTGAACAATTAGACGCAAATCAGATTGTTGTGATTGATCAAGACTATTCATCGCTTTCGGCGGCCGGCGATCAGCAATCCGGCATTGTTTTTTCGCGCGAAGGCGCCGGTCATCTCGCAACACGCGCTCGTGCTTTAGGTGTTCCGCTCGTTTATTTACCCGATGCGGTTGAATTGTTGCCGGAAGGAATGCCTGTTGTTTTAACGAGCGAAAACGGAAAAGGTATTTTGCGCCCTGCCGCGCAAAAAGAAATGGCCGATGCCAAAATTTTGAAAAAATCGCGCGTTCAAGTGAAGCCCGTGCCGGTGAACTGGGATGTTGAACCGCAAATGCACATGTATTACGCGATGAATATAGATTGGAAATCGAAGGCATCGCTTGATGAGCTTTCTTCAATTATGGGACCTAAAGCCGCGCGGCTTTTTATGATGAACCGTGATCACGAGCAAACTTACGCCAGCGTGCCAACTAGTTTATTTCTCAACTTTCCATTTTTCAAACTGGTTCTAGAGGCGAACCCCGAGGCGGCCGAAAAAATTCGCCTATTAGAAGCGGAAATTCAGGGCTTAATGGTACAAGTTGATAAAGCTGTTCCGCTTGATTTGGTGCGGCAAAAGTTAATGCAAATTCAAAATATTGTGGGAGAGTTAAGAATTCCGGAAAATTTACAGCGTGAAATTCGTGAATTTCGTAACCAACGCGAGTACCGCCCATTGGAAGAATACGAGATTCGGAGCGGGTATAAGCCTTGGATTCCTCGTTTAATTGCGCGGTTATCCACGAATACGGAAGATTTGGAAAATAATCCGGGTGTGGGAGCGGGGGTTTACGGTTCAAATGAAATTGGCTCTGATTTAAATACAGTTTCGCAAGAAGACTATCTCAAAATTGTGATGCGAACGTTCTCTAGCTTTTGGTCCTGGGAAGCCTTTGCCGACCGCCGCTTTTACGGTATTTCGGAAGAAGAAGCTTTTCCTGCTCTGGTTATCCAAGAAATGGCGGGGCGCGATGATGGCTATTCCGTTTTAATTCATACGGCAGAGCCTGCTTCCCGTGATCCGAATATTATGATGATTGAATTAATTCCGGGATCAGGCCGCGCTTTAACAAGCCCCGAACCTAAATTGCAGGGTGAACCGTTTCGTTTTTATTTTGATAAAACATCAGCTGAAGTTGTCAGTGAAGGTGATGAGCGCGTACATTTGCGCCCTGTGATGGCGACCAAAAAGTATACGGTTTCGCTTAAAGATGGTTCGCTTGAGCCGCTTGATTACCGGCAATATCCGGATTTGATCGATAGCGGACGTGTTAAAGAATTGGTAAGTATGATTGCATCAAAAGCATCAAAAATTGAGACTTACTTTGGCCGGCCGATGGATATCGAGTGCATGATTGAACGGATGTATGAGTTTGTGCAAGGCCACCCTGATTATGATCCAAATAAAAAAGTAAATGTTGCGGTGTTTGTTCAGGCTCGTCCGCAGGGTGGTTTTGAGGTTTATAAAAGCAGCCGTCAATTTGATGTTGAAAGAAAAAAACGGGTTGAATTTATAAGGCAATGGATTGCCCGTTACGGCGAAGCAAATTTACGTGATCTTAGTTTTTATCTCGGCCCCGATCACGAAAAAGCCTATGGCCTTGGAATTGATTATAGCCCTGATGAATCGCGCGGCATGGCTGAGACTTTTGGCGAGCTTATTTCGAACAATTCGCCTTACCAAATTATGCCGGCAGTCATTAAAATTTTAATGACGGAAAAAGAGTTTGAGCCGGTGCGTGAGGGAATTTTGCGGCGGTTTTTCTTTTACGCCAAATGGCAGCATGCGTCTTTAACGGCCTTGCTCGAAAATCTTTATGAAAAGGATAAAGATTTGTTCTATCAAATTTTGCCTTACATGATTCCGTCTTTTGGCAAGCATCCGGATCCCAATTTGCCCGAGGCAGAATGGTTTGATGCCGCCAATGAATCCCTTTTTGCGCGTTTTCTAGTTTATTCGCATCTAGCTTACGACATGACGGAGTTTGTTAAGCCGCTTCCAACGGATCAGTTGGCAGCTCTCATTAACTTAATCAACAATTCCGGTTTTTTAATGTCGGGAAGACATGAAACCGAAGAGCAGCTTGCTGAAGCCTTTGCCGCGCGGGCAGATAAAGAACAATGGATGGATTACATCGAAGAGCGTTTTAAAGATAAGCACCCCTCATTTTTTAATCGCTCGGAAGCCCGCAATGTTGCGCAAGACTTTTTAGATTGGGTTAAAAATTCAGACTTTATTTTTAGGCTGGGTAATTTAAATCAAATTGAATTATTGGTGCGCGATGGAATTGAGCCCGATCAAATATCCATCGCAAGTTTGTTAGGCCCGACCGGCGGCTTCGCATTTGGCTTTGATATCCCGCCAATTTTTTATGAAGAAGGTGTAACCATTATCAATAGCGGACTTTATCAAGCGCTTCAAGATCGAGTGAATGGCCGTGATTTTTATGAAGCGCGATATTTGGATGGTGCTAATCAAGAAATTGGGCGTGCTTTCAATCATGATCATCGGCGGAAATATGGTCCGGGAATGGGTGCTGTTAAGGGCGGTTCCAAGCATAGCCACAAAAGCCAAAACCGATCTGAAATGCGTGATGCTTCGGCCGAGGATGCGCTGGAACTTTTGCGCAAGGCTGCGGGTATGGTCAAAAGTCCTGAGCATCGTGTTCCGACCGGAAACCAGGAGACAGCGGGGAGCGCTCAAATGCGCGACGCAAGAATTTTGGAAGTCGTTCTTGTGATTGAATCTCGGCCGCAAGTTTTGCGCGCCGTTGCAAAGCTTGTGCGCGATAAGGCTCCCAAGCCGTTGTCAGCGGAAATGGAAGCGGATTTAGTTCGGATTGATACTAAGGCCGAGCAGGCAGAGAATAAAAAAGCGCGCCTTGATCAAGAGCCCACGCCCATGCCGGATGCCATAAAAGAGGCGCTTGCCGAACGGGAACAAGCCGCAGAGGCAGCTTTGTTGGCCCCAGTTTCGAGATTAGTTGCGGCTGAAGCGAAGGCGAAGGCAAAGCCCGCCCAAGAAGTTACGGCGGAAGAAATAACTGCGGTTCAACCGGAAGCGCTTGTTGAGCCGGTTCAAGCGGATATGATCGATCCTCGGCTACGTAATTTACCTGGCTTAAGAAAAGAATTTGCGGCGAGAACACCGTCCGACCGGCGCAGTTTGGGGGCTATTCTCAAATCGGAAAATCTTGATCAAGCTTTTATTCAATCGCTGACAGCCGTTTACCGTAAGCATTACGGGTATATGAAAAAAGTGATCGCGGAATTCGGATTTACGGATTATGACCAGCTGCGGCTTCTGACCAAAGAGCTGGATTTTGATTATAAAACGATTGTGCTTGAAGACGGGGACTTGCTTCAAGGTGTCGAAAAGTTGCAGGGCGTCGTAGATAAACAAGCCGAGATTTTAAAATTGGCGCAAAAAAATGACTGGGATTTACCAAAACTTCAGAATGTTTTATTCGGAGGACAGTTTTATTATTTGGGAGATTTGATTAAAGGATTGAATCTCGCCGCGGATTTTAAAGCCGAAGTTGAAAAACGGTACCTGGCCGCTCAAGGCCGTCCTTTTAAAGATAAAACAGCTTCTTTTTTTGGTTTGAAGCAAGATGGGTTTAATGATTTGATTGCGAAGTTGCGAATAGAATTGCCGCTAATAACTGCGACAGAATCTTCTTCCATGCCGGCTGCTGTAAATAATCCCGCGGAAGACCATGACGCGGCCTTGAATTTTTTGCGTGCCAATGATTGGAATATCACAAAGCTGGTTGCGCATATCCGTGAGTTGGTACACTCAAGCGGTGCCGCCGCGGAGACCCGTGAATATGCGGATGTTTTGAAGCCGCTCAATTTGAAGGTTGAATTTAAAGCTGAATTTGAAAAACGGTACCGTGCTCGTTACGGCTATTTCGCGGGAGTGGTGAAAGATTTTGGTTTGGGTCAAACGGATGGTGCCATTCGTGATATTTTAAAATTGTATGAAATTGATCCCGCCCAAATTGATTTGAAGCAAGGGGACTTGCTGGTGGGCGTAGATTTGGGTAAGAATCGCGCGAAGGCGAAAGAAAAGCTCATGCAAAAGGTAAATGCCAAAATGGCGAGCGAAGGCTGGGATTGGAACTTGCCCAGCATCCTGAAATGGGCACAAGATTATGCGGGTGGGCGCTTGAATTATTTACAGATGTTTAAAGCTTTGGATATTCGCGCGGAATTTGAAGCGGAGCTCGAAGCCACGCGCGCCCGGACCAAAAACGCCGATGAAACCGCGCAACGGTTTGGATTTAAAAACAACAGCAATCTTAAGTTTTTACTTAGCCAGCTCAAAAGTGATGTGCGTTCTGAAATGCGCGGGGAACAGCCTTCAGCGATTCAGATAATGACTGCGCGTTTATTTGCGGCCGGATTTTTATCTGTTGAAGATGCGGTTTATTATTTAAATCATCGCGAGGAGTTTTTGGAAATTTTACCGCAACTGGTTTCGGCCGAACTTCAAAAGCAAGAGATGGAAAAATTACAGAGTATTTTGGGTACAGATATTACCGTGAAAGACGGCGTTATTTTGTCTTCGGGATTGGTCGAGCAAGGATTTTTGGCGGCTGCCGGAAAAATATTTAAGGATGTTCCGTTTGCCTTTATCGCGCAAGGGGAGCAAAAATTAGAAGCTTTGAAGTTAATTGAGCAAGAAGGTTGGGCGGACCAGATATTTATCGCGGAGAGTATTCAGCATGCGCAAGCGCTGCTTAAAAAGCACGGCGCCACGCGCATTCAGGGAATGGCTCTTGCGGGCGAAGAGCTCTTGGGCGTGCAGGAAATCGTTTCATTTACAACCGGCCAGCTCCAAAAGTTTTATAAGCAAGCCGGAATTTTGAACGAAGTTCAACATTGGGCCCAAATTTTCTCTGCTTTCGCTTCCGCTGCTTAAACTTTGTTCTTTGTTCCTTGTTCTTTGTTCCTTATAATTCTCGAACTATGACGACTGCCGCACTTAAAAATATCCGTTTCGGGCACAGCCCGGATCCCGATGATGCGTTCATGTTTTACGCCTTCGCGTATGAAACCATTCCTATGCGCGGGTTCAAAGTAACGCATGTCATCGAGGATATCGAATCACTCAATCAGCGCGCGCTTAAAAACGCTGAGTTGGAAGTGACCGCGGTTTCTTGCCATGCGTATGCGTATCTTTCCGATAAATATGCGGTAATGCGTTCCGGCGCCAGCATCGGCGAAAAGTATGGGCCGATTCTTGTTTCTAGAAATGCGGAAAAAATTTCGCCCGAATCTATCCGCGGGAAGAGAATCGCAATTCCCGGAAAACTTACGACGGCATATTTAACTTTACAGATTTTTCAAAAAGACTTTCAGGCTGTTTTCATTCCTTTCGACAAAATTATGGACGCGGTCAAAGCGGGTGAAGTGGATTTAGGTTTGGTGATTCATGAAGGCCAGCTCACGCATTCCGCTGAAGGCTTGCACAAGGTTTTAGATCTCGGTGAATGGTGGCATCAAACAACAGGCTTACCTTTACCGCTCGGCGTGGATGTCATTCGCAAAGATTTAGGTCAGGAAACGATGCGTGACTTTGCTTTGCTTTTTAAAGAAAGCATTCAGCACTCGCTGCAAAACCGCAAACCGGCTTTGGATTACGCGATCCAATACGGCCGTGGGTTAAATGAAGATTTGAATGATAAGTTTGTGGGAATGTATGTGAATGACCGCACCGTTGAAATCGGCGCTGATGGGGAAGCCGGTTTCCGCCGCTTGCTTAAAGAGGGCTATAAAAAAGGCATTATCCCTAAGCCTGTCGCGATTGAATTCATCCCACAGTAATTTTTTTTCTCTGCATCTAGGGCGCTCCGCCATTTAAAGCTTTTCCTTACTCAGCCGTTAATCGAATCAGACTTAATGTCTTAGGAGGCAATTTTATGAAGATCAAAGCGGCTGTTTTGGCGGTACTATTTTTAGGCTTGGCTCAAGTAAGTTATGCAGATCATCACGAATCGGATGGCTGCGGATGCATGGGTAAAAAAGTAATGCGCGGCGTGGAAGGCGTAATTACTTTTCCTCTGGAATATGTGAATCAGTACGAAGTGCTGCATCATAAAAATTCAGCGCCGGCCGCGGTCATCGGGTCTGTTTTTTCCGGAACGGCGATGAGCGTAAAGCGCATTGTGAACGGGGTTTATGATATTGTGACTTTTCCGGTCAAAGTTCCCGGTAATTATGGGCTTTTGCTCGGAGATAAATATGATACGGCGCTTGATGCGTATCAGGGGAATCACGGAAGCTGTTCAGCCTCAAAGTAAAAAGAGTTTCTTAAAAAAGATAAAACCGCGCGGAATTTTCCGCGCGGTTTTGCTTTTTAAACTTCCAAGAAACGCGGAAATTTCGTAAAGTTTCGACAGCTGGTTTTTGTGACTAGAACCACGTCTTCAAGGCGCACTCCGCCGATACCTTCATAATAAAGTCCTGGTTCCACGGTTACGACATGGCCCGGTTTTAAAATGTCATTGGCGCGGCCCACACGAGGTTGCTCATGCACATCAAGCCCTAATCCATGACCCGTGCCGTGAAAAAATCCCTGCATGCGGCCGTTAATATTTCCGGTTTTAAAACCCAGTTTTTCAAAATATTTTTGAATTGCGCCATGAACCGTGCTTGCATCCACACCCGGCTTAATCATTTTAAATCCAATTTCTTGCCCTTCATAAACCGCGTTATACATAGCTTTAAGTTTAGGTGAAGCTTTGCCTTTTACCAGTGTGCGTGAAAAGTCCGCGTGATAGCGCGATTTCATGTGGCGAGGAAAAATATCAAAGATGATGGACTGATTCGGAAGAAGAGGGCCTGAACCTTCATCATGCGGATCAACCGCGTGTTTACCGCAAGCGATAATCGCGCGCGGACCCACGCAATCAAGCTCGAGCAAGCGGGCATTGAGGCGTGCGCGCACACTTTCACTCGTCAGCATTTGTGTGCCGGCGTAAATGCGATTACCCTTGATCTTAGCTTTCTTTAAAAAAGCGACAATTTCACCAAAAGCAATTTCCACTTGGCGAATCGCGGTTTCAATCGCTTTGGCTTCCGCCGCTGTTTTTAAAGTGCGCCCTTCAAAGAACGGATCCGTTTTGACTTCGATTTTAAGGCCTTGTTTGCGCAGGGAGTCGGCATAGTAAAGCGGAAAATTTTCCGGCACAAAAAAAGACTTCGCTTTCTTAGAGTGCGCGAACCAGCTGATCAGCTCCATGTAAGAAGGTCTGCGTTTTTCTTTTTTGGCAAAGGTTTGTGCTAAGTCCGAAACAGAAACAATTTCATCAACCGCGGCTTCTTTGCGCGCACGGTCGACTTCAAGATCGCTCATCAGGGCATAGCTTTTGCCGCGTATGCGGAAATAGACGAAATCGTCGGGCACCAGAAAGCGGGTGGCGTAATACATGTTTTGATCCGCTTCACTCGAAGCAACCATCAATAAGTCAGATTTTTTGGATTGAGGCATAAATAATTCCTTTGAGGGCCGTTTTTTAGGCTTGTTTCTATTCTACCCGAGGAAATCCTGAAAAGCGAACAACTAAGCGTGGCCTTTTAGACGCTCAGGGTTTGCCGGGCACAAGTTTCATGTTGCAATTATTTGAAGCCCGCTTATAATTCCGGCACCTATTTAATTCAATCATTTAACTATTCAACCATTAAACTGATTTAGGCATGAAAGAAAAAGAAGCTTTTGTTCGTAACTTCCGCGAAGTTCAGCCCAAGTTTTCGCGCCTTTGCATGCGCAAGCTCGTGCAGTCGGGCTTGACCATGCCGCAATACGCTTTGCTTAATCTTGTGGTTGCGGGCCCTGTCGCGATGAAAGACTTGAGCACAAAACTGCTTGTATCCAAGCCTGCGGTGACCAACCTTGTCGATCGGCTCGAGAAGCACGGATTTTTAAAACGCATTCATGACGAGAATGACCGCCGTATCTCTTTGATCGAAATTCGCCCTAAAGGGCAAAAGTTAATTCTCGGCATGCAAACCAATGCGTTGGGTGTTTTGTTGCGCGCGCTTGAAAAGTTTACGCCGACCGAACGCGCGGTGATCACCAAGTTCCATGAAGTGCTATCGCTTTGCTTTGATCAGGATTTGTCCAAAGGGATTCGGGGGGCAAAATGAAATTTTATTTTATGAAACCGCTCGCTTTGCTTCTGTCGGTGATTTTTGCTTTGGATTCATCGGCTGCGTTTGCGATGGCGCGTTTTCCCTCTGAAGAGCCTGTTTTGCAAAGAGATGAAGGTGGAAGCTTATCGGCGGAAGCCCAAAGTATGAACTTTGAAGAGTTTATTCAAGTCAGTTTGCGCCGCAGTGATATGGTCAAATCCGCTCGTGAAGAAATTAAGATCGCGCGCGCACGAACGCTGCAAGCTTTTGGCGAAGCGATTGGCGACGGAGATTTCGTTATTACCAACCGCTACCAAGAAGAGCAAGCTTCAGGCCCGGGCGGAGCTGACGGCAGCACGAGCACCGCGCGTGCCGCCCATCGGCGCGAAAGGCGCTTTGCTTTTAGCCAGCCCCTTTTTCAAGGTTTCAAATCAGTCGGGGCGCTGATGGGCGCTGGTAATTTAAAAAATCAGCGCAAAGAAGAACACGACCTTGCCAAAGAAGATTTGTTTCTCGAGGCTTCCGAAGCCTTTTACGCGCTTCTTTCCGCAGACAAGAATTTGGCGATTTTAGATGAAAGCAAAAAACTTTTTGAAGAACGCATTCGTGATTTGCAAGAACGCGAAAAAATCGGCCGGTCGCGGCCGGGCGAAGTCGCGATGGCGCGCGCAAAAATGAAGGTGCTGGAAGCCCGTATTGCCAAAGCCCGCGGAACTTTGCTTTCCGCGCAAAGCCTGGCTTGGTTTTATTCGGGCGTTTCACATATGAAGCCGCAAGATGAAGATCCTGAGACTTTTTCCGAGACATTGGAAATTGATTCCGCTCATTATGCTGAAATTGCTGAGAGCCGTTCGGATGTTGCCGCGGCGCGCGAGGCTGTGGGAACCGCGAAGCAAACCATCGTGGTGAAGCAAAGCGCGATTTGGCCGCAAATTAATTTGGAAGCGAATCAATATGAAAAGCGTGAAGGTTTTCAAGACGGCATCAGCTGGGACGCGTTGATTACGATGAATGTCCCGCTTTACCGCGGTGGCGATAATTTAGGGCAAGTTTTGGAAGCGCAGGCGAATTACCGTAAGGCACAATGGAACTATCGCTTGGTTCAAAAAACAGCTCTGCTCGAAATCGAACAAACCCATCAGGATTGGATTGCTTCTCGTGAACAACATCGCGCTTATCAGGCGGCGGTTGAAGCGAGTCAGGAAAATTTTAATTATCAAAAAGAAGATTACTCTAAAAACTTGGTTAGCAATTTAGACGTGCTCGCCGCGCTTGAAGAATTACTCAGTATTCGCGAAGAAGCCAATGCCACGCTTTATACGATGAAGTCTAATTATTGGCGTTTGCAAATCGCGTCTAGTTCCAAAGTTCCCGAATGGGCGGAAAACCAGACTAAAGACTAAAGACCAAAGACAAACGAAGAAAATTTTTTGTGAATTTAACTCAATTTTCAATTAAAAATCCGGTGTTCGCGTGGATGCTCATGATCGGGCTCATGCTGTTCGGTTTTGTCAGTTTTAAAAGCTTGGGCGTGGGCCAAATGCCCGATGTGGATTTTCCCGTTTTAACTGTTCAGCTCACATGGGAAGGCGCCGCGCCGGAAGTTATGGAAAGCGACGCGGTCGATTTGGTTGAAGATGTCATGATGGGTGTCGAAGGCATCAAAGACATCAGCTCCTCCTCGCGCCAAGGGCATGCGACCATTACCGCCGAATTTAATTTGGGCCGCGACATTGACGCCGCCTTGCAGGAAGTGCAGAGCAAAATCGCCGAAGTTCAATACCGCCTGCCTAAAGACATGGACTCGCCGGTCATCGCGAAATTCAATCCCGAAGATCAGCCGATTATGTGGATTGCGGTTTCAAGCGACACAAAGTCTCGCCGCGAGCTGATGGAATATGTTGACCGCAGCTTGAAAGATATTTTCAAAACCGTTCCGGGTGTCGGGGAAGTCATGCTGGGCGGTTACCTCGACCCCAATTTGCGTATTTGGCTTGATACCAAAAAAATGGATGAATATCAGGTGACGGTGGAAGACGTAATTGATTCCATTGCGGGCGGACATTTGGAAACTCCCGCCGGTTATCTTGAAACCGCCCGCACCGAAACGACTGTGCGCGCCATGGGTGAAGCCCGCAGCGTGGAAGAATTCGAGAAAATTATTATCGAAAAACGTGCTGGTAAAGCCGTTTACAAATCGATTCCGCTCAAAGCGGTCGCGCGCATTGAGGACGGCCTTGCTGATATTCGTAGTATTTCTCGCGTGATGGGTAAAACATCGGTCGGGTTAGGTATTCGCAAACAGCGCGGAACGAACACGGTTGCGGTAGCGAAAGGCGTGAAGAAAAAACTCGAAATCGTTAAAAGAGATATTCCCAAAGATTATGAAATTGGAATCAACTTTGATTCCACAAAGTTCATTGAAGAGTCGGTGCATGAACTTGTATTTACTTTGATCCTTTCTTCTTTGCTGACTGCTTTTGTCTGCTGGCTGTTTTTGGGGTCATGGACGACAACGCTGAATATTTTGCTCGCAATTCCAACTTCGCTGCTCGGAACTTTTATCGTGATGAAATTCGCCGGATTCACGATGAATACTTTTACGCTTTTAGGTTTGTCGCTTGCCGTGGGCATTGTCGTGGATGACGCCATCATGGTGCTTGAAAATATTGTGCGCCATTCCGAAATGGGGAAAGACCGTAAAACTGCCGCTCTCGACGGAACCCGCCAAATTACGGGCGCGGCTGTTGCGGCCACGATCGCGATTGCCGCCATTTTTATTCCCGTGGTCTATATGGACGGCATTATCGGAAAATTTTTCATGCAATTCGGCGTCACCATTACCGCCGCGGTTTTGCTTTCATTGCTGGAAGCCGTCACGCTCGCGCCGATGCGCTGTTCGCGTTTCCTCGAACATGGCAACCGCAATGACCCTTTCGGAAAATGGTTTGAAAAAGCCTTGGTGGATTTGTCAGTGGGGTATTCGCGAATTTTGGATAAGGCGATCAAACATCGCCGCTGGGTTTTTGGTTTTGCCGCGCTTATTTTCGTGGGCTCTTTTTTCCTTTTGCCGCATATCCGCAAAGAATTTGTCCCCGCGCAGGATCAAAGCATGATGCTGATCCGCGTTCAAACACCGATTGATTCTTCGATGGAATACACCAGCGAAAAAATGAAAGAAGTTGAAAAGCTTGTGATGGATCATCCCTCGACGCGCCGCTATTACTGCGCGGTGGGCGGATTCTCCGGCGGTGAAACCAATGCCGGAATGTTGTTTGTGAGTTTGAAGGAACCGAAGGACCGTCCGAAAGATGCGAAGCTCGGTCGCCGGCCCACGCAGGATGAAGTCATGGAGCAATTCCGTGAAAGCATGAAAGCGGTGAAAGATATTCGCCCTGTTCTGCAAGATCTATCATTGCGTGGTTTTTCCGCTCAGCGTGGCTTTCCGGTTGAGTTTACAGTGCGCGGGCCCAATTGGGACACGCTTGTCGAAGCCTCTGAAAAAATTCAAGCAGAAATGCGCAAAAGCGATTTACTGAATGATGTGGACACAGACTATCTTTCGGGCAAACCCGAAATTCGTGTTTATCCCGACCGCGATAAAGCGTATGAGCATGGCGTCAGCGTTAGCACCATCGCTACCACCATTAACGCGCTGATTGGCGGCGAACGCGTTGCGAAATACACCAAAGACGGCCGCCGTTATGATGTGCGCGTGAAGCTTGAAGCCACTGAGCGCGTGAAGGCTGACAATATTCTTGATTTGAATCTTTGGAATAATCGCGGTGAGCTCGTGCGTATGCGCGATGTGGTGAAGCTCGAAGAAAAACCCAGTTTGCTCGTTGTAACGCGCAAAGGCCGTGAACGCGCCATCGGTATTTTTTCAAATGTCGCGGCGGGCAAATCGCAGGCGTTAGCCATTGACCACGCGCGCGAAATCGCAAAAAAGCATTTGCCGCCTGGGTATCGCGCGGTGTTCAGCGGAACCAGCGAAACCTTTAAAGAATCATTTCAAAGTTTGATGGTCGCGTTTTGGCTGGGCATTATTGTCGGCTTCATGGTGCTTGCGTCGCAATATAACCATGTCATTCATCCGATTACGATTTATCTCGCGCTGCCGTTTAGTTTAACCGGCGCTTTTTTTGGGCTCTGGGTGACGGATCAATCGCTCAATATCTTCAGCTTCATCGGGCTTTTGCTTTTGATGGGTATCGTAAAAAAGAACTCGATTATGCTCGTTGAGTTTATGAATCAATTGCGCGAAGACGGCAAAGATTTGATGTCTGCTGTGCGTGAAGCCGCGCCGGTGCGCTTGCGCCCGATTTTAATGACGACTGTCGCGACGGTTGCCGCCGCGGTTCCACCCGCGCTTGCGATTGGGCCCGGTGCAGAGACTCGCATTCCTATGGCGGTGGTCGTTATCGGCGGCGTGACGGTTTCTGCGATTTTGACTTTGTTTGTCGTTCCTTGCGCGTATATTTCCTTTGCACATTTGGAAGAATGGTTTGGGAAGCTCAGGCGCCGCAAAGCTTAATGTCCTCAGCGCCGGACAGGCTTTAATCCTCAGCGGCGGATGGCCTTGCGCCTCCGGAGCCGGCGCGGGCTCCGCAAGCCTGTTTCGAAACGCTTGTTCCGGTTCATGATTCTGTCTCATTCGGCGAAGGAAGCCTTCCGCGGATGGAACGCGGCATTCCTTTCGCCTCACTCGCAAGAATCATTCCCTCCACTTCGCATGTTTCTCAACACTGGCTTGCTGTAACCAAAGATCCCGGATCTAAGGAAACAAACCCGGGATCTGGGCTGTTTCTCCTTGTCATTCCCGGCTCGATCGGGAATCCAGCGGTTTTTATTTCTAAACTGGCATATAATTTTACCCCATGTTTGTAATTACTAAGAAAACTCCTCCGCCAGCCAACCTGTCAAAAGACGAACATGATTTTGTTATTTCTTGTCGTGAAATTTTGGAGTTTGTTTTAAAGGTTTATGAAAGTACAGGCAAGTATCCAGAAGAACTTAATTTAGAGTTTGAGTTTGAAGAAAAGTTTTCAGTAGAAGACTTTAGAAAACTAAGAGACCTTGATATGTTAAAGGCTAATTATTCGCTTCAGCCGACCAGAACCGAATTAACATTTTTTGGTTTTTTGTATTGCAGCAGTGAAGAAGCAAAAAAGTATCAAAAATCTATGGAGGATGCATTTAATTTTTTAATGAAGACTCTTCGTGAGGAAAGGAAAGAGGTAGATCTTCAGCTAGACGATTTTTGCCGATTGGTGAACCCTAAGCTGGGAGTAACATTTCGACAGTTTTGGGAAAGGCTGCTAGCTTTTTTTAACAGTGAACCATTTGTAATTTTCACCATAAGCTGGAGTGGATCAAGTTCCGATGCGGGCAAGGTTTATTACTCTGTTTGTCCAAGAAAAAGGATACGTGAGTTTAAAGACTTTAGTCAATATCTTCAAAGGTGCTATGAATTAATTAAAGCCTCTCGAGGGATGGCAGAGCCTTCTGCGTTGATAGGCGACACTTTCAATCAAGAGAAGGCGCCCGCCAAGCTTTATGTAAATGAGAAAAGAATTTTAGAGTTAAAAAATATAAAAAGCACAAAGTTTGATCTCTCAAAAACCGCTCAAATTTTAGAAGAGATAAACAGATCATTTAAGTATCAAAATTACTTGTCAATTATTTTACTTTTAAGAATGTTGATTGATCATATTCCGCCCATTTTTGAGATGGAGACTTTTAAGGAAGTGGCAAATGCTCAGCCGATTTCAGTTAAAAAAACATTTCTTAGATTTGATGAGCATGTTAGAAATGTCGCAGATCACTATATTCATCAAAAAATCAGGAAAAAAGAACACCTTCCAAATGATACGCAGATTGATTTTCGAAGTGAGCTTGATTTTTTGTTAGGAGAAGTTATTCGAACATTGCATGAAAAATCTTAGGATTATAAAGAAATTAGAACATTTCTAGATGTGTCTGGTTTATCGGTGGTCGTTAGTCGTCAGTCGATAGTCTAAAAAGGTGGTTATGGCAAATTGGGTTCGAGTTGCTACAAGTAAGGATGTCCCCACAAACACAGGCTTAGCCGTTGAGGTTGAGGGGCAGGCGGTTGCCTTATATAAGGTGGATGGTCAGGTCTATGCTATCGAGGGGGTTTGTCCGCATGCGGGTGGGCCTTTGGCGGAGGGGAGTCTGAACGGTTGCTTGGCGATGTGTCCTTGGCATGGCTGGGAATTTGATGTGAAAACCGGCAAATGTGACTTCAATTCTGATATTGCGGTGAAAACCTACCCTGTGAAACAAGAAGGTGACGACATTTATATTAGTTTATAGAGCAAAGTTCAGAGTTCAGAACCATAGATTAAAGCTCAAGACGGTTCGAACATCTGATTGCCTTTGATTTATGGTTTTGACTTCTGATTTTTGAATTTTGAACTGTTTTTGGGTTTGACGCTATAGCTAAAACCCGCTAAACTGCCGCTTCTTATGTCACCTACAAATCTCAAAAATAAGCCGTCCATCGAAGAACTTCAAGTTATCGCGAAGCGTGTTCGTCGTCATATTGTTGAAATGACGCACATGGCGGGTAATGGTCATCCGGGCGGGTCTCTCTCGGTGACTGAAATTTTAGTCGCGCTTTATTGTCATGCCGCAAAGTACGATACTAAAAATCCGAATTGGGCTGACCGTGACCGTATTATCTTGAGCAAAGGCCATGCTTGCCCTGCGCTTTACGCCGTGATGGCTGAAGTGGGTTATTTTGATGTTTCACTTTTGAAAACTTTCCGCAAAATCGGCAGTCCGCTTCAAGGACATCCCGATCGTCGTAAGCTTCCCGGAATTGAAGCTTCAACCGGTTCTTTAGGACAAGGTCTCTCAATCGGTATCGGACATGCGCTTGCTGCTAACCTTGATAAAAAAGATTACAAAACTTTCTGCGTTATTTCTGATGGTGAATCAAACGAAGGCCAAATTTGGGAAGCGGCGATGATGGCCGGCCACCGTAAAATGGATAATTTGATTGCGGTTCTCGATGCTAATAAATATCAGCTCGATGATTCCACTGAAGCGATTTGCAATATGGAGCCGTTTACCGATAAATGGCGCGCGTTTCACTGGGAAGTGCGCGAAATTGACGGTCACGATATGAAGCAAGTTGTTGCCGCGCTTGAGTGGGCGAAAGCTGTTAAAGGCGCACCGGCGATGATTGTTGCGCATACGGTTAAAGGCAAAGGCGTTTCATTTATGGAAAACAACAATGCTTTCCACGGTGTTGCTCCGACGGATGCGGAATGTAAGAAAGCGTTGGAGGAACTCGCATGAGCAAGCGTGTTTTCGGTAAAGCCACTCGTGATGCCTACGGCGAAACACTCGTTGAGCTTGGTAAAGAAAACCCCAATGTGGTTGTTTTAGATGCGGATCTTTCTAAATCAACAAAAACATGTATGTTTCAAGCGGCTCATCCCGGTCGTTTTTTTAATGTCGGTATTCAAGAAGCGAATCTCGTTGGTGTTGCTTCCGGTCTTGCGGCTTGCGGGAAAATTCCTTTTATCTCTTCCTTCGCATCATTCCTTGTTTGCAAAGGCTATGACCAAATGCGTATGGCGGTGGCTTTCTCTGAGCTCAATGTAAAGATGGTTGCGTCCCACGGCGGAATTTCAATCGGTGAAGACGGCGCATCCCAAATGAGCATTGAAGATATTGCCTTAATGGCAACTTTGCCGGGCGTGGCCGTGATCAACCCTGCCGATGAGTTATCCACACGCGCTTTGATTCGTGCGACTGCTGCGCACAATGGACCCGTTTATGTTCGCACCGGTCGTCCTAAGGCTCCGGTGGTTTATACTGCACCGCGCAAATTTGAAATCGGCAAAGGTGTTCTCGTGCGCGAAGGTAAAGATTTAACAATCGTTGCGAATGGTCTTTTGGTTGCTGAAGCTTTGGATGCCGCTGAGATTTTAGCGGGTCAGGGAATTCAGGCCGGTGTAATTGATATGCATACTGTTAAACCGCTTGATACCGCGCTTCTTTTGCAGGAAGCCAAGAAAACCGGCAAAATTGTAGTTGCTGAAGAGCATTCAATTTGGGGCGGTCTTTGCGCTGCGGTTTCAACTTATCTTTCTTCAGTTCATCCCTGCAAAATGAGCTATGTCGCGATTCAGGATACTTATGCTGAAACCGCAACGCCGGATGAATTGCTCGATAAGTATGGCATGCGTGCGGTGGATGTGGTCAATGCCGCCAAAAAACTCTTCTCTTAAGTTCGGAGCCCGGAGCCCGGAGCTTCGAGATGCATCTTTTTCTAAAATTTTACCCATAGTTTTTCTTTTCTTTGGCCTCTGGGCTCAGGCCACTGGTCTCGCAGATTCCGCGACGGGTGAAAAAGGTATGGTGGTCACTCAGCATCCGCTCGCGACTGAAGCCGCGCTTGAAATATTGAAAAAAGGCGGCAGTGCGGCCGATGCGGCAATTACAGCCCAGCTTGTTCTCAATGTTGTTGAGCCGCAAGGTTCAGGTTTAGGCGGCGGCGGTTTTTTTCTTTATTACGACCGTGTTCAGCGCAGTGTGACGAGTTATGACGGCCGCGAGGCTGCGCCCGCGTCCGCTCATCCCGAAATGTTTTTGCGCAATGGCACACCGATGCCTTTTTTCCCCGACCGTATTACCGGGGGGCTGCCTGTCGGCGTTCCGGGAACACCTGCTTTGATTCAAAAGATTTATGACAAGCATGGCAGCGGAGTTTTTTCACTGACGCAATTAGCTGAGCCTGCCGTCAAAATTGCCGAAGAAGGTTTTACCGTTTCTAAAACATTGGCAGCAAAACTTGCCCAGCATGCGGATCGCTTGCGTCAATTTCCGGAAACCGAAAAAATCTTTTTTAATCAGGGACAGCCGCTTAAAGAAGGCGAAACTTTAGTCCAAAAAGATTTAGCCCAGACCTTGAAGCTTTTAGGTGAAAAAAAAGCGGATACTTTTTATCGCGGAGAAATCGCGGATGCTATTGTTGAAGCGGTTCGATCCTCACCTGTTAATTCAGCTGCGCTCAATAAATCTGATTTAGAAAATTATGCCGTTATTAAACGTGATCCTGTTTACGGCAATTACCGTGGGCTGGATATTTTAGCGCCCGCGCTTCCGACTTCCGGCGGCATTGTTTTAATCGAAGCTCTGCAGATTTTAGAAAATTTCAGTATTTCCGACATGGGTTGGGATTCGCAGGCGCTGCATTATCTAAACGAAGTTCAGAAAATCGCTTTCTTTGATCGTTTGAAACTGGGTGATGCCGATCTGAAAGTTTCCGTCGAGAAGCTGATTTCGAAAGATTACGCGAAAGAAGCCGCCCAAAAAATTCAGCCTCAGAAAGCCATGCGCACTGCGGCAATGATTCCCGAAGAAGGTTTGCAAACGACACACATTTCAATCATGGATCGCGCCGGCAATTTAGTGAGTTGGACTTCAACCATTGAAGCGCCTTTTGGATCAGGCATTACGGTTCCCGGCTACGGATTTTTACTCAACAATGAGCTCACGGATTTCGATGCCGAACCGCGCGATGCGCAGGGAAATTTAAAGCCTAATGCCGCGCAACCATCAAAGCGTCCGCTCAGCAGCATGACACCGGTTTTTCTTTTTAATAAGGGTAACCCTTATATGATTTTGGGTTCGCCGGGCGGCACGACTATTATTGGTTCAGTTTTAAATACCATTGTGAATTCCGTTGATTTTGCATTGCCTTGTGAAGAAGCCGTTGCCAAAGAACGAATGATTTTCCGCGGACAAAAAATTGAGATGGAGCCAGCGATTTTCAACCATCCTTTTATTCGGTTGCAGCTTGAACTTTGGAGCCATGATGTTGAAAAAGCGGAAGTCATCGGCAATGTTCAGGCGATTTGTTTTGATGCGAGGTATCAGCAGATTGTGGGGGTGTCGGACCCTCGCGGCGAAGGTAGCGCGGCCGGATATTGATCGTTTATTGAAAAAGGTCATTTGCGGCGTTGCAAACATCGCTTCCTTGTGCGGCGTAGGTTCTCACTACGCCTCCGCGGGCGCTTGTTTGCGCCTGGCATCTGAACCTTTTTGAATAAACGCTTCCGCTATGCATTTTGAAAGTT
Source organism: uncultured bacterium (assembly GCA_964562525.1). Classification (GTDB taxonomy): domain Bacteria; phylum Omnitrophota; class Omnitrophia; order Omnitrophales; family Aquincolibacteriaceae; genus Multiplicimicrobium. The sequence continues at coordinate 58,737 of CAZLTL010000009.1, forward strand.
AAATGCTGAAAAAATAAATACAGAAAATATGAAAAAAAAATCGAAGATTAAAAAGACGGACAAGCTGCTTGGCGAGGGAAATTTTCTCAAGCTTTGGGATCGTGATTCTTGGGAGTTTGTATCGCGCAAGAATTGCACAGGGGTTGCGATTATTGTGGCGATGACACCGCAGAAAAAAGTGGTGTTCGTGGAGCAGTTTCGTGTGCCTGTCGCAACATCTGTGATTGAGTTGCCTGCCGGAATTATCGGCGATAAAGACAAGGCCGAATCGATGCTGAAAGGCGCACAGCGCGAGCTGTTTGAGGAAACGGGATGGTGGCCGCGCAAAATGAAGGTTTTGGTATCCGGCCCTGCAGCAAGCGGAATGTCTTGTGAAGAGCTCACTTTCTGTTTGGCTTCCGATTTAGTTAAGCGCGGCGAAGGCGGCGGTGATGAGAGCGAAGACATTACTACGCATGAGGTGCCGTTGGCAAAAGTTGAAAGCTGGCTAAAACAGCAGCAGAAGAAGGGTAAGAAGATAGACCCTAAAATTTTCTCCGGTATTTATTTCTTGCAAAAAAAATCTTTGTCATTCCCGCGCAGGCGGAAATCCAGACTGGATCCCCGATCAAGTCGGGGATGACAATCACAAGGAGTTTCACCCTTATGTCAAAGATTGTCATTTATCAAAAACCAACCTGCACGACTTGCAAACAAGTTTATGCGGCATTGAAAGAAGCGGGCGTTGATTTTAATGCGGTGAATTATTATCTCGAGCCCATTTCAAAGACGAAGCTCAAAGAGCTTGTTAAGAAAATGGGCATTTCCGCGCGGGAGCTTTTTCGTACCAAAGAAGATATTTATAAAGAGCTGAAATTAGCCGGAAAAGAAATGTCCGATGATGCAGCGATTGATTTAATGACGAAGCATCCCGACTTAATTCAGCGGCCGATTGTGGAAAAGGGAGCGAAGGCAATTTTGGCTCGTCCTTCCGACAGACTAAAAGAAATCCTCTAAACCATTGAAAAAGAATCATCTGCGGCGTTGCAAGCGGCTCTTCCTTGTGCGGCGTAGGTTTTTACTACGCCTCCGCGGGCGTTTGCTTGCGCCTGGCATCTGAATCTTTTTGAATGGTTTTTAATCTTAGATTTTCCGATTTATAAAAAGAAAAAGCCCGAAGCGATCGTGCTTCGGGCTTTCTTATTTACGGTTGCCTGTAATCAGGCAGAGCGAAAACTAATTGCGACGGCTTTGAAGCTTGGCGAGCAATCTCAGCATTTCAAGATAAAGCCAAATCAAAGTGACCATCAAAGCGAAAGCGCCATACCATTCCATATATTTCGGTGCGCCGTTCTGAACCCCCTCTTCGATTCTTCCGAAATCAAGAATGAGGTTGAGTGCCGCAATGCCCACGACAACAAGGCTGAAAATAATGCCGAATGTTCCGCTCGAAGTAGAAAGTGGAACGCCTTTGCCGAAAAATCCCAAAATAAAATCAATCATGTAAATCGCAAAAATTGAGAAAGTTGCGATGACCACAAAAGAACGGAATTTTTCAGTTGGTTTAATCCACCCGAAACGGTAAACCGCGAGCATGGTCCCCGCAGTCATGGCGGTGAGCGTCAGCGCCTGCATACAAATACCGGGATAGCGCGCGTCATAAAAACTCGAAATGGTTCCAAGCAAAAGCCCTTCCAATCCGGCGTAGATCGGGGTGGTAATTGGAGCCGCTTGGGGTTTAAAGCAGGTAATCAGCGCCAAAATCAGAGTGGCAATGGCTGCAAACATCATCCAGGCTCCCGCTGCACCGGTGGGGATAACTCGCCACGACCAGAATCCGCCCAAAAAAAGAATAGCGAGACAAAGCGCTGTTTTTCCGATGGTGCCGTTGAGCGTCATCGTGGATTGACCGGAAAAGCTGCCGGCAGCTTCAAAAGGTTTCATAACCGGATTGGATGTGCGCATAAATTATGTCTCCTTGGGTTTGATGACACGACATTTTACAATAAGTCTGGGTTTTGTGTAAAATACGCACCCGTATCCATTAAATCAAAATTCAAAGATCAGAAATCAAGACCATAGCCGAAAGATCAGCGCTGTTCGTATATCCGATAAGTTTTTACCTATGGTTCCGAGCTTTGATTTTTAACCTCTGAGTTAACTATGATAGATGTTCAGTCGCTTTCCATGCGGTATGGTCATTTCCGGGCTTTAGAGGATGTCAGCTTTCAGGCTCGGCCGGGCGAAATTCTAGGTCTTTTGGGACCCAATGGCGCCGGCAAAACAACTCTCATGCGCCTTCTCACCACTTATTTACATCCTTTTTCGGGGACAGCTAAAATCGCCGGCGCGGATCTGATTGAAAATCCGCTCGAAGTCCGCCGTCAAATCGGTTACTTGCCGGAAACCGCACCGCTTTATCCGGATATGCGGGTTGACCAATATTTGAAATTCGCGGGCGATGCGCGCGGTTTGGAAGGCAAGCATTTGCAAGAGCGCTTGGATTGGGTAAAGAGTTCCTGTCATTTGAAATTTTATTGGAAAAACCGGATTGCTGAACTTTCCAAAGGAACGAAACAGCGCGTGGGATTGGCGCAGGCTCTTTTGCATGATCCTAAAATATTGATTTTAGATGAGCCTACTTCGGGACTGGATCCGATTCAGATTTTAGAAATTCGCAATTTGATTCAAAGTTTAGCGCATCAAAAAACAATTGTTTTCTCGACGCACATTTTGCAGGAAGTCGAAGTGTTAGCCGGGCGCATTGTTTTAATTAACCAGGGACGCATGGTTGCGCAGGGAACCATCGCGGAATTAGGGCAAGGTTTGCCGAATCCGCACCCTCAAAAACCGCTGAGCCTGGAAGAGATCTTTATTCAGCTTTTGAAACCTTCCGTGGGAGCTAGCGTATGAAGACTGCGGGATGGGCATCTATTTTTCGCCGTGAAACCGCGGCGTATTTCGGATCACCGGTCGCGGCAATTTTTCTTATGATTTTCGCCGGTCTTTCCGGCGGCCTTTTCATGACCGCCTTTTTCCTGATTAATCAGGCGGATATGCGTACTTTTTTCGAGCTCTTGCCTTGGCTTCTTAGCATTTTTCTCGCAGCGCTGACCATGCGCAGCTGGGCCGAAGACCGCCGCGGCAACACATTGGAATTGCTTTTAACCTTCCCGATGAATAGCTCTGCGCTTGTCATCGGAAAATTTTTAGCCGCGCTGCTTTTTTATACTGTCGCGCTCTGCTCAACCTTTTTAATTCCCGTCATGCTTTTTACTTTGGGCACCCCTGATTTGGGGCAAATCGCTTCCGCTTATTTGGGAGCTTTTTTCCTCGGAGCTTTTTTCCTCGCGGGCGGTCTTTTTATTTCCGGGTTTTGCCGCGATCAAATCGTCGCATTTGTCCTGACTTTACTTTTTTGCCTGGCGCTTTATTTGTTGGGTCAGAACATTGTCGCGGAAACGCTGGATGGCTGGATTGCGGGTTTTGGAACGGCTTTGCGCGCGGCATTGGGTGCAGAGCCGCATTATGCGATTTTTGTCCGCGGCGTGATTGATTTACGCAGCGTTGTTTTCTTTGTATCGGGAGCAGGGTTGCTGTTGCTATTAAATGCCTACTGGATGGACTCGCGCTCGCGCCGAAACGCCTTGCCTGTGTTTCTGGGAGCTTGCGCGCTTTGTTTCGGAATTTTTATTGCTTTAAATTATGTTTTGCGTCCGCTGGCGTTGCGCGCGGACTGCACCGAAGGAAAAATTTATACTTTGGCGGATGCGAGCCGGAAGATCTTAAAAAAATTAGCAGGCCCCGCTTTGATTAAACTTTATGTTTCGCCGCGCGACAAAATGCCCACCGCCTTTAAGTCGTTGGAGCGCGATTTAGTCAGTAAGCTGGATGAGCTGAAGCTGGCTTCGGGCGGCAAAGTGAAATATGAAGTGGTGCATATGGAAGCCTCCAACGCCCTTGATTCCGAAACCGCGGAAAACACAGCAGAGGGACAAGTTACAAAAAAAGGTGTTTATCCTTTTCAGGTGCAATCGGTAGAGTCGGATCAGGTGGAGTTGAAGCTGGTTTATTCCGCGATGACGATTTCTTATTTGGAGAAACCGGAAGATATTATCCCGCAAATTTATCCCGGCGATTTGGGTGGGTTGGAATACAAACTCATTTCGAAGCTTTATAAAATGACTTTTGAAAAGTATCCCAAAATTGCTTTGGTTGCGCCGATGGAAGAACGCGCGATGAATTCCGAAACCGCCGCGATATTGTCGCAACTCATGGGCGGAAAAATGCCGGAGCTGGATAAAGAAGATCACTATGAAGTGCTGACTCGCATTCTTCAATACGAGGGATATCCGTTTGACCGTATCGCGCTTTCCGAAGCCGAGCCTTTAACCCAGGAGCATAGCGCGCTTTTCCTCATTGAGCCGCGGCTTTTGTCTGACCGTCAAAAATACGAAATTAACCGCTATTTGCGTTCGGGCGGATCTGTTTTTATGGCGGTGCAAAATCAGGAGTACAACTATGTTCCTGAAGGCCGCCAAATTAAAATCGAACCCGAATTAAGAAACCCGCGAGTGAACGACTTGCTCGTCAAGTGGGGGTTGTCGGTCAGTGAAAATATGCTTTTGGATGAAAGTCAGGAAACGGTTTCGATCGGTGCCGGCGGGCTTTTTGACATGTCGATTCCGCTAAAACTTCCGATTCATGTTTTGGTTCCGCCGCAGGGCTTAAACCAAAAAGTGGCGATGATGGAAGAAGTGGGATCTTTGTTCTATTTGTGGGGCAGCGCGGTCGAAAAGCAAGAAGCGCTTCCGGCCGGCCTAACTTACACTTCGTTGTTCTCTTCCAGCGTCAATTCGCATCTCAGTGCTTTGCCCCCGACGCCGAAAATTAGTTTTGCAGAGCTTCGTGAAGCGCCTGTGCTAAAAAAAGGGCCTTTTGATTTAGGTGTGATGGTTGAAGGTATTTTTCCCGATGCTTATGAAGGTAAGCCTGTGCCGGCGTGGGATGAAGAACCGGACGCCGTCCCGCAGGGAAGTGTTAGTGAGCTAACGCCTCCCCAGGGGACGGCGTCCGAAGAAGTTAAGCCCGGCAAGTTGATTTTAATCGGGTCGGCAACCATCTTGCAAAACAACTTGATGCGCGGCAGCGGTCATTACAATCTCGCCATGAATGTGCTGGATTCTTTAACTTTCGGCGATGATTTGATTGGCGTGCGTTCGAAGCGAATGGTAGACCGAACCATGCCCAAAATCTCGCGGAATGAGAAATTAATTTGGCGTATTTTGGTGACTTTTTTTGTGCCGTTTATTTTGGTTGTATTAAGTCTCTATCGCGTTGTCGCGGCATCCCGCGAAAAACAGGTTTATCTCAAAAGTTTGTCCGCGTAGTTTTGAGAAGTTTCAGTTCAACATGAAAAAAAATCAGATTCTTATTTTGGGAATGATTCTCGCCGTGCTTTTCGGTATTGCTGCCGTTCAAAAAGCGCAGGAGAAGCGTGTGCCCGCCGGTGAGCATCGCCGGGAAGTTTGGAAGCCTCTGATTCTTACTGAACAAGTGACGCGTATTGTTTTTTCAAAACCAAAGCATCCGCCGCTTTCTATTTCGCGTCAAAGCCAAGGATGGAAAGTGGATACGCTTTCAGGTGTTGCCGGGGATACTCAAAAAGTGAATGAGCTTCTCGCTCAACTGAATCAAATTCAGGCGGAATGGCGCGCCGAAGGGGAAGAGTATTTTGAGCGTTTCGGAGTGGGTGAAGAGCAAGCCTTCCGTTTGCAGGTGTTTAATGCGGAAGGCGGGGCCCTGCTTGATTTTTACATTGGTGTGAAGCGCGCAGGACAAGGTGTTTTTATCCGTTTGCCGGGGAAGCCTAAGATTTATTATGTTGCCGAAAACTTGCCTGCACTCTTTGGACTTTACGCGGATTTAGAGCCCGCCGCGCCGCTGCCGATTTTTTTCGCGGATTTAAGATTGGTACCCGAAACTTTTGAGCAAATTCAACGCTTTGAATTAACGGAGTTTCAGAATGGTCGGAAAACAACGCTTGCGGCCCTTGAACGCCCCGTAGTTGAAGCCGGTGCGCCGTGGAATTTCATTGCGGAAATGGGTTCGTTTTCTCCCGGCTTTGAAAAAATCGAAAATTATTTGGCAACGTTAGCGGGCGCACATGCTGAGAATATCGCGCCGCCCCAAAGCGGATGGAAACCGGAGCTTGAAATCATGGTTCGGGATGCAAAGGGCAAGGTTCTTCGGCTTGAGTTTCTTAAAGTGAAGGAAGCCGTTTCTGGTGGAGCCGAAAGATGGCTTGTGAAGCGTGAAGATGCGCCGCAGATCTACGAAGTATCGGACATGGTTGTGAATGATTTGAAAACTCAAGACGCTGCGCTGATCGAAGATAATCCGCTGCGGCTTGAAATTGATCAAGGCTATTCGGTGGAGATTCAGGACGAAAAACGGACGGATGTTTTTTCGCATGCTTCAGGTTGGCCTTCTGCCGCTGCGATATTGGATGCCGCATCACGGCTGCGCTTTCTGAGCCGGGAGTCCGGAGTCACCTCGGCGGATTTGCAGGGTTTTCCGCCGACTCACCGCCTTAAAATTAAGCGGCTAGGTGTGGATGTCGTGGAATTAAGTTTTTATGCCGCAGATTCGAAACTGCGCGAAATTAAAACAGTGATTTCAGGCCAGAGCCCAGTTTATGTTGTTAGCCGCGATTTTTTTGAAACTATTTTTATTCCGACGGATGCGGCCCCAGAATAGGGGACAGACCCCTTTGTTGGGTTTGTTTGGGAACGGGGTCTGTCCCCTGTGATATACTTTTTTGCATGAAACCTTATCTTGATTTGTTACGTCACATTTTGGAACACGGCACCAAGAAAACCGACCGCACCGGAACCGGCACCACCAGCGTTTTTGGTTATCAAATGCGTTTTGATCTTGCTCAAGGGTTTCCGCTTGTTACCACCAAGAAAGTTCATCTTCGCTCAATCATCCATGAATTGCTTTGGTTTCTTAAAGGCGAAACGAATATCAAATATTTGAAAGATAATAATGTTTCCATTTGGGATGAATGGGCGGACGCGAATGGTGATTTAGGACCGGTGTATGGTAAACAATGGCGACGCTGGGAAACAGCAGACGGACGCGTGATTGATCAGGTTTCTCAGCTGATCGAGCTGATTAAAAAATCACCTGATAGCCGGAGGCTGATTATTTCAGCGTGGAATGTCGGCGAAATCGACAAAATGGCTTTGATGCCGTGCCACACGATGTTTCAGTTTTATGTCGCGGACGGAAAGCTTTCTTGCCAGCTTTATCAGCGCAGCGCGGATGTTTTTCTGGGCGTGCCGTTTAATATCGCAAGTTATGCGCTTCTCACCATGATGATCGCGCAAGTTTGTAATCTGAAGGTGGGTGATTTTGTGCACACTTTCGGCGACGTACACATTTATTCCAATCACATGGAACAGGTCAATTTGCAGTTATCGCGCGAGCCCAAACCGCTTCCGCAAATGAAAATCAATCCCGCCGTAAAAGACATTTTTAGCTTTAAGTTTGAAGATTTTACGCTGGAAAACTACGATCCGCATCCTCCTATCAAAGCCCCCGTCGCTGTTTAAGATCAAAAGATAAGGGCTCGTCTACTGCGTCACAGCCTTCACTTCCTCCTGCGGCGTATTGCCGCATACGCCTCGTCGGGCGTTTGTCTGTTCCTTGTATCCAAACCCTTCTTTTTTGATCTTGCTGTAATTATTTGAGAGAAATTTCGAAAGCAAAGGGGTCAGACCCCAATGCGAGTTCGGGAACGGGGTCTGACCCCTTTGCGAAAGTTTTTGTCACAGCTGCTGCGGTTCTAAGCGGAGCTATTTACTTTTCTTGGTTTTGAGAAGTGTCCAGGCGGAAATTTCCAATATGGCTCAAGCTGCTCCCTTGATTGCTCGCCTGTGCCTTGTAAGCAAGAATAACAGCGCAGCTGTTATTAGAAGACCGATGGTCGGATGACCATAGCCAAATCTTCCTCCTTCGATTTTGAGCAGCTTGCGGAACGAGGCAGATCTGAATCGCTGAAATTAAAAGCGGGTGGTGAGCTTGATTAGCCAATCAGGGTATTGTTCAAGAACCCAAATTTCAATTTCGCTCATGATTCCGGTTAAGAGAAGTGCCCCCAAAACTAAAAAAGTGAGCGCTGTTAAAAACTTAATAACAGGCGCGACTTTTGTTAGATTAGCTTTTATCTTTAACATGGCCGCCTGAGAAGACATAGCCATGATGAACATGGGCGTCGCAATTCCCAAAGAGAAGCTAAGCATGACAATAAAAGCATAAGGCAAGTTTTTGAGTTGGGATGCAAGCGCAATCGCCGCTCCAAGAGTCGGTCCTGCGCAAGGTGCCCACATTAAGCCAAGAAGGAAACCAAGAATAAAGGTTCCTCGTTTGCCTTCCCATTTAACGGAGCTAATCTTCGTTTGGAATCCGCTCAGAGATCCTGATGCAGCAAAAGCAAGTTTCTGATAAAGCGGTTGAATTAGCAGAATCGTTCCAAAGACGATCAATAAAAGAGCGGTGATTTTTTGTAAAAGTTCACGAGTCAGGCCCAGAGAACTTCCTACAGTTGCAATTAAAAATCCGGAGAGTGTAAAAGAGAGGATAAGTCCGGCGATTAAAAAAAGTGGACCGCGCCGATTTTCGTTCCATGCACTGATAATAACGATGGGCAAAATGGGAAGAACGCATGGCGATAGAATTGTTACCACGCCCGCTAAATATGCCAATATCATGCTTCCCATTTTGCCCTCCGAGTGTTTTTAATTACATGCCTGATTTAACAAGATCAAGAATTTTTGATTCGTTTGTTTCGCCTGTGAGACGACCTGTCTCTTTATCGCCCTTATAAACCACTAAAGTGCTTTGCATAGTAGCGCCTAGTTTTTCTACTGTGGCTTTGTCTTTCATGAAATCCACTTTAAAGAAAACAGCCTCTGGATACATTTCGGCAGCTTTCGCTAAGGCTGGCTGCTGTGCCTTGCAAGTCGGGCAACCTTGTTTATATACATCAACAACAATAGTCTTGCCCATGGACTGTGCTTGCATGAATGCTTCTGAACTGAATGGTTGCGCGTGTCCGTCTGCTTTCGCTGCAGGGCTAAAAGCAAGCGTCATCGCAATCAGAGCAGTGCCGGTTAAAATTTGAGATAGAACTTTCATAAAGGAACTCCTTTTTCGTTAAATGGACTTTTCGTTCGTAATTCGTTAGCATGACGACGAAAAGTTTGATTTGTTTTTCAATGATTAATACGAACCATGATTAGAAATGGTTACAATTTATTTTTATGTAACCTCGAGGGCTTGTGATCCGAATATACAATAGTGACCAGTGGGATGGATGGATGAAACTGGCATTAGTCGGAGATGCTCAAGGGTATCATCATCTGTTGACGAATATACGGGAATGGCTCATGGCTTATTTTTCAAAACGAGTTCCGCGAGCTGTTTTGGAGGATTTGGTTCAGAGCACGCTGCTCAGCATTCATGAAAAAAGGCATACTTTTGATCCTCAATATAAAGTAGGCCCATGGGTTGCTGCTGTGGCGAGGCATCGGTGGATTGATTATTTGCGTGCGCATTCGAGCAAGGTGGAATGCGAGCTAAGTGAGAATGTGCCGGAAAAAGAAGTGATACAGACTTTTTTAGCGACGGAAGATGTAGCTGAGTTACTGCGTTTAATTCCGAAGGATCAGGCTGAAATGATTGAATTGGTAAAACTCAAGCAGCTTAGCGTTGAAGAAGCTTCTAAAAAGACTGGGCAGAGCGAAGCGAATGTGAAGGTGCTCGTGCATCGGGGAATAAAGAAGTTAATTGAAAAAGTTGGGGTAGTGAATGAACGATTCTAAAAAATTGATTGATCAGCTTACGGCAGACTGTAAACCCGTTTCCGTCATCAAAAACCGCGATGGATTTTTGTTGAGCGCGACCACTTTGATCGGAATAGGCTTTTGCGTTTTGTTTTTTATGGGCATTCGACCTGACTATCAGGCAGCGATCGAGTCCCGGGTCTTTTTTTGGAAGCCAGGAATTTTTGTTTTCATTTGGCTTTCGAGTTTGCTGTTTATTTTGAAATTATCTCGGCCGCATGAAAAAGCTCCAAAGTGGGCTTGGGCAACATTACTGGCAGCATTTCTATTTTTATTGAGCCAATTTAAATTGCAGCTTGATCAGTATTCTTGGACATTTATGGTTCAAAGTTTAGCTTCGAGTTCTGCTTGGGTTTGTTTTGGAACCATTACCGGATGTGGGCTTTTAGCATTAGGGTTGATTTGGCATTTTTGGTTGCGACGCACAGCGTCTTCTTCACCATCTCAGCTTGGGTTTTGGGCTGGAGTGAATGTGGGCTCATTAGCGGCAGCGGCTTATGCGGTTCATTGTCCGATGGATACGGCGACTTACATCTTTTGCTATTATTGTTCACCCCTCTTCATTTTCTCTGCTTTCGGCGCTTGGTTAGGTAAATCCAAGCTGCGCTGGTGAAATAATCCAATAATAATTTTGACATAGCTCTTTTAATAGAGTAGTCTACTAAATATATAGACTAAGTATATTTTATGATTTCAAAGAAAAGCAAATATGCGCTTAAGGCGCTTGAGGTTTTAGCGGAGAATTACACGCGGGCAGAGCCTTTGCTTATTTCCGATATTGCCGCGAAAGGAAAATTGCCCAAAAAGTTTCTCGAGGCTATTTTGCTTGAGCTTAGAAATAAGGGAATCCTGAATAGTCGTAAGGGAAAGGGTGGCGGATATTCACTCGCGATGGCGCCGTCCGCAATCAAAATTGGCAATGTGTTGCGGGCAATTGAGGGGCCTTTAGCTCCGTTACCTTGCCTGAGTAAAACAGCCTATCGAAAATGTGATGAGTGCGAGAGTGAAGAAAACTGTGGCATACGGCTTGTGATGAAAGATGCGTTTGAAGCGCAGTTGGCTAAATTAGAATCGGTTTCGCTGCAGTGTATGCTGGATCGTAAATGCACGGCGGAACTGGCCGGAAGCTACGAAATTTAACTTAGGAAAAAGAAAATGGATTTTCAAGTTGTTTGGACTTTAGTGATTTTGGTTGGCATGATGACTGCGTTGGCGGTCGGAATCGGCAGCGCCGATTTTGTTATGCTCGCGGCATTAGCGGCTCTCCTCATGGGAGGTGTGATTTCTCCGAAGGAAGCTCTGGCCGGGTTTTCGAATGAAGGTATGATTACGGTTGCTTTGCTTTTTGTGCTCAGCGAAGCCATTCGCAACACAGGCGCATTGAACGGTGTTGTGACAAGTTACTTAGGCAGTCAAAAAAGTAAATCCACATCACGTATGATGCTGAAAATGATGGCGCCGATCGCAGCTCTTTCGGCATTTTTGAATAACACGGCAATCGTTGCGATTTTTACTCCCACGGTAAAAAAATGGACGAGTCAGCTTAATCTTCCCGCGTCAAAATTTTTTATTCCTCTTTCTTATGCCACGGTTTTAGGCGGGTGCGTGACGCTGATCGGAACTTCCACAAACCTGATCGTGCACGGACTTTTGCTGCAAAAGGGAATGAAGGGGTTTTCTTTTTTTGAATTAGCGTGGGTTGGAATTCCGTGCACATTGGTCGGCATGGTTTATCTCATGACGATTGGCAAAAATCTTTTGCCGAATCACAAGGGCGCGACTGATTTAATTACCGAAAATAGCCGTGAGTATGTCGTTGAAATGAAAGTGAAAAAAGATTCGCCGCTCATCGGAAGATCAATTGAACAGGCGGGTTTGCGCAATTTGCGCGGGCTATTCTTGGTAGATATTGAACGCGGCGGAAAGTCGCTCGGAACCGTGGCTCGCTCAGAAATTTTGGCTCCGGAAGACCGGCTTTTATTTGCAGGTGTAACATCCGCAGTGCTCGACTTGCAGGAAATTCCGGGGCTTGTACCGGCAGAGCATGAGACCTTCGAGGGAGATTTGAAATCATTGCGAATGCATTTGGTGGAAGCAGTTGTTTCATCCAATTCACCGATTTTGGGAAAGACGATTAAAGAATGCGGTTTTCGTTCCAGATACGATGCCGGTGTGGTTGCGGTTCATCGTAACGGTGAGCGTATTCAGCAAAAAATTGGCGATATTGAATTGCGCGCGGGCGACACTTTGCTTGTTTTTGCGCAAGAAGATTTTGTTCAAAACTGGCGCGACTCTCAGGACTTTTATCTTATTTCCTATTTGGGCGATAAACCGCCGGTTGTTTCATGGCAGGGATATGCTTTGATTGCGATGACGGTTGTCATGATTGCCTTCGCGGTCATCGGCGAAACGGCAGATTTAAAACTTTTTGGCAACCATATCAGTATTTTTCAAATGGCTTTGCTTGGCGTGATTGGCGCTTTTTTACTCGGAACTTTGCGTGCTCGCGAAGCGAAGCAGGCGTTGCGAACGGATGTTTTAATTGCAATCGCATGTTCATTCGGAATCAGTAAAGCTCTTGAAAATACGGGGATCGCGCAATATTCCGCGGATCAAATGGTGTCGGTCTTGTCTCATTGGGGACCCTATGCGGTATTAGCCGGAATTTATTTGCTCGCGAATTTATTTACGGAGTTGATGTCCAATAACGCGGCCGCTGTTTTGGTTTTCCCGATTGCTTTGGCAATTGCCGAGCAAATGGGCGTGAGTCCGATGCCGTTTGTGATTGCGGTCACAGTTGCGGCATCCTATGGGTTTGCGACCCCGATCGGTTATCAAACGCATTTGATGGTGCAAAGCGCCGGCGGATATAAATTCAGCGATTATTTGAAAGTGGGACCGTTACTCAACTTGATTTGCTTTGTTGTGGCGGTATTGATTATCCCTCTGATCTGGAAATTTTAGCAAGCCGCTGAAAAGGGCCTGTCTGCGTCGTTGCGGACTTCACTTCCTTGTGCGGCGTATTGCTTCATACGCCTCCGCGGGCATTCGTCCGCGCCTAGCATCCCAGCCCTTTTGAGCCGCTTGCGGAACATCTAGCAAAACGCTATTCTGTGTTTATGGAAATAAAATCTAATCAAGGTGAAAATTTTATAGTGGCCTATCTTGACATAATGGGCTACCGAGATTTAATTAAAACAACAGAGCCTGAAAAAATAAAAGAAGCCATAGAAGGAACTCTTAAATCTCCCGAGTCTATTAGTGGTGATGCAGCTGATTTAGCAAAGTCCATAGAACTGCAGCTCCTGAGTGATTCGATAATTCTTGCTTTAAATTTAGACAGTTTAGAGCAGTACCAAATTGGATTTAAGATAAATCAATTTTTGGCGATATGCGCAGCTTTGTATGTACTTTTATTTTGTCAGCTGAAAAAACCAATAAGAGGTGCGGTCGCAATAGGGCAATACTATATGGAGCAGCTTCAAACTCGCTTTGCCAATCACTTTTTGTTCAGTAAGGCGCTTGTTGAAGCGTATGAGCTTGAAAATAAACACGCTGATGTTCCCAGAATATTGTTAACCCAAAAGCTGGGCGCTCTTTTTACCGGCGAACCTCACTCTAAAAATAAAATCAAAAAAGATTTTGATGGCTTATGGATAATTGACCCATACGAATTTGTTCGGTTTTGTGATGGTGTTAACAAATCACGCGATGTGGAAAATCTTTATATTAAAAATTTAAAGGAAGTATTAAATTCGGATATTGAATTAAAGGTAAAACGTAAGTACGAGTATATGCGAATGTGTCATAATCAGAAAATGATGGCGAATGGTCTAAATGAATTCTTGATTTGATTATCAGAAAAAAGAGAAAATGAAAAATATAAGTCTTCAGTCTTCAGTCGTTGGTCATCGGTCTGGTCTTTTCCACGTCGTTGCAATGGCGCAAAACAAGGTGATAGGAAAAGACAATAAATTGCCTTGGCATTTTTCCGCCGACCTCAAGTTTTTCAAAGCGTTGACCACCGGCCAAACCGTGATTATGGGACGCAAAACCCATGAAAGTATTGGAAGACCGCTTCCAAACCGTGAGAATTTCATTGTTTCGCGTTCGGTGCGGCAAGATGTTGGAACTTTAAAAAATTTTTCATCGATTGAGTCGGCTCTGAGCGCGGTGAAGACCGAAAAAGCGTTTATTATCGGCGGGGCGGAGATTTACAGGCAGACAATCGACAAAATTGCAGGGATTTATCTGACTTTGATCCATCAGGACTTTGAGGGGGATGCTTTTTACCCCGGTATTCCGGTTGGGTTTAAGGAGGTTTCCCGAGAGAAACTGCAGGAAAACCCCTTGATCGAAATTATCTTTTACCAGCCCACCAAGACCGGGTCTTAGGCTTAAAAAATCGTCGCCTTGTTCGTTGTTCTTTGAGCGCTCTACCGCTATAATACGCCCTTCCTTGGAAGCAATTTCATAAGCAGTCGTGAAGTCAAAGAGTTGAGAGAAGCGAGTAGGGCAAGGAGTTCGAAGCAGGCAATGCCAAAGGCGCATTGCCGATGCAGGACGACGAAGCTATGCGAAGCTTATCTCAGCTCGACACTTACGAATACTTATGAATTTGCTTCCTGCAATCCCATGCGGAGTCGCCTTTTGTGACCGAAGATTTCAATTTTGATACAGGGCAAGCGGAGCGCTTTTTTCATGATGCTTATGAAAAGCAAATGGCTGGGCATATGGATGAAGCCATTGAGCTGTATCAGAAGTCGATAGAAATTTTTCCGACAGCGGAAGCGCATACTTTTTTAGGATGGGCCTATAGTTTTAAGGGGCGTTTTGAGGACGCAATTACAGAGTGCCGTAAAGCGATTGAAGTCGATCCGGATTTCGGTAATCCATATAACGATATCGGCGCTTATTTGATTGAACTCGGGCAGTATGATGAAGCTCTGACGTGGCTTGAGCAGGCAACGCAGGCTAAGCGCTATGATGCGTACTTTTATGCTCATTTTAATTTGGGGCGGGTTTGGGAGCAAAAAGGCAATTGGATGCGAGCGCTATCTTGTTATCAAGAAGCTTATCGTTTAAACCCGGATTATACCTTGGCTGAAAAAGCGATGATCCGTATGAGAGCGAAGCTAAACTAATTATGCTAAATGATTATCTCGGAATTCTATTTACAGTCGTGATTGCGGCAGGTTTGTCGGGCGTTTTTATTGTGCTCGCAACTATTTTGGGGCCCAAAAAACCAAACGCGGTGAAGAATCAGCCTTTTGAATGTGGGCAAGCCCCTTTTGAAAGTCCGTCGGGACGCCACGCGGTGAAATTTTATTTAGCGGGCATGCTTTTTGTTTTATTTGATGTGGAAATTATTTTTCTTTTTCCATGGGCAGTGATCGCTAAAGATTTGGGAGCCCAGGGTTTTTGGGCCATGATGATTTTTCTCGGGCTTTTTCTTTTGGGCGACGCGTATGCGTGGAGAAAAGGGGCGTTTGAGTTTAAATAATTTTTAAATCTTCTTCTCTGCTCAGACAACTGCGTCCTAACGGCGCAGAACTCGCAGCCGAAGAATAATTTAAAAATTATTTCAAAACAGGCAAAATCAAAAGCCCTTCGGTGAGATGGCTGGAAACGGTGTCGAGTGAGACTCGACCGATTGAAATATTAGGATGAATATGGAAACAGTACCTCAAGCAAATACAGGGTTCGTGACTTCGAAGCTCGAAGAGATGATCGGCTGGGCGCGCAAATTTTCTATTTTCCAATATCCGTTTGTCACGGCTTGCTGCGGCATGGAATACATGTCGACGGCTTGCGCACATTACGATGTGGATCGCTTCGGTGCCGGATTGCCGCGTTTTTCTCCGCGCCAATCGGATGTGCTTTTTGTGGTGGGAACCATTTCGCATAAGATTGCGCCGGTGCTCAAACAAATTTACGATCAAATGGCGGATCCGAAATGGGTTGTCGCTTTCGGTGTTTGTACATGCACGGGCGGTTTTTATGATAACTACTCGACCGTGCAGGGAATCGATACGATTATTCCCGTGGATGTTTATATTCCGGGTTGTCCGCCGCGCCCTGAAAATGTGCTCGATGGACTTATGAAGCTGCAGGAAAAAATGCAGCAGCAAAAACAACCGATCTGAGTGTTTTTGCTCTGGGCTGCGCCCAACCGCGCATGTATAAATAAAATTTGGAAACAGTAAACGAAATGATTGAATTACACTTAAAACTCAAAGAAAAGTTCGGCGATGACGTTCTCGGCGTGCACAATCAGCATGGCGATGAAACTATTGTCATTAAGCCCTCTGCGTTAATTGCGATCGCGCAGTTTTTGCGAGATGACGCGGAATACGATATGAACTTTCTCATGGATTTGACCGCAGTGGACGGATTGAAGCTGGGTTGGAATCCGCGTTTTCAGGTGGTTTATCATTTCTTTTCTTTAAAGCATGGCCATCGTTTGCGCATTAAAGTTCCCGCGGCGGACGGCGGATCCGTTCCATCGCTAACCGGTTTATGGGCAATTGCGAATTGGTTTGAGCGCGAATGCTGGGATTTGCTTGGAGTTAAATTTGAAGGACATCCGAACTTGAAGCGCATTTTGATGTATGAAGAATTTGTCGGGCATCCTTTGCGTAAAGATTATCCGATTAATAAAAGACAGCCTTTGATTGGGCCCGGAGCGGTCAGAAAATGAGCGAGCTCGCCACCGAAAAAAATATCCGGAAAGAAACCATGATGCTCAATGTCGGGCCTTCGCATCCCGCTATGCACGGCATTGTGCGCATGATCGTTGAGCTCGACGGCGAAACGGTTCAAAACGCGGATGTCGAAATTGGCTACCTTCACCGCGCATTTGAAAAAGATTCCGAGCAATTCGGCTACCTGCAAGTAATTCCCTACACCGACCGCTTAAATTATGTTTCACCCTTGATCAATAACATCGGTTATTGCATGGCGGTTGAAAAATTATTCGATTTGAAGGTTCCCGAGCGCGCGCAATACATTCGCGTGATCATGAGTGAGTTGTCCCGCGTGTCAGATCATTTAACCTGTCTTGCTGCTTCCGCGATGGAGCTCGGAGCTTTTACGGTTTTTCTTTATATGATCAAACAGCGCGAAGAAATTTATCAGTTGGTGGAAGAAGTCACCGGTGCGCGTCTTACGATTTCTTATGCCCGCGTCGGCGGTGTGAAAGGCGATTTTCCGGAAGGTTTTGAAGCAAAGTGCCACCAAGTGATTAAAAAGACGCGCGAAGTTTTGCGCGAATGTGACCAGCTATTAACGCATAACCGTATTTTTGTAGATCGCATTAAGAATGTCGGCATTATTTCGCAGAAAGATGCGATCTCTTATGGCATGACCGGACCTTTCTTGCGTTCGACAGGCGTTGATTTTGATGTTCGCCGCGCGACACCTTATTTAGTTTATGACCGCTTTGACTTTGAAATTCCCGTCGGCAGTACCGGCGATTGTTTGGATCGCTATCTTGTGCGTATGGATGAAATGGAACAAAGTTTTCGTATCGTTGAGCAAGCTTATAAGCAAATTCCCGCGGGACATGTTTTGGTGAATGAGCAGGGCGAAGTAGTGAAGGGTGAAGATTTGGTTGATGCTGCCAAGATGGGCGAAACCGAAGGTATTGTCACGAAGTCCGCGACATTTGATCCGACATTAGCCGGATACCATAAAGATAATCGCGCCGAAGTCGGCACTTGTAACAAGCGCGCCGCAATGCCGCCCAAAGAAGAGACATATTCGAATATTGAAGGTTTGATGAACCATTTTAAAACCGTGATGGTCGGTCATGGAACAAGACCTCCCGCGGGTGAAGCGTATCACGCTGTTGAAGGCGCGAACGGAGAACTTGGTTTTTATGTTGTGTCGGATGGAACCGGGACACCGTATCGCGTGCGCGTGCGTCCGCCTTGTTTTACGATTATGGCGGGATTGCATAAAGTGGTTCAGGGTGATTCGATGGCGGATATTATTGCGAGCTTTGGATCAGTCAATATGATCGGAGGCGAACTTGATCGCTGAAAAAGCCGCGTCTGCGGCGTTGCAATCATCGCTTCCTTGTGCGGTGTATTTTTTAATACGCCTCCGCGGGCGCTCGATCGCGCCTTGCACCCACAGCTTTTTGAGCAATCAATAAATTAGGTTTTTATGTCAGATTTATTCAAAAAAATATTTACGGCAGATGTGCTGGCAAAGATTGATCCGGTGGTGGCGAAATACGAAACTCGCCGCGCGCCGATGCTGGAAGTCTTACATCTTTTGCAGGAGCATTACGGCCACATTTCTCTTGAGATGGAAGAAGCCGTTGCTGAATACCTCCATGTTTCTCCGATGGATGTGCGCGAAGTAGTCACTTTCTATACGCTTTATTACACACAGCCCAAAGCCAAGGTTCGGTTTAATGTTTGCCGCACGCTGACTTGTAATTTGCTGGGCGCAGAAAAAATCGTAAAGTGTTTCGAGAAGCATTTGGGAATTAAATCCGGCGGGAAAACGCAGGACGGCAAATTTGAAGTGAAAGAAGTCGAATGTCTCGGCGCTTGTGAGCTTGCGCCGATGTTGCAGCTCAACGATGATGAGTATTTTGGTCATTTAAACGAAGAAAAAGTTGCCGAACTGATTCAGAAGAATAAGTAATTATGGAAAAGCTGATTTCAAAATATTTTGTGGAAGGCAAAACCTTCTCGCTCGCCGAATACGAGCAAGACGGCGGCTATCAAGCTATCCGCAAGGCGCTGGATATGAAGCGCGAAGATATTATTGAAACCGTCAAGAAAGCGAATTTGCGCGGTCTCGGCGGTGCCGGTTTTCCTACCGGAATGAAATGGAGCTTTATTCCGCAGAATACGGGTAAGCCGGTTTATCTTGTGATTAATGGCGATGAAGGCGAGCCTGGAACTTTTAAAGATAAATACATTCTCCGCCATGCTCCGCATCTTTTTCTTGAAGGCGTCATGATCGCATCAGTCGCAAACAATGTGCATAAGGCCTATGTTTATATTCGCGGCGAATATGTAAAGCCGATTCAAATTTTAAAGCAGGCCATTGCGGATGCCAC
The DNA here is from genome assembly GCA_964562525.1 of uncultured bacterium. Taxonomy (GTDB): domain Bacteria; phylum Omnitrophota; class Omnitrophia; order Omnitrophales; family Aquincolibacteriaceae; genus Multiplicimicrobium. The sequence continues at coordinate 77,706 of CAZLTL010000009.1, forward strand.
CGCCAAAGGGTATTTGGGCGATAAGATTTTTGGCAAAGATTACAAGCTTGAGATTGTTGTTCATCGCGGCGCGGGAGCTTACATTTGCGGAGAAGAAACCGGTCTTTTGGAGTCGCTTGAAGGTAAAAAAGGTCAGCCTCGTTTGAAGCCGCCTTTTCCTGCTGTGGTAGGTTTATTCGGATGTCCGACCGTTATCAACAATGTTGAAACGGTTTCTTACTTATCTTTTATTTTAAATCGTGGCCCTGAATGGTTTGCTGGCTTAGGTTCAGATAAAAACGGCGGTATGCGTCTGATTAGTTTGAGCGGGCATGTCCGCAATCCCGGTGTTTATGAATTGCCGCTTGGTTTTTCCCTGCGTAAGTTGATTTATGAAGTTGGCGGAGGAATTCCCGGAGATAAAAAGTTAAAAGCCGTTGTGCCGGGCGGACTTTCCGCTGCCGTTTTAACTCCTGAAGAAATTGATGTGGGGTTGGATTTTGACCAATTACGCAATTTGCGAACCATGGCTGGATCAGGTGGGGTGATCGTTTTTGACGAAACAACGGATTTAGTTAAAAACCTGATGGTGACGATGCGTTTTTACGCGCATGAATCCTGCGGACAATGTTCACCTTGCCGTGAAGGTACAGGCTGGATCTATCGTATTTTAAAGCGCATTTTGGAAGGCAAAGGTCGACTTGAAGATTTAAATAACATGGCTGACATTTGCGCCTATATGGGCGGAACGACGATTTGTGCTTTAGCGGACGGAGCAGCGATGCCTTTGAGAAGCTATCCACAAAAGTTTCGAGCTGAGTTTGAGAATTACATCAAAAATAAAGAATTACAAACAGTCTAAGATTAGATCAGAGTTTATAGATCAGAGATCAGAACCATAGTTTAAAAACCTAAAATTTTCTGAGAATCTTTGAGGTTTTAAGTTATGGTTTTGAACTCTGATTTCTAAGTTCTGATTTGTAAAAAAAAGTATGGCAGAAGAAACAGTAGTAAAAAAATTGGTAAAGTTGACGGTCGATGGTAAACCTGTCGAGGTTACGATTGGCACGCGCTTGATTGAAGCTGCGCGCATGACGCAGGAAGATGTTCCGTATTATTGCTATCATCCCGGACTTTCCATTGCGGGCAATTGCCGCATGTGCCAAGTCGAAATCGAAGGTATGCCTAAGCTTCAAATTGCATGTCATATGGAAGCCAAAGACGGCATGGTTGTACACACCAAGAATGAGAAAGTTCTGAAAACCCGTCAGCACATGCTCGAATTTTTACTCGTGAACCATCCTGTTGATTGTCCGGTTTGCGATCAGGCTGGTGAGTGTTGGCTGCAAGACTATTACATGAAGCATGGTTTGCATGATAGCCGTGTGAATGAAGATAAGGTTTCAAAACCTAAAGCAGTTCCGATCGGCCCTAATGTGATGCTCGATAATGAACGCTGCATTCTTTGTTCACGATGTGTTCGTTTCACGGATGAAATCTCGAAAACAAAAGAACTGGGAATTTCAAATCGCGGTGACCACTCCGAAGTTCAGGTTTTTCCGGGCAAGCAGCTCAATAACCCTTATTCAGGCAATGTCGTCGATATTTGTCCGGTTGGGGCTTTAACGGATCGTGACTTTCGTTTCAAAATTCGCGTTTGGTATTTGAAGTCGGGCGATTCACTTTGCGGTGGTTGTTCCCGAGGCTGCAATATTCAGGTGCACACCAACTTAGATCGCCCTCAGCATGGCTCGGGCCGTGTGAAGCGCTTGAAGCCTCGTTATAACCCTGAAGTGAATCAATGGTGGATGTGCGACGCAGGGAGGTATGATTATAAATACCACGATGAAAACCGTGTTTTAGCCGCCCGTAAAAATGGAGCGCAAGCTTCGGAAGAAACGGTATTGAAAGAAATCGCCGCAAAACTAAAGGCGAGTAAAAAAAACGCCGTGATTCTTTCTCCGCAAATGACCAATGAAGAGCTTTATTTGGCGCGCAAACTTTTTCGTGATGAACTCAAGCTGCAGCATCTTTATTTGGTTTCACCGAAAAAAGATGGATTCTCGGATGATATTTTGATCAAAGCCGACAAAAATCCCAACCGCAAAGGCGCGGAGAACCTTGGATTTACGGAAGCTCCTGAAAAATTTGAAAGCTTATTTGCTTTATCCGCCAAAGGTGAGATCGATGGTTGGATTGTTTTTGGTCAGGATCTGTTGACCCTTTATCCAAAAGCGCGCGAGGTTTTCTCAAAATTAAATTGGTCTTTGTTTGTCGGTTCCAACGAAAACGAAGTTTCAAAGCTTGCCGCGTTTGTTCTTCCTTCAGCAACCTCCGTTGAAAAAGAAGGCACCTGGACTAATTTTGACGGTCGGACACAGGCTTTCAGAAAAGTTTTGGAGCCTGTCGGAGAAGCAAAATCCGAGATTCAATTTTTAGCTCAATTGGGTGCATTGGTCTCTTCAGGATGGAGCGCGCAAACAGCCGAAGCCGTGTATCAGGATTTAGCTGCGAAAGAAAAAATTTTTCCGGCTCGCAGTTACGCTGATTTAAGCGGAACCGCTAGCGCGATTCGCGTGCAGGCCGCTCCGACAGTGCCTTCTTTGCAACAGTACGACAATATTTTGTAAACCGATGAAAAAGGCTTTTAATTAATATGGATTGGGTCAGCGTTGCAATTACCTTTGTTTTGGCTTTCGCGGTGAATCAAGCTGTGATGATGTTTGCTGCTTTACATACTTGGATTGAGCGCAAACAAAGCGCGCTTATGCAGGACCGCATTGGCGCTAACCGCGCGCACATCACGCTTCCTTGGAAGTGGGCCGCGCCGATTAATTGGCTGATTTTCGCGCCGCTGAATGGTCTTGGGCTTTTTCATCCAATCGCGGATGCGATTAAAATGTTCATGAAGGAAGATTTTGTCCCGCCTTTTGGGGATAAGTTTTTGCATACGCTTGCGCCGATTCTTTCTCTGACCTGCGCTTTCTTGGGCTTTGCCGCGATTCCTTTCGGCGACTCCATACATCTTTTTGGCCGTGATATTAATCTTCAGGTTGCGAATATCAATGTCGGCATTCTTTATATTTTTTCAGCCGCATCTTTGGGTGTGTACGGCGTAATCTTGGCAGGTTTTTCTTCGAATAGTAATTACGCGTTTCTTGGAAGCTTGCGCGCCGCGAGCCAGATGTTAGCGTATGAGCTTGTTTTAGGCTTAACCATCTTGGGAGTCGTTTTGGTTTATGGCTCACTTGATCTTCAGCAAATTGTGCGCGGTCAAGGCGAATACCTTCTGTGGGGTTGGGTTCCTAAATGGGGTATTGTGGTTCAGCCGATCGCTTTTTTTCTTTTTGTCGCGGCAGGTATCGCGGAAACAAAACGTATTCCTTACGATTTGCCGGAAGCGGAATCGGAAATTGTCGGCTATTTTACCGAATACAGCGGTATGAAGTTTGGTATGTTCTTTTTCACGGATTTTATTGAAACGATTTTGATCGCAGCATTAACTGTGACTTTGTTTTTGGGCGGTTGGCAGGTTCCATTTTTAGCCGCAGACGGATTTTATTTTCCGTGGGGCTCGGTGGTGCATTTGCCAGCGATGCTGGTTGATTTGATGCAAATCGGAAGTTATCTCTTTAAGGTTGTGGCGGTTTGCTGGCTTTTCATGACCATTCGTTGGACGTTACCGCGCTTCCGCTATGATCAGTTGATGGCGATGGCATGGAAGGGGATTTTTCCGATTGCGGTGGCCTCTCTCATCATCACTGCCGCCTTCGTCGTTTTTCTTTGAAACAGGCCGCTTGCGGCGTCACAATCTTCATCACGTATTCGCACATACGTCTCCTCAGTGATTCGCTTGTTCCTTGCAATCAATCCTGTTTGAAAGAAAAACACGCTTAAAGAATTCCTCCGCGGGCACTCGTTCTCGACTCGCATCTACATCTTTTTGAGTGGACTAAAGAGAAAGTTGCTTCAGATTAATTCAATTTGTTTTGCAATCAATCCTGTCTCGTGGTCGCAGACCATTGAAAGAAAAAGAAAAGACATGATAGGTTTGAACTTACATCTTCCGCGTCGCTTAGCGGTAGTCGTCAGTCGTTAGTCAGGTTCTTAGTCGAGATAGGCGATTTTGGTTTCGGTGAGGCTGTCTGGATTTGTTTCGATTATTTTCGCGCTTAATTTGTAAGTTCCGTTTTCGTTCTTTTTGACGAAGACTTCCGAAACCGTAAACTTTTCTTTATCCGCTTTGTTTTTAAAAGAAACCTTTACCGTGGGTTCTTTTTCTTCGGTCTCATTCTTTTTCTTTTCAATCACCTTATGGTCGATCTTATAGGACTTCTCACCATTTTGGCTTTGCCCGAATAAAACAGTGACATGAATTTCCGCGAGCGCTGATTCTCCGATTTTTCCTGACTTAGCAGATTCGGGCGTAACATTTTCATTGGGAAGCGCCTCTTCCGCCGCAGCCTGTTCAGTTGTCACCGGCTGAATCGGGCTTTTTTCACGAGGCGGAAAGTCAGGTGCTGCCAAAGCGGTGGAGCTAAAAGAGAGTCCAAATAAAATAATGAGAACAGCATAGAAAGGTGAGCGGCTGAATTTTTTAATCATAATAGTGCTTTCATATTGTTTTCGTGTCTACAACTCAACTTTACGCTATGGCAATCATAAAAGATAGAGACAATAAATAATTATATTTATAAAATAAATGATCAAAAACAACCATTAAAGCCTAAATATTATTAATATAAAGCATATTGGTAAATACTTTTTAAACATATTGACAAAGACATTAAACTCATTTAACTTTCCAACAGAAGATTAAACAAATTAAATTTGAGGTGGTTATGAAAAAGTTATCTGAGCTTAAAATAATTCGGGTGATTGCAGTTTTGCTTTTAGCTTGTCAGGCAGTTACACCTGTACTCGCTGCGGATAACATTCAAATGGTCAATAACCAGCCTATCGCTGTGATTAGTGCTGAGCAACAGGCGGTTGCTCCGGAGACACCAAGGTCGACCCAGTCGGTTGGGTTTGAAGCCGGCGCTCTCTCCCAGCCGGTACCGCCGAGCCAGTTCACGCAAGTTCCGGCCGGCTTTCAAGCAACTCAATCTAATCCGAATTATGCTTATCGTGTCTCGTTTACAAATCAGCAAAACCCCATGCAAGGGAATGCGGTTTTGACGGTGCGCAATTTATCAACCGGAGAGGAAAAAGAAGTTTATAGCAAATCCGCCGCACAAGAAGACATTTGGGACAAGCCGGATGTGAGCGCTGATGGTAAGCATCTTGTTTTTCTAACGCGTGTCAGTCCTTCTGGAGTGAATTTATATACACAAGAACTTAAAGAAGGCGGCATCCAACGTGTTATCTCGCTTGGAAATGGTATGCCGAAGGGCCCTGGAACAATCAGTTTTTCAGGCAATGAAGCTGTGGTGCAAATGGCTGTTCCGGCATTACGTTATCGCGTGAATTTAACAACCGGCAAAGTTCTATTTACTTTGACGCAGGCGGCTGCTTGGAGTTTGGCCAAATCAAATTCGGATTTTAAGTTGGCCAAAGTTCACGTGAGCGGTTATTCACCGGCTATTTACGTTTTAAATTCAGACACCAATACCATAAATATTGTTTGGACTAAAGGGGAAGTCGATTTTTATGATGTTTCGCCGGATGGACAAACATTAATATATGGAAAGAAGGCTAACTTAGCGAAAGCAAGTTTTGGCAGCACCATTGCTGTGAGCTTAAAGTCTCCCTCACAAGAAATCTCCTTGTCCGGACCGGTTCAGTATCGTTTTACGACTGACAACAAGTTGGTTGTTCAAAATATTAGCGGCAACCCTATTTCTGTTGTTGATTTGAATGCATTTCGTTTTGAGCCCGGAACCGTTTCAGGTCAAAATTATCTTTCTTCCCCAGATGGGCTTTATCAGATTAAAGATGAAATGGGAACGGGTCGCGTTCACTTGAAGAAAGCGGGCATTGAAAACTGGAAAGAAGTTTTATTCGATGCTTCGGAATCGCCGATTTTGAGCGTGATGGTTACCAATAGCCGCCTTTATTATGTGAGTGGCGCCGATACCCCAACAATCAAATACATTGATTTGGATGCGATTAACTTTAAATTACCAAACCCTTCCATCCTTCCCGCGAGCGTGAAGAAAATTTGGACTGCTGCGGGTGTTTCCATCGCGAACCGAGAGAGCGTTCAGTTTTCTCAAGAAGAAGGCACAGTAAGCTTTCAAGACAAAGCCGGAAAGACGCAAACCTTTCTTTTGGGTTCTTCATCGGCTTGGTCTGTTGTTGCTTCAAACAAGAGCTTTGCTTATCGCTTGGTTGCCGATGAATCCGGGCAAGCTGCAGCTTTAAAAATTTTGAACTTGAAAACAGGTCAAATTCACTCTGTGGTGACATTGGATAACGGCGGCATGAACGGGGAAATCATTGATGTTTCAAAGCTTGCGGTTTCGCCCGACGGAAAGACTGTCGTTTATGAAAAAGGCAATCGCGCCGGAAATTTTACGGTGGTGAGCTCAATTGAGACGCCCGAAGTAAATAGCCGTGAATTGGTGGGCAGTTTAACGAAGGCACCCGTTTTTTCAGGTGCGCAAGTTGCGCTTTCACTTTTACCGTCCGGGGAGTCTAAGCCCGTGTTGGTTTCTTTAAATACCAAAACATTGATGACCGCGCGCGAGCAAACCATCGCGGGATATTTTCAAACGCTTTTATCGCGTGTGCCGACATGGGATGAGTTAGCGGGCTATGCTGACCCTGGTTTGTCTTATGCGGCAATTCGTACGGAGATTCTTCTTAGCGCGGAAAGGCTTGACCGAATTCACGAAATTGTCAGCCGTGAATTTGGATTTGAAGTGAAGCCCGAAACGGTTTTGTATTTTGCTAAGCAGGGCCAGACCTACGCTCAAATCAAAGTCGATGCGGCAACTTTATTTAAGCTGACTCCAAAACAATTTCTTTCGAATTGGTAAAAGTACATTCTGACTATAAACAAGAAAGCCCCGGACATTTAGTCCGGGGCTTTCTTAGTCTGTGGTCTGTGGTCTTTTGTCTGCAGTCTAACCAAAGTTCTTTTCAGCAAAATCCCAATTTACGAGCTTCCAGAAGGTTTCAAGATATTTAGGGCGCAAATTACGGAAATCGATGTAATACGCATGCTCCCAAACGTCGCAAGTGAGAAGCGGCTTTTTCTTGTCGGTCATCGGGTTGCCCGCGTTGGACGTGCCGACGATTTCAAGCGATCCGTCTTCTTTTTTAACGAGCCAGCCCCAGCCTGAACCGAAAACGCCCACGGTTTTAGCTGTGAACTCTTCTTTGAATTTATCGTAAGAGCCCCATTGCTTCAGAATGGCTGCGCCGATTTTGCCCTTGGGTTCTCCGCCGCCGTTTGGAGAAAGCGAGTTCCAATAAAAGGTGTGATTCCAAATTTGAGCGGCTTGGTTAAATACCGGGCCGGTTGTGGTCAGAATCAATTCTTCCAATGATTTATTTTCTTCAGGCTTACCGGCGGTTAATTCATTAAGCTTAACCACATAAGCATTGTGATGCTTGCTGTGATGATAAATGAGTGTTTCTTCAGAAAAATGCGGTGCTAAAGCGTTAATTGCGTAAGGAAGCGGGGGAAGTGTGAATGGCATGATGACCTCTCAAGTTGTTTGTCATTGCGAGCGTTAGCAAAGCAATCTCAAGTAAGATCCTTCGACTCATTTTATTCGCTCAGGATAAATTCGCACTTAGCACTTGCGAAACTACGTTTCGCAAGTGCTGTGCTCATTTAAATTTTTCCGACTAAATCAAGGCCTGGCTTCAATGTTTTGGAGCCGGGCTTCCAGTTTGCAGGGCAAACTTCGCCGCCATTTTCACGAACAAATTTAGCAGCTTGAACTTTGCGAAGAAGTTCAGCCATGGAGCGTCCGATTGGCAAATTGTTGATTTCAACACATTGCAAAACGCCATCCGGATCAATCACGAAGCTACCGCGCAATGCGAGGCCGATTTCTTCCATGTAAACGCCGAATTGACGGGAAACTTTTCCGGAAGCATCCGCAGCCATCGGATAAGTTACCTTCTTAATTGCGGGCGATACGTCGTGCCATGCTTTGTGCACAAACTTCGTGTCGGTGGAAAAAGAAATAAGCTCAGCGCCTTCTTTCTTGAATTGCTCATAGAGGCCTGCTGCGTCTTCAAGCTCGGTTGGGCAAACAAACGTAAAGTCAGCGGGGTAAAAAAACATAGCAACCCACTTGCCTTTGAGATCAGAAAGTTTAAGCTCTTTGAAAGCTTCATTCTGATAGATATCTACTTTGAAATCTTCGACTTTTTCTCCAATACGGACCATGGTTTTCTCCTTGTTAAGACATAGTTTGATTTGAGTGCGAAAAGCGGAGGAATTATAGCATGGCTGGCAAGTTTTCATCCCCACCCCCATCCCAGATCCCGGATCTGGGATGGGGATAGCAAAAACTAGCAAATCCGTTCAAAAATAGAATCTTTTTGTTTTTTAGGGCACTGTTTTTGCAGAGCCGAGGGGCATGTGTTAACTTTTCCGAACACTATTCAAATCAATAAGTTAGCAATTATATAAGAATAACGAATGACACGAGTAACTCCAAAAAATAATTGGGTAAAGGTAACGGCTTTATTCATTACAGCGCTTTTTGTTTGGGAAACTGCCGCATGGGCGGCGCCCGCATCGTTATCGGAAGTCGTGAGGCTAGAGGCCGGAGTCCCGAGCGGTGAAATTGAATTTCCGAATTTAGCCGGACAGATCAGAATTCCTTCTAGCTTGGGCGCAATTAAAGAAACTTTTTCCGATCCCCGATCTCCGGCCGCCGGCCTGATCGTTCACATCGAAGATGCTCACGGCGAGCCTGAAGCGCAAAAAAATTCTCAGGCTATTCTCGACCATTTGAAGAAGGAATATGGCATTCAAACCTTTTTTCTTGAAGGTGCGTGGAGCAAGCTGGAACCGGCGCTCTTGCGGTTTTCAAATAACGCGGAAGAAAACCAGAAAATCCTTTCTGAGTTAACCGAAAAGGGCATTGTGGGTGGGCCGGAGAATTTTCTTTATGAAAATTCTCAAAACGACGAGCAACGCGTTGCCGGCTACGGCATCGAAGATCTTGAACTCTACAAAAAAAATCTCGAGCAATTCCGTGCGGTAATGGGCGCGAAAGCGGAATCAGAAGCTTTTTTGCATGAGATGAAATCAGGTCTCATGACAAAGGCTTCTCAGGTTTTGAGTCCCGACCTTGCGTATTATTTCCGGCAATGGAGTTTTCAGGAGGAAGTTCAGACGGATTATGCCGCCCACCTGCGCGCGTTGGCGGAGCAAGCGCAGAAGCATTTAAACCTAGATCTTAACGACGCGCGCGAACAGTACGATTGGCCGATGCTTGTGCGCTTCCAAAAGCTAAAGCATTTGGAAACACTGGCCGGAGGCCGGGGGCCGGAGATTGGAGCAGAATCAAAACGATTAACAAAATGGTTAGAAGAAAAGAGTTTGTCAGTCTATCGGGACTCGCTGTTCTCGGGCCCCGGGTCTCCGGTCTCCGGTCTGCGTGAGAGTTTTGAGAACTTCTACGAAAAAGCCGCGCCGCTTGGTTTTAAATTTAAAGATTATCCGGAGCTTTCAAAAAAGTGGGGCAAACAAATTCTCGCGCAGGAACTTGATGCGCCGAGTCTCATTCAAGAAATAAAAAAACTCGAATACAAGCTGATCGAACGGTTGGCCCAAAAAACGGACGAGAAAAAATTTATCGCGAAATACCGGGAATATTTGCTAATGAGAAAACTGTTGAATCTTGAATTGTCGCGCGATGAATGGCGCGGAATTAGCCCGGAGGCCGGAGGCCGGAGGCTTGAGAATGCAGAGAGTGTGGTCGGGGCTCGGGTCTCCGGCCTCGGGGCTGGAATCGAAGCGACGATTCAAAGGGCGCGAGATTTTTATTCAACTGCTGAAGCGCGCGATTCTGCGATGGTTAAGCGGACTGTTGATTGGATTAAAAAAGAAGGAATTGAAAAGGCCGCCATCATTACCGGTGGGTTTCACTCGCAAGGACTTGGAGAACTTTTAAAGCAAAATAATATTTCTTATTTGCGAATCCAGCCGCGGATTAACCAAATTCATGGGCGTGAAAATTATTTGAAGTGGACGCTTGGCGAAAAAAGTTCTTTGCGGGCCGTTTCACCAGCTGAACCGGCTGCGCCGTTCGTATTTCGAAATGCTTTGACTGCGGAAGTCGCGGCCATTGCCCCTCAAGTTGCTGACACTTCTTCGCGGCGCTCCGAAAGCCGTTTTGAAAACATAGTACAGCCGGACGCTGTGAAGTCTGGCGGCATCATTTTGGATATGTATCAAAATCCGGCTGCGGCTGCGGAAAATGTACGATTATCACAAATTCTTCAGCGCGTTGTCGAAGAGGTCATGTCATGGGGGCAGAGTGAGAAAAAGAAAGGGAACCGAGTGCTTTATCGCGACTTGGTTTCTCGGTTTTTTTATGTCATGCGTGGCGAGATAAGTTATGAAGGGCGTATTTTAACGGAAGCCGAAAAGAAAAAAACCGCCGCGTTTTTAACGGAGCATTTTTCCGATCTTTCTCTCATGAACGATTTTTTAGGGAATCAGGCACGTCAACGGCTTTTGATTTTGACGGCGCGAAAAATATTCGAGAATCGTCAACTTCGTGAACAGGAGATTCTAAAAAGTAAAGCGCAGCAAAATTCAGTTGCGGGTTTGGAAAGGCGGTCCTTTTTGAAGTTGCTGGGACTGGCTATTCCGGGTTTTTCCATGGCGGGTGCAGCCGCTGCGGCACCGGCGATTCTCAGTAATTCCGCGATTGTGGATCTGATGGGGGCCAATATGATCGCAAGGAACGCGAATACTTTTATCGCCCGCACAAAAATTGTTGCATGGATGCATATCTCCGACAGAACCGGTCAGCCGCACCGCGCGATGATGCAGCTGATTGAGAAAACAGGAATGTTTGACCGTATCTTAGGCTGGCTGCGCTGGAATCCACAGTATGCAGGATATTTTCTGACTAGTGATTATTTGTCAGAAATCGGACGAGATGACTTGATTCCGCAAGAGGATGAAAATGGTGACAGACAATCATTCGTTTTTCTTCCGAAAATCAACGGCATGGTCCGTGAACTGGCCGATGTTCTGTGGTCGCTTCCTCAATCTGCGGTTGAATATTTAGCGGAACAATATCGCGATCCTACTATGTTGCAGTCAGAGCAAACTTATCTTCAGGGTGAAGAGTCAAAAGGGTTTGCAAAAGATATTGCCGCATTAAAGAAAAAAATTGCGACTCTGGAAGAGATTAACCGCAAAAATCAATTTCAAATCGAAGCGGCCTTGCGGCATGTAACCGAAGATTCGCAATATGGATTTTCAAATTGGAAAAAGATCGCCAAGGAATTTCCGGTTCTTAAAGCTTGGAATGAACTCAATAAATTGAAGCAGGCTTTGGCCGGCCTCGAAACGCTTCAATACTACACAACCCTAGAAGATCAAGAAGTGAGCTTTGATTCATTGCCGGGTATTCGCGCCAAAGCCGGAGATTTCAGCAGAATATCCGCGGGAGCCAATAATATTCAAGTTACTGCCTATCGGCAATGGCAAGCAAACCAGGAAATTCGTATGCGTCCAGCTACTCAGCGCTCCGAAGCGCGCACGGACGAGAACAAAGAAAAGGCTTATTCCCGCCGCGATAATTTTGAGCTGATTCGTAAAGGGGACATGGCGCGCCTTGTAAAAGCTGCAGAGCAAAGTAATCGGATCAAGATTCGTTTAGTTGGCGTGAAGGGCCGGCCCTTGTTTGATGATTTGGAATATTTGCTTCTTGATCGCGTTAGAGCTGAAGAGTTATCAGCCGCACCCCTTAAAAGAAAATGGCGTACGGCTTATTTAGAGAATGAAGACACCGGCGAAATTTTTCCCACGTCTTTTTCCCTGCTTGAATCGGGTGATTGGACATACCGAGATTTTTCACGTTCTGAATCCCGTGTTTTGGGAATGCGTTTTGATGATCCACGGCATGCAAAATTAGTTTATTTAGGAGTTTTTGCCGGGTTAACGGACATTGCTATCTCCTTTATTTTAAGACCTTTTTTACGGGCCTATTTTCCGGAATGGTATCCCGCGCTATTTAACTGGCTTCCCGATTTTCTTGTGCCCCTCGCGATAGGTTTAATCTATTCGACGCAAGCCCATTTGTTCACACCGGAGGCGATTAAACAAGAAAACATTATCGTTCGAGCTTTTAAGTTCATCGAGATGAAGCCGGTTTTATGGCTGCTCGAAAAATTAAAAGTTGAGGGTTCAGAACGCGTCAAGCGGATTGCTTTTTATCAGTCGCTGTACATCGCGGGCTTGTTTGCTTTCGCGGAAATCTTTTTTCCTTTTGCCCATAAATATCTGGGGTACGAATCGCCCCTTCCAAAGGCATATCAATTTGGAATGACCTTTGACCATATTGACCTTCTTTTTAACGGTTTAGCAGCTGTAGCTTTATTTTTTCTGAATCGCGTCGGAACCTTGCGTGAGACCGTGCAAATGGTTAAGGGTGATGTGAGAGCTATTTTTTCTTTTTCGGAAAAAGATGAGGCGCCATCTTCAGAAGAAATCACGAACCGTTCTGAGCTCCGGCGCGATTTAACTCCGCAAGAAATTTATGATTTGTTGAAAACCATGACATCATTGTTTGATGATGACTTGATACGAGCTGAAGATGCCGCTCAAAAGATAGCGCAGCTTCCTGTTCAAAAAGTGCTTGTGGTCGGAACTGGGTTAAAGTTTCTTCCTGATTTTCTCTATCTTATGGGCAAAGAAGTTGTGTTTGTTGATGCCTCTCCCTTGCAGTTGAGAGATCGAGCCGTATTACGCGCGTTAAGAGCGCGTTACTTTGAAAAAAAAGGCGTTGCGCCTCCGAATTATCCAGAGATTCTTTCCGAGATCGGAGAACTTGATTTACAAAAGAACGGTTTAGAGCCGAACTCGTTTGATTTAGTAACGATGGCAGACTTAAGCATGGTTCCGGTCGGTGATCCTCTGCAATGGCTTTTAAAAGCGAAGGAACTGTTACGCAAAGATCAGGCTTATCTCCTTGGTGACATGCAAGATCTTAGGTATCACGGTATGACGCCCGCGATTGGTCAAAATATCAGCACCGTTTTTCCTAATAGACGAGTCTTGTTTGATGGAGAGTATTTTCGAGGTGATCATGATGGATTTTCATCACACAATCAGTTTTTTGAAGTTCAAAACAACCGTTCCGAAGCTCGAAGCGCACCCAAGTTTAAAAATTTGGTGGGCAACGGAAAAGGTTTGGGCTTTTTGCCTTTTTTGAGAACTTGGGAATTTTTCTATCGCGGTTTTAAAGCTTGGACAGTATTTCGCAAAAAACCTTGGCCGATTCAAATTGAGGGGTATGAAAATCTTTGGCTAGATAACCCTGATGGACGACTTATTCTTGCGGGTAATCACACGGGATTGGCTGAAAACCTTTTCTTTGTGACGGAACTTTATCGATTGTCGGGGCGGATGCCTTTTTTTATTGCGCAGCCAGAGCATGTGGATTCGATTACTCGGACATTGATTAAAATGGGGGGCGGTTTACCGATTGAAAAAGGCAAAACGGTTGCCAAAGCCGAAGAATTTTTAAGAAATAATCCCGGCGCTATTTTGGGTATCTTTCCGGCGGGTCGTCCGGAGCGAGTGCATGAACGGATTAAAACAGCGGCAGTTTCGGGGGAAAGCGATGATGCAATTGCGCGCGACTTTTTGCATTGGAATGAAAGCGCTGCAGCGAAGATCGCGGTTGAAACAGGCGCTGCGGTTGTGCCGTTTGCGATTGATTCAAACGTTCCACGCAAGTGGGGCGCAAAAGAACTTTGGCGCGCTTTTCGACTATGGCAAAAAAATGATCCGAGGCAGCCGCCCTTTTATATTCGCGTGCGTATCGGTAAACCGATTTCTTCGAAAGGTCAAGCCGCAGAAGCGTTGATGTCTTCGTTGAAACTGGCGGTTGTAGGTGAGTTGCGAAAAGCGACAGAAGAAGCCAAGTTTAATCCCGCGCTTTGGCTTGACGGATACCTCCGGAAATTTCCTGAGGTTTTGGCGGCGCAACCTGCGTCAAAAAAATGGAGTGATTTCAAAGTGGTAGAGTTTTTTCACTCGCAAATGCTGAAAAACTTTTCACACGAGCCGAATTGGGCGGCACGTTTTGTAGATGTAACTGCTTTAAAAAGCTCTTGGTTTCAAAAATTATCTCCCGAACATCAAAAATTAATTCGTCTTTATCGTACTTACTTAAAACTACATCATGACGATTTGAACTATTTCGAGTCGCTTTTTAATGCTGCGGTCAGCCGCCGCCATTTTATAAGTCTTTTGAGCGGTGTTTTTGTTACCGCGACCGCTTCCGGATTAACTCAAATGCCGTTAGTTGCGTCGCAGCAAGCGGTTCCGGTATCGTTTTATCGTGGCTTAGGCGGTATGGCAAGAACCATTGCGGCAGAGCAATCGCGAGCGATTGGATTCGGGCATAGTACCGTTTTTGAATGGGCGACTGAGCATTTAGGTTTAAATGATGCTTTTGAACGTTGGGGTAGACAAAACAGCAGTCTCATGGAGCAGCTTTGGAGTATGGTTCGCAAAGAAGAAAAGCGAATTGCGGACAATGATGTGTTGGTTCAGGCGCGGGTTTATGAAATTTTATCTTCGGTTTTATCTGGAAGTGATAGGGGACGATCTTATGCCGTTATGGAGCTCCCCGCTTATGAGCGGCTGCGTGGCAGAATTTTTGAATCGGCAGAGTCGTTGCTTGAACGTTTGAATCACGGCGTTGAAATTTTCAAATCACTTTCACCGCAGGCACGGCGCGGAATTATGCTTCAGCTTGGGAAATCACCTTCGGTGGGGCCGGGCGTTAACGCTGCTGAGGCTCAACGGCAAAGAATCAACAAGACAAAAAAAGAGCTTGAGCAAAAACTTGAAAAAAAGCAGGCGCATTTTTATAGTCTGATTGATTCGGTTGCGCGATATGTTTTTGAATCCGCTAATCCTGATGCAACCATAAGAATCAAACTTGAAAAAGCCATAGCCGATTACGAATCTGAGATCATCAAGCCCAAAAAACAAATCGACGGAGAACTTCGTGATTTGGCGGATCAAGAAGCTTCGCTTGAAGTTTCGCAAAAGATTTTGGCTCAAATTCAGCCCTATTTGCACGCTTACCGCGAGCGAACTCTTTTTGCATCACGGTCGGAAGCTCGTGAGGGATTGACAAGACGTGCGTGGTTCACATTAGCAGCAGGCTTTATAGGAGCTACAACTTTTGTGAAAGCGCAGCC
Source organism: uncultured bacterium (assembly GCA_964562525.1). Classification (GTDB taxonomy): domain Bacteria; phylum Omnitrophota; class Omnitrophia; order Omnitrophales; family Aquincolibacteriaceae; genus Multiplicimicrobium. The sequence continues at coordinate 93,054 of CAZLTL010000009.1, forward strand.
CCCTGTTTCTGCTGTCAAAGCACAATTGTTTAACCCTACGGAAGTTAATAAGGAAAGTTTGGAGCTGAAAAAATTTATTAGCGGGCAAATCGACGCACTTTTGAGCGAATGGGCTGTTTCAGAAGACAAAGAACAGCAAAATCGTGTTCAGTTTATTCAAAGCGTTTTACCGACTTTTCAAAAAAACTTGTGGTTTTATTCTCCTAAAAACGCCGGAGCAGTTTCAACTAGCGGTGCGGTCACTCTTCGTTTTGGCGGCAATCGCCTACATGAAATTGATTCTGAGACCGGGAAGCCCGCTTTTCAAATAGAATTTTCCTATGACTTTGCTAAAGCGGTTCAAGAGTTAATCTTGAGGGGTAATGATGAAGTAAAGCATTTTGCCCGCCACGCATTGCTCGGTGGAATTTTTATGAAGGAAATGATGTCGTTGAAACCCATGATTGAGCATCCCGAATATTTTGAAATTCTGGCCGCCGCGCAAACACGTTTCAACAACCCTATTTCTGCTGAACTTAAGGAAGATGGCCGCATCGAAATGACGCCCGAAGAGCTTTCAAAAGATGAAAAAGAATTTCTGATTACAACCATTGGCTATTTTAATCTTTTGTTTGAAGCGGAAGGTTATGTCGGCGAGCTTGACTACTTAACTGCTCTTTATCTGCCGATGCAATTTATAGCTAACCAGAAAAAAATGATGCAGCTTTTACAGAGCCCTGAAAAAGCCGGCAGCGTTTGGTCTTCTCATTTTAAGGAAAGGGGTGCACCCGCTATTTTTGATTTCTTGAGAAGCCGGACCAATCGTTTTGTGGAGGATAAAAAATTTGCCGAGAAATGGAGCGCTCGTTCGCATGCCGAAAAAATAAAGGTGGAAGCGCTTCGCCATATCCTTGCTGTTCAGCAAGGTAAGGGGCAGTCGCTTGGAGTGACATTTACACAATGGCGCGTTTATGATGCGCTGATGCGCCGGCAAATGGATGTTGCTTGGGATAAGAAAATGGATTTTCTGGGGAGCACACCGGAAGAGTTGGGATTGCCCAAATCGGTTGATGAACTGAATCAAAAAATTCAGGTTTTTCACGGACGCTCGGAAATGAGAGCTTGGAATGCGGCCGAAGCCCGCCGTTTTTATGATGCTGCGGTTCAGCTACAAAGATTGATGAAAAAGTATGCACCGCTTTTTAAGGCTAAACAAGATTCCGCAGACTGGTGGAAAGAAGAGGGTGGAGATTTTGTTAGCGATGATGCCGCGGTAGAAGAAAAACCCCAGCCCGAGGGCGCGCCTTCTTCTCGACGATCAGGAGATGATGAAAGCTTAAACCGGAAAAAATTCCGGTATTTTTCCCATTTAGAGAAAGCCATTAATGGATTTTTGAATGTTACTGTGAAAACGTTTAATCCTGCGCAATCCAGCCATGGCTGGGAAGGCTATGATCAGGGCCCGCGCGGCGTTTCCCCGTGGAGATTTCAGCCTGCTATGCAGCGCATGGGACGCTTTGCGGGGTCGGAATGGAGCAAAAATGTTGATGCTTTATTTGACGCTTATCAAACCCGGAATGAGGGAACGATCAATGATATGGTGAAAGGTTTGGTTATTTTATATCCCCGGTCTGATAAATATCTTGGCCAGCTTCCGGAGGATTTGAAGCAGCTGCGTACGACGATTCTCACTGAACTAAGCGGAGCTCAGGATGAAGCGATGTTAGCCAATGAAACAAAGCCTGAGCAAATTTTGAATCGAGTTCAGGAAGATTTGGGTTCAATTGGCAGCCCGCTCGCGGAGGAGTTTGCAAAGCATCTGCGAACTAATAAGGGCAAAGTCTTGATCCATGACCCAATAAATAATGTTAATTATCCGCTTTTTGAAGAAGATGAGTTTGGCTTGCTTAAGTACTATCCTCATTCTGCGATAGCTTGGTTCGAAAGAGAATCGCTGATTTCAGAGCCGAGAGAGGAACTGCACCTGAAAGAATTGAACCAATATGCGGCTAATTTTAGAGATTGGATCGATCGTCAAAAGCAAATATCCGATTATGAAAGGGCATTGCTTAATAAGGCAATGGATGCAGTAACTTTTTTGTCGGTTCCTCGTTATGCGGGAGATGTTTCCGCGGAGAGCAAGTTTGGGATGCTTTTTAAAGAAAATCCTTGGCGGCCTACGATAAAAAATATTTTAGATAAAGCTCCTGATGCAAAAAAATTCTATAGCTTGCTTTCCGGATTATTGCCTTTCTATCTTGGTCTTTCTAAGCCGGATCAAAGATATGAGCCTCTTGAAACCATGCAGATTGGAATGCTGGCGGATCTGATTGGGGTTGCTCCGGAAGCGGCAAAGGTATCGTGGGAACGTTCGGGGTTAAGCAAAGGACCATGGGATATTCATTTCGAAAAAGAATTTCGGGCGGAAATGGATTTCTCGAAAGGGGATCAGCTCATCAGTGATTTGCTTCAGGCGCTTGAACTTAAAGATAAAAAAATAAATATAAACATTCCGGGCTTTGGTCCTCAGACACTTTATGATTTGTCCGTTGATGGCAAAGCGGATTTAAACCGGGACGCGTTTGATGTTTTTGTCATAGTTTGGGGTCAAATCCAAAGCCGTTCCGAAATGCGCAGTGAGACCCTCAATCCGTATTTGTCGGCATCGTTTCAATTGCTGGAAGAAGGCGATAGGAAAATGGGACTCTCCGCGGAACAGACGAAACGCTTTAAAGATCCACGCAATATATTCATTAAGAGACATGAATTTAAACTTGGAGATAACGAAAAGAAAAGTTTTGTTGTGAGCCGCGTACGTCATTTTCATCCTCAGGATGGTAGCGACAAGGATCTTCCGGTTCGCGGAGGCTTGCGTGTTCTGATGCCGAGCATGCTTGGAAAAGTTTTTGATGAGAAGTTAAGCGAAATTCAATTTACCGGCGATGATAACTATGACCTTTATTTGAGAAATCAGTTTCTTGATCGCTGGATTCAAGAATACGCGCATGCGATGGCCATTCAAATGACGCTTAAGAATTTGTTGTGGGGGCTTCCGCGTGGCGGGGCGAAAGGCGTTATTTTTCTTGGAGCGTGGAAAAAAGTGGATGGCGATTGGAAATTGGTTCCGACGATTGAGAAAAAAGATGATTTAAATTCGATCTCGCGTGTTTTTCGGGAGGTTTCAAAAGTTTTCTTGGTGAACAATGTGATTCATGAATCTGTCGATGGTGCGGCACCGGACGTTAACCCCTTTACCGGAGTGGTTGAAACCGACCGTGTTATGGAGTGGATGGTTGACAGCACGATCCGTGTTTTGGCGCAGTCCGATAAGGTTGAGCTGGTCGATGCGAAAACAGGAGAAGTGAATGTGTCCGCAAGCACTGAAATGCAGCTTCGTCTTGAAGCTATCGCTGAATTAGATATTACCCAAACACCTTATTTGGAATCGGCTATTTTATTTTTACAGAAGAACCCCGGTCTTGCTTGGCCTGTTCTGGGGCGGTATACGGGTAAATCGGTTTTGAGAGGAGGTTCCCAGTATCGCAAAGAGTCAACGGGTGAAGCGGCGGTGGTTGTAGCGCAGGAAGTGCTGCGGCATGAATTAAAGGTAGCCGAAGATCAAAATCCGCTGGCAGGCAAGACTGCGGCGGTGCAGGGGTTTGGTGCTGTAGGTATTTACTCGGTGTTGCGTCTTGTGCAGCAAGGTGCGCATGTAACGCTTTTAAGTGATCATGGCGGCGCGATTCGATCGAAAAGCAAATCCGGATTTACGATCGATGAAATTACGGAAATGGTAGATCTGGTGCGTCGCAAGCAATCCATCATTCAGTTTGCGGAACTGCACCCCGAAAATGCCGAAACGCTTCAAAAAGAAGAAGCGGGAGGCGATACCGCTAAGTTGCGTGACTTGGGCAACGCCACACTTTTACAGGCGAGCGTAGATTTACTTTTTCTGGCCGCGCTCAATGGACAAATTCATCCAAAAAACGCGGATTTGATTCGCGCGAAGTATGTTGTTGATATCGCTAACGGCGGCGTTACGCCGGATGCGGCGGCGCAACTCGCGCAGAAAAATATTTTGGTAGCGCCTTCCATTCTTGCCAGCGGCGGCGGCACCGCAATTTCCCATCAGGAAGTTTTGCAGAATGAAGCGAATGATTATTTTGAAATGGATGCGGTTCGCGAGCGTATGGAGACGGACATACGTGATTTTATGCGTGCCATTTACAGCGTAATTAAAGTTGAGCGCGCACAGGGACGCAGTATGGATTTGAATGAAGCTTCGTATGCTGTCGCGCGCCAAAAAACATTAGCGCCGCTTAAGGCACAACCCATTCGTTCTGAAATGCGGGTTTTTAATGGATATGACGGTGTCGCGGATGAGGTTGTGAGAGTCGCTCGTGAGAAGCAGTCGCGAAAAAAAGGCACGGGAGTTTTACTTGGCTTGGGCGGACCCTCCGGCGTGGGTAAAGGTTTTTTCTCAAAAATTATTTCCGGTGCTTTGACTCGGCAAGGATATGACGTTCACAGTTTGGAAATCGATGGATTTCTTAAGCTGGACGCGGAAGAAGTCAAGCTTCAGCAACGTGCCGCGGCTCAGGGCCAAATTCATGATACAGAATGGGATTTTTGGGATGAGGATGCGGCATTTGACGCAATGTGGTTAGTGCACGATTTTTTAAATATGAGTTTTGAACAGCCTACCCACCCGCTCTTGCTCGATAAAATTAAAACAGTCGGAAACCCTGACGACATTGACAG